>DATEBA010000025.1:0-28059 GCA_035288045.1 Actinomycetota bacterium
CGGAAGTGGCGCTTCGGCCCAAATACGAGATGTACGACGAGTGGGAGGACTGGATCGACCAGCAGTGGACGGAGATGATCCTTTCCTGAGGACGCCGTGCAGGCGCGGGGAGGTCTGAGGCTCCAGGGTCTGATCAAGCGCTTCGGCGACGTGACCGCTGTCGCCGGGGTCGACCTGGAGCTACCACCGGGCAAGCTCATCTCGTTCCTCGGGCCGTCGGGTTGCGGGAAGACGACGCTCCTCCGGATGATCGCCGGCCTGGAGCAACCCACCGACGGGCGCGTGCTACTCGACGGCGAGGACATAACCGAGCAGGCGCCACACACCCGCGACATCGGGATGGTCTTCCAGACGCTCGCGCTGTTCCCGCATCTTTCGGTTGCCGGCAACATCGGTTACGGCATGAGGATCCGGGGAGTGCGCGGGGAGGACATCCGCCGGCGGGTCGAGGAGCTTCTGGAGCTCGTGTCTATGGAGGGCCTCGGCGACCGGCGGATCTCGCAGCTCTCCGGCGGCCAGCGGCAGCGGGTCGCAACCGCGAGGGCTCTTGCGCTGGAGCCGCGCCTGTTCCTGCTGGACGAACCGCTCTCGGCCCTCGACGCGAACCTGCGCGAGCAGCTTCAAGTGGAGCTCCGGCTCCTCCAACAGAAGCTCGGGATCACGACGATCATGGTCACCCACGACCAGCGCGAGTCGATGACGATGTCGGACCTCGTCGTCGTGATGACCGCCGGAAGTGTGGAGCAGGTCGGCGAGCCGCTCGAGGTTTACAGGCGGCCGGCTACTCCGTTTGTCGCCAGCTTCATCGGTAGGACGAACCTCTTGCGTGGCGAGGGCAGGGACGGGTCGGTGACGATCGCCCGGCGGCCGTTCGATGTGGACGGGGCCGTCACCGCCGCCGAGGTGACGGTATCGGTCCGGCCGGAGGAGGCGCACCTTTCGACCGGTGAGCTGCCGGAGCGGAACGCCCTCCGCGGCACGGTCGTATTCGTGCGCGACCTGGGGGAGCTCTTCGAGTGCTACGTGGATTGCGGACTCGGCGAGCCCGTGGTGGTCGCGGGGTCTCCGCGGGAGCGCGTGCCGGTCGACCAGGGAGCCCCCGTCGTCGTTCTGTTCCCTCGCGAGGCCTGCGTCGTGGTGCGCGGATGACCGAGCGGCGCCGGGCGACGCGCGGAGCCTACGCCGTGCTCGCGTTCCCCGTGGGGATGCTCGCCGTCTTCTTCCTCGTCCCTTTCGGGATCATGGTCGCGACGTCGTTCTACCACCGCATCGAGGGCGCCTTCTACGAACCGGCGTTCGAGCTGGCCAACTGGCAGCGGTTCTTCAGCGGTGTGTACATGGAGCGCACGCTCTTCTCGATCGGCATCTCGCTCTTCGCCGGCGCAGTGAGCATCGCCCTGGCGTTTCCCTTCACGTATTTCCTCACGCGGATGCGACGGCGGCCACACGTCGTGCTCCTGGTGCTCGTGATGTCGGCGCTCGCCCTCTCTGAGGTGATCGTCGGGTTCTCGTGGACCGTGCTGCTCGGACGCTCGGCCGGGATCTCGAACGTGCTTGTGTGGCTCGGAGTGATGAACGAGTCCGCCGCCTATCAGCCGAGCTTCTTTGCGGTACTCCTTGGTCTCTGCTACATAGCGTTCCCTTACTGCGTGCTGACGCTCTATCCGCAGCTCACGCGCCTTGACCCGGAGGTGACGGAGGCGGCCCAGACCCTTGGGGCCTCGCCCTGGCGCACGTTCTGGACGGTCGTCGTCCCGATCTGCCGGCCGATAATCATGGCCGGATTCCTGCTCGTCTTCGTGTTCACGCTGGGTAGCTATCTGATCCCCGCGTTCCTCGGCCGACCAGAGCACTGGACGCTCTCGGTGTTCATCTCCGACCAGGCGACCTTCAACGCGAACGTGCCGTTCGCCGCCGCGATGGCGCTGTTCTTGACGTTTCTCTCGCTCGGCGTGGTCGCGCTCGTGATGTGGATCGAGGCTCGGACGAGGAGGATCGCCTGATGCGGGCGCTCAGGTGGTCGCTCACGACGCTCGTCGTCGTGTTCCTCATAGCCCCCCTCTTCGTCGTGGCCGTCGTCTCGTTCAACGAGAACCGCTACATGGACTTCCCGCCCGAGGGCTTCTCGTTGCACTGGTACGCGCAGCTCTGGGAGGACATCAGCTGGCGCGAATCCTGGACGACGAGCCTCGTCGTGGCCGCCGCGAGCGCGGCGCTCGCGGTGCTGATCGCGACGCCGCTCGCCTACCTCTTGCGCGCGTATCACGTCCGGCTGGCGCCCGTGCTGTACTCGCTCGGCATCCTTCCGTTCATGCTGCCACCAGTGATCAGCGCGCTCGGAGCACTCGTGTTCTGGAACTCCATGCACCACTCCGGACGGATCGAGAACATCGTCATATCTCACGCGATCTTCTTCTCGACGCTGCCGCTCGTAACGGTGTCGCTCGCGATGGAGGCGATGGACCCGTCGCTTCCCGAGGCGGCTCAGACGCTAGGAGCCAGCCAGCGAACCACGTTCCGAACGATCACCCTGCCGCTCCTGGTTCCCTCGATGATCACGGGGTACGCTGCGGCGTTCGTGCTCTCGCTGAACGAGTACATCATCGCCTTCATGGTGTCGCGCTTCTCGGTCGTGACGCTCCCGATAAAGGTCGTGAACGACCTGCGGTACGGGTTCACGCCCACGATCGCGGCTGTGGCGGTGGTGTTCATCGCGATCGCGACAACTGTCTTCACGCTCTTCGCGCTGTACGGGAACCTGCTCAAGTTCCTCGGCGCCGACCCGGCGATCCTGGAGCGCGAGCGCTAGAGGGGTGCGAGCTTCCGCAGGCGATCGCCGGCCTCCTCCAGAGTCTCGAGACGCTTGCAGAAGGAGAAGCGGACGACGTCGCGCCCGAGTCCGGCCTCGGAATAGAAAGACGACCCCGGCACGACGGCCACGCCGACGTGCCGGACCAGGTGGTGGGCGAGATCGACGTCGCTCCCGTACCCGAGGTGAGTGATGCCCGCGAGGACGTAGTACGCACCCTGTGGCGGCGTGAACGCGAACCCGCACTCCTCAAGGATCGAGAGCATCAGAGCGCGACGCTCCATGTATTGCTCCCGGAGGGTCTCGTAGTAGGTCTCGGGCATGCCGAGGGCCACGACCCCGGCGTGCTGCAGCGGTGTCGGCGCGCCGACCGTCAGGAAGTCGTGAACCTTGCGGATCCCGTCGGCGAAGTCCTCGGCCGCGATCGCCCAGCCCACGCGCCACCCGGTGACGGCGTAGGTCTTGGAGAGCGCGCTGATCGTAACGGTGCGGTCCTCCATCCCGGGGATCGTGGCTATCGGCACGTGCCGGGTGTCGTCGTAGGTGATGTGCTCGTAGATCTCGTCGGTGAACGCGATCGCGTCGTACCTCTGGCAGAGGCGAGCGATCGCCTCGAGCTCCTCGCGGGAGAAGACCTTGCCCGTCGGGTTGTTGGGAGTGTTCACGACGATCCCGCGGGTGCGATCGTTGAAGGCGGCGGCGAGCTCGGCCTCATCGAAGGTCCAGTCGGGACCGCGGAGGGACACGTACCGCGGCACCGCGCCGGCGAGGATCGTGTCGGGGCCGTAGTTCTCGTAGTACGGCTCGAATATCACGACCTCGTCGCCGGGGTCGAGGACTCCGAGCATCGAGGAGATCATCGCCTCGGTAGAGCCGCAGGTGACGCAGAGGTTCCGCTCGGGGTCGACGTGCATGCCGTACAGGCGGTCGTATGTCTCGGCGATCGCCTCCCGGAGTTCCTGCTCGCCCCAGGTGATCGGGTACTGGTTGAGGTCTCGCGCGATGGCCTCCTGGGCGGCCCGCTTGAGCTCCCCAGGGGCGGCGAAGTCGGGGAAGCCCTGGGCGAGGTTGATCGCGTCGTGGTCCATCGCGAGACGGGTCATCTCGCGAATCACCGACTCGGTGAACGAGTCGGTGCGGAGCGAGGCCCTGAGCTTCCCCTCCATCTAAGACGCCTTCGCGAACAAGCCGAGGAGCTCGTATGCGACGTGGGAGGCGGCCACGCAGGTGACCTCGGCGTGGTCGTATGGCGGACTAACCTCGACTACGTCGGCGCCCACGAGATTCAGTCCGGCGAGCCCGCGGATGATACCCAAGAGCTCCCGGGACGTTAGACCGCCGGCCTCCGGAGTGCCGGTTCCCGGCGCGTGCGCGGGATCCAGCACGTCGATGTCCACGGAGACATAGACCGGCGCGTCGCCGAGGCGCGCGTGGATCCGCTCGACGGCGCCCCCGACACCGAGGTCGGCAAGCTCGAACGCACCGACGATCGCGAAGCCGAAGCGCGCGTCGTCGGTGAGGTCCTCGGGAGAGAAGAGCGGCCCGCGGATGCCGACGTGCGCGGCGCGCTCCTCGAGCAGGAGCCCCTCCTCCCAGGCTCGCCGGAACGGCGTTCCGTGCGTGTACGGCTCGCCGAAGTAGGTGTCCCATGTGTCGAGGTGCGCGTCGAAGTGCAGCAGCGCGACGGGCCCGTGCTTGCGGTTCATCACTCGCAGGAGCGGTAGCGCGATCGTGTGATCGCCGCCGATCGTGAGGAGCTTCCCGGCCCCCGCCAAGAGCTCGTCGGCGCCGGCCTCGATCTGCGAGATCGACTCCTTGATCGAGAAGGGGTTGCAAGCGATGTCGCCGGCGTCGGCGACCTGCTGGGTCGCGAAGGGCGCCACGTCGAGTCCGGGGTTGTACCCCCTCAGCAGACGCGTGGCGTTCCTGACCGCGTGGGGACCGAAGCGTGCCCCCGGCCGGTACGTCGCGCCCGAGTCGAACGGAACACCTACGACCGCCACGTCGCAGCGCTCGACCTCGTCGCGGCGCGGCAGGCGGGCGAACGTCGAGCGCCCGGCGAATCGCGGAACCGTTAGGGGATCCTCGGGTCCAAGCGGGGCACGGTCCTGGTCGTCGGCCACGGCCGGATGCTACCCCGCCCGGCCTCCCGGCGTGCCTGAGAAGGACGGCTCTGCAAGGCCCCTCGGGAAGGGGCAAGATTCTGGACGTCGCGTTCGCAACGGAGGGGGACCATGAGCGAGACCGCTGGCGAGACCATCCGGCCGGGGATGTTCGAACGCAAGGCGTCCGGGCTGGTTCGCGAGGCCGGGACGGTCGATGTCCTCGTCTACAACATCAACTTCGTCTCGTTGGGGCTGACGGCGGCGTTCGTGTTCCTGTTCTCGACCGCCTTCTACCCCGGGGCGAACCTGTATCTCACCGCGATCCTCATGTTCCTGGTTGTCATCCCGACCAGCCTGGTCTTCGCCTTCTTCGCCGCGGCGATGCCGCGGAGCGGGGCGGACTACGTGTACGTGTCCAGGTGCCTCCACCCGGCTCTCGGCATGATGTCGAGCTGGAACAACACGGTGTGGTGGTTCATCTACGGGGGCGTCCCCTCCGCCTTCTTCGCGCAGTTCGGCCTCGGTCCGTTCTTCTCAACGATCGGACAGATGGCGGACATCGAGTGGATGCAGGACCTCGGCGCGTGGTTCGTCTCGGACTGGGGGACGTTCATCACCGGCTCGATCCTGATCGCGTTCCTCGTATTCGTGTTCGCTAGGGGCATGCGTCTGTTCTTCCGGCTGCAGAACACGCTTTTCTTCGCGTCGCTGTTCGGCTTCGCGCTGACGATGATCGTGTGGCTCGTGACCTCGAAGGCGGACACCGCGGCCAACCTCGGGACCGGTCTCGGCGAGGACGTGCTCCGCGGACTCGGTGAAGCCGCGAAGGAAGGCGGGTTCGCCGGCGGCGGGCCCTTCAGCTTCAAGTGGACGTTGCTCGCGGGGACCTGGATCTACATCAACCTCGTGTTCAACCAGTCCTCCGCCTATATCGGGTCGGAGGTGAAGCGAGCGACGAAGCTCCAGCTCTGGTCGATGCCGGCGGCGGCGATCCTCGCGACCGTGTTCATGCTCGTCATGCTGAGCCTCGCCGACAAGGCGATCGGCCTGGAGACTACGGGTCAGCTCGCGGCCTCGCAGGGCCTCCTGTTCACCCAGATCGCGGCGTTCGGGTCGGGCAACACACTGATCGCGTTGCTCATCATGGGACTGTTCGTGTTTCAGAGCTACACGTGGCTGCCGGGGCAGATCGCGAACGCGAGCCGGAACTTCCTCGCCTACTCGCTGGACGGCCTCGCGCCCCAGAAGCTCGGCGAGGTTCACCCCCGCTACAACACGCCGATGAACGCGCTCGTCCTTGTGGGTGCCGGATCGATCGCCGCGCTCGCGGCGTTCATCTGGGTCGAGGGGTTCGCGACCCTGGGCGGTATCTTCGGGTTCATCCTCGGGTTCATCCTGGTGTCGATCTCGGCGATCCTCTTTCCCTACCGGATGAAGGATGTCTTCGAGGCCTCGCCGGTGAAGTGGCGGGTCGGCAGCGTGCCGCTCATGAGCGTCGTCGGGGCGCTCTCGGTCGTCGCCCTCGTGATCATGGCCTGGGCGTTCCTCACCGACCCGAGCGCCGGTCTCGTTGGGAACGACTTCCTGTTCTGGCTGAACATCGTCATCTTCGTGTCGGGCTTCGTGCTGTACTACATCGCCGTGGCGGTGCAGCAACAGCGTGGCATCGACGTGACCCGCGCCTTCAAGACGCTGCCGGTGGAGTAGTCAGGGGGCGAGCTCGAGGGCGACCGCCCTGCAGGGCGCGCCGTCGGCGTCGCCTCCCAGCCGGATCGGCAGGAGACTGAGGACCGGGTCGGGGAAGTCCACGGCGGAGAGGTTCGTGAGGTTCTCCACGACCACACCGCCGGCACCCAGCCAGAGGTCGTGGACCGGGAGCTCGGAGGTTCCCTCGAGCGCCGTCGGGTCGGGGTTCAGGGCGTCCACCGCGAGCGTGCGCACGCCGAGGTCGAGGATCCTCCGCGCGGCGTCGGGATCGAGGAACGGGTGGTCGTAGTAGCGGTCGGTGCCGTAGTGGCGCTCCGACCACCCGGTACGGAGCGCCAGGATCGCGCCGGCCTCCAGCCGGTCCGCGTGCGGCCGGATCGCCTCCCAGGCGATCGGCGACCTGTCGCCGTGGCCGCTCACGTCCACGATCACGCCGGGCCCGGCGAAGAGCGACAGGTCCAGGTCCTCGAGCCGGGCGCCCGCTTCCACGACGTGGTACGGGGCGTCGACGTGCGTCCCGGAGTGTGAGCCTAGGTGCAACGAGAGCACGTTGAACCCCTCTGTCTCGATCCTGGTCGCCCGCCGGAGGTCGGGTTTCGGATCCCCCGGGTAGACCTGAGTGTCGGCGTCCAGGACGATCGAGAGATCGACGATGCGCCGGACCCGCAACATGCCTCGCTCCGGGTCAGGGCGCCGGGCCACGCTCGGCCAGATAGCGCTCGTTGAACGCGGCGATCCACCGCTCCTGGCGAGGGTAGATCCCGTGATCGTAGAAGCGCGAGCGAACGCCCTGTTGCGCGAGCTCGCAGACGACCCAGTCCTGCTTGGCGACCAGGTCTCGGAACTCGACGACCTCGCTCGGGTCGAAGTCGGGCACGTCGACGGTCTCCGTGGCGAACAGGAACTCGCTCATGACGAGCGACCGCTCGGGACCGATCGGGTGGATCGTGACGGCGTTCACGGTCTCGGAGTGGTAGTTGAGGATCAGGTTCGGGAACATGTACACGCCGTAGAAGGTGTGAACGTCCAGATCGGATAGGCCGGGAAGCGGCGGCAGGCTCGACGTGCCGGTCATCGTGAACGAAGTGAGACCCTCCCCCATCGAGTTGCCGAGAACCTGTCCCTCCTCCTCGACCTCGCCGCGGCGATAGAGAGGCACGATACGCACGAGCTCGGGATGGACGGTCGGGCAGTGCAGGCACTCGTGGTAGTTCTCGACGACGATCTTCCAGTTCGCCGCCACGTCGTACTCTCGGCGGGCCCCCACGCGCAGCTCTCCCACGCGGTAGCGCTCGAGCTGGAGGGGAGAATCCGGCTCCCCGGCCAGGCGCTCGGCAAGCGGCCGGGCGTTCCCGTCGAGGTTCACGAACACGAAGCCGTCCCACTCCTCGAGAGCTATCTCCAACAGGCCGATCGAGTCGCGATCGATGCCGTCCTCGGGACGCAGGTTGGGGGTGGCGCGCAGGCGACCGTCGATACCGTAGGTCCAGGCGTGGTACGGGCACTTGATCGCGGTGACGCGAGCCCGACCCTGAAGGAGCTGCGTGCCGCGGTGCCGGCACGTGTTAGCGAACGCTCGGAGGCGACGGTGCTGATCGCGGATCACGACGACCGACTCGCCGGCGATCTCGGGAGTGGCGTAGTCGCCGGGGGCGACGAAGGCCTCGGAACGCCCGACGCAGTGCCAAGAGCGTGCGAAGACCCGCTCGCGGTCCAGGTCGTAGATCTCCGGCGCGTGGTAGTCGCGCCCGGGGAGCGTCTGCCAAGGCCCCTTGCCGACCGGCCCTCCGCTCGTCTGTAGGTGCCCGCGCTCCTCCATCGCCGCGCCGGATCGTAACGGGTCCTATCCGAAGGCGAGCGCCGCGCCGAAGGCGTCCGCTTCCTCGACCACGTCAAGGACGCCCGCCCGGTCCTGGTGCCAGAACTGGTCGCCGTCGGCGCTCAACCCGGTGGTCGAGCCATGCAACACGTGGACCGCTCCGGCGCCGCCGATGAACCCGATGTCCTCGCCGGACACGCCCACCGCGAGGCTGTTGACGCCGGCCTCGAACTTGGCGTCGCCGAACTCGGAGCCGAACCCGTCGGCCACCTCCGCCGCGTCGAGCACGCTGGGCGAGTCCTGGGACCAGACGTCGTCGTTGGACGCGGTGAGCCCTGCTCCGGACGAGCCGTAGAGGACGTGCACCCAGCCCGCACCCCCCTGCCCCGAGATCTCCTGCCCGGGGGTGCCGATAGCGAGATCGCCCTGCGGACCGTTGCCGAAGTTCCCGGCCAGGAGCGCGAAGCCGAGCGAGTCGGAGGTCTCCGCGGAACCAGGAACGCCGTTGGACTCCTCGCTCCAGACCTGGTCGCCGGCGCCCGAGAGGCCGCCCGCGTCGCCGTAGAGGACCTGGGCGACGCCAGCGGCGCCCGCACCGCCGATCGTCTCGTCGGGCACGCCCACGGCAAGGTCGTATGCGCCGTCGCCGTCGAAGTCGCCCGAGGCGAGCTCCTCGCCGAAGCGGTCGTTCGCCTCGGCCTCCTCCTGGACGCTGGTGCTGTTCTGGTGGAACACCCGATCGCCTGCGGACGACAGGCCGGCGGCGGTGCCGTAGATGACGTTCACGGCACCGACTTCCTCCATGTAGCCGACGCCGCCGCAGCCGGCTCCGCCCAGGTCCTCGCCTGGCACGCCGGCTGCGAGGTCGTCGACACCGTCGCCGTTGAAGTTGGCCGCCGCGACCGCCTGGCCGAAGAACTCGCTCTGGCACTCGAAGTCCTGGCCGTTTATGCCTGGGCTATCCTGGCTCCAGAGCTGGTTCCCGGCGTCGGTGAGACCGGCGGAGGAGCCGTACATGACGGCCACCGCGCCGTTGTCGTTCTCGTAGAGCACGCCGATCGCCAGGTCCGCGTACGCATCTGCGTTGAACTTCCCCGTCGCTAGCGACCAGCCGAAGAACTCGGCATCGGCGGGGGTGTCGAGCATGGTCCCCGTGTTCTGGGTCCACTGCGCGTCGCCGTCCTCGGTCAGCCCGAGCGAGGAGCCGTAGATGATGTGGACCGCGCCGGCCGAGCTCACACCCGACACGTCTTGGTGCGGGACGCCGACAGCCAGATCACCGCATCCATCCCCGTTGAAGTCCCCGGCCGCCAGCGCCTGCCCGAAGCTGTCGTAGTCCTCAGCCGCAGAGAGGATCCCGGCGGAGGCCTCGCTCCAGAACTGGTCCCCGGTCGCCGTAGGGCCGGGCCCGTAGAGCACGTTCACCGCTCCGGCCTCCGGGATGGCACCCACGTCTTCGGACGGCACACCGATGGGGAGCTCATCCGACCCGTCGCCGTTGAAGTCGTTCCAGATCCCACGCGAGGTCGAGCCGCATCCGGCCGCCACGGCCGGTTGCCCCACCAGACCGAGCGTTCCGAGGGCGAGCGCAACGGCGACCGCCGCCGATCGCCCGGTCCACCTACCGTGCGAGAAACGAGACGTGCCCACGGCTCCCTCCCCTCGAGCGACCGCCGGGCCCACTCATCCTCCCCCGGGCAGCGCGGCGAGGTCAACCCGGATAACATGCGCCGCAACGGCCCGCAGCAGGGAAGGAGCAGCCCGTGAAGAACGTCGAGCACGACGAGGTGATCCCGGCTCTAGCAGAGCAACTGCGCCCGGTGTTCGAGGCCAGCCCCGACGGCGTCTATGTCTGGCTCGACGAGCACCACTCGATCTGCAACGAGAAGCTCGCGGCCATCTTCGGAACCACCGTCGAGGAGTGGTCGAACACGCCGGGATTCCTCGACACGTTCGTGCACCAGGAAGACCGGGGCATGTTTTCCTGGAACTACTGGAACCGCGTCCAGGCGCTTGCCTACCCGGTCACGTTCCGGTTCCGGGGAGTCCGCAGGGACGGCTCGACGTTCGACGCCGAGACCGACATGATCCCCCTCTCCTACGGCGGACGCTCGGTCGCCTATCACTTCGTCCGCCGGGTCGGGGGTCGTAGGCCGAAACTACCGGACGCGGCCGCGGAGGGCGAGCAGCGCCGCGGTGATCGTGACCGACCCCAAGGCGAGAACGGCAACGAGCGCGACCCCTAGCTCCCCTGCGTCCCATCCGGTCATCGTGAGCTCTCGCATCCCGCGGAGCACGTACGTCATCGGGTTGAACCTCGCGGCGGTGGCGAGCCAGCCCGACAGCGCCTCCATCGGCGCGAAGGTCGTCGTCAAGAAGACGAACGGGATGAACAAGGCCCACATGCTCTGCGTCGCTTGGGCGTTGCCTGTCTTGAGCGCTATCGCGAAGCCTATCGCCGAGTAGGCCAGACCCCAGACGCTCGCGATCAGCACCATCGCGAGCATGCCCCCCACGCCGGTCGCGAACTGCGTTCCCGTGAGCATCGCGAGCACGGCGACGAGGAACGCCTGCGCCATGATCCGGAGGAAGTCGGCGGCCATCGCGCCGACGAGGATCGACAGGCGGCTCGCCGGCGTGACGAGCAGCTTGTCGAAGTAGCCGCTCTCGATGTCCTCCACCATGTTGAGGCCTGCGCTGCCGCTCATGACGGCGAACATGATCGAGACGGGAAGCTGGAACCCCTTCCAGTTCGTGAACCCGGAGCGGCCGGCGAACTCCTCGAGCGAGCCGACCATGATGTAGAAGAAGAAGATCGGCATCAGCAGGTTGGGGATGAAGAACGCCGGCGTGCGGATAACGGTCCTGACCTCGCGAACGCCGAGCCAGAAGGTCGCCCGGAGGGCCTCGCGGCCGGGGCTCCAGAGCGGCGGCGCTTCAACCGCGACGCTCACGTTCCTTCCTCCACGTGCTCGGCCGGCCTAGCGCCCTCGAGGCGCGAGCCGGTCGCCCGCAGGAACACCTCGTCGAGCGTCGGCCGGGAGACGGCGACCGCACCTACCGGCACGCTCGCCTCGTCGAGGAGTCGGATCGCGTTTGCGACGGCTCCCTGTCCGTCGTTCACGAACAGCGTGAGGCCGGTCGGTTCGAGCTTGAAGTCGCGGAGGCCCTCGAGCCGGGAAAGGGCGGCGGTCGCGTCCTCGGGTCGCCCGGCGGGGAGCTCGACGGTTACGACGTCGCTCCCGATCGAGGCCTTCAGCTCGTCGGGCGTTCCCTCCGCGACGATCCGTCCGTGGTCGATGATCGCCACGCGCTCGACCACGCGGTCCGCCTCTTCCAGGTACTGGGTGGTGAGGAACACGGGGATGCCTTCCTCCTGATTGAGTCGCCGCACCTCCTCCCAGATCGCGTGGCGGGAGGTGACGTCCAGCCCGGTCGTGGGCTCGTCGAGGAAGAGCACTCGCGGGCGGTGGACGAGCGCGCTCGCGAGGTCCAGGCGGCGCTTCATGCCCCCCGAGTAGGTACGAACTCGGCGATCGGCCGCACCGGACAGCCCGACAATCTCGAGGACCTCCTCGGCGCGCCGGTGGGCCTCGAGACCGCGTAGGCCGTGCAGACGGGACTGGAGGATGAGCATCTCGCGGCCGGTGGCCAGCCGGTCGAGCCCCGCCTCCTGGAGGGCGACGCCGATCACCCGGCGCACTTCGGCGGCGTGTGAGACGACGTCGAGCCCGGCGACGCGGGCGCGTCCGGCCGTCGGGCGGAGCAGGGTCGTGAGGATCCTGGCCGTCGTGCTCTTGCCGGCGCCGTTGGGGCCGAGGAAACCGACTATCTCTGCCTCGCCGACGACGAGATCGATCCCGGCTACGGCTTCGATCCCCCCCGGGAACGTCTTTGCGAGGCCCTCCACCTCGATCGCGTTCACTGGGAGGGATTCTGCCAGAAACGTCGCCAGCTACCGCGCGCCGGGCCCCACCGCAACCCCCGAGTCGATCGCCGCGACGCTCAAACGAACGCGCGGTCCTCGATCCCAAGCGTGATCGAGCACGTGCCACGCCTCCCGCCTCACCAAGTAGCGAGGCTTCCAGAGCTTGCCGCCTCGCGGGCCGATCTCGGGAAGCCCCTCGTCGGCCGCGTGCTCGAGAGCCTCGGCCACCGCCTCGCGGCCCCTTTTGCATCGTCATTGCCGCTCCTGCACCACCCCGGCCAGTTGACGGCCCCCGGCGAAGACGCTTCGCACCGACTTCGAGGTAGACATCGACGGCGGATCCGGTACCCGCAGACCCCTCGCCGCACGCTACACGAGTACGAACCGAGCTCACCGCGGGCCCGAGATTGACATGCAGGAGAGCGTCGGTGTATCCACGCGCATCGGCTCGAAACTCGGAGGGGAGATGGAGCGATCGCAGGAGTTGGAGGACCTGGTCCGCGCGTGGTTCGGAGCCGCCTCGAAGGGAGACGCTTCCCTGATCGATCGCCACGTCTCGCGAGACCCGGGAACGCGCCTCATCGGGAGCGACCCCAACGAATGGCTCGACGGCGAGGAGATCGCGGGGTTCCTTCGCGGCGAGGCTGAGAACGCGGCGGGCAACGCAACCTTTACGCCGTCCGAGGCGGAAGCCTACAGCGAGGGAAGCGTCGGCTGGGCGAGCACGCGCCTCACGATCACCCTGCCCGACGGGAGGTTCGTCTCGCCGCGCTGGAGCGCCGTGTTCCACCGAGAGGACGGCGAGTGGCGCTTCGTGCAGACCCATGCCTCGATCGCGGTCCCCAACGAGGAGATCGGCTGGCAATACACCGGCTGACCACCATCCCGCCCCCGGAGGCGACCTCGAGAAGGGGAAGGGCCAGGGCCTACGGTGACCGCCGTGGTCCGCGAACCCGCAGCGACCCCGCCGCCTGCCACGATCCTGCCTCGGCCCGGTCTACGACCGGAGGGCGGCGATCCCAGGCGCTACCGGGAGGGTGCCGTCGGCTGGGGTCACGATCTCGCGGCGTTCGTCCCGCCCGACCGAGCCCCCACGCCCGTCCGCATCACCTCGGTCTTCCACCACGTGGTGGGCGCGTGGGGCATGGTCCAGAGCCACGCGTCGATCGGCGTCCCGAACGAGGGGGCAGTGGGTCGGGAACTCACAACCTGACTAGGCCCGACTGCGTCGGCTCTCAGAGCCGCATGCCGAGGCGCTCCATCGCGGAGACCCACGCCCGAGCGCCTGCGACGCCCGGTGTCGTCTCGCCGCGCTCCCAGCGCGAGAGGGTCGACGGATCCACGCCCACCATGCCGGCGAGTTCCCGCACCGAAAGCGCCGACTGCTCCCGGAGCCGACGGGCACGGCCGTTCCGGAACATCCGGCGAACCCTCGAGACCCGCGCCATGTCCATGCCTTTGGTGTTCGGCACGTCCGTGGCCCGACTGAAGCGTGCCCCGCGCACGTCCGGCAACGCGTCTGTTGCAATTTCGTTGCACGAAGTGGCAGGATGCGGTGGGGACCTGCTGCGCCCTAGGGCCCCGCACGGGGCAGGTCACGCGGGTTGCTGGCCAACCTCCTTCTCCGTGTGAGGGGCCCGGGCGCAGCTGGGCGGCCGGCCGCTGCTCGGGGGGGAGCGTGCCGGCCGCCGTGCCCCCTGTCGGACCCCGCCTTGCCCGGCTACGCCTTAGGGATCTCCTTCTCCGGGTCGTAGAAGGGCATCGGCACGACCGTCGCCTTCGCGGGCCCGTCGAAGGGCCACGCGACCTCGAGCGCCGTCCCGGGCGGGGACAGCTCGATAGGCACCCACGCGTAGCCGATGTTCTTCTTCAGGCGCGGCGACCACACCGCGTTCGTGACGTGCCCGACCTCGGCCCCTTCCTTCAGGACATCCCAGAATTCCATCATCTCCTCGGGCATCTCCTGGTCACCGATCTCGATCCCGACGAGCTTGCGCTTCACCCCCTCGCGCCGGATCCGCTCGAGCGCCTCCTTGCCGACGTAGTCCTCCTCCTGCTCCTCGACCAGGCGCTCGAGGCCGGTCACCTCGAAGGGGTTGTTGCGCCAGTTCAGGTCGGGGCCCCAGTTGAAGATCCCCGCCTCCATGCGCCGCACATCTGAGGGCCCGGTCGGTTTGATGTTGAAGGGCTTTCCCGCCTCGAGGATCCGGTCCCAGAGCTCCAGTCCACGCGAGTACTCGCGGAGGTAGATCTCGAAGCCGACCTCGGCCGTCCAGCCGGTACGGCTGATCACGACCGGGATCCCGTCGAGGTCGGTCTGAAGCGTCCAGTAGTACCTGATCGTGTCGATCACGTCGCCGAACAGCGCGCGCATCACGTCCTTGGACTTGGGGCCCTGGACCTGCACCGGCCAGGAGTCGGCCTCGTTCACCTCGACGTCGAGGCCCGCACACGCCTGCACTCCCTTGGCGTACAGGAGCGTGTCGCTGTCGGCTAGGGCGAGCCAGTAGTGGTTCTCCCCCAGGCGGAGCAGGACCGGGTCGTTCAGGATGCCGCCGTCAGGCGCCGTGATGAGCGCGTACTTCGCCTGTCCGACCGCACACCTGTTGAGGTCGCGGCAGGTCAGCATGTTGGTGAACCGGTGGGCGTCGGGCCCGGTGATTTCAACGCACCGCTCGACGGCCACGTCCCACAGGCACACGTGCTCCAGCAGGTGCCAGTACTCGTCCTCGAAGCTCGAGTAGTACCCCGGAAGGTACATGTGGTTGTAGAGCTCGTAGGACTTGCACCCGGCGCGCTGCGTGGCCTCGAAGTAAGGCGACTTCTTGTACCAGGGCCGGAAGTACAGGAAGGTCCCGCCTTGGTCCATCGCTCAACACCTCCTTGGGATCGAGATCCGATCGCGAACGAGGGAATCATCGGCCGGGCGGCGCCGCGCGCGCAAGTCGGAGGGAGCCGTAACCAACTCGAAACACGGGGCGCGTTGAGATCCCCTTCCCTCGGCCTATAACGGTCCGCAGGGCGGCGGCCCCGCTGAGGGGGAGGTGGGTCTCGTGCCGAAGATCGACTCCGGCGATACCGCGTGGGTCCTCGCGTCGGCGGCGCTCGTCATGTTCATGATGCCGGGCCTCGCGCTCTTCTACGGCGGCCTCGTGCGGGCGAAGAACGTCCTCGGGATCGTGATGCAGTCCTTCGTCGCGATCGCGGTCGTCGCCGTGGTCTGGGTCGTGGCCGGCTACTCGCTCGCGTTCGGGCCCGACCACGGGTTGTTGATCGGCGGCCTGGATCACCTCGGACTGAAGGACGTCGGCGCGGAGCCGTCCGCGCTCGCGCCCACGGTTCCCGCCTCCGCCTTCATGGCCTTCCAGCTCATGTTCGCCATCATCACGCCGGCACTCATCACCGGGGCGTTCGCCGAGCGGATGCGCTTCGGTGGCTATCTCGCGTTCCTCGGGCTCTGGTCGCTGCTCGTCTACGCGCCGCTCGCGCACTGGGTGTGGGGCGGCGGCTTCCTCGGCGCGAACGGGATCGGAGCGATCGACTTCGCCGGCGGCACGGTCGTGCACGTGAACGCCGGAGCGGCCGCGCTCGCCGCGGCACTGTACCTCGGCAAGCGCCGCGGCCACGGCACCGACGCGTTCGTGCCCCACAACGTGCCGATGGTGATCCTCGGCGCCGGGATCCTCTGGTTCGGCTGGTTCGGGTTCAACGCCGGAAGCGCCCTGGCCGCCGACGGCCTGGCCTCGAGCGCGTTCGTCACGACGCACCTCGGAGCAGCAGCCGCGACGCTCGGCTGGCTCCTCCCGGAGCGTCTGAAGCACGGCAAGGGGACAACGATCGGAGCCGCCACCGGCGCCGTCGCCGGGCTCGTCGCCATCACCCCCGCTTCGGGCTACGTCGGGCCGGTGGCGGCTCTCCTGATCGGATTCGCGGCCGGCCTCGTCTGCTTCGCCGCGGTCGAGCTGAAGTCGCGTCTCGGCTACGACGACTCGCTCGACGTCGTCGGCGTGCACATGGCCGGCGGCGTGGTCGGCGCCCTCCTCACGGGTGTCCTGGCGAGCCTCGCGATCAACCCGGCCGGGGCGGCCGGCGGCACCACGCAGCTCGCCCGCCAGGCCGCAGCCGTCGGCGTCACGCTCGCGTTCTCGTTCCTTGCGACCTGGGCGATCCTCTGGGTCGTCGACCGCGTGATGGGCCTGCGCGCGTCCGAGGACGAGGGGACCGCCTACACGTTCACCGAGCGCCGCGCACACCGGGTCGACGAGGAAGAGGAGCTCCGACGCCTCCGCGAGGAGCTCGTCCTGGAGGCAACCCGCCGAGTGCTCGAGGCCGTTAAGGAGCCGAGCCCGCTCGACTAGCGGTAACGCTGCCTGCGAGCTGCGGCTAGAGTCGGGGACATGAGCGAAGCGGGCATCGCCCGGGCGGATCGTGCGGGGATAGCGGCGGCTGCGATCGCGGGCGCTACGGACGCGGCTTACGTCGCCGTCATCCTCCAGGAAGGCGAGGGGATGCCGGCACGCGTGTTGTTCGTGGCCGGGTTCATGGGCGCGGCCACCGCCTGCGTGGCGGTCGGCGTGCTGTCCGAGATCTCGGACCGCGCCCGTCACGCGATCCTTGCCTTTGCGGCGACCGGCCTCCTCGCGCTCGGAGTCCTCGCCATCTTCTCGATCGGCTGGTTCCTCATCGTCGCCGGAGCCCTTTCCTATGTCGCCTGGTTCCGCTCGCCCGGAGCGCAACCAGGCCTCGTGGCGACGTCGATCTCAGCGGCGGTCGCCTCGGTGCTGGTGCTCGTCGCCGGCATCGCGCTCACGTAAGGCCGCACGGCCGCGAGCCTCTTCGTGTCGCTGGCCCGCGGTAGGTCCTCTCTTCCGCTTGCCCGTGGCAGCGCCCTCTCACTCGACAACCTCACGGTCGTGCCGAAGGCCATGCTCTCCGAGCGGATCACGACGCTCTCGCCGCAGCGCCTCGAGGAGGTCTGCCGCGCGCTGGCGCTCGCCGCCGGCTGTCGCCCGTAGGGGGGTACTAGCTCCCGGCGCTGTAGCCGACCGCCCGGCGGTCCGCCACCGACCGCCCCACCGGCCCCTCACGGGACGCGCGAACGGCCACGGGCCTGGCCGTGTCGGCGTCTTCCACGACGTACACGTCGACCGCGCCGTCTCGACAGGTGACGCGGTCGTAGTAGAAAGTGTCCGAGCCGTCGGGGTTGGTGATCGCGAAGGTCGCGAAGGAGTCCCTACCGTCCCGGATCGAGGCGATGACCTCGGTCCCTCCGTCCGCGTAGCGAACGATCCTGGCGTTTCGCCCGCAGACCCAGTAGGCGCTCCTGCCGGCGCGGATGAAGTACACGGTTCCATCCTCGGCGACGCCGGATGAGTACTGCTGCTGGCCCGGGTTCGGTATCTTCATCCGTTCCTTGGTGCTGATCTTGTAGCGATAGACCTCGCACTCGGCGAAACCCGGATCGCACCGCTCCCAGGTCGCGAAGTCACCGTTCACCTGGTTCGACATCAACCAGCGCCGGTTACCGGTGACCTGGTCGAGGATCCGCCGCTTCTCCGTCGCTGTGTTGAACAGGACGACACGAGCCCAAGGGTGGTTGCCGAAGTTCTGGCGCTGGAAGAGGAGCCAGTCGCCGGAGGTCGTCGGCCTCTGCTCCCAGAGGTCTGTGTTGACACCGGCCGGTGGGCTGCTGCGCTCGCGCGCCTCGAGGTCGTACATCTTGATGTCGGAATCGAAGTCCCTCGGGGTGAACCGCTGGTAGACGGCCGTCGTTCCATCGACGCCGACGCTGAAGGATTGTGTGCCAGCCGGGTTCAGCCGGAATCTCGGCTGGCCGTCGGGCTTCGCGAAGGCGTCGTAGTGACGGGGACGGTCGTTGCTGTTCGCCACCCACAGCAGGTATCCATCACTGGCTGCCGGGGTCTGCTCGTCGTGGCCCGAGTTCAGCACGGGGGTCTCGCCCGCCCCATAAGCCGTCGAGGCAACGGCGAGAAGCACCGAGGTAAGGACGATCACGCTCGTGCGAGCGATGTTGGTGCCACCAGCCAGGCGTGTGTCCGCTCGGATCATCGGGATCACTTCCTCCCGCGGGCAGTGGGTGAGCCCCCCGACGCTAGTCTCGCGATCGTCAGCGCGCAACTCGGCGATGTACGATCCGATCGTGACCTCCGCCCGCGCCCTCCGCCCCCTCAGCCTCCACCGCGGCGCGATGAAGGTGATCGGCATCCTGCTGCTCTCGATCGCGTTCGTGCTTGCCGCCCTGGGGATCCCCGTCCCCTTCCGGGTTCCATCCTCAGTGATGGCCCGCCGCGACACCGAGGCCGTCACGGACAAGGAAGAGCCCGACGACTTGACCACCGGCCGCCCGGCCGCGCACGACTCGTTGCCGGCGGCGGTGCGCTAGATCAGAACCGGTCGGGACTGAACGGCTCGAGCGGCACCGAGGGATCCTCGCACGACGCGAGCTCCGCGACGACCCTCCCCGTAGCCGCCGCCTGAGTGAAGCCGAGGGTTCCGTGGCCCGCCGCCACGATCGCGCCTTCGACGCCCGGTACCCAGCCGATCACCGGTAGATCGTCGGCCGTGAGCGGCCTGTAGCCGAACCACGTCTCCTCGTCCTCGAGCGGCACCTCCTCTGGGAGCGACTTGCGCCCCGCGCTAACTACCGCCCCCGCGCGCACAGGATCAGGCGGCCGCCCCTGCGCACCCAGCTCGAGCGTTCCGGCGAACCGGATCCTGTCGCCGATCGGCGTGAGGACCACGTGGGCCTCCCCGACCATCAGCGGCGTCCGCGGCGCGCCCTCCCAGGCGGAGAATGTGCTGCTGTAGCCACGCGCCGGCTGGATCGGGAGACGAAGGCCGAGCGGCTTGACCAGCACCGGCGTCGACGCACCCGCCGCCAGGACGACGACGTCGGCGGGAAGCTCCTCATCGCCCGCGATCACTCCCTCAGCCCGACCGTGTGACACGACGACTTGCCCGACCTCCACGCCCTCGAGGATGCTCGCTCCATCGCGCTCGAGCCCGTCGGCGAGCGAGCGCACGTAGGCATAGCAATCGCCCCATGCCTGGTCCTCGACCAGCACGCCGCCCCGAACCCGGGAGCCGACGCCGGGCTCGACCACGCGAACCTCCTTCTGCCCAAGTACTCGCGCCGTGAACCCCGCTTCCTCCTGCTCCACGGCCTCTGCGCGGGCCGCGATCTCCCAGTCCTCCGAGAGGTAGACGCTAAGCAGCGGCCCGCGCGCGTAGGGGAACGACGCGTCGCCGCTCCGAACGAGGCCGTCGACGATCTCGAGGCTCGGGCGGCTGAGAGCGAGGAGCGCCTCAGCCCCCCGCCGCCGCGTCTCCGCCCCGCACGCTCCGAGGAAGAGCCGGATCCACCGGGCCAGCCCCGGGTCGGGCCGTGGGCGGATGTAGAACGGGCCGTCGCGCCTCCCGAGGTACCCGAGCCCCTCGCGAACGACGCCGGGGCCCGGCAACGGCACGTTATGGCTCGCGACGATGAGCCCTGCGTTCGCGTACGAGCAGCCGCGCCCGACCTCCCCGCCGTCGACGACCGTAACCTCGAACCCGACCTTGGCCAAGAAGTGCGCGCAGGAGACCCCGACAGCGCCGGCCCCTACAACCACCGCCCGATCGCCCACGGCAGCAGCATGTCAGACCCCCGTGCTAGGTTCCTCGTCGGGGGAGAGCTCATATGATTACTCATATGGCATACTCGGGCTCGATGGCTCGCAAGCAGGTGATCGTCCAGCTCGACGACCGGATGGTTGGCGAGCTCGACCGTCGCGCAAAGAAGGAGGGCGTGAGCCGGAGTGAGCTGATCCGCCGGGCGGTCCTGGGTCACCTCCGCGACCTGGACTGGGAGGAGCAGGACCGGATAACGATCGAAGCGTACCGCCGTGTGCCCGAGGACCCCAAGGAGGACGAAGCGCTCCTGCGGGTCGCGCTCGAGACCTGGCCCGAGTGGTGAGACGCGCCGAGATCTTCTGGGCCGACCTCCCCGAGACCTACGGCAGGCGTCCGGTGGTCGTGCTCACGAGGACGGGCGCGATAGAGGGCCGGCGACGCGTGACGGTTGCGCCCGTCACCCGCACCGCGCGGGGCATTCGCTCCGAGGTGGCCGTCGGCAAGAAGGAAGGGCTTTCGACGGATTCGGTCGTGACTGCGGACAACATCATGACGGTGCCGAAATGGGCACTGGCAGACCGGCCGCTCGGAGCTCTCGGGCCGCTCAAACGCCGAGAGCTCGACCACGCGATCAGATATGCGCTCGACATCCGCTCCTGAGCGACCGGTCAAGCGGCCCCACCGCAGAGCCGATGCCTCCACTGTGAGCCTCGCAGCCGACGCCGTGCAGGGCGGGCACGAGCATGCCCACGGGGACGACTCGTCCGAGAGCGATCTCCTCGCCGCGCGCTACCGTGCGCTCGTCGAGCAGATCCCGGCGATCACCTACACGCAGGTCGATGACCCCGACTCTCCCACCGGCTTCCGCGACATCTACATCAGCCCGCAGACCTTCGACATCCTCGGCTACACGCCCGAGGAGTGGCAGGACGACCCCGAGCTCTGGATCTACGCCACCCACCCCGACGACCGCGCACGTGTCGTGGCGGAGGACATCGAGGCCGCCGACACCCGCGGCGTGTTCCGCACGGAGTACAGGATGATCGCCAGGGACGGGCGCGTCGTCTGGTTCCGCGACGAGGCGCGCCTGGTTAACGACGAGACCGGAGTGGGTGTCTGGCAGGGAGTGATGCTCGACGTCACCGCCCAGAAGGAGAGCGAGCAGCGCAACCTCGAGACGCAGGCCAAGTACCGCACGTTGGTGGAGCAGATCCCGGCCATCGTCTACCTCGGTGAGTTCGGTCTGGAGGGCGATTGGCTCTACATCAGCCCGCAGGTCGAGCAGATCCTCGGCTACACACCCGAGGAGTGGCTCCGACACCCGCACCCCCTGGCATCGTTCACCCACCCCGACGATGTCGAGATGGTCCGCGCCGAGGAGGAGCGCGCTCAGCGCGAGGGCGGCGTCTTCCGCGCGGAGTACCGGATGCGTACCAAGGCCGGCCTGTGGCGGTGGTTCCTGGACGAGGCGCGA
The DNA here is from genome assembly GCA_035288045.1 of Actinomycetota bacterium. Lineage (GTDB taxonomy): Bacteria > Actinomycetota > UBA4738 > UBA4738 > HRBIN12 > DATEBA01. Next base: position 21,475 of record DATEBA010000025.1, read on the forward strand.
GTGGTGAAGGACCCCGACGGCACGCCGATGTTCATGCAGGGCGTGATGTACGACACGACCGAGCGCAAGGCCGTAGAGGAGGCCCTCAAAGGCGCGCTCGTTCGCGAGCAGACCGCGGCCGAGAAGCTGCGCAAGCTAGACGGCATCAAGGCCACCCTGCTTCGCGCGATCTCTCACGACCTCAAGGCGCCCCTAACAGCCGTCCTGGGGGCTTCGGCGACCCTCGAGCGCCTCCACGACGACCTCTCCAAGCTCGATCGCGACTCCCTCCTCGACACGATCACGGACCGAGCGAAGAAGATGGACCGGGTCCTTTCCGATCTCGTCGACATGGAGCGGCTCGAGCAGGGCGTCATCGAGCCCAAGCGCTTCCCCACCGACATCGGGCGGCTCGTGCGGCAGATCGCGAGCGACGAGTACCTGGCGGGCGAGCGCACGGTCGTGATCGAGACCTCGAAGAACCTCATGATCGCCGTCGACGCCGCCAAGGTGGAGCGCATGGTCGAGAACCTCCTCACGAACGCCGCACGGCACACGCCGGCGCACTCGCGGGTTTGGGTCCGAGTCGAGCCCCAAGAGGGGGGCGCGCTGATAGAAGTGGAGGACGAGGGGTCGGGGGTTCCCGACGAGCTGAAGGAGCCGATCTTCCAGCCGTTCACTCGCGCGCCCGATACCTCGACCCCCGGCACGGGCATCGGGCTCTCGATCGTGGCGCGGTTCGCCGAGATGCACGGCGGCAGAGCTTGGGTGCAGGACCGCCCGGGCGGCGGCGCCTCCTTCCGGATCTTCCTTCCCCACGCATAGGTCGATAGGCCGCCGGCGAACCCCCGGTTCAGGGTATGCACCCGCACCCACCAACCTGCCGATGCCGCTTGTGGACCCATGGAAGTCCACCAAGTCACTCGCCCTGCGGACGGGTCACCCGAGGCTGCCCGTTCGACCGACGTTGGAGAGCCGGAGCCTCCCACCGGCTCTCCGTCGTTCGCCCCCGGCGAGGCCGAGGTCCGCTACCGGGCGCTCGTCGAGAGCCTGCCCGCGGTCGTGTTCATCGACTCGATGGACGAGCGCGCCACCAACGTCTACACGAGCCCGCAGACGGCCGAGCTCCTCGGCTATACGCAGGAGGAGTGGGCCGCCGATCCCGACCTCTGGTTCAAGATCATCCTGCCGGAGGACCGGGAACGCGTGGTCGCCGCCCAGCGGCGCCACGTCGAGGAGGGCACATTTGACCAGACCTACCGGATGGTGGCGAAGGACTCCCGCGTCATCTGGGTTCGCGACATAGCGAAGGCGATCCGGAGCGCCGACGGCACGCAGGTATGGTCGCAGGGGCTCATCTTCGACGTGACCGCGCAGAAGGGGGCCGAGCAGGCGCTCAAAGACGCGCTCACGCGTGAGCGCGAGGCCTCGGATCGTCTGCGGGAGCTCGACGCGATCAAGAACACTCTCCTGCACGCCGTCTCGCACGACCTGCGCGGCCCCCTCACAACGATAATCGGCGCGCTCGCGACCGTGCTCCGAGACGACATCGACCTGCCCCCGACCACGGTGCGCGAGCTCCTAGAGCAAGCCCGCCGGCGCGCGGAGAAGATGGACGAGACCCTTGCGAACCTCCTCGACCTCGAGCGCCTCGAGCGCGGCAGCGTCGAGCCCAAGCGCGCCAAGGTCAACGTCGGAGCCCTCGTGGCCAAGGTGGCCTACGAGGCGGACGACCTGGGCGATCACCCGGTCGAGGTTGACGTCGACAGCCTGGACTCCGAGGTCGACGCCGCAATGGTCGAGCGGATCGTCGACAACCTCCTGGTGAACGCGGCACGTCACACGGCGCCGGGCACCCGGATCTGGGTGCGCGCCCACATGTACGGCGGCGCTGTGCTGATCGCGGTGGAAGACGAGGGTCCCGGGGTCCCCGACGAGCTGAAGGAATGCATCTTCGAGCCGTTCCGGCAGGGCGATCGGCCCGGGCCCGGAAGCGGGCTCGGCCTGTCCATCGTCGCCCGGTTCTCCGACATGCACGGCGGCCGCGCCTGGGTCGAGGACCGCCCCGGCGGCGGCGCCTCGTTCCTCGTCCTGATCCCCGGCGCCTAGCAGCGCCGCGAGGTGGCCTTCAGCGCGCTCGGGGAACTCATGGAGGGCTCACGGGCCGCCCCTAGGCCGCTCGGGGGACACCGAAGGGCCGGTAAGAGGGCGGCTCAAGGGCATCCGGCCTGGGCCGATGCTTCCTAGGGAGGGAGCATGGGCCTCCGCGAATCGATCCTCCAAGGCAACGGCCTGCTGGCCCGGATCTTCCACGGGAGCTCCGAGGGCCTGGCCCTCGCGCGCCCAGACGGCCTGATCGTGGAGGCGAACGACGCTTTCGCGTTGCTGGTCGGACGCCCGCGGAGCGAGGTCGTCGGCGCGACGGGGGAAGCGCTCGGCATCTGGACGACCGAGGACTTCCGGGTCCTCGGCGAGCGCAGGCCGACGGAGGGGGTCTCGCCCGAGATCTCCCGGGAACCCGCGATGTCCGCTGAGCCGATCGACGTGAACGGCGAGCGGCTCGTGCTCCTTCGAGCGCGCGCTGCCGGCACCGAGCTGCTCCCGGACCTCCGCGATACGATCGCTCGCTACCGCTCGCTCATCGAGCAGGTGCCCGCGATCGTCTACGTCGAGGTCGACGACCCGGCGCATGAGTCGGGATTCCGGGTTACCTACGTCAGCCCGCAGTCGACCCGGATCATCGGCTACTCGCCCGAGGAGCTGATAGCGGATCCCGACATCTGGTACCGGCGCATGCCGCCGGAGGACCGCCACCGCCTGCTCAACAAGGAGAAGAAGCAGCCGGAAACGGACACGTTCCATGTCGAGTACCGGATCGTCGCGCGGGACGGCCGCACGGTGTGGTTCCGCGACGACGCGACCCGCGTAGTGGATGAGGCGACCGGCACGACCTTCTGGCAGGGCGTCATGCTGGACGTCACCGAGGAGGTTCTGGCGCGCCAGCAGGTCGAGGACGCGCAACGGAGGTTCCAGACGCTGGTCGAGCACCTGCCCGCGATCGTCTACGTCGATGCCCTCGACTGGAAGGCCACGAACCAGTACACGAGCCCTCGCACGGCCGAGATCCTCGGTTACACGGCCCAGGAGTGGATGAGCGACCCGGAGATCTGGCCCCGGATGCTGCACCCCGGCGACCGCGAGCGGGTCCTCGAGGCGCAGCGGCGGCACGCCGAGTCGTACGAGCCACTGCACGAGGAGTACCGCGTCCACGCCAAGGACGGCCGCGTCCTGTGGCTCATGGACGAGGCCGTTGTCGTCCGTGACGAGCGCGGCCGCCCGCTCTACTCCCAGGGCTTCCTCTTCGACATCACGCGTAGGAAGGAGGCGGAGGCGCAGCTCGCCGCGGCCCTGGAGCGCGAGCACCAGGCGGCCGAACAGCTCCGCACCCTCGACGCCCTCAAGAACACGCTGCTGCACGCGATCTCCCACGACCTGCGGAGCCCGATCGCGACGATCCTGGCGGTCGTCTCGGCGATCGAGCGCCACGGCTCCGCGATAGACGAGGACGACGCGCGCGACCTGCTGCGAGGCATCGGATCGAGGGCGCGCAAGATGAGCCGGCTCCTGGAGGACCTGCTGGACCTGGACCGGCTCGACCGGGGGATCGCCGAGCCGAACCGCGTGCCTGTGGACGTGGGAGAGCTCGTCCGGTGCGTCGCCGACGAGTGCGAGGCACTCGAGGGTCGCGACGTCGAGCTAGATCTCGAGCCGGTGCCGGCCGAGCTCGACGGCCCGAAGGTGGAGAGGATCGTCGACAACCTCCTTGTGAACGCCGGCAAGCACACGCCGGACGACTCGAAGGTTTGGGTCAGGGTCGGTCGTGAGGAAGCCGGCGTGCTGATCGTCGTCGAGGACCAGGGACCCGGCGTCCCCGACGACGTCAAGGAGACGATCTTCCAGCCGTTCCAGCGAGGCGGGGACTCCGAGCGGCGCCCGGCCGGCTCGGGGATCGGCCTGTCGCTGGTCTCGCGGTTCGCGGAGCTCCACGGGGGCCAGGCCTGGGTGGAGGACCGCCCCGGCGGCGGCGCCAGCTTTCGCGTCCTGCTGCCCGGCTAGTGGCAGCGATCGCTTCCGGCGTCCGAGAACCGCTTCCCGGCCACCCGGTCGAAGCTCCAGTCGAAGGCGCCGTCGCGGAGCGACAGGAAGAGGACGCCGATCGTGTCGGCCGATCTGGCCTGCGAGTGGCCGGCGCGCTTGTTGAACCAGTAGGTCTCGGCGCCCCCGGTGCCAACCACGAACGACCGTATCCCTGCCGATCGGTCCACCGAGCCGTCCGGGCGCAGCGGTGCGAACCGCTCGTAGATGTGGTCATGGCCCGCGAGCGCAACGTCCACGCCGGCGCGGTAGAGCAGCCGCCAAAGAGGGAGCACTCCCCGCGTGTCGCCGTGAGGTCCCGAGGAGAACCGGGGGTGGTGCATGATCGCGACGTCGCAGGACGCCTCGCTGCTACGAAGGTCGTGCCGAAGCCAGCGATACTGCCGCGAGCCGCGCTCGCAGCTCAGGATGTCGCAGTTGGAGTTGAGGGACACGACGTGCCATGAGGCGAGGTCGGTGCTGTAGTAGCCCAGGCCGCGCTTGCCGGCCCGGCGCCCGAAGTAGTCGAAGTAGCCGGCCGCGACGTTCGTGTAGTACTCGTGGTTGCCGACCGCCGGGTAGGTGATGCCTTTGAGTCGCCCCCAGCTCTTGTCGTACGAGCGCCGGAACTTGCCCAACGTGGCGTCGTCGTACTGGGTGTCGCCCAGCACGAACACCGCCTCGGCCCCGGCGCGCGATATCGCCTTGGCCGTCGCGAGCTGCCGGCAGTACCTGCCCCTTCCCTTGCCTCCCTCGAAGGAGGGATCGCTCGGGTCGCAGGCGACGTCGCCGGCGGCCGCTACGAGCACCTCGGCCTTCCCCTCCGAGGATCTCCCGGGGCGCGAGGGAAGACCGGGCTCCGGAGAGGAGCTCGCCCGCGAGAGGCCCGGAGCCGCGGAGGCGGAGGGTTCGAGCGGGATCTGCTGCGCGGCGCTCTCAGCCGTCGGACGGACGGCTCCGAAGAGCGCCCCGACGGCGACCGAGAGAGCGACGAAGAGGGGGGGACGGCGCTTCATGCCCTAGTCTTTCGGTCCGGCGATCGCCGTTCTGTAGGCGCCGAGCGCCGAGGACAGCTCCGGACCCAGGTTCGCGCGACCGAAGGCCCCCACGGCGATCGCGTCGAGCAGCCCCCCGGTTGACGCGGGATCGGCCAGGATCAGCTGCTCCGTGTCCGGATCCTCCTCGCCCGGCACGAGGCGGGTAGGCCTCGAGGCGAGCCTGCTCGAGGTCCTCGTTCCCTTCACGGCGGGCGCGTTGGAATCCACACCGGGAAGGACGAGCAGGGCGTTCTCCACGCTGCGCTCCCCTGCTGCGTCGGAGGGCCTGCTCACCAGGCACCCGTGATTGGCCCGTCTCTCGCAATAGGCGGGCTTCCTCTGCCTCACCCACATCGAGGTCGAGCCGCCTCCGTCGAAGTTCACGGCCCATGTGGCGCCGAGCTTCTTGAACTCGCGAGCGAACTCGTCCAGGCGCATGCCCACCGACCACCCGCTCTGGCGTCCGTCGACGGTCAGGATGTACAGGCGGCAGCCCGGATCGCCGGTGACGCACTCCCTGTTGACGCCGGCACCGGTCCGGGGGTTGCGGCCGCAGAAGTAGGAGTCGCAACTGGACGGCGCCACGACCTCACCGGCCTCGAGCAGCTGCGGCATGCCGCCGATCGCATCTCCCACCCCGTTCCAGCCAAGGCTCCAGGTGATCCGCACCCGATCGTGGCGATCGAGCTTCTTTATCTGCTCGGCCCTCGCGCCACCCCTGTCAGCGGCGAGCACGACCGCACCGGGATCCGAGCCGGTAGCGATCGGGTCGAACGGGCAAGGCTCCGGCTGCGCATCTACCTTGTAGAGTCGCGAGATGCCCGTCTTCTGGGCGTCGCTCCAGACCCTGCCCTCGACGGGGAGGAGCCTCGCGGCGCACGCGTCGTTCGGCGCCTGCTCGCGGCTCCCGCCCACCTGCGTGTAGCCGGCGATCTGCCGGGTCCTCGGCTCGCCGCTGTTCCAGTGGGCGATCGACCACGTGCGCTCCAGCTTGCGGATGCGAGCGGTCACCTTGGCCTGGGGCCTCCGCGCGAAAGCACGCTTCTCGTTCATCGACACGCCGAAGCCGACCCCGCTCCTCAGGCCGGCGGTCTGGAGGTCCGCGTCGGCCGCGGTCGGATGGATCGGACGTCCGCTCACCGAGAAGTCCCCGTTCACCGCGGCGATCGCGCCCTCCCGGTACCCGATCCTGCTCATCTTCTCCCAACCGGGGAACGCCAGGGATGCGAGCGCGGGTTCGATCGTCAGCGCGCGCGATGGATCCTTGCTCGCAGAGACCTTTCGCGGGTTGACGATCAGCGCCCTCACCTCGACGGGGCCGTCGGAGTACTGGACCCGCTTGAGCACCAGCCCGGGCGCGAGCTGCCAGGACCGGGTCTGGCGGCCGCGGGTCTGCGGGCTCTGGACCGACCCCTGGACCGGCGGGGCGGGGGCG
>DATEBA010000026.1:0-42205 GCA_035288045.1 Actinomycetota bacterium
TAGGACCGGTCCTCAACCTCGACGGGGGGTTCGGCGCGTGGAAGCAGGCGGGCAATCGTGTAGCAAGACGACGCGGCGGGTGAGCGGCGGAGCCGGGCTCTCACCCCCGCGCTTCTCTGAAGTCGAGGAAGACCCAGGCTCATTGCCGGCGGCCCAGCAGTTCTCCGTACCCATTGCCTCCTTCAGCGATTCGGACCAGCACCGCGTTCTTCGCGGGCGGTGTGGCGAACGGAGTGGAGAACGTGAGCGTGCGCAGCCTGATCCATCATAGCGTGCCGGACGAGCTGACGGGCCGTGTGTTCGCGGCGTACTCTGGCCTTGCCGCCGGCACGCAGATCGGCGCGACGGCCCTCGGGGGCGCCCTCCTCGGGGCGGTCGGCGCCCGGGGCTCTCTGTTCGTGGCGGGTCTAGGAGGAGCGGCTGTGGGACTCCTCGGGCTCGCGCGGTACTCGCGCTTGCCCCGCGAGATCCGCGCCCCGACGACGCGGGGAACGACCGGGAGATGAAAGTTCAAAGGGCCGCGACGATGGCTCGCTCGGCGTGGGTGAGCCCGCGAAGGGGGGCGCGTACGTCCTCACGGACCGGCACGCCGCGCGCCGCGAGCGCCGCCTTCAGCGCCGCGTGGAACGGGAGAGGTGCTAGCGCGTCGCGGAGCTGCTCCACGCGTCGGGCCGCGCCCGGGCTCCGATCGTGGACGAGGCTCGCCACGACCTCCGGCCATGCGGTCGCCAGGCCGCTTACGGCGCCGGTTGCGCCCGCCTCGAGCCCCTCGACCACCAGCGGCTCCGAGCCGACGAACAGGTCGAGCCCCTCGATCAGATACGGGGCGACCCGTGAGAAGGGCATGTCGGACACCTTGAGACCGACCAGGTTCTGCGCTTCCTCCCGCAGTCGCTTGATCACCGAGACAGGGATCGAGTAGCCGCTCCGGCCCTCGAACTCGTAGACGTAGAAGGGCAGCGGCGCGCAGGCGTCGGCCGCGGCCCGTAGATGCCCGAGCAGTTCCGCCTCGTCGAGCGGGAAGTAGGGCGGTGCGATCACCGCGACCGCGTCGGCACCGGCCTGTGCGGCGTGCTCCGCGAGCGCCGTCGTGTCCGCGGTCGTCTGCGCGCCGCAGTGTGCCGCGACGAGGAAGCCCTCAGGGCGGGACCGCAGGAACAGCTCAAGCGCGCGCCGACGCTCGTCGACCGAGAGCAGGATCCCCTCACCGGTTGTACCGCACGCGAGCAGGCCGTCGACGCCGTTCCCGGCGAGGAACGCCACGAGCGGCCCGAGGGCGTCCTCGTCGAGGGTCGCGCCCCCGTCTCGGAGCGGCGTGACGGCGGCGGCGATCGCGCCCTTCAGCACGATGCCACTCTAGCTAGCGCGCTGTCTCCCAGGTGAGGATCGTTTGATCCTCGTCGGGCGGAACCTCGTGGTGCTGGTGCTCCTCGACCGGCTTCATGTTCGGCTTCCCCGAGCCGGCGTTGCCGTTCTCCGACGGCCTGGGCGTCCGGAACTGCGTCGCCTCCGTGGAACCCTCGAGCGCCAGGGTCGACGCCCTGCCCCCGGAGACGATCTCCGAGATCAGGTCGAAGTAGCCGGTGCCGACCTCGGTCTGGTGGCGAGTGGCGGTGTATCCGTCGCGCTCCAGCATCATCTCGTGCTGCTGCAGGCGAACGTAGGCCGTCATGCCCTCCTCAGCGTAGCCCTTGGCCAGCTCGAACATGCTCGCGTTCAGGGCGTGGAAGCCGGCGAGCGTGATGAACTGGAACTTGTAGCCCATCGCCGCGAGCTCCTTCTGGAAGCGCGCGATCGTGTCGTCGTCGAGGTGTCGCTTCCAGTTGAACGACGGCGAGCAGTTGTAGGCGAGGAGCTTGCCGGGGAAGAACGAGTGCACGGCCTCGGCGAACTTCCGTGCCTCATCGAGGTCGGGCGTCGAGGTCTCGCACCAGAGCAGGTCGGCGTGCGGCGCGTAGGCAAGCGCGCGGGCGATCGCGGAGGCTATCCCCGGGCGGACGTGGAAGTAGCCCTCGGGCGTTCGCTCGTCCTCGGTGATCCACTCGCGATCGCGCGAGTCCACGTCGCTCGTCAGCAGCGTCGCGGCCAGCGCGTCGGTCCGTGCGACGAGCACGGTCGGCACGCCGCACACGTCTGCCGCGAGCCGCGCCGCGGTGAGCGTCCGGATGAACTGCTCCGTGGAGACGAGCACTTTGCCTCCGAGGTGCCCGCACTTCTTCTCCGAGGCGAGCTGGTCCTCGTAGTGCACGCCGGCGGCGCCGGCCTCGATCATCGACTTCATCAGCTCGAACGCGCTCAGCGATCCGCCGAAACCGGCCTCGGCGTCGGCCATGATCGGCGCCACCCAGTCGCGGTCGCTCGCGCCCTGCGTCCAGGCGATCTGGTCGGCGCGCTCCATCGCGTTGTTGAGGCGCCGAACCAGGGCAGGGACGCTGTTCGCCGGGTAGAGCGACTGGTCGGGGTAGGTTTGTCCGGAGAGGTTCGCGTCGGCCGCCACCTGCCAGCCGGAGAGGTAGATGGCCTGAAGGCCCGCCTTCACGGTCTCGACCGCCTGCCCGCCGGTCAGGCAGCCGAGGGCGGCGACGAAGTCCTCCTCCCGCACCAGGCGCCAGAGGTTCTCGGCGCCGCGCCTGGCGAGGGTGTGCTCGATGCGGATGGAACCGCGCAGGCGGATGACGTCCTGCGCCGAGTAGAGGCGCCGGATGCCGCTCCAGCGCGGGTCTCTGCGCCAGGTGTCCTCGAGCGCCTCCGCCTCCCTGCGGATCCGCTCTTGGGGTGTTAGGTCGTTCATCTCTGCTCCCGGTCTCTAGGGAAAAGGAAAACCTCCCGCGGGCTGCGGGAGGCCCTACGCGACGCGAGCCGGCAAGGCCGGCCCCGCCGCCTAGCAGATGGCTACGGCGACCGGCGCCAGCACGAAGTTGAACGCCGAGTCAAACATAGGGTGAGTCTGCCTGACGGAGGCGGTCCCTGTCAAGGCGGCGTCCGACCCCGAGTCACGGTACGAAGTGCGCAGGCCGCGGATCGGCTCGGGGGCAGGGCCACCCTACCTCCCGACGTAGAGCCCGCTAAGGGACGATCTTCGAGATCGGCAGCTCGAGGATGTCGGTCGCGCCCTTCGACTTGAGCAGGGGGATCAATCTGTTCACGGTGGCCTTCTCGACCACGGTTTCGATGGCGTGGCCGCCCTCGGAGAGGGCCGACACCGTCGGGGCCTTCATCGCCGGGACGACCTCGAGCACCCCCTGGAGCTTCTCCTCGGAGACGTTCAGCTTGATGAGCACGCGTCCCTCGGCTCGGAGCGCCCCGAGCAGGAGCGTGGCGATGTCTTCCATCGCGGTGCGCTTGCTGGCGTCTGAGGCGGAGGTCTTGTTGGCTATGAGCAGCACGCCGGAGTCGAGGAGGGTCTCGATCACCTTCATCCCATGGGCACGGAGGGTGCTCCCGGTCTCGGTGACGTCCACGATCGCGTCGACGATCTCGGGGACCTTGGCCTCAGTGGCGCCGTAGGACCACACGACCTTGACGGGTATGCCGAGCTCATCGAAGTAGCGCTGGGTGATGTTCGGGAACTCGGTCGAGATGCGGGAGTCGGGCGGCAACTCTTTCGCGGAGTTGGCGGCGTGCTCGTTGGGCACGGCTAGGACGATCCGCACCCCATGACCCGAGCCGCTCTTCGCGTACTCCAGCTCGGCAAGGACCTCGACGTCGGCGCCGGTCTCCTCGACCCAGTCCTTGCCCGTGATGCCGAGGTCGAACAGACCGTCCTGGACGTACGTCGGGATCTCCTGGGGGCGGAGGATGGACACGCGCTCGATCCGCTCGTCGTCGACCGCCCCGTGGTAGTCGCGCGGGGACCCACGACGCACGCGGAGGTCGGCGGCCTCGAAGAGGCGGAGCGTCTGCTCCTCGAGCGAACCCTTCGGGATGACGAGTCTCAACATGGGCGCCGAAGTCTACCCGTCGTCCACTCCGCGGTGGAAGCAGGTCCGCTCGCCGGTGTGGCAGGCGGGACCGAGCTGGTGGACGCGAACGAGCAGCACGTCTGCGTCGCAGTCGGCCCGGATCTCCTCGACGTGCTGGACGTTGCCGGAGGTCTCCCCCTTGCGCCACAGCTCTTGCCGGGAGCGGCTCCAGAACACCGTTCGCCCCTCCTCGAGCGTTCGCTCGAGCGACTCCCGGTTCATCCAGGCCAACATGAGGACCTCGCCGTTCTCGGCGTCCTGGACGACCGCGGGGATCAGGCCCCGGTCGTCGAAAGAGAGCTCGTCCTGGTCCATCGTCACGTCCTTACCGGGATGCCCTCGTCCTGCAGGTGCCGCTTGATCTCGGAGATCGTGAGCTCACGGAAGTGGAAGAGGGACGCGGCCAGGGCCGCGTCCGCGCGGCCGGCAGTAAGCGCCTCCACGAAGTGCTCCGCTGTTCCCGCGCCACCGCTCGCGACGATCGGCACCCTCACCGCTTCCGCGACGGCGCGCGTTAGCTCCAGGTCGTAGCCCAACTTCGTTCCATCACGGTCCACCGAGGTGAGGAGCACCTCCCCGGCGCCGCGCCTTCCGGTCGCCTCGACCGCCCACTCGACGGCGTTCGCGCCGGTCGGCGTTCGGCCGGCCTCGACGACGACCTCCCATCCATCACCATGCCGCTTCTTCGCGTCTATGGCGATAACCATGCACTGCGTGCCGAAGCGGTCGGCACAGCGCTCGAGCAGCGCCGGGTCGCGAACGGCGGCGGTGTTGAGCGAGACCTTGTCGGCACCGGCGCGAAGAAGCTCCTTCACGTCGTCCTCGGTTCTCACGCCTCCGCCGACGGTGAGCGGGATGAACACCTGCTCGGCGGTTCGCGAGACGACGTCGAGCGTCGCCCGCCGCCCCTGGACGGTGGCGGTGATGTCGAGGAACACGAGCTCGTCGGCGACCTCCTCGTCGTATCGGGCGGCGAGCTCGACGGGGTCGCCGGCGTCGCGGAGATCGACGAACCGCGTTCCCTTAACCACCCTGCCGGCGTCCACGTCGAGGCAGGGGATGATCCGCCTGGCGAGCGTCACGCGCCTGCCACCTCCTCGAGGCGGAGCGTGCCCTCGTAGAGCGCCTTGCCGACGACGGCGGCCTCGAGCCCGAGGTCGGCGAGGGCGCGGACGTCGTCGGCGTTGCGAACGCCGCCGCTCGCCTGAACGGGGCGGTCGGTCAGCGTCCGGACGCGCTCGTAGAGGGCGAGGTCGGGTCCCTCGAGCGTTCCATCCAGCGCGATCGAGGTCACGAGGAACCGCGGCGCGCCGGCGTCCTCCAGGTCGTGGATCGCGGCGTCCAGCGGCGGCCCCGCCTCCTGCCACCCTCGCACCATCACTCGGTCGGCGGCGACGTCGACCGCTACGACGACCCGGTCGCCGACGCGCGCGACGCACTCACGGACGAACGAGGGGTCGAGCGCCGCCTGTGTTCCGAGAACGGCCCGAGCGGCTCCTGCCTGGAGCGCGTCGCGGACGACACCCAGCGAACGGAGGCCGCCGCCGGTCTGTACCCGCGCGTCGACGGCTGCACATACGGCCGCGACGACCTCGCGGTTAGATCCCGTCTCGAGCGCAGCGTCGAGGTCGACGACGTGGAGAAGCGAGACGCCGGCCTCGGCCCATCGGCGTGCCACCGCGACGGGGTCGGCGTCGTAGACCGTCTCTCGCGCCGGGTCGCCGCGCACGAGCCTTACGGCCCTCCCCCCGCGGACGTCTACCGCCGGCACCACGATCACGCTGCCTGCCTCACGAACGCCTCGTAGATCGCGAGGCCCGTATCTCCCGACTTCTCGGGGTGGAACTGGGTCGCGAACACGTTGTCCTTCGCTACGGCAGCTGAGAAACGCCGGCCGTGCTCTGTCACGCCCACGGTCACTCCCGGGACCACGTCGGGTGCGAACGAGTGCACGAAGTAGAAGCGAGTGCCGCCAGGCACGGAGTCGACGTACGGGTGCGGAGCGATCCACGCGACCTCGTTCCAGCCCATGTGCGGAACCTTCACCGTCGGAGGGAGCCGTCTGCTTTCTCCCGACAGGATGCCGAGGCCCCGTGCCGGATCTTCCTCGCTCGCTGCGAAGAGGACTTGCATGCCGAGGCACACGCCGAGCACCGGGCGGCCCGTGGACGTGAACGCCACGATCGCCCGGTCGAGGCCGCGGTCGGCGAGGTTTCGCATGCACGCTCCGAAGTGGCCGACGCCCGGAACGACGAGCGCGTCGGCGGCCGCGACCGTCGCCGCCTTGTCGGTCACCTCCGGCTTGCCGCCGACGCGCTCGATCGCTCGCGCGACCGAGCGCAGGTTCCCCATCCCGTAGTCGACGACCGCGATCGTCAAATCGACCCCTTGGTCGACGGCGTGTCAGCACGGCCAGTGAGCGAGCAGGCGTCCCCGAGCGCCTTCGCCATCGCCTTGAACTCCGCCTCGACGACGTGGTGAGGCGCTCGCCCCGACTGCAGCCGAACGTGGAGCGTGATCTCCGCGGCCGTCGCGAACGCTCGCACGAAGTCCTCCACGAGGCCCGTGTCGAAGGTGCCGATCGTCTCGGCGGGGACGTCCACGTCGTGCCCGACGAATGGGCGTCCCGATAAGTCCATGGCTACCTCGACGGCCGCCTCGTCGAGCGGTACGGTGATCGAGGCGAACCGGCGGATGCCGGCCTTGTCTCCGAGAGCCTCCTTCAGCGCCTGCCCGAGGGCGAGGCCCACGTCCTCGACAGTGTGGTGACCGTCCACCTCGAGGTCGCCCTTGGCGGTGACCGTGAGGTCGAACCCGGCGTGGGTGCCGAGCTGCTGGAGCATGTGATCGAAGAACGGCAGGCCGGTGTCGGCCGTAGCCGTGCCCGAGCCGTCGAGTTGCAGCTCGACGCGCACGTTCGTCTCCTTCGTCGCGCGCTCGACAGTGGCTTCCCGCGTGGTGCGGCTGCTCATCCCGCTAGCACCTCCTTCATCGCCTCGAGGAACAGGTCGATCTCGTGGGCGGCACCCGCCGTGACGCGCAGCGCCCCGTCGACCACGTCGGAGAGGTCCCGGACGAGGACGCCCCGGTCGAGGAGGCCCTGCCAGACCTCCTGCGCCGGCCGGGACGACCGGAACAGCACGAAGTTCGCGTCGGAGGGGAAGACCTCGACGCCGTCCATCGCGCCGAGCTCTCGGACGATCCGGTCCCGCTCGTCGCGGATCCACCCGAGGATCGCCTCGGCCTCGGCGACGTGGTGCAGTGCCGCGAGCCCGGCCGCCTGGGTGATCGCGGAGAGGTGATACGGCAGGCGCACGCGGCGGAGGTCGTCGATCACGCTGGGATCTGTGAGGCAGTAGCCCATCCGAGCGCCGGCCATCGCGAACGCCTTCGAGAAGGTGCGTACGACGACGACGTTCGGGAGCCGTTCGGTGAGGGGGAGCGCGCTCTGGCCGCCGAACTCGACGTAGGCCTCGTCCACGACGACGAGCGCGTTGGTCGCCTCCGCGAGCTCCTCGACCGCCCACACCGGTTGGGTGTTCCCCGTCGGGTTGTTCGGCGAGCAGACGAACACCACGTCCGGTCGCTCGGCGACGGCCGCCTGCACGTCACCTGAGTCGATCGCGAACGGCGGATCTAGTCTGAGCTGGACTACTTCGGTGTGAGCTATCCACGCGATCCGGCGGTGCATGACGTAGGTGGGCTCGAAGACGAGCATCCGCCGGCCGGGGCCACCGTAGGCGAGCAAGAGCTGCTGGATGATCTCGTTCGAGCCGTTGGCGGCCCACGTCCCCTCGGGAGCGTGCCCCGCGTGTTCCGCGAGCTCCTCGCGGAGGCGTTCAGCCTCTCGGTCCGGGTATCGGTTGAGCGGCAGGTCGCGTACGGCCTGAGCGAGATCGCGCGAGAAGTCCTCCGGTAGCGGGTGGGGGCACTCGTTCGTGTTGAGGCGCGCGGCGACCTCCAGCTGCGGCGCCGCGTAGGGTTCGACGTCGCGAAGCCCCTCTCGCGGGCGCGCTCGTCTCATGGCTGGCGCTCCGCTCGAAACTCCATCGCCCGGGCGTGGCCCGCGAAGCTCTCGGCTTTGGCGATGGCGGCCGTCTCGGGCGCGAACCTCTCGACGGCGCTTTGGTCCATCTCGGTGACCGACGAGATGGTGACGAAGTCGGCGGCGCGGAGTCCGCTGGCGAAGCGAGCGGTCCCGGCCGTGGGAAGCACGTGGTTGGACGCGACCCCGTAGTCGCCGAACGGCACCGCGGTCCACTCGCCCAGGAAGATCGCGCCGGCGTTGCGGACCTTCTCGACGAACGCGCGAGCGTTGGGTATCAGCACCTCCAGGTGTTCGGGAGCGAGGTCGTTCACGACCTCTGCCGCCTGATCCTCGTCGAGCACGACAACGGCGCGACTCTTGGCGAGCGACGCCTCGACCACCTCGCGGCGTGCGGCCTGCGCGACTTCGGACTCGAGGAACGGTGCTGTCGAGTCCAAGAGGGCGCGGTCGGTGGTCACCAAAGTCGTGCTCGCGTCCGGGTCGTGCTCGGCTTGCGATACGAGGTCGACCGCGAGCAGCGCCGGGTCGGCCGATGCGTCTGCGACGATCACGAGCTCCGTCGGACCGGCCAGGCCGTCGATCCCCACCGTTCCCGCCACCTGCCGCTTCGCCTCTGTCACGTAGACGTTCCCGGGTCCGACGATCCGGTCCACCGCGGGCACAGACTGGACCCCGTAGGCGAGCGCCGCGATCGCTTGGGCGCCCCCGACCTTCACGACGCTGGTCGCTCCCGCCTTGAGCGCCGCGTAGGCCACGGCGTCGGGGAGCGTCCCGTCGGCGCGCGGGGGGGAGCAGACGACGATCTCCTCCACCCCGGCGACGACGGCCGGAACGACGGTCATCGCGACCGACGACGGATACACGGCGCGGCCGCCGGGCACGTAGCAGCCGGCGCTTCGAACCGGCCGCACGATCTCCCCGAACCGGACGCCCGCCGTCACGTCGGTCCAGGGCTGGGGGAGCTGGCGGGCGTGGAACTCCGTGAGCCGCTCGATGAGCGAGTCGAGGGCGGCTCGGAGGTCCGGTGGAGTGGCCTGCTCCGCGCGCTCGAACTCGTCGAGCGAGACGAGCAGGCCTCCCTCGCTCAGGTCGACTCCGTCGAACCGCCGGGTCAGGGCGACGAGAGCGGCGTCGCCCTCGGCTCGCACGCGCTCGACGATGCCGCGCACGGCTTCGGAGACGGAAGGGTCGATCTCGAGGCGCCTTGGCTCGAGCCGTTCCCTCCGGTCGCGGAGGTCGAGGAGCTCGAGCACCTAGGGCTCCTCTGGCGCCTCGTGATGGGTCTCGGCGGTGACGGAGCGGTGCGCGCGCCGGTCGCGGGCGAACAGGATCCAGCCGCCCGCGGCCACGGTAAGTCCCGCCACGAACAGCATGGCCAGGGCGATCAGCAGGGTCGTCTCCCGCTCCATCGGAGCCCAGAGCTTACGCGAAACGTCGCGGTCGCCGCCTACGGCCGCCAGGAGGTGGGCACGGCCGCTCGGTCGTCGCCGTCGACGAGCTTCCTCACGTCCGACCCGTCGGCCCGCATCACGTAGAGGGAGACTCCCACCCTCCCGCCGGTCCGCTGGTTCTCCCGTCGCTGCTCCTGCGTGAGGTCGCGGTCGCTCGCGAAGGCGATCCATTCGCCGTCTGGTGACCAGACCGGCATCGCGTCGAGCCCCTCCCAATCGGTGAGCCGGGCGAGCCCGGTGCCGTCCGCGTTCACGATGTAGACGTCAGAGTCCTGGAAGTCGTCACTGAACGCCCAGAAGGCTAGGCGCTGCCCATCCGGGGACCAGGCGACGGACTGCTCGAGGAGGTTCCCCGTCGGAATCCGCTCGAGTCCCGTGCCATCCGCCCGTGCGATGTACAGGTCGGGAGTGTCACCGTCGCCGACGCCGGACAACGCGATCGCCCTGCCGTCCGGAGACCAGTCGGCGTAGTCGAACGGTTCGTCGAGCAGGACGCGCTCGCCCCCGTTGATTCCGATCACGGATACGCCGGAGTTCTCCCCACCGAACGTTACGAGGAGCTCCTCGCTGTCGGGCGACCAGTCGAGGTCGTTTACCTTGCGACCCTCGGTGAGCCTTAGCTCGCCGGAGCCCTCCGATAGCACGGCTAATAGGTCCGCAGTGCCTAACTCCGTCGTCCGGACAAAGGCAACCTCGCTCCCATCGGGAGACCACTCTGCTCCCAAGGCAGGCTCGGGTAGTTCGAGGAAGGGACGGAGTCCCGTACCGTCAGCCTTAACGAGGAACACGACGCTCTGGAAGTCGTCGTTCACCTCGCTCTCGTCCAGTAGGCGGGACAGCGCGATCGTTCCCGAGGGAGACTGCTCTCCGGGCTGGACGGCAGTTCGCTGCCCGAAGGCCCTTACCAGGAGGAAGGCGGCGGCCGCCGCAACAAGCAGTGCCACGGCCACCGTAACAACGCGGCTGGGCCCACCGCGCCTGCTGCGGAGCGTGCTCAGCTCCACCTCGACGTCGATCCGTTGATCGTCGACGAGGGCGGAGAGCAATCGTCGGATTCTCGGGTCGGTGTCGATCATCGTTCCTCCCGGTCCTGGGCAAGCTTGGCTCTGAGGGCGCGGCGAGCGCGCATCACGTGGACCCGCACCGTGCCTTCATTCATTCCGAGCACCTCGGCTGCCCCCGCTGAGTCGTACCCCGCGTAGTCGACGAGAACGACACATGCGCGCTGGCGTGCGCTGAGGGTTCTAAGAGCGTCGGCGACGACGACCTTGTCCACGGCCGTGGAGTCCGTCTGGGCGGTTTCCTCTGGCAGCCCGTCCGGCTTGCGGAGGCCGAAGCGTGTCACTCGCGAGAACTTGCGGAGGTGAGAACGGGCCAGGTTCGCGGCGACCCTGTAGACGAAGTTGCGTGCGTGATCGGGCGAGTCCATCCTTTCCCACCTTGTCAGCAGGCGAGAGAACGCCTCCGAGGCCGTCTCCTGCCCGAGATCGAAGTCGCGGAGGATCAGTGCCGCTGCGCGCGCGACCGCCGGGAAGTGCGTACGGAAGAACTCGTCGAACGACTCGGGCGGTGCCCTCGTAGGCTCCACCGCTTCGGTCTCCATCGCTCTTCCTACGCGCGAGAGGCCCGAAGCGTATACGCCGGTGGTGATCTGCGGGCGTTGGCGCTAGAGCCGGGGTCGGGGCGATCTTGGATCCTGCTTGGGCCCCGATCGGTCGGGCACGACCCAGGCCGGGCGCCACACGTCGGCTAGCACGTAGACCGCGACCACGACCTGGATGGCCTAGAACAGGATGAACTGCCAGAGGAGTCCGGTGACCAGATACGCGGCGATGAACAGGGTGATGCCGAGGCGCCCTGCCAGCCCGAAAGTCGTCGCGTCCTTTCCCGTTCGGGACCAATGGGGAACGGCTCCCCGTTCGTGGCGTGGCATGCCGACGAAGTCTCCCTGATGGATCGGGGCCCGCGGCGTCAGTTCATGAACCCGGCTCGTAACAGCGGCCGCACCAGCGTATCTCTGGCGGGAGAGGGGCACCGCAGGCTTGGCAGGTACGTCAGGCCGGCATATGAACGGTGTCGGCAACCGCTCTCTACCGATTGAGCAGGGTGAGTTCTCGGTCTCAGCCGTCGCTTGCGTCGCGGGCGCGGCGCTTGGCTTCGGTACGGCGCTCGGCCTCGAGGCGCTCGAGGTCGACGCTCGAGTGGTCGACGTAGGTCATCACCGCGCCGATCGCGGGGTGGACCCTCGAGATCAGGTCGTGCATCCGTTGGGCGACGCGCCGGTACACCGGATGCCCCTGCGGCGAGCTACGTAGCTCGGCCAGGTGCATCGCCTCGCGCGCGTTCATCTGCATCACGAACCGAAGCCTGTAGGCCATGGCCACCGCGTACTGCGCGGCTTCCTCGTGCCCGGCGGCGTTCATCTCGTCGTGCATCGCGGCCGAGGCCTCCATCGCCTCCTCCCAGTCCCGGAGGAATCCTGCCGCCTCGATCTCGGGAGGAAGCTCGTAGCCGTGGCGCGTCGTCAGCCTCTGCCACTCGAGCGTGAGCAGCCTGTGCCGCTGGAGGTCGCGGAAGGCCCCGTAGTCGCACAGCACGTCGAACCGGTAGCCCGTCCGCTCGAACGCGCGACCCGGCCTGTGACGACGGTTCCCGCGCTCGCCGACATAGGCGCGGAGCATGTCGGCGCGCTCCTCGGCCGTCATCTCCCGCGCGACCTCGAGCAGCTGGTCGTCGGGGAGGTCGCTTGCCGCGTACAGCGCAGCGGCTACCACCTTGACCTCGCCGTCGGGGTCGAAGTCGGCGAGCGTGACCTCTTCGCGATCCTCCGCCGCCATGCCGAGGAGAGCCTTTCCGGCGGCCTCCTCTACGCGCTCCCGCGTCTCCCGCAGGTAGTTGGTCCATGCGACGCCTCGGTCATCGATGTCGACCCGCTTGAGGAACGCCGGGATCACCTTTCGGAGCTCGACCAGCATGAGGTCGGAGTACTCGCGCACCTCCTGAAGCGGATGTGCGCGCATGCGCAGGAGCATCTGCTCGTAGGACTGCCCGGTCGCGTAGATCCCCACGTTGGAGCGCGTCGCGGCCGGGAGCAGGTCGCGCAGGGTGTCGCAGGTCTTGGCAGTGATCGTCGAGCTGTAGACGAAGTCGCTGTCGGCGGGGTCCTTGGGGAACAGCTCTCGGTAGAAGGCCTGCACCGGCTCGAAAAGCCGGCGGTAGATCCCGAAGCTCGTGTCGAGGAACGCCTCGAAGGGGCCCTGGAGGTCGGTCCCCTCGATCTCCGCCGGGGTCGTGGACCTCCAACGGCTCCCCGGCTTGTCGTCGTAGCGCATGTAGCGAGTGGACTGCTCCAGGTAGGCGGCCAAGCGACCCCACTCGAGCGCCTTGGCCAGGAGCTGCGAGGCCTGCTCGCACGCGAGATGTACGCCCCCGAGCTGAGCGACCGAATCGTCTCCGTACTCGAAGAACACGCGGTCGTACAGCTTCTCGGCACGCTCGACGCCGACGGCCGCGGTTCCGGCCCTCTCCTCGACCTGCTCGGCGAACTCGTCGAGGAACAGCCGGCGGATCGACTTCGGCGTGCGGGAGTACCGGGCGAAGAGCGCGCCCTTCACGACCTCGGGGAGGTTCACGAGCGCGAACACGGGCCCCTCGACGTTGGTGAAGTACCGATGAAGGATCCCGCGCTCCTCGTCGGAGAACTCGTCGCGCGAGAACCAGAGGCTCACGGCGACGGGGGCGGGGTCGTCGGTGGCGGTTCGACCTCCTCGCCCAGGTAGAGCTGGACCACGGTTCCCGCTGGAACGACCTTACGGGCGCTCGGGTCCTGCATCGCGACCTTCGAGCCGTTGGGACACCGGGGGTCGGCCGGGACCGTTCCGGCATCGACTCCCACCAGACCCCGGTCGTCGAGCACGCTCCTGGCGTGCCCGAAGCTGTAGCAGATCACGTCGGGGACCTCGACGTCCGGCGGACCGGACGAGACGAAGATCGTCACCTCGGAACCGCGTTCCACCTCGTCGCCCGCCAGCGGGTCCTGCCTGATCACCCTTCCAACGGGTTCCGTGCTCTCCTCGGGAACGACGGTCCACGTCAGCTTCGCGCTCTCGATTTCGGCGATCGCGGCGTCCTGGTCCAGGCCGACCACGCTTGGGACCTCGAAGAGCGGCACGGGCTTGGCGATCCAGAGGTCGACCTCCTGGCCCTCCCGGACGAATGACCTCGCTTTCGGGTCCTGCCGGATCACCGTGCCCGGCTGCTCCTCGGAGATCTCCTCTTCGACGTTGCCTACCTCGAGACCTTCGTTCTCGAGCCGGCTCCGCGCTTCGGCCTCGGTGAACCCGATTACGCTTGGCACGCTGACCGTCTTCGGCTCGGAGAGGAGTCCTCGGGCGAACAACCAGAACCCCGCTCCCAGGGCCCCGAGCACCAGGAGCGCGACGAGCACCGGAACCCACCACTTCCGCCGGGTGGGCGGGGGGCCGGTCGGCGAGAGCACCTGCGTCTGCCCACCCGACGCCCGCCGGCCGCCGATCACCACCGTTTCCTCGCTCGGCAGGAGCGGCGTCGCCTGGACGGGCTTGCCGGTCCTGGCTCGCTCCAGGTCCTCGCGCAGGTCGGTGGCGGTCTGATAGCGATTCGCGGGGTTCTTGGCCAGGCAGCGTAGGACGATCGCGTCGAGCGCCGGCGTGACGTCGGGGTTCAGCTTGGACGGCGGGTCGGGGGCCTCCTGCACGTGCTTGTACGCGACGGCTACCGGCGAGTCGCCGGTGAAGGGAACGCGGCCCGTCACCATCTCGTACAGGACGATGCCGAGCGAGTAGATGTCCGAGCGCGCGTCGACCTTCTCTCCTCGCGCCTGCTCGGGGGACAGGTAGGACGCCGTGCCGAGCACGGCCGCCGTCTGCGCAATCGTCTCGGCGCCCGTCTCGAGGCGGGCGATGCCGAAGTCCATCACCTTCACCTCGCCGTCGCGCGTGACCATGATGTTTCCCGACTTCACGTCTCGGTGGACGACGCCGTGCTTGTGCGCGACGGCCAGCGCGCGGCACACGCTCTCGGCGATCTGACCGGCGCGGTCGGGTGTGAGCCGCCCGCCCTTGGAGAGGAAGTCCGAGAGCGTCCGGCCCTCGACGAGCTCCATCACGATGTAGTGGGTGCCGTCGTCGGACCCGGTGTCGAACACTCCCACGACGTTCGGATGGTTTAGGCGGGCGGCGGCCTCGGCCTCGCGGCGGAAGCGCGAGACGAAGCTCTGGTCCTTGGCGAACTGCTGGGCGAGGACCTTGATGGCTACGGCGCGACCGAGGAGGGTGTCCTGACCCCGGAAGACCTGGGCCATGCCGCCGGCGCCGATCTGCGCCTCGACTCGGTACCTGCCTCCGAGCAACGACTCGCTCATCTGCCTCCTCTAGGTCTCCAGGCCCGCCTCGATGACGGCCTTCGCGATCGGCGCCGCTAGCTCGCCGCCCGTGGCGTCGTCGCCAAGGCTACCGCCGTCGAGCACCAGGACGGCGACGGCCACCTCCGGGTTCTCCGCGGGCGCGAAGGCGACGAACCAGGCATGCGGCTTCGCCCCCTTCCTGTGCTGGGCCGTTCCGGTCTTCCCGGCCACGGTCGTGCCGGGGACCGCGGCGCGCCAGCCGGTGCCGTCCTCGACCACCGATACCATCATGTCCGTGAGCCGGGCGGCGCTCCGCTCGTCGATCGGCCGGGTGGCCTCCTCCGGCGGGAACGCGCGCACGACGCGGCCCTGGGGGTCGCGGACCTCTGTGACGAGGCGCGGTCGCATGAGGATCCCGTCGTTGGCGATCGCGCCGGCGACGAGCGCCAACTGAAGAGGGTTGGCGGCTACGTCTTGCTGGCCGATCGCGCTGAACGCGAGCGCCGGCTCGCGCTGGACGAACGACGCCGGATCGGGGAAGACCCCTTCCTGGAACGGGATGTCGGCGTCGACGTCTCCCGACGCGGCGTCCGGCGCGAACCCGTACGCGTGCGCTTGCGCCGCCATCTTGTCCGCGCCGAGCTCCAGGCCGATCCCCCCGAAGACCACGTTGCACGAGATCTGGAGCGCGTAGGCGAGCGAGATGCGAGACCCACCGGGACAGGTCTTGCTGCCGAAGTTCGACAGGCCGTGCGTGGTGAGCGGGAGATCGAGCTCGTGCGGGTTGGGCCAGAGGCTGTCCGGGCCGAAGCCGTTCTCGAGTGCAGCCGATGCCGTGACGATCTTGAACGTCGAGCCGGGCGGGTACAGCTCGTCGTTGGCCCGAGACAGCAGGGGATTCTCGGGGTCGGCGTTCAGCTCGTCCCACGCCTCGCGCACGGCTTTCGGATCGAGCGTCGCGAGCCTGTTCGGGTCGAAGGTGGGGTTCGATGCGAGCGCGATGATGTCGCCGGACTCGGGATCGATCGCCGCGACGGCGCCGCCCTCTGGGAGGTCGGCGATCTGGTCCGTGGCGACCTGCTGTACCAGTGGGTCGATGGTCGTAACGATTGAGGCACCCTGCTTCGGTCGCCCGAGCACGAGGTCGGCGAAGGTGGTCGGCAGGAGCTCCGCCGCGTCTCCTGAGAGGTAGTCGTCGAAGGTCTGCTCGAGCTCGGTCCGGCCGTAGTAGAGGGAGTAGTACCCGGTGATGCCGGCGTACAGCGGTCCGTGGGGGTACCTGCGCTCGAAGACGAACGCGCCCGGGCTCCGCTTCGACATAGCGAGGACGGTGGTGCCGTCCTTGGCCAGCATGTCGCCCCGGTCGACCACGTACTCCGCGACGAGCTGCCGGTAGGCGTTCGCCGGGTTGTCGGCGATCTCCTCGGCGGCGATGAACTGCACGTAGTTGACCTGGCCGAGGAGGAGCAGGAATAGGAACAGCAGGCCGAGCCCGAGGCGGCGGATCTGCCTATCCATCGGTGGTCGCCTTGCGTCGCTGCGCCCATGGCCCCGCCGACACGCGGATCAGCAGCCCGAGGATGATGAAGTTCGACACGAGGCTCGACCCGCCGTAGGAGACGAACGGGAGCGTCACTCCCGTTAGCGGGATGAGGCGGGTCACCCCGCCCGCGATAACGAACGCCTGCAGGCCGACCGCGGCGGTCAGGCCGACCGCCAGCAGCTTGCCGAAGTCGTCCTGCGCCTCGATGGCCGCGCGGAGCCCACGGCCGATCAGCACGAGGTAGACGAGCAGCAAGCCGGTGGTGCCGAGCAGACCGAGCTCCTCCCCGAATGCCGCGAAGATGAAGTCGGTTGCGACGAAGGGGATGAGATCTGGAAGGCCGCGGCCGAGCCCGCTGCCGACGAGACCGCCGGTTGCCATCGCGAATTGGCCCTGCGCGAGCTGTCCGTATCCCTGGAGGGGCACCTTCTCGGGGTCGAGTGCCTGGAGCCACACGTCGATCCGCGTCTGCACGTGCTCGAACGCCTGGTACCCGAGCCACGCTCCGGCTGCGAACAGGACCAGTCCGAGCACGAGGTAGCCGGCGCGTCCTGTGGCGACCCACAGCATGACGACGAAGATCGCGAAGTAGAGGAGCGAGGCCCCCATGTCGCGCTCCAGGAACAGGACGGCGAGGGACGCGCCCCACGCAACGCCGAGAGGGCCGAGGTGCTTGGGATGCGGGAGCCGGAGGGGGCCGACCTTGAGCGTCCCGAACTGCAGCAGCTCGCGCTTCGCCGACAGGTACGAGGCGAGGAAGACGACGATCAGCACCTTGCCGAGCTCGGCCGGTTGGAAGGAAAGAGGACCGAGCTCGACCCACAGCCTCGCGCCGTTCACGGACTTACCCAGGCCGGGAACGATCGGGAGCAGCAAGAGAACGAGCCCGCCGAGGCCGAGGGTGTACGTGTATGCGTCGAGCCGCCGGTGGTCGCGGATAACTATGAGCGTCGCGACAACGAGCGCCAATCCGAGTCCCAGCCAGGTCGCCTGCTCGAACGCGAGCTCGCCGGGACGGCCGCCCATCCGCGCCGGAAGGCGGAAGATCATCGCGAGCCCGAGTCCGGAAAGGAGCGCGGCGGTCGGGAAAAGCACGGGGTCGGCGTTCCGTGCGACCTTGCGTATCGCGACGTGGACCGCGGCGAACCCGACCACGATGAGCGGGCCGTAGATCGACAGGTTCTGCGGGACGCGATCGCGAAGACCCAGACCGACCATGGCGATCGCGCTGACAGACGCGACGATCGCCGTCAGCGTGAGCCCGAGGCCGGTCCGACCGCGCGGCGACGTCGTCGCCGCGCGGCTCACGGCGTGCCTCCGTCCCCCAGATTCCCGATCTCTTGGATGGCGGCCAGGTCGGCGCGGATCTGGTCCACGATGTCCTCCGCTCCCTCGCGGCTCTCCGCGGGGATCCCCTCTGGGAGCTCGCCGAAGTG
The DNA here is from genome assembly GCA_035288045.1 of Actinomycetota bacterium. Taxonomy (GTDB): domain Bacteria; phylum Actinomycetota; class UBA4738; order UBA4738; family HRBIN12; genus DATEBA01. Next base: position 17,824 of record DATEBA010000026.1, read on the forward strand.
CGCGAGGGCCAGGGCGTCGCGTGCCGGAACCTCGGTCACCTCGACCACGGAGTGGAGGCGCAGTCCGATCACCTTCACGGGTATGCCGCGGAACACCGAGACGTGGCCGCCAGAGACTCCGACGTACCACTGGGCGTCGAGGTACAGCCTGATCCCGGTCAGCGCGAGCACCGCAGCCAGCGTCACCCCGGCGACCCAGGCGAGCGCACGGCCCCAGCGCCGCCGGGGTTCCCGCGGGCGGAGGCCGGCGGCCGGCTCGCCCTCGAGCGTCTCGGTGTCCAGGCGCGGACCGGTGCTGGCCGAGGCGCGGACGTCGAGGACCATCGCCGTGATGTTGTCGATGCCGCCCTCGCCGTTGGCCTCGGCGACCAGACGATCGGCGGCGCCCTGCGGATCGGCCTCCTCGGTGAGGATCTCCCGGATCCGCTCATCCGGGAGCATGCCGGTGAGCCCGTCCGTGCAGAGCAAGAGCCGGTCGCCGTCGCGGAGCTCGACCGCGTGCTCGTCGACCGCGACGTCCGGCTCGGTTCCGAGCGCCCGCGTGAGGACGCTCCGGTGCGGGTGCACCTCGGCCTCCCGCTGCGTGATCTCGCCGCGCTCGACCATCTCGTGCACGAGCGTGTGATCCTCGGTGAGCCGTCGGAGCGCTTCACCGCGGAGCAGGTACGCGCGCGAGTCGCCGACGTGGACCAGCCGCAGCCGGTCCTGCTCGATCGCGGCGGCCGTGAGCGTCGTTCCCATCCCGGCCACCTTCCGGTCGAGGACCGATCGCTCGAAGACGGCGAGGTTCGCCTCTCGTATCTGGTCCGCAAGCGTTCCTCGGCTGCGTCTGAACAGCGCGTCGAGCGTCTCCAGGGCGAGCCGCGACGCCACCTCGCCGCCGCGGTGACCGCCCATGCCGTCGGCGACCGCGTAGAGCGGGTCGGCCGCTAGGAAGGAGTCCTCGTTCCCCTCGCGTACGCGGCCGACGTCGGTCGTCGCGCCGGCCTCGATCCTCATCGGTGGAGCTCCAGGAGCGTGGTCCCGACCCGTACCTTGTCCCCGGCCTTCACCGGCGTCGCCGCTTGGATCCTCTCCTCGTTCACGAACGTGCCGTTCGTGGAGCCCAGGTCCTCGACGTACCAGTCGCCGTCGCGCGAGAGGAATCGGGCGTGCATCTGCGAGATGTAGGTGTCCTCCGGCTGGATCCGGCACGTCTCCGCCCGGCCGACGTCCATCGGCGAGACGAGCTTGAACGTGCCTCGCCGCTTGCCGTCGGCGTTGCGGACGACGACGACCGCCGGCGGTTTGGCCTTCCTGGTCGCGCGTGCTGCACCGGGGGCGACGGCTCGCTGGGGCGCAGGCTGGGCGACCCGCAGGTCGCGCGCCACCGAGCGAAGCGCTCTCCACACAAAGAGATAGAGGAGAAGGAGCAGCCCGTACTTCAGGACCGACAGGAGGAACGGCGACATGGCTCAGCTCCTCCGGAACTCGAACACGGAGTTCCCGATCGTGATGCGGTCGCCCTCCTGCAGCACGTGCGAAGCGACCATCATCCCGTTCACGAGCGTCCCGTTGGTCGAGCCGAGGTCGGTGAGCAGCCAGGTCCCGTCCTGGTTCCGCACCTCCGCGTGGCGCCGCGAGGCGCCGGGGTCGGCGATGACGACGTCGCATTCGGGCAGCCGTCCGATCGTGGTCGCAGCACCGGAGAGGTGGAACGTCCGCGCCGGCCGCTCGTCCTCGAGCAGCACTAGCGACCCGGCGGACAGGTCGCCCGTCGGCGTGCCGGGCTCGAGCCGTTCCTCGCCCTCGACGAGCGAGGCGACGCAGCGGAACTCGCCGCGGCCGATCCGATCGTCGACCTCGAACTCGACCTCGGGGGGCCCGACGAGCCCCCATCCCCGTTCGATCGCGTTCTCGCGGATAACCTTCCGGAGCTCGGCGACGAGGGCGTGCTCGGCCTGCTCGAAGCGCTCCCCGTCCTCGGGCGAGAGGCGGAAGACGAAGTGGTTGGGCGCCCAGATCTCGGTCACGCCGCGAGTCTGTCCGGCGTCCATCTCCTTGAGGATCCGCTTGGCGAGCTCGACCGGGTGGAGCGCCCCCCGGAAGGTCTTCGCGAAGAGCCCCTCCACGAGGGACCCCAGCCTGCGTTCGAAGTCGCGGAGGATCGGCATCGGATGCGCGCGTTCCCGCGGATGGCGCGGGCTTCCGCGCGATTATATCCGCGGGCCTCCACGCCCCGGGGGCACTGGAGGCGGACCTTTCCCGATCTCTACGGGAGCGTCACGAAATCGTCGAGGAACGACCGCGCCGCCGGTGTGTCCAGCCGCTGGGCGCCTCCCGTCTTGGCGCAGCCGAACGCAGCGGTGGTCACGCCGACGCTCGTGCCGGTTCCGGGCAGGAGCAGAGGGCTTCCGGAGTCGTGGGAGCAGACCCCATTCCTTACGAAGAAGAAGTCTTTCTGCACCACTCCCATCCCGGCGCTGGCCACGCGCCTGGCTCCGTCGAACACGAATGCACAAGGGTGCACCGAACAGTCGACGAAGACGCCGTAGCTCACCATCGTGAGGGTATCCGGGAGGGTCTTGGAGCGCCTCATCTCACCGAGCAGATCCGCGGTGGGCAGGTCGATCGGGTCGACGCCCCGTACGCGCTCCTCGAGGGTGACGATGCCCACGTCGTTCTTGAGCGTGATGGGGTCGAACGCCGGATGCGTCACGAGCTTCTTCGCCGGAAACAGGTTCGCCGTGTCCGGGTCGAACACAGGGTCGAAGGTTACGAACGGCGCCTCCGGCTCCTTGGCGAGACCGTACGTGCAGTGTCCGGCGGTAACGAGCACCCTCGGGCGGACCAGGAATCCGGAGCACGCGATGTCGAGACCGCCCCCCGGCGGGTGACCGATCAGCGCCCCAACGCTGGCATGCCCGTTCCCGTCGAGCTCGGCCTCGGTTATGGCCACTGCCGGCACGGCCACGGTGAGTGCAGCTGACGCCGCGGCAAGGACCAAGACGCGTCGCATGGGAGCCTCCTCTCGACGCAGGTCTCCGACCCTACGCGCCGCCCTGGCACGGCCGTAAAGGGGCATAGGGCCTTGCTACGATGGGTCTCCCCCACGGGCGAGTGGCGGAACTGGCAGACGCGCAGGATTCAGGATCCTGTCCGGGCAACCGGGTGGGGGTTCAACTCCCCCCTCGCCCACTTCATCGCTTGATGTGAGGCTGACCACGTTTTGCCGCGGCCCTCGGCGCCGTGCTAGGAAGTGGCGATCCAGCCCCGGAGAAGCAGGGTGCCCGAGTCCAACGTGTTCATCCAGATGTCCGACGGCACGCGCCTGGCCGCGTCCCTGTACCTGCCCGACACGGAGGGTCCGTGGCCCGCGCTGCTGGAGGCCCTTCCGTACAGGAAGGACGATCTGCTGACGAACGCGACCGTCTACAGGCGTCTGCGGGACGAGGGTGACTACGCGATCTGCAGGGTCGACGTCCGCGGCACGGGTTCGTCCGAGGGCGTGGCGACCGCCGAATATCCCCCGCAGGAGCAGGATGACCTGTGCGAGGTGATCGACTGGCTCTCGCGACAGCAGTGGTGCACCGGGTCGGTCGGGATGTTCGGGACCTCGTACTCGGGGTTCAACGCGATCCAGACCGCGATGCGGCAGCCCCCGGCCCTCAAGGCGATTGTCCCGATCTACGCGACCGACGACCGCTACACGGACGACATACATTTCGGCGGCGGGATCCGAAAGGCGCTTGAGTTCGTCGGGTACCCGCTGTTCATGGTCTCGATGAACGCGCTTCCGCCGGTTCCCTCGCTTGCGGGGGAGGAGTGGCGAACCCGCTGGCTGGAGAGGATAGATCGCCTCGAGCCCTGGTACGGATCGGTGGAGGAGCAGAACGATGGGCCGTTCTGGCGGCAGGGGTCGCTCCGTCCCGACTACGAACTGATCACGGTCCCGACGATGGTAGTGGGGGGATGGGCCGACATCTACCGGAACGTGGCACTCAGGTTGATCGAGCATCTTCGGGTCCCGAAGCGCCTGCTCATGGGGCCGTGGTGCCATATGTCACCGAACACCTCCATCCCGGGTCCGCGGATCGACCTGGTTCCCGAGATGATCCGCTGGTGGGACCGTTGGCTCCGCGGGATCGAGAACGGAGTTGACACCGAGCCCCCGCTGGTGCTCTTCGCCCGGCGGTCGACGCCTCCCGAGCCCGCCCTCGACGAGGTGCGCGGGGAGTGGCGTTTCGAGTCCGCGTGGCCGCCCGAAGGACACAAGGAGATGACGCTTCCCCTGAGCTCCGCCCATCGCCCCAGCGGCCCGAGGGACGCGATGGAGGAGACACTTGCCGTGCGAGGCGACGTGGGCGTCACCGCCCACATCCGGGGGTCCTACGCGCCTCCGTACGGGCTGCCGATCGACCAGCGTCCCGACGAGATCCACTCGCTCGTCTACGAATGGCCCGTCGAGGATGAGCTCGAGATCCTAGGGAACCCGATGCTGGTCGCGACCGTGCGCTCGGCGTCGCCGGTCGCGTTCCTGTCCGCCAAGATCTGCGAGGTCCTCGACGATGGTACGTCCGCGCTTGTGAGCCGCGGCGTTTTCAATCTTACCCATCGCGACTCGCACACGATGCCCGAGCCACTGGTGCCGGGCGAGGCCTACGAGGTCTCCGTTGAGCTCGATGCGACGTCGTGGGTGTTCGAAGCCGGTAGCCGGATCCGGCTCGCGATCGCCGGCTCCGACTGGCCCAACGCCTGGCCGCCGCCGGAGGCATCGGATCTCACGGTCGTGCTGGAAGGGACTCGCCTCGTCCTTCCGGCAGCGAGCGGTCCAGCCAGCCTCCGGGGAGCGCCCGTCCTCCCCCCGGTGGACGGTGGAAACGGGAGGTCGGAGGAGGACCGGGAGTTCGACGAGGCCACGTGGCGGATCGAGCACGACGTCTACGCGAGGGAGACGCGCGTCGCCGTCCATCAACTGTCCTCGAGCGCGCTGCCGGGGCGGTGGAGCGCGTGGCGGACGGAGGGAGGTGTCGTGGGGGTTACTCCGCTCGCGCCCGGGACCGCCTGGGTGGAGTCCGCGGTCGAGACCGCTATCAGCTGGCCGGAGGTCACCGCGCGCACCCGCGCGCGTCTGGAACTCCGGAGCGATGCCACGACGTACCATTTCGCGCTCGATCTCGACGTGTACGAGAACGACGAGCGCGTTCGAACGCGACACTGGGAGAAGGTGACTCCACGGAAGCTCCAGTGAGCCCTGGCGCCGGGTCGACGGATGTTGACCTCGGGCGGTTGCGAGCGGGGCGGCTCGAGCGGCTGCAAGCCGCGATGCGGGCACGGGAGGTCGAGGCTTGCCTGCTGTTCAACGAGCCGAACGTCCGCTACGCGACCGGGGCCTCGGCGATGCCTATCTGGAGCAACACGACGTTCGTCAGGTGCGCGCTCGTGCCGGCCGAAGGGCGGCCGATCCTCTTCGAGCATGGGAACTCCATGCACCTGTCGCGTCGGATCCTCGACGATGTCCGCCCGATGCACGCGTGGGAGTTCTTCGACGACGCGGAGGCCGAGGCCGCTGCCTGGGCACGCGAGACCGTGTCGGCGATGCGTGAGCTGGGCGTGTCACCTGATCGACTGGCCGTGGACCGACTCGGGACTCCGGGGTTCATCGCGCTCCAGCGCGAAGGTGTTGCGATCGTGGACTCGGCGCCGGTCACCCAGGAGGCCCGGGAGGTCAAGATCCCAGATGAGATCCGACTGCTGGAGGCAAATGGCGAGATCGTCGTGGACATGCTATCGGCGTTCGAGGCTGCGATCGTGCCCGGCGTCCGGGAGCGGGATCTCTTGGCGGTTCTCGCTGACACGTTGCTCCGTGCCGGAGGCGAGCACCTCGCCACGAGCACGGTCGCGTCGGGGGCGAACACGAACCCCTGGAGGGCGGAGGCCACCGACCGAGCGGTCGAGCAGGGCGACCTCGTCTACGTCGACACCGACGCCGTCGGCGTCGAAGGCTACTTCTTCTGCGTGTCTCGAACCTTCCTCTGCGGTGGCGCGCCACCGACGCCCGCCCAGCGTGAGGCGTATCGGGCCGCCCACGACTGGCTCCTCGCCACGCGCGACCTGATCCGGCCCGGCATCTCGTGCGGCGAGCTCGCCGACCGGGCGCCCCGGCTCCCCGAGAAGTTCCTGCCGCAGCGCTACGAGTGCATGGTCCATGGGATAGGTCTCGAGGAGGAAAGCCCGACCGTGTGCTACCCGCAGGACCAGCAGCCGAACCCCGATCGAGTGCTCCGGGAAGGTATGGCTCTCGTCGTCGAGGTCTACGCGGGGGAGGTGGGGGCGCGCGACGGGGTGAAGCTGGGCGACCAGGTGCTCGTCACCGACGTAGGAGCGAAGGCTCTCGCTGCGTACTCGTACAGCGACGTCCTTCTCTGAGCCGCCTTGACTTCCTAGACCGGATACGGGTAGGAACGCCCGGGGGCCTCGGGACAAGGAGGGGGAGATGCGCAGGCGAGTCTTAGCGATAGGCGCTGTCGCCGTGCTGGTAACTGCGGTTGTTACCGTAGCGATGGCATCCGGCAACGTCGTCCACGTGAAGGGGAACCAGGCGTTCGAGCCGAACGCCCTGATCTACAGCACGTTCCGCTTCTCGCCGGAGCGGATCGTGGTCTCGAGCGGGGAGACGGTACGGTTCGAGGAGGACGCGGCGTTCCCCGAGCCTCACACCGTCACGGTGCTCGAGCCGACCGACGTTCCGAAGGACGCCGCCGAGGTGTTCATGTGCGACGCCTGCAACGAGGCGCTCGAGGCCCACTTCGGCAACGGATTGGTGCGCCGAGTGGAGGACGACGCCGACGGCGAGTACGGCCTCGACGGGCCCGGCGACTCTCTGTTCTTCGCGCCGGGGGGGAAGATCGCATCGACCGTGACCGCACCCGCTGGAACTAGGTTGCGTTTCCTCTGTGCGATCCACCCGTGGATGCAGGGCAGGATCAAGGTCGTCGACTAGCGGAATGACCGGGGGGCGGCGCCGAGGCGCCGCCCCCCATCGTTCAGTGACCGGCGGCCGGTAGAACGGTCAAAGTCCCTTCCATGCCGGCCTCGCGGTGACCGGGGATCGAGCAGTAGAACGCGTAGGTCCCCGGTGAGGCCTCGAAGGAGATGTCGGCGCTGGTGTTTGGATCGACCAGCTCCTTCACGCCGAGCTCGTCCACCGCGAAGTCGTGCGGGATGGCGTCGACGTTGTTGTAGGTGACCGTGACGGTCCCCTCGTGGGCCTCGAGCTCGGAAGGATCGAAGCCCGTGATGGCAGCGTTGACGGAGACCGCCTCGCCTCCGCTCGGCGCTTGGGTCGGTTCCGTCGGCGGTTCCTCGGTCGCCGGAGCCGTCGGCTGCTCGCCTCCATTGACGGTCCCGACGGTCTCCGTCAGACCACCGTCGAACGGATCGGCGATCATCGGGTAGTCGGCGGGCGCCGGTGGGGCAGCCCGGCTCACCTGCAGAACGCCGACGGATCCCAGTCCCGTGTACGCGAAGGAGTGCGTGACGAACGGGTACATGCCCTCGTCGGGGATCGTGAGCTCGAACATCGCCCCGGCGCCTGGCGCCACGTTGTAGGTCTGGAGCCCGTACAGAACGCTCGCCGGGTTCCCGTCGGCGTAGACGCGATCGAAGAGCGCCCCGATCACGTGGAACGCGTTCGTGAGCGTGGGCCCAGCGTTCATCACCCATAGCCTGACGAGCTCGCCGGGTTCGACCTCGAGCGGCTCGTCGAGGTACCGGTTGGCCCCGCCGTTGAAGACGACGTACGTGGGGTCGATGTCCTCCATCTTGGCGACGTCGCCCTCGAGAACGCCCCTCGTGGCCTCGTCCGCCGCGTAGAACTCGCTCGACGTGAGCACGTACTCGCGAGCGGGCGGTAGGCCGCCTTTCGGCTCCACGATGATCGCGCCGTACATCCCGTTCGCGATGTGGTGCAGCACGGGCGGGACGCCGCAGTGATACATGAACACGCCGGGGAAGCGCGCCACCCAGTCAAACGTCAGGGTCTCACCCGGAGCAACGGGCTGGTAGTTCTTGTCCCAAGGGGTCTGCGCGGCGTGGAAGTCGATCGAGTGCGACAGTCCAAGCTCGCTCCGGTTTGTGAGCGTGAAGCGGATCGTGTCGCCCTCCTGCACGCGGATCACGGGACCGGGAGCCGTTCCGCCGAAGGTCCAGATGTGGTACTTCACGTCCGGCGCGATCTCCTGCACCGTCTCGACCGTGTCCAGCCGCACGTTCACGACGTTACCCGTGCCCTCCCCGTAGGAGCGGAACCGGACGGGTTCCCCGTCACTCTCCGAGCTTCCCGCCGGCCTTATCCACGTGAGCCCCACGATCAGCAGGGCTGCCTCCAGGAACACCCCGGCGACGACGAGTCGTCGCATAGCCTTCACCCCTCCCAAGCGTGAGCCCACTTGCCTGCGGCCGGAATCCTACCGAGTAACTAAACGTTGGGCAACTAACTTCACGATAGGGTACAGTCGGGCCGTGGACCTTGCCCTGAGCTACCGGGGCAACTACGCGGTGCGAGCAGCCGTCTACCTGGCCCGGGCCTGGAGCCGCGCCGGCACCGCACGCGTGGTGGACATCGCGGAGGGGATGGGCCTTCCGCCGAGCTACACGCCCCAGGTTCTCGGGTACCTGGCGCGGGCGGAGATCGTCATCTCCCGGGCGGGGCGCGGGGGCGGGTTCAGGCTCGCTCGGGCGCCGACCGAGATCTCGCTGCTGGAGGTCGTCGAGGCCACTGATGGCCACCTCGTCCTCGAGCGCTGCCCGCTTCGGGACGCCCCGTGCGGCTGGGACGACCCGTGCGCCCTCCACCCGGCCTGGAGCCGCGCCGCCACCGGGGTTGCGCGCGCGCTCGGGGAAACGTCGCTCGCGGAGCTGGCAACGCGCTTCGACCAGGAGCGGCGGCCCTAAGCCGCGGGATCACCCGTGGAGACGAGCCGCGGGTGGGCGCCGCCGCTCCCGTTCTCGGGCGCGAGCGGGGCTTCGTGCTTGGTGGGGAGCCACACCGAGAAGGTGCTCCCCTCGCCCTGCGCGCTGTCCACGTCGATCGTCCCGCCCAAGTGCTCCAGGAGATCCCGCACGAGCGAGAGGCCGAGGCCCGCACCACGGAACGTCCGCGTCGTGGACGAGTCGACCTGGTAGAAGCGGTCGAAGATCCGATCGACCTGCTGCGGCGGGATCCCGATGCCCTGGTCGCGGACCCAGAACCGGATGCCGTCCTCCTCCTTCGAGGCGCCGAGCTCGCAGGGCGAACCGTCGGGGGAGTACTTGAGCGCGTTGTCTATCAGGTTCGACACGACCCGGGAGAGCAGCTGGCGGTCTGTGAAGAGAACGGGCAGGTCGTTCGGGACGCCGACGCGGACCCGCTCGCCCTCCGTCGACAGTCCCTCGACGACCTCCCGGCAAAGATCCTCGAAGAGCACCCTGCCGATCGAGACGGGCAGCTTGTTGTTCTCGAGGTTCGAGGCCGTGAGCAGGTTCTCGACCAAGCGGAGGAGGCGGTCGCCCTGGCGCTCCATCCGCTCGAGGAACTCGTCGCGGATCGTGGCGTCGTCCGAGAACTCCGGTTGCCGGAGCGTCTTCGCGTACCCGATCAGGGCAGTCACCGGCGTTCGCAGCTCGTGCGACACGACGGCCACGAACTCACCTTTCATCCGGTTCAGCTCGCGGAGCTCGGCGACGTTCTGATGCTCCTTCTCCAGGAGCTGCTCTAGGCGCCGCGCCTGCTCGGCAAGCACCTTGTTCTGATCGGCGAGGCGATCGGCGAGTGCGCGGCTGCGGAAGTACATCTGGCGCGCGAAGACGAGCGGCGCGAGGAAGACGACTACCGACCATATGCCCTCGATCACGAAGAACCGGGCGATCACGGCCCCGAATAGGCCGAGGCCCAGATAGGAGAAGAGGAACTGGTACGGCGCTGCTCCGTGCATCTTGGCGATTACGTGCCAGATCGCGATACGCCTGTCGAGCGACGCGACGGCGGCCACGAACAACGTGTTGACTGCGTAGCCGGCGATCGTTGCCAGCATCACCGCCGGGACCAGACGGAACCACGGGGAGTCCAGGGTCGAGGTCGCGTGGAAAAGGACGCTCGCGGCGGCGACGGCTGTGGCCATCTGGGCCCGGTTGTACACGGCCTTGACGAGTGTCACCTCGCGCCGGAGCTCGCGAGGGTCGATCGACCCGACGAACGCGATCACCGCCGCGATCGGCGGTTCGAAAACGATGGCCGCGCCGAGCAGGATCGGGAACGACAGGCTGAGCTGGAGGCCGCCCCACGCGGGGACCGGGATCAGGTCGACCGCCATGACCACCGCCGTGAAGAACGCTACGTCGGCCTCCGCGATGTCGGGGAGAAGGCCGGGGAGGCGCCAGGCGAGCCAGCCCAGGAACGGCAGCGCGACGAGGAGCTGAAGTGTCCTGGCGGCCTTGGCATCGCTAGTCGTGCGTTCTTCGTCCGAGGTCCCCATGCGTACCCCTAGGCGAACCCGGCGGAGACGGGCTCCACCGTTTCTCTCCGTTGCATTCCCCGCATAACGAACCATGCCACACCGAGATGGGCGGCGATATCACCTACGCTTATCGCTTGCGCCACCGGCGGCGGCACCGGGATCACATCTGCAAGGAACAGAAGGCTGTCGCGGTCGGTCGCGAGATGGTGCTTCGACCCCGCCTCCTTGCGTAGCTCGGCGAGAGTTTCGCGTTGGCCCGAGATCACGAGCGCGTCGCGGGTGACCGGCATCCCCTGATCGATCGCGATGACCGCGAGGTTCAGCGCGAGCCCGACGTAGATGAGCACGAAGCCCGGTTGGCGAGCGTTCGCCACGGCGAAGGTGATGAGGCACGCGAACGAGGCAAGCAGTGCAAGGTACCCCGGTGTGCCCTCTACGGGGACGAATTGCAGCCCGACCCCGGCGAGCGCGATCGCCGGCCATCGCAGCGACGCCGTCGCGAGACCTCTCAGCCGGCCGCCGAGCAGGTACCCGGCGAGCACCGCGAGTGGGATGGTGGTGAGTATCAAACGCATGGTCGACCGGGCACCAAAGCATGCACTAGGCGCATGCCCCCGGTATCGGGAGACTGGGGGACCCGCTTGAGAGGGACGTCGGGGCGTCCCCTAAAGGTCCGACAGTGTGCTGCCGATACGGGGGTGGAGTACCGCCCAGAAAGGAGGGGATACCGTGTCGAGGTATCGCCGCCTCCTGGTTTCTCTAGGCTGGCTGGCTGCCTTCCTGATGGCAGCCGGAGCAGGCTGGAAAAACTAGCAGGTACCCCGATCGGGTGCCGCCCCGGACGGGCGCGAGAAGGCGTCCTCCCGGAGGCGGCACTCGACGTTTCGGGGCCCGCCCGCTCTCTCACTCGAGCTCCTGGCGGGCCAGACGGAGCGCCTCCTCGTAGACCTCACGAGCGGGCACGCCGGCCTCCCTGGCGACGCGGGCGCAGTCCTCGTACTCGGGCGCGACCGTGACCGGGCGGCCTTCCAAGTACCCGATCTTCACGGCGACGGCGCCGTGTCGCGTCTCGACCTTCACGGCATCGCGTTCGAGCGCTTGCTTCTGGACTGGGGTGGTGCGGACGCCGAGGGTACCGGTCTCGGTGAAGAGGACCTGCTTGATCGCGCGTTCGCGCTCGGCCGAGGAGAGCACGGATACGGTAACCGCGGGCCGACCCTTCTTCATGACGATGGGCGCCAGCCATGCGTCCTGGGCGCCGGCGGCGAACAGTCGCTCAAGCACGTACTCGTACAGCTCCGGGTTGAGGTCGTCGATGTTCGTCTCCAGAACCACGTCGGTGGTCGCGCCGGGTGCCTTCACGCCCGTCGTCGGCTCCTCCTCGCCGACGAGCACGCGGAGAACGTTGGGGAAGTCCAATCGGTGAGTGCCGGCGCCGTAGCCGACCGAGTCGATCCGGAGCATCGGGAGCTCGCCGAACCCCTCGACCGTCGCCGCCAGGATCGCGGCACCGGTCGGCGTCGTGAGCTCGACCGAGACGCCGAGCGAGTACATCGGGGCGCCGCGGAGCAGCTCCACGACCGCGGGCGCGGGGATGGGCATCGCGCCGTGCTCGGACTTCGCCATCCCGAATCCGGTCGGGACGGGTGAGGCGAAGATCCTGTCGACCTGGAGGAACGAGAGCGCGAGCGCCGTTCCGACTATGTCGACGATGGAGTCGAGAGCACCGACCTCGTGGAACGTGACGAGGTCGACCTCCTTGCCGTGCACCATGGCCTCGGCTTCCGCCAGCCTGCGGAAGATCCGATGGGCCAGGTGCTGCGCCTCGGGCGGCAGCTTCGCCTGGTCTAGAAGCGCGCGGATGCTCGAGTAGGTTCGGATCACCGCCGACGAAGGCGTGTGGACGGATACTCGCCGCGCGCGCAGACCGTGGGTCTCCACCTCCTCGAGGTCGATCGAGAACCGCTCGATCGGGAGGGCGGCGAGGCCCTGCTTGACGGCGTCGAAATCCGCGCCCGCGTCCACGAGCGCGCCGAGTGCCATGTCGCCGGATATGCCGGCGATGCAGTCGAAGTACGCGACCTTCACCGCGCCGCTCCGATCATCCGGTCTGCCACCAGGGCGGCTCCGAAACCGTTGTCGATGTTCACGACGGCCACGCCCGGAGCGCAGGAGTTGAGCATGGAAAGCAGAGCTGCGAGGCCCTCGAATGAAGCGCCGTAGCCGACGCTCGTCGGAACGGCAACGACGGGCCTTGGAGTGAGGCCGGCGACGACGGAGGGGAGCGCTCCCTCCATTCCGGCCACGACGATGACGCAGTCGGCGGCCCGAAGCGCCTCGCGATGCTCGAGCACGCGGTGCACGCCGGCGACGCCGACGTCGACGATCCTGGCGATACCGAAACCTAGGGCCTCGGCCGTCAACGCCGCCTCGTCGGCCACCGGGAGGTCCGACGTCCCCGCGCACACGACGGCGATCGTGCCGGCGGCGCTGTCTCTTGCCGCCGGCTTCACCACGACGAGGCGCGAGCGCCGGTCGTAGATCGCGGTGGGAACGGCCGAGAGGACGGTGTCGGCCTGCTCCTGCGAAGCGCGTGTCACGAACACCGCGCCGGACGCGCGCGCCGCGAGAGCGACGGCGGCGTCGCGTACCTGTGCGGGTGTCTTGCCTTGCGCGAACACGGCCTCGGTCTGGCCGGTGCGCAGCTCGCGATGATGGTCGATGCGCGCGTCCAGGACGGCCTCGTAAGGGAGGTCGCGGAGGTCGTCGACGGCCTGGGAGACGGAGATCCGACCCGAGGCGACGCGGTCCAGGAGGTCGGAGAGCCTGCGTTCGTCCACGAGATAGGCCATTGTATACTTCGCTCTCCTGTCGTATGCGCAGGTAGATGCCCGTTTCGGCAGTTGGAGCGGACGTGGAGCTTTCCGGCCGGACCCTCACCATCCTGGTGCTCGTCGCACTCGGGCTGTCGGCGCTCGCGCTCGTGCTGTCCGCGCTGTCTGCGGGGCGCCGGCGTCGACGCGAGCCCGGCGACCCTCTACGGCTGGACGACGCGCTCAGCGGCATCGTCGGCGGCCAGACGAAATCGATCAAGCGGCTCGAGGCCGCGGTCCGATCGCTGTACGCCACCGACCAGCGCCAGGACGTGATGATCCAGGGCGCGGTTCGCCACGTCGGCCTACTCCGTTACGATGCCTTCGAAGACGTCGGCGGGCGCCTGTCGTTCTCCTGCGCGCTGCTGGACGACCGGGGTGACGGCGTGGTCCTCACGTCGATCAACGGACGGCAGGACACGCGCGTGTACTCGAAGCCGGTCCTCGGGGGCCGGAGCAGCTACAACCTGTCGGCGGAGGAGGAGGAGGCGATCCGCCAGGCGCTCGCCGAACCGGCGGACGCGATTGGTGCGCCTTGATCTGGAGACGTGAGGATGTGGCCGACGACCGGCCCGAGCGACCCGGGGGTGGAACCATGGCGGAGCAGCAGAGCGGAGAGGTGACGATCGTCGGCAAGGGCGCGAAGCTCGAGGGGACGGTCGTCTCGGCGGGCTCGCTCCGCATCGACGGGCAGGTGAAGGGGCAGATCACGGCGGAGGGCGACGTGATGCTGTCTGTCGACAGCCAGGTGGAGGCCGACATCCGGGCCAACAACGTGAGCGTCGCCGGACGCTTCAAGGGCAACATCGTGGTGAAGGGCCGCGCCGAGCTCGCGCGCGGTGGCCGCGTCGACGGGAACGTCACGTCCAAGGCGCTGGTCGTAGAGGACGGCAGCATCTTCAACGGGCAGAGCATCATGGACCAGTCCGCGCAGTCGGCCGCCTCGCAATCCGGACATCAGGCGCAGCAGGGGGCCAAGCCCGCGCCGGAGGGTGCGAAGGTGTCGTAATGCTGGACCTGAGGGCGATCCGCGAGAACCCAGAGGCGTTCCGCCCGGGACTCGCGCGCCGCGGTGTCGCCGACGCGATCGACCGGCTGCTCGCGCTCGACGAGGAGCGTCGCTCGCTCACCTCTCAGGTCGATGACCTTCGAGCCGAGCAGAATCGCGCGTCGAAGGCGATAGGGGCGGCCGATGGCGACGAGCGCTCGAAGCTGATCGACGAGGTCCGGGAGGTCTCGACGAAGCTCGAGGGGCTGGAGCCCAGGCTCGGCGCGGTCTCCGAGGAGCTCGACCGGCTGATGGCGACGCTGCCGAACCCGCCCCACGAGTCGGTACCCGACGGCGAGTCCGACGACGACAACGTCGAGCTTCGGCGCGTCGGCGAGCCGCCTTCGTTCGACTTCGAGCCGCGCGACCACGTGGACCTCGGCGCGCTGCTCGACGTGATCGACATCGAGCGTGCGGCCAAGGCGAGCGGGTCGCGATTCTCCTACATCAAGGGACAGCTCGTGCTCGTGCAGTTCGCGCTCGTCCGGTACGCGCTCGACATCCTCGTATCCAAGGGGTTCACACCGTTCGTGACTCCCGTACTGGTCCGCGAGGAGGCCCTGTTCGGCACAGGGTTCCTACCCGGCGGCGAGGAGCAGATCTACAAGATGCGCGACGACGAGCTCTACCTGATCGGAACCTCGGAGATCACCCTCGGCGCGTACCACATGGGCGAGATCCTCGAGGCCGACCAGCTGCCTATCCGCTATGCCGGGTATTCCTCGTGCTTCCGCCGCGAGGCCGGGACGTACGGCAAGGACATGCGAGGGGTGTTCCGGGTCCACCAGTTCGACAAGGTGGAGATGTTCAGCTTCACGCTGCCCGAGCAGTCCTGGGACGAGCACGAGTTCCTCGTCGCGAACGAGGGGGAGATAGTCGGCGGCCTAGGTCTGCCCTACAGAGCGGTTAACGTGTGCGTCGCGGAGCTCGGCCTCCCGGCGGCGAAGAAGATCGACCTGGAGGTGTGGCTGCCCGGCCAGGGGAAGTATCGAGAGCTCACGTCCTGCTCGAACTGCACCGACTACCAGGCGCGGCGGCTCGGGGTGCGCTACCGGACAGGCGACGGCACGGCCGTGGTCCACACGCTGAACGGCACTGCTACCGCGGTCGGGCGAACACTGATCGCGATCCTTGAGAACTTCCAGCGGGCCGACGGGTCGGTCGAGATCCCTGCCGCGCTCCACCCGTACCTGCCCGAGTCGGCCCGGGTCCTCACGCCGCGATCATCCTGAGCCGATAGCCTTTGTCTCGGGAGGGTGGCCGAGCGGACGAAGGCGGCGGTCTTGAAAACCGCTGGTCCCGCAAGGGGCCCGTGGGTTCGAATCCCACCCCTCCCGCCGCTTCGAGGCGCCCGATACGTGCCGTGACGTCGATCGAGACGCCGAGGAAGGTCGTCGGCTTCCCGTCGTCGCCGAAGCGGTAACGTAGGACCGTCTGGAAGGTCCTGGGCGTGCCGTCGCGGTGCGACATGCGGCCCCGGAGCTCGGTCATGGACTCGGCTCACGTATTCGAGGCGCAGGTCCCGCGCGGACCCCCTGAAGATGATGCCGGGGCCGATAGCGACCAGCTACTTCAGCGTTTCCTCGGTCTCGCGGAGCCGCTCCTCTTGCTCGCTCGCCCGCGACATGAGGAGCTCGTACCAGCTCCGGAGCTCCTCCTCCGTCTCCTTCTGCCGCGTGATATCGAACGTGACTCCCTGCCAGTAGCGAGGCCTTCCTTCGTCGTCTCGTATGAGCACTGCCTTGCTGTGAACCCAAACCACCCGCCCGTCCCTGGCGAGGAGCCGGTACTCGAGGTCGAACGGCTCCCCACTTTCCTCCGTGGCTCGATCGGCGGCCAGCGCGCGCTCGCGGTCCTCGGGGTGGAGCCTCTTCTTCCACGCGTCGGGGTCCCGGAGCGTCTCGGACGCGGTGTAGCCGAGGATCGACTCGATTTGCGGGCTGACGTACAGCATTCGCGGCCGGCGCGATCCGCCGCCGGCCGACTCGATGTAGGTCCAGGCCGGGATCTGCTCGACGAGCGACCGGTAGAGGGATTCGGCCTCGCGGAGCTGGGCCTCCGCTCGCTTCCGCTCCGTGATGTCCAGCATGACGCCCTGGTAGGAACGTGGACGGCCGCTCGCATCCCGCTCGACGAGCGCCGCCCGGTCGTGTGTCCACACGATCTCCCCGTCCTTGGCCAGCAGCCTGTACTCCGCGTCGAACGTCTCGCCCGTCTCCGCGCAGTGCCGGCTCAGGTCGATGATCCGCTCGCTGTCGTCCGGGTGGAGACGGTCGTTCCACGGGGTGTCCATCGCGACCCACTCTTCTGCGGTGTAGCCTAGGAGCTGCTCGATCTGCGGGCTCGTGTAAGGGGTGACGCCCTCGCCGACGCCGGGATCGACTCGCCAGAAGTAGACGACGGCGGGCATCTCCTCCACGAGGGCGCGGTAGCGCTCCTCCGCCTTGCGGAGGCGCTCCTCGGCGAGCTTGCGCTCGGTGATGTCGAAGACGACTCCCTGGTAGAGGGTCGGTTTCCCGCTCGGATCCTTCTTCATGGGCGTTGCGCGATCGTGGACCCAGACGACTCGGCCGTCCCTGGCGATGTACCGGTACTCGGCGTCGAAGACTCCGCCGGTCCGGCCGACCTCGACTGTGCGTCCCCACACCCGCTCCCGGTCCTCCGGGTGCACCCGCTCGAGCCAGAAGTTCGCGCGAGAGTGCCACTCCGCGGGGGTGAATCCGAGCAGGCGCTCGATCTCGGAGCTCGTGTAGGTGTCGGGATGCGCCGGCTTCTCGCCCGCGAGGGTTCCCTTAGGGCGCCAGATGTATACGACGGCGGGGAGCTGCTCCACCAGCGTTCGGTAGCGCTCCTCGGCCTCCTTGTGGCTTCGTTCCGCCTTCCTGCGTTCCTCGACCTCGAGCATCATGAGCTCGTTCGCCTCTGACAGCTGCACGGTCCGCTCGAGAACCCGCATCTCGAGCTCCTCGCGAGCGATTTCCAGCTCTTCCTCGGCCGTCTTTCGGTCGGTGATGTCCAAGCGGACGCCCTGCCAGAACAGGGCCCGGCCCTCCTCGTCGCGCACGAGGGTCGCCTCGTCGCGGAACCAGACGACATGGCCATCGGCGGCGATCAGTCGGTACTCGGCGCGCCACGGCTCGCCCGTCTCGTTGTGGAGATCGTGCGCAGCGAGCACCTGCTCGCGGTCGTCGTCGTGCAGCAGCTCCATCCACATGTCGGGTTGCTCCAGCCACTCTTGCTGCGTGTATCCGAGCATCCGCTCGATCTGAGGGCTCACGTAGAGCGTCGTGCTGTCGTCGTCCGGCCGTGCGATGTACACGACGGCGGGAATGTTCTCGACGATCGCGCGGTAGGCCGCCTCCGACTCGCGGCGTGCCTCCTCCACTTGCTTGCTCGTCGTGATTTCGAGCATGACTCCTTGCCAGAGGAGCGGGCGTCCCTCAGGGTCTCGAACCAGGCGCGCCTCGTCGCGGAACCAGACGACACGGCCATCGGCGGCGATCAGTCGGTACTCGGCGCTGTAGTGAGCCTCGGACTCCCTGGACTCTGCCTCCCCTGCGAGGACCCTGTCCCGGTCGTCGGGATGGAGCCTGGACGCCCAAACGCCCGGCGTCGCAAGCCATCGCTCCGCGGGGATGCCCAGCAACGCCTCGACCTGCGGGCTGATGAAGATCAGCTTTCCCGGCTCGTCGGACTGGATCACGTAGGTGATCGCCGGGATCTGCTCGATCACGGCTCGGTACCTCGACTCCGACTCCAGGAGGGCATCCTGGGCCTGCTTCTGGGCGGTGATGTCGAGCATGACGCCGTGCCAGTGACGCGGCCGGCCGTCGTCGTCGCGGACCAGGGTCGCGTGGTCGCGGATCCAGACGATCGACCCGTCGCGCGCGATAAGGCGGTAGTCGCGGTTCCACTGAGACCCGGTCCTATGGCTCTCCGACGACTCCGCAAGCACGTCGTCACGGTCGTCGGGATGCAGGATCTGGTCCCAAAGGGTGATGTCGTCCAGCCACTCCTCCTGGTAACCGAGGATCGCCTTGGACTGGGGACTCACGTAGATGAGCGGGCCGCGATCCGGGTCGGCGATCTGCGACACGTAGGTGATCGCGGGGATGCGCTCGAGGACCGAGCGGAAGTCGATGTCTTCGAGCCGGACGTCCTTCACCACGCTCCACACCTCCGCCGGTACGAGGTGGCTATCTTGCCAGGGAACCCCGACTTGGGCCAGATATCCTGGGCGGGTGGCCCTGGATCGCTTCCTCCGTGCCTGTCGCCTGGAGCCCGTGGACCGCACACCTGTCTGGTTCATGCGGCAGGCGGGGCGCTACCTGCCTGAGTATCGGGACCTCCGGGGCGACCGGGACATCCTCGAGGCCTGCCGGGAGCCGGAGCTCGTCGTCGAGCTGACGCTCCAGCCTCTGCGCCGGATGGACGTCGATGCGGCGATCCTGTTCTCCGACATCATGGTTCCACTCGCTGCCGTGGGCTTCGATCTCCGGATCGACCCCGGCCTCGGGCCGGTCGTGGGCTCCCCGATCCGTTCCTCAGGCGACCTCCGGCTCCTTCGCCGGCTCGAGCCCGACGAGGACGTGCCGTACGTTCTCGAGGCGATCCGCTTGCTGCGCAAGGAGCTCCACGTGCCGCTGATCGGATTCGCCGGTGGGCCCTTCACCCTCGCCAGCTACCTCGTCGAGGGCGGGCCCTCTCGCGATCACGAGCGGACGAAGGCGCTCATGCTGGGAGATCTCACGACGTGGCTCTCTCTCATGGAGCGGCTCACGGGCCTCGTCTTGGAGCACCTGAGCGCTCAGGTCCGCGCTGGCGCACAGGCGATCCAGGTGTTCGACTCATGGGTGGGCACTCTGTCGAGCGGCGACTATCGCTCGCACGTCCTTCCCGTGATGCGGCGGCTCTTCGAGGGGCTGCGAGCGCTCGGCGTGCCGGCGATCCACTTCGGCATCGGGACGCGTCACCTCCTCCGCGATCTGCGCGAGGCGGGGGGTGACATGTTCGGCCTCGACTGGCGCCTCACGATCGACGAGGGTTGGTCGATCCTCGGCGACGACGTGGGGGTTCAGGGGAACCTGGATCCGGCCGTCCTCCTCGCTCCCTGGGAGGTGGTTAGAACGAAGGCCCGGGAGGTGCTCGCCTCCGCGGGCATGCGGAACGGCCATGTGTTCAACCTGGGTCACGGGGTGCCTCCCGGCACCGATCCCGACGTTCTGCGGCGGCTCGTCGATCTGGTTCACGAGGAGACCGCGCGGTGACGGTCGGAGTTCTGGTGATGGCATACGGTTCCGCGAGCGGGCCCGACGACGTGGAGCGCTATTACACGGACATCCGCGGGGGGCGGCCCCCCTCCCCGGCGCACCTCGCCGAACTGCTGGAGCGATACGCAGCGATCGGCAACCGATTTCCTCTCCTCGACATCACCCGCGCCCAGGCGGCCGGGCTCGAGCGCGCGCTGAACACCAACGGAGCGGTGCGCTTCAAGACCTACCTCGGAATGAAGCACTCGCCGCCCTCGATCGCCGAGGCCTTGGCGGCGATCCGCCGGGACGGCGTCGAACGCGCCGTGGGGATCGTGATGGCGCCCCACTGGTCGGCGATGTCTATCGAGACCTACGTGGAGCGTGTGGAGAAGTCCGTCGCGGAGGAGGGCGGACCGGAGTTCAACTTCGTCCGCTCATTCCACGACCATCCGGCGTTCGTGGAGCTCCTCGCGTCGCGCGTTGACTACGCGCTCGGGCGTCTCGGCGGCGACGGCGTGACGGTCGTGTTCTCGGCGCACTCGCTGCCGGTGCGTGCGCTCGGAGACGGTTCGCTCCGGTGCCTGCGTTGCGACGCCTGTTCCGATGGGTGCAGATACGAAGGAGGGCTTCGCGCCACGGCGGACCTGGTCGCCGCGCGAGTCGGTCTCGTCTCGTACACGACCGCTTGGCAGAGCGCCGGGCGCACCTCCGACTCGTGGTGGGGCCCGTCGCTCGAAGACGCGATACGAGACCTCGTGACCGCGGGGAACCGAGGCGTGGTCGTGTGCGCGGCCGGATTCGTCGCCGACCATCTGGAGATCCTCTACGACCTCGACGTCGAGGCGCGCGAGGTCGCCGAGGGGGCGGGCATGCGCTTCGAGCGCACCGAGATGCCTAACGCCGACCCGCGGTTCAGCGAGGTCCTCGCAGCGGTGGTGCGCGAGCACCTGGCCGGGAGAGCCCCATGAGCCGGGTGGTCGTCATCGGTGGCGGGATCGCGGGGCTGGCGACCGCCTACAGTCTTCGCAGGAGCGGTGCAGATGTCGTCGTGCTCGAGGCCGACGACCGGCCCGGGGGCAAGATCCGTTCGGTGGAGGTGGACGGGCTGGATCTCGAGGCCGGGCCCGATTCGATCGTCGCGCGGAAGCCCTGGGGCGTGGAGCTCTGCCGGGAGCTCGGGCTCGGTGACGAGCTGGTTCCGCCGGCGACGAGCCGCGCGTTCGTGTGGACGGATCGGGGGCTCGTCTCCTTCCCGCAGAGCGCGTTCGGAGTGGCCGCCGACGTCCGTGAGCTGCTCGCTTGGCGGGGGCTCTCTCTCCGAGGGAAGTTGCGTGCGGGCGGGGACCTGCTGATCCCCAAGAGGCGGGAGGATTCGGACGAGTCGATCGGGTCGCTCGTGCGGCGCCGGCTCGGCGACGAGGTGGCCGCGATGCTGGTCGAGCCGCTACTAGGTGGGCTCCACGCCGGCGACGTGGACCGGTTGTCGCTGCTGGCGACCTTCCCAGAGCTCGCGGCATGGGAGCGCGACTTTGGCAGCCTGATCCGGGGGGCCCGCGCGGCGCTCAGGCGGGCCTCTGGTGAGCCGCGCTCGCCGATGTTCCTCCGTCCGCGCGGTGGGGTGTCGCACCTGGTCGACGCGCTCGTGGACTCGATCGGCCGGGATCGGATCCGGACGGGGGTAGCGGCGAGCGCGCTTCGCGCCGAAGGCGCGGGGTTCGCGGTCGACTCGTTCGCGGCCGACGCGGTAGTAGTCGCGACACCGGCGTTCGCGGCGGCGACTCTGCTCGGGACCGTCGCGCCGGCAGCGGGTTCCCGGCTGAGGGCCATCCCCTACGCGTCGACGGCGGTGGCCCTCGGGGTCTACGGTCCCGGGAGCGCCGCCCGGCTTCCCGAGGCGGCGGGGATCGTCGTACCCCGGGGCAAGGCGGCGATGACCGCGGTCACGTTCGTCTCGGGGAAGTGGCCCGAGGAGCGCTACGGCGACCGGGCAGTCGTACGATGCTTCGTCGGCGGTGCGGGCATGGAGGATCTGCTCGGGGCGGCCGACGAGGAGATCCTGGAGGCGGTCTTCCGCCAGCTCGCCGCCGTGGTTGGGCTGCCGGATCGTCCGGAGGCCGCGCGACTTGTCCGCTGGGAGGCCGCCATGCCCCAGTACGAGGTCGGCCACCTTGATCGCGTGCGGGCGGCGAGGGAGGCGCTCCTACCGGGTATCTTCCTTGTTGGATCCGCGTACGACGGGGTAGGAATCGCCGACTGCGTGCGGGGAGCGGGGGAGGCGGCCGAGCGGGTGCTCGAGCATCTCTCCGGCAGCCGTGAACAGGAGACCGTTCGGTGACGGAGACTACCTACTGCCTCTACCCCGTGTTCCGAGCGGGGGAGGGCCTTCGCGCGCTCGCGAGCGGCGAGCTCGACGACTCCGCGCAGCAGATGGAGACCCTCTTCAAGGAGCGCGAGGGCGACGTCGCGGTTCGGGGGGTCTACTCCACGGTCGGCTTCCGGGCCGACGCCGACCTCATGATGTGGCTCGTCGCTGGCAGCCCCGACGACCTCCAGTCGACGTACGCGGCGTTGCGGCGGACGCGCGCGGGGTCGCTGCTCGAGCCGTGCTGGACCTTCATGGGGGTCGTGAAGCCGGCGGAGTTCAGCGCCGACCACCTGCCGGCGTTTGTGCGCGGCGAGCCGCCGAGGCGGTTCCTTTGCGTGTATCCGTTCGTTCGAACTCCGGAGTGGTACCTGCTCCCGAAGGACGAGCGAGCCGCGCTCCTTCGCGAGCACGGTGAGATCGGACGCGAGTATCCCGACGTACTCGCCAACACGACGAGCGGGTTCGGGCTGGGCGATTGGGAGTGGATACTGGCGTTCGAGGCGGACGATGCCGACCGGATCGTCGGTTGCATCCGGCGGCTGCGCGACGCGAAGGCGCGCCTGTACGCGAAGGAGGAGATCCCCTTCGTGACCGGGATCCGCAAGGATTTGCGCGCGGCGCTGGCCGACCTGGCGTGAGACGGAGGGGAGATGCGCGACCTGGCTGCGATGGAGTGTGTGCCCTGCAAGGGCGGGGTCCCGCCGATGCAAGGCGAGGAGATCGAGAGCTACCTCGCCGACCTCGGAGCCGACTGGCACGTGGTCGACGGGCACCATCTCGAGAAGGAGTATCGGTTCAAGAACTTCCGCGAGGCGCTCGACTTCACTGACCGGGTCGGCGAGCTGGCAGAGGCCGTCGGGCACCACCCGGACATCTTCCTCGCGTGGGGCCGTATGAGGCTCACAGTCTGGACGCACAAGATCGACGGGTTGCACGAAGCCGACTTCGTGTTCGCGGCCAAGGCGGACTCGGTCCTCGACGCGAGCGACTGACTATGGCTTCGTGGGTCCCTCCCTCCGATCTGACGATGCTACCCGGGGGAGAGCGCGAGGCGGATCGCGAACGCGACGATAACGACGTTCCCGAGGAGACCGGTCAGGACGCGTGCGCCGTCGCCCAGCCGTCGGTGGAACACAGCGCCGAGTCCCGCCAGCCCCGTCTGCCACGAGGCCGAAGCTAGGAACGCGCCCGAGACGAAGAGGAGCTTGCCCGCCGAGCCGTCCGCCACGCCCACCTGGAGGCCGAGGACAAGGGCGGCGAAGTACGTGACGGTGACCGGGTTCAGCAGCGTGAGACCGAGAAACGCCAGGTAGGTCCGCAGGCGCCCGCCGTCCGGTCCCGTAGGGCTGTCGTTGGACGCGGGCCGGAACAGGCGAAGCGTTCGGAGCGCGACGATCGCGACCAGCGCGACGACCGATGCGGCTCGGAGCGGGTCCTCCACCGGATCGAGCGCGCGCGACGCCGCGAGCCCCACGACCGCGGCCACCGTCGCGTAGGTGAGGTCGGCCGTAGCGGCGCCGAGCCCTGCGGCGAACGCGCTCGGGAAGCCTCGGCGCGTACCGAGGTCGACGATCAGGACGGCGATCGGTCCCACGGGGATCGCGATCCCGAACCCGGCGAGGACGCCTTCGACGAACGCGCGCATGCGGGGCAGCGTAGCGCGGCTTGAGGAACCGATAGATCAGGCGGTGAATGAGGCGGCGGCCTCGAGCGTGCGCTCGACCTCGTCGTTGTCGTGGGCGGTGGAGAGCGACCACAGCTCGTACCCGGAGGGCGGTAGATGGATGCCGCGATCGAGCATGTGGTGGAAGAACCGCCCGTAGCGCTCGTGATCCGCGGCCTTCGCGTCGTCGAAGCCTGGGATGCCGAAGGTCGCGACTCCCGACCCGGAGCGCCCCTTGCGAGCAGCGGGTCCGCGTGGCCGTGGTAGCAGCCCTCGAACTTGAGGACGAGATCGCGGCCGCTCACGCCGCGTGCGAGACGCACGGCGCTCATCACCGCCTCCGTCCCCGAGGAGACGAGCCGGACCATCTTGACGCTCGGGACCAGGCCGACGATCCGCTCGGCGAGCTCGACCTCGAGCGCGGTCGGCATGCCGAACGTCGTTCCTCGGACAGCGGCCTCGGTGGCCGCGCGGACGATCTCCTCGCGCGCGTGGCCGAAGAGGAGCGCGCCCCAGGACTGCACGTAGTCGACGTACTTGTTCCCATCGGCGTCGATGACGTACTCGCCCTCGCCGCGCACGGCGAAGCGCGGAGTTCCGCCCACCGCTCCGAACGCGCGAACCGGGGAGTCGACCCCGCCCGGGATCACGGCGGCGCGCACGCTCGAAGAGTTGGGCGGATCGATCAGCCGAACGAGTCATCGTG
>DATEBA010000027.1:0-10919 GCA_035288045.1 Actinomycetota bacterium
GCGGCTGCCCGCCGCCTACCTGGACGTCGGCCAGCCGGTGATCATCCCCGGAAGCATGGGGACGGCCTCCTACGTGCTGGTGGGCACAAGGGAATCGCGGGAACGCGCTCTCTCGTCGACGTGCCACGGCGCGGGGCGCGCGATGTCGCGCACGAAGGCGAAGAAGGTGATGACCGGCCCCGAGCTCGCCGGCAAGCTAGCGGAGCAGGGGATCGCGCTCGCGCCGGCGCACATGGGGCTGCTGTCCGAGGAGGCTCCGCACGCTTACAAGGACGTGTCGGAGGTCGTGAGGGTCTGCGAGGAGGCCAGGCTATCGCGGATCGTCGCGCGGCTTCGGCCGGTCGGGGTCGTGAAGGGCTGATGGGTAGACGAGGATCGACGAGGGGTCGAACGACCGGAGCCCGCAGAGGCGATGGGGGGGTGCGGCCGGCGGCCACCGGGAGTACGTTTACCTCGAAGGGGGTGATGCTCATGTCCGTCGTTACGGAGTACCTGGAGGAGCACGGCGTCCCCTACGAGGTGATCGAGCACCCTCGCGCCTACACGTCGGTGGACGAGGCTCGCGCGATGGGGATCGACGCCGACGAGGTCGTGAAGACGGTGGTCGTGGACAGCGGCGCGCGCCACGTGTTCGCGGTGGTCCCGGGGTCACGGAGGCTGGACATGCGGCGGGTACGGGACGCGCTCGGCGACCCGCACGCGCACCTGGCCACCGAGGACGAGCTGGCCGAAGACTTCCCGACTTTCGAGCTTGGCGCGTTCCCGCCGCTCGGCGCGATCGCGCGAGCCGAGACGATCGTCGACCCGGAGGTCGCGCGCCACGAGACGGTGGTGTTCGCAGCCGGGCGGCAGACCGAATCGGTGCGCGTACAGACGGCGCAGCTCTTCCGGGACGAAGCGGTGCAGTTCATGGACCTCACCAAGGAGCCGGGCGAGGAGTGACCCTACGCGTCGGCCGTCGCGGCGAGCGCCAGCAGGCGCCGGACGGTGCCGACCAGCTCGTCGCGAGCGGGATGTCGCCCGACGCGCGCGATCCGGCCCTCGGCAACATGCTGCGTCCGCCCCTTGCGGCCGAGGACGACGAGCGGCTTGTCCGAGTACGCGTATAGGGCGAGGAGCTCCTCGGCGAAGGTCCCGGTGAGCACGATCTCGCTCTCCAGCGCGAGATCGATCACGACGGCATCGGCCTCGACGACGAGCGGGCACGTGCCCTCGCGGCCGCCGAGGCACGTGTAGTCGGGCCCGGTGGGACCGGGGCAAGTAACGACCTCGAACCCAGCCTCGTCGAGCCATGTTCCGAAGCGCTCGCGCTCCTCGGGGTCCGCCTCGACCAGGAGCACGCTGAGCGGCCTCATCGAACCGAGTGTCCCCCCTGCAGCCTCGTCCGGGCCGGGGCCGAGTGGCCCCTTGCGGACGTGCCTATCGACCCTACGGAGGCCTGCCTCGTGCCCGGACCATGGGGTCGGGAGGCGAGGACGATGGCCAGGTGGGAGGGATTCCAGCAGTGCCCGGCCTGCGGGTACGACATCTTCACCGGCGAGGGCGTCCGCGGGTGCGCGTGGGGCGACTGCCCCTACCTTCCCGAGGATCTCAACTTCTTCTGCGACTACTGCCGGTTCAACTTCTTCACGATGGAGGGGAACCCTCCGTGTGACGACCCGGAGAACTGCGAGCACGGCGTGGAGGCTCGCGCGCACGTGGCGAAGATCCGGGAGTGGGCCGCGGCGCGGACCCAGGAAGGGTAGGCGCGCGGAGCACCGGCGGGGTGAGTCCTCGCGAGGCGCGGTGCCCGGGGAGGGACTCGAACCCTCACGTCCCTTTCGGGACAGGTGCTTTTAAGGCACCGTCGTCTGCCAGTTCCGACACCCGGGCGGCTTCGATTCTAGGTCGCCCGGGAGGCTACTTCTCGATGGAGATCGTGACCGACTCGATGTAGACCTTCGGGTCGGGCATCTCGGCGTCGAGCGGCTGCGTCGCGATCTTCTCTGCGACCTTCATGCCCGTCACGACCTCGCCGAAGATCGTGTGCAGGCCGTTCAGATGCTCGGCCGGGCCTAGCGTGATGAAGAACTGGCTCCCATTCGTGTCCTCGCCGCTATTGGCCATGGCCAGCAGACCCTTGCGGTCGAAGACCATGTCCTTCGAGATCTCGTCGTCGAACTGGTAGCCGGGACCGCCGGTGCCGTCTCCAGCGGGATCACCGCCCTGTATCACGAATCCCGAAACGACACGGTGGAAGGTAAGGCCGTCGTAGAAGCCGTCCTCCGCGATGGTCACGAAGTTGTTCACGGTGACCGGCGCCCGGTCGGCTCGGAGCTCGAGCTCGATCGTGCCGCAAGAGGTCAGGAGCGTTGCGATGTAGGTCGCGCTCTCGTCGATCGTGAGCTTCGGGGCCTTCTCGTACGGCTCCTTGGCCTTCCGAGCTTCCTTCGGGATCTCGGCGTTGCACGCAGCCGCATGCTTGCCCCGCGGCTCGGGGGTCGTATCGTCTCCCGCCCGCTTCGCCGGCTCATCACGACCGAGGAACGCCAGGAGAAGGACGACCAGCCCGGCAAGGGCCACCACTCCGGCGACCGAAAGGGTCGCGCCCTTCCTCCGCCGGCGACGGTGCCGGTCGGACGCGCGCCGAGCGGCGAGCTTGGCGAGCTGACGTTCCCTGGAGCGCTTGGACATCGGAGCGGAAGGTTACCCGAGGCCAACTAGGGCGTCGGCTCGAGGATGAGAGGCGGTCTCGGGTCCTGGGTGAAGTCGAACGCCCGCCGCAGGTTCCCCAGGATCCCGACCTCCTCGCGAACCGTCGGCCGGGGGTCGGGCCGGCCGTCGGTCGCGGGGTCGAGGCGCTCGCCGCCGAGGAACCGGTCCTCGATCAGCTTCAGGTAGGCGTCGAAGGACAGCGTCTGGTGATCGATGTACCCGCGCTTGGCGTACGGGCTGATCATGAAAGCGGGCACGCGCAGACCGTAGCCGTTCTCGTCGACCTTCGGAGGCTGCACGTGGTCGTAGAAGCCTCCCCAGTCGTCCCAGGTGACGAAGATGGCCGATCGGTCCCAGTCGGGGCCCCTCATCACGGCGTTGATCATCCGAGTTACGTGCGCCTGGCCCGCCCGGATCGACGTGCCGGACCCCGGATGCTCACTGTTCAGGTTCGACGGCACCACCCACGAGACTGACGGGAGCGTGCCGTTACGCGCGTCCTCGATGAACTCGTCGTGTCCGTCGAACCTGTCGAGCTGCCGGTTCTGGTGGACCGTCGTGAAGCCCGCGAGCGCGGCTTTGGTCGACGGCGTCATGCCGGCCTTCGGATCGGGCGTGCAGTTGTTGGTCGTGCCCTTCACGCATGTCCCGGGTCCCAGGTAGTACCTCCACGAGATGCCTGCCTCGTCGAGTAGGTAGGTGATGTCGGTCCAGCCGTACTCGGGCGGGTTCCCGTAGTGGTGCCGCTCCCCCGATCCGTCGAGGTAGACGTTCGATCGACAGGTCATCGGCCTGTACGGGTCGTCGCATGACGCCGACCAGGCCGAAACGAGGAACAGGTGGGCCGGGAGCGTCCACGAATCCGTCGGGGCGAACATCCGGTCCTGGAGCACGAACCTGCGCGCGTAGGTCCAGTAGTTGGGGATCTCGCGGTCGTCGTGCCAGCTAACGACGTCGGGTTGGAGCCTCGGTCCCACGAAGTTCTCGCACGCGGACCCCGTCCGGACCTCACCCGCGCACCGCGTGTCCTTGCCCCCGAGAACCTTGACGAACCCGTTCATCTTCCCGCCGTTCATGTCGGTCGTGGCGGCGGGACGGTTGTGGGGACCACCCTTGGAGAACAGGTACGACTGGTGATAGGGCCGGACGCAATGTCCGAGGACCGGGTCCGGGATGCACACCTTGATCCGGCCCTCCGAGTTCCTCGGGAACCCGTCGGCGCCGGGGAACGTGCCGAAGTAGTGATCGAACGACCGGTTCTCCTGGACGATGAAGATCAGGTGGTCCAGCTTGAAGATGCCTCTCCGCTCGATCGCCTCGCCGGCGGGCACTCCGGGAGGCCACCCGCCACCGAAGACGGCGAGGCACACGAGCGCCACGAACAACGTTCGGGCGGGTCTGGCCAGACGGGGGGCGACCTTCCTCGGCATCGGAGCCCGCAGCCTATCCGAACCCGCCGCGCGAGAGCCAGGTCCAGAAACGGATTCCCGACGCTCGACCTAGGTCCACGTCGACCTTCGGCGTATCAGTTGGGTGCCACGGAGACGCCGGCCGTCTTCCCTCGAGGGCGCGGCCGCCCTCAGGGCCTCGGGTCGAGGAGAACGGGCGGGCGAGGGTCCTGGGAGAAGTCGAACGCCCGCCTGAGGTCCCCGAGGATGTCTACTTCCTCGCGCACCGTCGGGCGCGGGTCCGGGCGCCCGTCGGTCTTCGGATCCAAGCGCTGGCCCTCGAGGAACCGGTCCTCGATCAGCTTCAGGTACGCGTCGAAGGACAGGAGCTGGTGATCGATGTACCCGCGCTGCGCGTAGGGGCTGATCACGAGCCCGGGGACCCGAAGCCCCCAACCATTCTCGTCCACGACCGGCGGCTCCACGTGGTCGTAGAACCCTCCCCAGTCGTCCCACGTGACGAAGATCGCGGTGCTCTCCCAGTCGGGACCCCGCATCGCTGCGTTCACCATCTGCGTAACGTGGGCCTGGCCGGCGCGGATGCCCCCGCGCCCACGCGGGTGCTCGCTGTTCAAGTTGCTCGGCACGATCCACGACACGGAGGGCAGAGTGCCGTCGCGTGCGGCCTCGAGGTACTCGTCGTGGGTCTGGATGCGTCCCAGCTGGTTCGTCTGGTTCACGGTCGTGAACCCGGGGAGCGGGTTCTTGCCCGCGGGGGTGCCGCCGCCCTCGAGGTCGCCGCATGGCGGTGCGATGCAGGTGCCCGGGCCGACGTAATAGGCCCAAGATACTCCCCGATCGTGCAGGAGCCACGTGATGTCGGTCCACGCGTAGGCGGGACTCTCCCCGTAGGAATGTCGCTGCCAGTCCTTGTCGAGAAAGACGTTGGATCTGCAGGTCATCGGGTCGCGATTGTCCGTGCAGGCCGCCGACCAGGCAGAGACGAGGAAGAGATGGGCGGGCAGCGTCCAGGAGTCGACCGGCGCGAACATGCGGTCCTGGAGCACGAACTTCCGCGCGTACGTCCAGTAGTTCGGGATCTCCCTCGCGTCGTGCCACGACATGACGTCGGGTTGCCCGTCCGGACCGACGAACCTGCGGCACTCGGCGCTGAACCGGTCCACGCACCAGTGTTTGTTGGGCGCCAGGGCTCGAACGTGACCATCCATCCTCCCACCGTTGATAGAGGTGATCGAGGCCGGACGATCGTGAGGCCCGCCGTTCTGGTGCATACGCGGGCTGTGATAGGTGCAGGCGGGGCGGTCAAGGATCGGGTCCGGGACGCAGACCTGCGGCCTGCCACCCTTCCACTCGGGGAACCCTTTGGCCCCGGGGAACGTGCCGAAGTAGTGATCGAACGACCGGTTCTCCTGGACGATGAAGATCAGGTGGTCGAGTTTGAAGATGCCACGCGGCTCGGCGGCGGCCAAGATCGGGGCGGAGGTAGTTCCGGTAACCAGGCTCAGTGCGACGAAGGCGAGGGCGAGCGTCGCCGCTCGGCGGGTGCGCTGCACCGGAGGACGTTCCTCGACGCGCATGAGAGACGGCAGCCTACCCAATCCGGCCTGCCGAGAGCCAGGACCGAAGGGTCCTCTCCCGCGCCGGCGACCACCCGGTCGCCGGACGGCGCAATCCTAGCTGTTCATGTCCAGCGCCAGGCCGTCCAGGATGTCCGTTTCGGAGACCAGCGCGCGCTCGAACCCGAAGCGGCGCAACACGAGCGCGAGGATCATCGCTCCGGCTACGATCACGTCGCCGCGGCCCGGGGCCATGAACGGCAGCGCCGCGCGCTCGGGGTTCGTCATCCGCGCGAGCCGGTGGAGAGCGCCCTCGGCGTCGTCCGCGGCAAGCCACGTCCGGTGTATCGCCTCCGGGTCGTACCGGGGCAGGTCGAGCGCCATGGCCTGAACCGTTGTGGCCGTGCCCGCGACGGCGACGAGCGTGCGGGCGTCGTGGACGGGGACGGCGGCCTCGACCTCCTCCAGGATCCCGAGGATCTCCGCCTCCATGGCCTCCAGCTCGACGATGGCGGGCGGATCGGTCCTGACGAAGCGTTCGGTGAGCCGAACGCTTCCCGTCTGCGTCGATATCGCCAAGAGCGGCTCCCCGGTGCCGACCACGAACTCGGTCGAGCCGCCTCCGATGTCCAACACGAGGAACGGCGGGTCGGCGTCGAGACCGCGCGTCGCGCCCAGGAAGCAGAGCGCCGCCTCGCGTTCGCCGCTTACAACTTCGAGCTCGGAACCCGCCAGCTCGCGGACGGCCTTCGCGAGATCGTCGCGGTTCGACGCGTCGCGCACCGCGGCGGTGGCGGCGACGCGGATCCGCTCGGCGCCGAGGGCGCGAGCGCGCCTGGAGTACGACGCGAGGACCCCGAGGGTGCGTTCGAGAGACGCCGGATCGATCCGGCCGGTGGCGTCGACGCCCTCGCCGAGGCGTGTGATCACCATGTCGCGAGCGAGCTCCTGCAGCCAACCATCGTCAAGCGGCTCGACGACGAGTAGCCGGATCGAGTTCGTCCCCTGGTCGATCGCTGCAACGCGACCGGGGCGCTGCTCCGCGTGGACCGGGCCAACCCGTTCCGCGGTCCAGGCTCCGACGGGGTCCTCGCCGCCTGCGAGGTGATACGCGTGGTGCGCGTGAAGGCACTTCACTCCCGTGCGCGCGCCGCCGACACCGCCCCAGCCCAGGGACTCCTCGGCGTCCTTGGCACGGTCTCGCGCGTACGCGCGGTGCGCCTCCTCGAGCGCGGCGTCGAACGCCTCGTCGTCGTGGACCCGATCGTTCAGCCTGCCGATCCAGCCCTCCGACTCCAGATGCGAGACCACCTTCACGGCGTGGCGACACGTCAGCCAGTAGCGCGTTGGGAAGGGATCGCCGTTGCCGTCGTAGGGGGCGTTGCGGATCACGAGCGGGTGGCCGCCGGTGCATCGCGCGACGACCGTGAACGGGGTGGTCGGCTCGCGACCCAGCTGCTCGCGGACCGCGTCGATGTCGCTCTGGCGTAGCTCCCCCACGGCGGGGAGCTTACTTGCGCTTGTGCTCGACGGAGCGCTTGTAGTCGACCTGGCGCTCCTCGCTCTGGCGCATGAACTTCTTGAGCATCGCCTCGAAGCTCGGGTCGCTCCCGCGCCGCGGGCGCGGGGCGCGGGGCTCGGGGTCCTGCAGGGCCTTTATCGAGAGGTCGATCTTGCCGTCCTCCTTGATGGCCACGATCTTGGCCTGGACGACGTCGTTCTCGCGGAGGTGGTCGTGGACGTCCTTCACGTAGTTGCGATCGATCTCGGAGATGTGCACGAGACCCATCTTGCCGCTTTCCAACTGGAGGAACGCCCCGTAGGGAGTGATGCGCTGCACGGTTCCCTCCACGACCGCGCCGACCTCTAGCTCCGCTATCTCGACCCCTTTCCCGGCCCGTGGGCCTTCTCGACGAACTCCCAGGCAGGCGGCCACTATCCCATCGGGTTCCGCGGCCCGTCAATACTCACTGCGGGGGTCACGGACGGGGGGTCACCGGGCATGATCAAGGGTGTGAAGCCGTCGGCGCCCCTTCTTGCCCTAGTTGCGCTCCTCGCCTCGTGCACGGGTCGACCGGACGTCGAGGAGCGTTACCCCACTAGCACGCCGGCCGTCGAGACCCACACGTCCACGACCCCACCCGTCGTGGCCGACCTCCCGGAGGAGGCGCTCCCGGTGCCCGAGCCCTCCCCATGGGCCGAGGTGAAGGGGGTCGAGACGGATCGCCCCCGCTCTAGCCCGGCGCTCCCGGGGAAGCCGTACCGGTTCCAGCTCTACACGCATTGCCGCATCGACTTCCGGGTCGACTTCGACGGGAGCTTCTGGCAGGCCTATCGGAGGTACGGCCGGCCCGACGACCCCTTCCAGCACGGGAGGATGACCCTCGTGTCCCCCCAGGTGGCGATCTTCGAGGCCAACCGCAGAGAGGTTCACATCTACTTCGTCCGTAACGACACGCCGAAGCCGGCGCTCGGCTGCCGCTGACCGCGCTCAGGCCGCGAGCACGCGCTCCACGGCGAAGCCGTTCGCCGCGAGGGTCGCCGGGGCCTGCCCGGCCCCCACGATCCTGCCGTTGTCCTGGGTCGTCACCGCCCGAAGAGCGCTGTCGCCTCCGGGGAAGGGCGTGACGGCCACCCGGGCGCGGCCCTTCCTGCCGAACGTGCCGTCCCGCCTTCCGTCCGGTCTGTAGCGGACGACGGCGAAGTCGTCGGTGGCCTTCATCGCGTATCCGCCAGCGATCCATCCGGCACGCTGCCCGGTCGATCGGCCATTACGCCGTCGGAATGGCGCCGGGACAGCGTCAGCAGATGGATGGAACGCTCGGGCCGTCCCCGTCCACGGTGACGAACGCGATCTCGCCGGGCATCACCATCCCCAGGCACTCGCGCGCGAGGCGCTCGAGGTAGGCGGGGTCGCGCAGATTGCGCATCTCGGCCTGCATCTGCCGGTTCGCCTCCTGGATCGCGACCGCAGTCTGCTCGAGACCTTCGATCCTCGCACGCTGCTCCAGGTACTCGCGAACAGGAACGATCGAGGCGATGCCGGCAGAGAGGATCAGCACGGCAAGGAGCGCTGCCCGCCCCGTCAGCTTGGGCCTGGGTCCGGCGATCGCCTCGGTCCGCGCGCTCACCCGCCGCCCCTCGCGAGGGCCGCGCGGCCCGCGTAACGAGCGGTCTCGGAGAGCTCCTCCTCGATGCGGAGTAGCTGATTGAACTTGGCGGTACGCTCACCGCGCGAAGGCGCGCCCGCCTTTATCTGACCGGCGTTCGTCGCGACGGCCAGGTCGGCGATCGTCGCGTCCTCGGTCTCTCCGGAGCGGTGGGACACCACGACCCCGTATCGGTTCCGCGCCGCGAGCGCCATCACGTCAAGGGTCTCGGTGAGCGTGCCGATCTGGTTCACCTTCACGAGGATCGCGTTGGCGACCCGCTCGCGGAGCCCTCGGTTCAATCGCTCCACGTTAGTGACGAACAGATCGTCGCCCACGAGCTGGCAGCTCGAGCCGAGCGCCGCCGTGAGCTGCGCCCAGCCCTCCCAGTCGTCCTCGGCGAGCCCGTCCTCGATCGAGACGATCGGGAACGAGTCGAGCAGTTCTCGGTAGAACGCGACCATGTCGACGGCGGAGCGCTCGGATCCCTCGAGCCGGTAGCGGCCGTCCTCGTGGATCTCCGAGGCCGCCGGATCCATCGCGATCGCCACCTCGTCGCCGGGCTCGAGACCTGCCGCCTCGATCGCCCGGACGAGGGCGGAGCAGGCGTCTCTCGCCGTGGCGAGCTGCGGCGCGAACCCGCCTTCATCGCCCACCCCGGTCGACAGCCCCTGCTCCTTCAGAATGGCGCGCAGCGCGTGGAAGACCTCGACGCCCCACCGGAGCGCCTCGCCGAAGGACGCGGCGCCGTGCGGCGCAATCATGAACTCCTGGAGCTCGAGCGCATTGTCGGCGTGGCGCCCGCCGTTGATCACGTTCATGAGCGGCACGGGCAGCACGTGCGCGTTCGGACCGCCGAGGTAGCGGTAGAGCGGGAGCTCGAGCGAGGACGCCGCAGCCTTCGCGACCGCAAGCGAGACTCCTAGGATGGCGTTCGCCCCGAGGCGACTCCTATCCGCCGTGCCGTCGAGCTCCAGCAACGCGTCGTCTATGCCCCGTTGGTCGAGGGCATCGAGACCCTGGATCGCGGGCGCGATCGCCTCGGCCACGTTCGACACGGCTCGCCTGACGCCCCGTCCGCCGTAGCGCTTCGGGTCGTCGTCGCGTAGCTCGAGCGCCTCGTGCTCGCCCGTCGAGGCTCCGCTCGGAACGCCCGCGCGGCCGAACGCACCGTCGTCGAGCACGACGTCGACCTCCACGGTCGGGTTGCCTCGGGAGTCGAGGATCTCGCGGGCGGAGACGGAGACGATCGAGGACATCGGGCCCCGATTCTAGAGCGGGTGGGCAGTCGAGCCGGGGAAATCCGGCGGCGTTCGTGGTTCCGAGGCATCGGCCGGTGTATGTCTTTGCGCCATGCGCGTCTGCCTCTGGCACGGCTGGCTGCTCGACGGCACCGGCTCGAACGTCTACACGGCTAAGGCCGCGGAGGCCATGCGCCGCGCAGGTCACGACGTTCTGCTCGTCTGCCAGGAGCCACATCCGGAGCGGCTCGGGTTCGTAGATGAGCACGGGGCCGTCGACGCCTGCGGAGTCCACGACCTCGAGACGCTCGACGCGCCGCGCGCGCCCGGGCGAGCGGTCGTGCTCCGGCCCTCGATCGGCGACCTCCTCCCGGTCTTCGTGACGGACGAGTACGAGGGCTTCCGGGTGAAGCGGTTCGTCGAGCTCTCGGGAGAGGAACTGGATGCATACCTCTCGCGGAACGTCGAGGCCCTGCGCGAAGCGGTGGCCTGGCACGGCTCCGAGGCAGTCGTCGCAGGACACGGCGTCCCCGGACCGGTCGTCGCGCTGCGCGCGCTCGGACCCGGCGCCTACGCCGCGAAGATCCACGGCAGCGACTACGAGTACGCGATCAAGTTACAGGAGCGCTACGCGAACCTAGCTCGCCAGGGCCTCGAGGGAGCCGTCGCCGTCACCGGAACGAGCGACGACGTGCTCGCGCGCATGGTGGAGACGATCCCCTCGATCGCCGGCCGCGTGCGCAAGGTCACCCCGGGTGTCGACGTCGACGCGTTCCGGCCGGCGCCGAGGCGGGAAGCGCTCCTCGCGACCGCCGACGCGATCGAGGCGAACGGCAGCCGCGAGCGGGGGCGGGCGGCGTCGCTCGACGA
>DATEBA010000028.1:0-28918 GCA_035288045.1 Actinomycetota bacterium
CGGGAAGTACTGGCGTAGCAGTCCGTTGGTGTTCTCGTTCGTGCCGCGCTGCCAGGGGCTGTACGGGTCACAGAAGTAGACCTCGAGACCGGTGCCGATGCGCAGCTCGGCGTGCCGAGCCATCTCCTTGCCTCGGTCCCAAGTCAGTGATCGCCGTAGCTGGGCGGGCAACGTCGTGATGCTCGACTTGATGGCGTCGCGGACGGCTTCGGCGCCGTAGCCGGCGAAGGCGGGTCCGTTCTTGATCCTTGGTTCGGTGCCGTAGCCGTCCATGCGGGGCAGGTGCAGCAACATCGTGAACCGGGTGGTCCGCTCGACCAGCGTGCCGATCGCGGACCGGTTCAGCCCGATGATCAGACCCCCTTCCCAGTGCCCGGGCACAACACGGTCCTCGACCTCGCCGGGCGGGCGCTGATCATGACCTCGGGTGTGATGAAGCCGTTGCGGCGCTGCCGGGCGCGAGCACGAGGCACACGCAGCGGTCGGCCGGTGCGCAAGCAAGCGACCAGTTCCCGCTTCAGCGCGCCGCGTCCCTGGAGGTAGAGCGCCTGGTAGATCGCCTCGTGTGAGATCCGCATCGACTCATCATCGGGGAAGTCCACCGGCAACCGACGGGCGATCTGCTCGGGACTCCACGAGTTGGCCCAACGCCGGTCCTGTCGGCGGCCGTGGCGGCGACCGTTCCACTGCGTCACCGGCCCGGGCACCGGTGTCCCATCGGGCGTGCAGATCTCGCCGGCCAGGCGGTCCTGCACGTACTCGCGCAGCCGCTCGTTCACGGCCAGCTTCGCTTCCTTCGGCCGAGTGGTTCGACGGTCCCGATGCCACTGCGCGATGGCCGCCCGGTAGACGAGCTGTCCACCCCGGGTCGCCGCGTTGCGGCGCAGCTCCCGCGAGATCGTGGACGGTGACCGGCCCAGGTGCCGGGCGATCTCCCCCGCACCCATAGGCTCGACAGATCGCGATCTCCTCGCGCTCCGCGAATGAGAGATAGCGACTTGAGTGCGGCTCGAAACTCGACGTTGGCATGCCGCCAGCTTCACGGAACCAGCGCGTCCCGACCGCCGGTGACACACCGGCCTCGACCCCGGCATCCTCGCTCGACGCGCCTCGAGCGATCGCCTCCCAGAACGCCTGTCGATGCTCCCGCCGCGCGACCGGCGGCCGGCCTGGCGATCGCATCGGTGGCCTCCCGTCGCCGCCGCTGCCCAACCCGGTGGTCGTCCCATACACCCACCTCCAGCTCGAGGTGTTGCGACGACCACTTGATTCCGCCCCGGGAGCCGCGATCCGAGTGCGCAACCAGAGCTCCCGGCTCAACGTTGCTTGACCAAAGCCCCATGTCCAGGACGTCAAGGACGAGTTCGGCTCGAAGGTGCTCGGCCATCTGCCAGCCGACGATGCGCCGGGAGAAGACGTCCTCGATGAAGCAAACGTAGAGGAAGCCCTGAGCGGTCTTGCCGTAGGTGATGTCGCTGACCCACAGCTCGTTCGGACGCGTCGCCACGAACTGGCGCTCCACCAGGTCCGCCGCACGGTCGGCTCCCTCATCCGGATGCGTCGTGGGATGGCGCTTCCCCCTGATCACACCCCTTGATCCCGTTCTTCCGCATCAGCCGTTCCACCGTGCACTTGGCCACCGCGTAGCTCTCCCTCCGTAGCTGCTTGTAGACGCGCCGTCCTCCGTAGGCCTTGTAGTTCGCGTTCCAGACCCGCTTGATCTGAACGAGATGCTCAGCATCGGTGAGCGCCCGATGGCTTGAGCTCGGCCAGCTGCTCGGAGGTGGATCCGGGCACCAGGCCCCGATCCCGCTTCTCCTGGCGGACCCAGTTGCTAAGCGTCGTCGCCGTCATCCCGAAGTCCCGGGCAACCTCCGAAGGCCTTCGGCCCCGCTCGATCACCTCGGCTACGGCTCGGCGGCGTACCTCGTCCGGGTACCGGTTCGGTGCTGACATGCTGCCTCCTTCCCCTTGGTTGGAAACCCCAAGGACTAGAGGCTGCACCGAACCCGGGGGGACTCGCTATGTGCTGTTCTTCATCGAAATCGGGACGCGCAGGATCCGAGTAGCCGGGGCAACGAGAAACCCAGACTCCGCGTGGGTAACCCAGCAGGCGAGGAACCTTGCCTCTAGTCTTGATGATCGCGAGGCGCCGGTACGGTTCCTGATTCACGACCGAGACTCGAAGTTCCCGGGTTCATTCGATGAGGTGTTCGCGACCGAGGACGTTGAGGTCATTCTCACGCCGATTCGGGCTCCGAGTGCAAACCCGTTCGCCGAGCGCTGGGTGCGTAGTGTTCGCCGGGAACTCCTTGACTGGACACTCGTGCTCGGCCGTCGGCACCTCAATCGCCTGCTCCAGGCGTACGTTGAGCACTACAACTCCCACCGTGCCCATCGCGGGATCGATCTCGCCGCGCCGGACGTGCTTGGGCGCGATCCTTCACCGGTTCATCCCAAGGAGATCCACCGAAGGGAGCTGCTCGACGGCCTCATCCACGAGTACCACGGGCTGCGGCGTGACGACACGGAGCTTCCGACCCCTTCAGGCTCGACGAATCAAGGATTCGGGAAGCATCACGCAGACCTAGCGACCGGATCTTCAAGTAGACGCCGAGGAAGACGGCAAAGGAGGGCCGCAGGACGAGAGAGCGGGCGAGGGGAATCGGACCCCCGTCTCAAGCTTGGGAAGCTTGCGTTCTACCATTGAACCACGCCCGCACAGCCGGGCCGCAGCCCGGCGCTCAAGTCTAGCGGCCCCGACCTGCTAGCGTTCGTCACCTGATGACCGAGGTAGCAGATCTGTGGCCCCGGCTGCTGTCGCGGATCGCCGCCGGCGAGGCGCTCTCGGCGGACGAGAGCGCAGAGGCGATGCGCACGATCATGCGTGGGGACGCCACCCAGGGGCAGATCGGAGGGTTCCTCATGGCTCTTCGGACGAGGGGTGAGACCGTGGACGAGCTCGACGGGCTCGCGCGCACGGCCCTCGAGTTCGCGAACGCGGTCGACGCGCCGGGTGCCGTGATCGACACCTGCGGAACCGGAGGGGACCGGGCGGGCACGTTCAACATCTCGACGCTAGCCGCGCTCGTGGCCGCCGGAGCCGGCGTCACGGTGGCCAAGCACGGGAACCGAGCGGCCTCCTCGCACTGCGGCTCGGCCGACCTACTCGAGGCCCTCGGCGTGAAGATCGACCTCGGGCCCGAGGGGGTCACGACTTGCTTGCGGGAGGCCGGGATCGGCTTCATGTTCGCCCCGGTGTTTCATCCGGCCGCCGCCCACGCCGCCCCCGTCCGGCGAGAGCTTCGTATCCCGACCGTCTTCAACTTCCTCGGCCCGCTCACGAATCCGGCTCGCCCAGCAGCCCAGGTGGTCGGCGTGTCGGACCCGAGGATGCTTCCCCTCGTCGCCGAGGTGCTCGCCCGCCGCGGCGTCCGGGCCAAGGTCTTCCGAGGGCAGGACGGCCTGGATGAGCTCACCACAACCGCGATGTCGGTCGTGCTCGAGGTTCGCGACGGGGTCGTGCACGAGGGAACCCTCGACCCCTCGGAGGTCGGGCTCGAGCGCGCGAGCGCGGAGGACCTGAGAGGAGGCGACGTGGAGGACAATGTCTCGATCGCCCGGGCGGTGCTCGCCGGCGAGAGCGGGGCTCATCGCGACGTCGTGCTGCTTAACGGCGCGGCCGCGCTCCAGGTCGCCGGGCGAGCCTCGACCGTCGAGGAGGGCGTGGCGCTAGCGGCCGAAACGATCGACTCGGGAGCTGCGGGGAAGGCGCTCGACAGATGGGTCGCCGTGTCCTCGGCCGTCGCGTGAGCGTCAGGACGCCCCGATCCGCAACCCGATACCATCCCCGCGATGATCCTCTCGGACCGCTCCATCCACGAAGAGATCGCGGCCGGGCGCATCGTCATCGACCCGTTCGACGATTCCTGCGTGCAGCCGTCCTCGATCGATCTCCACGTCGACCGCGCATTCCGTGTGTTCCGAAACAGCCTGTATCCGTTCATCGATGTGAAGCGGGAGATGCGCGATCTGACCGAGCTCGTCGAGGTCACCGACGAGGAGCCCTTCATCCTGCATCCGGGTGAGTTCGTGCTCGGCTCTACGCTCGAGCGGGTCGCGATCCCCGACGATATCGTCGCCCGTCTCGAGGGCAAGTCCTCCCTCGGCCGGCTCGGACTGTTGATCCACTCGACGGCGGGCTACGTGGATCCCGGCTGGGACGGCTACCTCACCCTGGAGCTCTCTAACGTGGCGAACCTGCCGATAACGATCTACCCAGGGATGAAGATCGGGCAGATCTCGTTCTTCCGGCTCACCAGCGCGGCCGACGTGCCGTACGGCGCGAAGGGCAAGTACCAGGGCCAGCGCGGGCCGACTGCTAGCCGCTTCTTCGAGGAGTTCGGGGGCCGGTCCTAGGCCGTCTCGCCCGGACGGAGCTTGGCGAGCGCCTTCTTGGCGGCGTCGACGACCTCGGGAACGGGGTCACCCAGGAAGCTCTTGCGCACTACGTCGATCGCCCGCTGGTCGCCCAGATCGCCGAGTAGCTCCAGCGAGCGGATCCGCACCCGCTCGTCGGGGTCGGAGAGCGTGCCGACGATCGCGTCGACAGCGCGAGGGCCGCCGATCGCGCCTACGGCCTCCGCCGCCCGCAGCCGCTGCTGGGGATCCATGGAGGCCATGTTCTCCAGGAAGCGGTCCATGCCTGCGAGGCGCTCGAGGAGGCTTCCGACGATCGGCCGGATCTCGGAGGTGCTGTGCAGGAGGACGTCGACGAGAAGCTCGACGGCCGAGCCGCCCATCTTCGTCAGGAGGTCGGTGGCCTGCTGGCGAAGCGCCGGCGAGGCGAGCACGCCCGCGAGGCGCTTGGCGACGGCGGGCGAGCTCCACCGCGTGAGGACCTCGCTTGCGGTCTCCTTCACGCTGGGCTCTGGGTCGTTCAGCGCGGCCACGAGGAATCCGAGCACCTGCTCGTCGTCGATCACGCCCAGCGCGCGGACCGCTCCGATGCGCACTTCGGGGTCGGGGTCGTTCAGGGAACGCCCGAGGGCCTGGACGGCCTCGGCGGCCCGGGCCGACCCGAGCGCCCCGGTAGCAGCCTGGCGGACGGAGGCGACGGGATCCTGCAGCGCCACCACCAGCGCCTGTACGCACTGCGCGGTGGCGGCGCGCCCCGCGATCTCGGCTGCGAGGACCCGCTCGCTAGGGTCGATCGCCTGCAGGTGCTGGAGCGCAAGCGTCGCCAGCTTCTGCCTGTCGCTCTTCTCCATGATGCCCATGAGCCCGTCGCGTTCGACGGGCGGGCAGCTCGCCAGAGCCGACCACACGAGCGCGAGATCCTCTTCGGGGAACCCTGCGACGTGACGAAGCGCGGCCTGGCGAACCCCCTCGTCGAGATCCGAGACGGCGCGCATGAGCAGATCGGTAGCCTCGCGGCCGATGCTCTCGGGCAGGATCGCGACCGCGGTGGCACGGACCATCGGGTCGGGGTCCTGGAGCGCTTGGCCGAGGGCGGTGATCCGCTGGTCCGCACCGGCGGCCCCGAGCACGCGGACCGCGGACGCCCGGACCATCGGCGAGGAATCGGAGCCGAGGATGCCGCGGGCGACGTCGTTGGAAGACGGGTCGCCGGAGTTACCGAAGACCTCGAGGACGGCCATCCGCACCGCTTCAGAGGGATCCGAGAGGCTCTGGCGAAGGTGCGGGAGCGCGTTGCGTCCCGCCACCTGCCAAAGGAGCTGGATCGCCTCGTGGCGACGCGACGGTTCGACCCCCGCTAGGGAGTTGACCAGGACCTCGGTATCGACCGGGAAGGCCGAGAGCGCGGCTGCGAACGGTGCGCGCGCCTCGCCGGACGCTGCGGCGCCCTGGTCGAGGATCTCGGGCGCGACCTCTGCAAGGCGGTGCATCTCGGCGATCTGTGCCGCGAGAGGCGTGAGGTCCGGATCGCCGCTCCGGAGAGCCTCGCGAGCCCACTCCGTGAGCGTCCCCCGGTCGGTCTCGTTGAGGGCTGCGATCGCGCGGTCCCGAACCACCGGCTCGGGGTCCTGGAGTGCCCGCACGAGGCCGGTGATCATCTCCGTCTGCACGGCCTGGTGGACGGCGACCTCGCCGGCGTCGGGCTGCTGCTGGAAGCTCGCCGTGGAGCGTTCCAGCTCCTCGAGCCGGGCGACCGCCGCCTGCGCCGCGTCGCGGATCTCCTGGATCGGGTCGGCGTCCAGCGCCGTCACCGCTCGGAGCGACTGGGTGGTTCCGTCCGCAGCGAGGAGCCGCACGGCGCCGAGCCTGCGGTCGTCGGGAACGGTCGTGTGCTCGACCAGCCGCTGCACACCGATCGCGCGCGCGAGCTCGGAGAGAGGCTCTCGCTCCTCGGCGGTTGGAGCTGACTCGAGGCTCGCGATGCCGTTGAGGATCGACGACAGGTCCTCATCGGAGAGTCCACCGCTCGATCCGACGATCTGGGGGAGCGTGCGGAGCACGGCGCTCTGGGTCGTCGGCCAACGCCTCGCGCCGGCCAGCGGGGCGAGCGCGGCCAGTCCGTGCGATCCACGCGCCGCTACGAGACCGACCGCGGCGGCGCGCACGTCGTCGGCGGGGTCCTGCAGAGCCTGCTGGACGAGGCGTTCCTCTACGTGGTCTGCGCGGGAGACGAGCACCTCGAGCGCAAGGCGGCGGATCTCGGGGTCCGGGTCGAGGAGGAGGGCGGAGGCGGGGGCTACGTCGAGCTCTGACAGTCCCCGGTCCGAAAGCGCAGAAAGGGCGGCGCGCCGCTCCTCGACGTCCGAGGACGTGAGCGACGGTTCCGCGGGTGCACCCTTAGCCTCCACGGGTGCCGCCTGCGGTTCCCCTGATCCAAGCGGTGCGACCTGCTCCGCGGCGGGTGCCATGAGGTTCGGCCCGCTCGGCTCAGCCTCTGTCTGCTCGGGAAGCTCGACCACGTCGGGCGCCTCGGCCGAGGCGTCGCTCGAGACGACGCCCGCCTCGGCGATCTCGCTCGCAGCCTCCACCGTCTCTGCCACCGGGGTCTCGGCTGCGGCCTCGGGCGTCCAGGCGACCTCGGTCGCCTGCTCGTCGGCTGGGGGTGGTGTCGCCCAGACGGACTCGGCCGGCGCCTCGGCCGTGGCGACCGCGCCCTCCCCCGCCTCGATCGCATCCTGACGCTCCGCGAGCGCCTTCAGGCTCCGGTACCAGTCCGACTCGTACGCCTCGACGTCATCATCCGCCGCGGAGCCGCCGAGCCCGGTGGGCTGCTTGTCCGCCACGTGCTACTCCTCCGACGGCCGGATCAGCGGCTGTTCGCGCG
Organism: Actinomycetota bacterium; assembly: GCA_035288045.1. Classification (GTDB taxonomy): domain Bacteria; phylum Actinomycetota; class UBA4738; order UBA4738; family HRBIN12; genus DATEBA01. Next base: position 7,304 of record DATEBA010000028.1, read on the forward strand.
GATGACGTCCTGGTCGGGATCGTGTCCGTTGCCCACGATCTGGCCCGGCGTGATGCCCATCTGAACCGCAGCCATCGCCGCCTGAGTTCTGTTCGTGACGCCGAGCTTACGGAAGATGGCGGCGAGGTGAGCCTTGACGGTCTTCTCGGACAGGTAGAGCTTCCCGGCGATGTCCCGGTTGCTGCGGCCCTCGGCGAGCAGGGTGAGGATGTCCATCTCCCGCTCGGTGAGGCTGAACTCGGTGCGGCGCGGGGTCTCGGCCGCCCGCTCCTGGTCCTCGCTCTCGAACAGGTTCTGGATCGCGCGAGGCGAGAGAACGTTACCGCTACCGGAGAGCGCGACGCGGATCGCCTGGCCGAGATCCTCGGGGGTGGAGTCCTTGAGCAGGTACCCTGCGGCTCCTTCGGCCAGCGCGCGTTTCACGTACGGACCGTGCTCGTACGTGGAGAGCATGATCACGGGTACGTCTGCCCACCGCTCCTTGATCGTGCGGAGCAGGTCGAGTCCGTCGAACTCCGGCATCCGAACGTCCACGAGCGCGACGTCGACTCCGTTCGAATCCATGAACTGGAGCGCTTCAGCGGCACTCCCGGCCTCAACCACGTCGGCATCCGAGAACCCTTCCTTGACGACGTAGGCGAGGCCCCGACGCACCAGCGCGTGGTCGTCGACGATCAGGATCTTCATGTCGTTGCTCCTTCGCCTCGGACGGGCAGCCATGCGACCACCCGTGTCCCGTTCCCCACGGACGACTCGATGTCGAGCGTCCCGTTCACTTCCGCGATGCGTCGGCGCATCAGTTCTAGGCCCAGGTGGCCCATCTTGGCCGTGGCCGGGTCGAACCCTGCGCCGGAATCCTCGATCGAAAGGCGCACTCCGTCGGCCCCAACCGACACCATCACGACGACGTTCGCGCTGGCCGAGTGCTTCGCCGCGTTCGCGAGCCCCTCCCGCAGAACCGTGTAGGCGGCCGCCCTGATCTCCCCCGGCGCGACGCCTAGGTCTCCGTCTATCTCCGCGGTCGCTCGCAGCCTCCATCGCGCCGCCACCTGCTCGATGTACTCCGACAGCGGCTGATCGTCCGCCGGCGCGGTGCCCGCCTCGGACAGGTCGAACAGCATCCCCCGGAGCTCGCCGAGGCTTCGCCTGATCTCCTGCTCGGCGGCGTGGACCGAGGCCACCGCGCCCTCGGGGTCGTGGTCCATGCGGCGTCGGAGCATCTGGACCTCGATCACCGCGGACGTGACCGCCTGCACCAGGCCATCGTGGATCTCGGCGGCCCATCGCGTGCGCTCCTGCAGCATCAGCGCGTCGACGGCGCGGTGTCGCCACTCGAGAGCCGTGCGACCGGCGGCGATCAGGTTCCCGACCAGGCGCATGAGCTCGCCGGAGGGCGGTGGACCCCCGGCGCGGCCGGCCAAAACGACAACGGCAGGGCTGTCGTCCTCGCGGAACGTGGCGCCCGCGAGCTGGGTGCGTGCGCCCAGCACGATGCCGAGTTGTCGAGCCGTGCCGTTCTCGACGACCGCGGGAAGCTCCTGGAAGCCCGAGCGGATCTCGGGCGGGATCCTGCGTGGCCAGTCGCCATCGGGCGACGCGGCGACGGCGACGTCGGCCCCCCGCTCCCGCAGGAGGTAGACCTCGTCGGCGCCGAGAGCGCCACGGACCGCATCCAGCAGGTCCGGAAGCGCCGCGGCCGGCACCGACAGCACGTCGCGGAGTGCTCCGGCGACACGTTCGAGGACCGCGAGCTCGCTGTCGGCGGCGGCGCTATCGGAAGGTCGGACCTCATCGCGGAGCGGGAGGTCGGTCGACCTCCCCATCAGCGCGTCGATCAGCGCGGTGCCGAGTCGGTCCAGCTCCTCGGCCGCCGTGACCAGCGACTCGGGTGTGAGGCGCCCGAACACGGTGCCGTCGGGAAGGCGAGCGGCGATCCATCCTTCCGCGCGGCCCTCGAGGACGTCCTCGAGGCGCGCGGGCACAGGCCCGCTGCCGGGGGAGACCCACCACGCAGACCGCCGCCGCCCTTCGTCGGTCGCGAGGACGCCGACGGCGGAAAGGCGAAGGCGTTCGGCGACTCGCCGGCAGCCTTCGCCGGCGGCCTCCGTGCCCGCTCGCGTGTCGAGATCGTGCATCCTCGCCTTCCGTCCTTGGACTTTAGGCCGGGTGGACTTTCGGTCTAGTGCTTGTTTCGGTCGAGATTGCCGTCCCCTTGAACCGGGGACCGGAAACCACGTGCCTGGCTCGCATCCGGAGCGGACGCGGGATCTCTCGCCGCCGTTTCCCAGAGGATGGCGCCGTCGAGCCGTACTCCGAAGGTCCTAGCGGGCAGGGCCGGGTGCCGTGCTCGTCGCGCGCGACGCTGTTGAAACCCTTGACAGTCACAGGCTCAAGCTTTATTCTGTGCACTGACTCACGAAAGGCGAGCAAGGGGGCTATCCATGGCGCGCGCGGTGGGCATCGATCTCGGGACGACCAACTCGGTGGTGTCGGTACTCGAGGCAGGGGAACCAGTCGTGGTTCCGAACGCCGAAGGGGCCCGAACCAGCCCTTCGGTCGTCGGGTTCTCCAAGAACGGCGAGATCCTGGTCGGCGAGGTCGCCAAGCGTCAGGCCATCACCAACCCGGATCGGACGGTGCGCTCCGTCAAGCGCCAGATGGGTAACAAGGACTGGCACGTCGAGATCGACGGCAAGAGGTGGACGCCGCAGGAGATCTCCGCGCAGATCCTCACGAAGCTGAAGCGCGACGCCGAGGCCTATCTCGGCGACTCGGTCACACAAGCCGTGGTCACCGTGCCCGCCTACTTCGACGACGCGCAGCGCCAGGCGACGAAGGAGGCGGGGGAGATCGCGGGGCTGGAGGTCCTCCGGATCATCAACGAGCCGACGGCGGCATCGCTCGCCTACGGCCTCGACAAGCAGCACGACCAAACGATCCTCGTGTTCGATCTCGGCGGTGGCACGTTCGACGTGTCGTTGCTCGAGATCGGCGAGGGCGTCTTCGAGGTGAAGGCGACCCACGGCGACACGCAGCTCGGCGGGGACGACTGGGACCAGCGCGTGATCGACTGGATGGTCAAGGAGTTCAAGAACGCCTACGGCGTCGACCTGTCGAACGACCGGATGGCGCTCCAGCGTCTCAAGGAGGCGGCGGAGAAGGCGAAGATCGAGCTCTCGCAGGTGAGCGAGGCATCCATCAACCTTCCGTTCGTGACGGCTACGGCCGAGGGACCTCTCCACCTGGAGACGAAGCTAACCCGCGCGGAGTTCGAGCGCATGACCGAGGATCTCGTCGAGCGCTGCAGGGGCCCGTTCGAGCAGGCCGTCCGCGACTGGGGCAAGGACGTCGCCGCTATCGACCACGTGATCCTGGTCGGCGGGGCCACGCGGATGCCGATGATCCAGGACCTCATTCGCAAGCTCACGGGCGGGAAGGATCCGCACAAGGGAGTGAACCCCGACGAGGTAGTTGCGGTCGGCGCGTCGATCCAGGCCGGTGTCCTGAAGGGCGACGTCAAGGACATCCTGCTCCTCGACGTCACGCCCCTATCTCTCGGGGTGGAGACCAAGGGCGGCATCTTCACGAAGCTGATCGAGCGAAACACGACGATCCCGTCCCGGAAGTCCGAGATCTTCACGACCGCGGACGACAACCAGACCCAAGTCGAGATCCACGTCCTCCAAGGCGAGGCCGAGACGGTGTTCTCTCCCGGGGTGAAGTCGCTCGGGCGGTTCCATCTCATGGGCATCCCACCGGCACCGCGCGGGATGCCGCAGATCGAAGTCGCCTTCGACATCGACGCGAACGGCATCGTCAACGTCTCCGCGAAGGACCTGGCCACCGGCAAGGAGCAGCAGATGACGATCACCGGCGGCACGGCGCTCTCTCGGGAGGATGTAGACCGTATGGTCGCCGATGCGGAGAAGTTCGCGGAGGAGGATCGGAAGCGAAGGGAGGCGGCCGAGGTCCGCAACGACGCCGACCAGGTCGTCTACCAGGTCGACAAGTTCCTTCAGGAGTCGGGCGACAAGGTGCCCGAGCCCGACCGCGAGGAGCTGAAGCGGACGAGCGAGGAGCTGAAGGAGACGCTCAAGGGCGAGGACGTGGACAAGATCAGGTCGGCCACCGACGCCGCCATGCAGGTGTTCCAGCGCGTCGGCCAGGCGATGCATCAGTCACAACAGGCACAACAGGCACAGCAGGCCGGTGGACAGGCGACGGCCGGTGGCGGTGACGAGCAGGGAGCCTCGGGCGGCGAGGACGTCGTCGAGGGCGAGATCGTAGACGAAGGAGGTGCATCGTGATGGCGATCACGAGATGGGATCCGTTCCGCGATCTGTTCTGGATCGAGAGCGATGTGGATCGGGTGGTGCGGCGTGCGTTCGGAGGTGAGGGGACCGGGGCATGGACGCCGGCGCTCGACGTGTACGAGGACACGGATCGGTTCGTCGTGACGGTCGAGCTGCCGGGCGTCGATCCCGAGATGGTGGACGTTTCGGTCGAGGACTCGACCCTTACGGTGAAGGGCGAGCGTGAGTTCCACAAGGACCTCTTGGAGGAGTCCTTCCGCCGGATCGAGCGGCGGTACGGGTCCTTCAGCCGCACGCTAGTTCTTCCGCCCACGGCCGACCCCGACCGGGTGGAGGCCCGGTTCGACAAGGGGGTCCTCACCGTCGAGGTTCCCAAGGCGCAGGAGGCCAAGCCTCGCAGGATCGAGGTGAAGACGGTCGCATGAGCGGTGAGGATTCCTCCGGGAAGGACCGTCCCAAGGTCAAGGTGACCGACCGTCGTCGGGTGCGGGTGCAGGGCGGGCCGGCCGAGGAAGCCGCCCCCCCCGCGCCCACTCCGGCGGGCGACGCCTCGGAGCTCGAGGTCGCGCGCAGGGAGTCGGCCGAGTACCGCGAGCACCTCCAGCGCCTACAGGCGGAGTTCGAGAACTACCGGAAGCGAGTGCTCCGCGAGCAGACCCATGCGATCGACCTCGCCGCCGAGCCCCTGGTCCGCCGACTCCTGGAGGTGCTGGACGAGTTCGAGCTCGCTCTCATGGCCGCGGAGGAACATCCTGACTTCGACCGGTTCCTCCACGGCGTCGAGCTCGTGTACGCGAAGCTCGTGGAGTCGCTGAAGCTCGAGGGGCTGGCGCGGATAGAGGCCGACGGCAAGGCGTTCGACCCCGAGGAGCATGAGGCGCTCATGCAATCGGGAGAGGGTGACGGCGAGCCCGTCGTGGCCGACATCCTGCGCCCCGGCTACAAGCTCAGGGGTCGCGTGATCCGCCCGGCGGGCGTGCGCGTGACTCGGGACTGAGCCGGAGGTCGCGATGAACGGCGACGTCCGGCGAGAGTGGTTCGAGAAGGACTACTACCAGGTTCTCGGGGTCGCCAAGAACGCCACACAAGCCGATATCAAGAAGGCCTACCGCAAGCTCGCGCAGAAGCACCATCCCGACGCGAACCGAGGGAACCGCGAGGCCGAGGAGCGTTTCAAAGAGGTCTCGGCCGCCTACGACGTCCTGGGCGACGGGCAGAAGCGAAAGCAGTACGACCAGGTTCGTGACATGGCCTCCTCGGGCTTCGGCGGGGCCCCCGGCGGGAGCCGGGTCGGCTTCGAGGACCTCGGCTCTGTCTTCGGCGGGGACCTCGGCGACCTGTTCGGCGGGCTCTTCGGCGGGGCTCGCGGTCGCCGGGCGTCGGCTCGTGGGTCAGATCTCGAGACCGAGGTGCGCGTCTCCTTCGACGACTCGATGCGCGGCCTGACGGTGCCGGTCCGATTGCGGGGGGCGGCGGCCTGCGGGGCCTGCGGAGGCTCGGGGGCGGCGCCGGGCACGTCGCCCGTCACGTGTACCCGGTGCGGCGGCTCCGGGGCGGTGGCGGTGAACCAGGGTCCCTTCCAGCTCGCCCAGGCCTGTCCTGAATGCCGCGGCTCGGGGCGCGTTATCGAGCGCCCCTGCCCATCTTGCGCCGGGTCGGGTCACGTGGACGAGACGCGCACGTTCCGGGTGAAGGTTCCGCCCGGTGTGCGCGACGGCGCTCGGATCAGGCTCCGCGGCCGTGGCGAGCCGGGCCCGGCCGGCGCTCCGGCCGGCGATCTCTACGTGCACGTGAAGGTCGGTGCGCATCCGTTGTTCGGAAGGAAGGGCGACGACCTCACGGTTGAGCTGCCCGTCGCGTATCCGGAGGCCGCGCTCGGAGCCAACGTCCGGGTGCCGACGCGAGACGGTGCCGTGACGCTCAAGATCCCCCCCGGGACGCAGGGCGGTCGCACTTTCCGCGTCCGCGGCAAGGGTGCGCCCAAGCGGGGCGGCGCCGGCGATCTCCTCGTGACCGTGCGTGTCGCGGTTCCGTCGAAGCTCTCGCGAGAGGAGAAGGAGCTGTTGAAGCGGCTGAGAGACGTGCAGAAGCAGTCGCCGCGGGCCGGGTTAGAGGTCTGAAGGAGGACTAGGTGGCCAGGGAGGATCGGAACCGGGACCCGATGGACCGCTCGGTCGACCGGGCCGTGTACATCATCAGCGTCGCCGCAGAGCTCGCGGGTGTTCACCCGCAGACGCTCCGCTTCTACGAGCGGAGGGGGTTGCTCTCGCCGAAGCGAACCTCTGGGAACACGCGGCGCTACTCCGAGCGGGACATCGAGCGGCTGCAGATGATCCAGGACCTCACGCAGCGGCGCGGCGTGAACCTCGCGGGCGCGAAGTTGATCATGGAGATGCAGTTGGAGCTCGAGCGTCTGCGCAGACAGACGCGCGAGCTCGAGGAGGAGCTCGATCGGGCCCGGCGGGCGATCCCGATGGGACCCGGCGTCGAGCGAGGCGCGGCGGTGGACATCGTGCCGCTGCGGGCCGTGATGACGTTCCCCTGGCTCGGTCGCCCGTGATGCCTCGCGGCGAGCGTCGGTGCGGCGGGGCCTCCGGCCCGCCGGTCGAAGGTCCGTCGGCCTCCGGCGCGGTCGCGGTGGACTGGATAGGCTGGGACCCGTGAGAGAGGGTGCCTCGCCCGCGCAGCCGAGGGTCTTGCGCCGCAACACGACCGACAAGGTACTGGGCGGAGTTTGCGGAGGTCTCGGGCGCTACCTCGGGGTCGATCCCGTCGTCCTGCGAGTGGCGTTCGTCGTGCTCGCCCTCTCGGCCGGAGGTGGGGTCCTCCTGTACCTGGTCGCCTGGATCGTGATCCCGGAGGAGCGGCCGGGAGAGGCGCTGGGGGAGGCCGCGCCTTCGAGCGGGGACGCGACTCGTCTGGTGGTCGGTGGCGTCTGGTCGGTGGCGTCCTGATCGCGATCGGGACGATCCTTCTCCTCAACCTTGCGATCCCGCGTATCGGCCGGTACGTCTGGCCGCTCGCCCTCGTAGCGGCCGGCGTCGGGATCGTCGTGCACGCCATGTCCAGACGATGACAACCCCCGCGGCCCCAGCGCCCACCCCGCCGAGCCCCAGGTCGGGCCGGTTGGTCCTAGGCGGTCTGCTGGTGCTCTTCGGCGTGGGATGGTTCCTCGAGACCGTGAGCGACGTCGAGGTTCCGTGGAGCGTGCTCCTCCCGTCCATCCTGATCCTCGTCGGGCTCGCCTTGATCGCGGGCGCGCGGTCGGCGCGTCGCCAGCCGGGCATGGTCACGTTCGGGATCGTCCTCACGGTGATGCTTGCGCTCGGCTCCGGCTTCGACGTGACCTTCGGCGGCGGGATCGGTCAGCGCGTCGAGGATCCGGCGACGGTCGCTCAGCTGGAGCGGGAGTACGAGCTCGGCGTCGGAGACCTCACGGTCGACCTGACGGAAGCCCTTCGGGACGCGGCCGGGCGGCGGGAGCTGAGCGCGCACGTGGGGATAGGGCAGCTCACGGTGGTGGTCCCAGAGGGTGTGGGCGTTCGCGTGGACGGGAAGGCCGGGATCGGCCAGGTTACGGTCTTCGACGAGCAGCAAGGCGGTCTCGGAGTCGAGGCGACCTTCACCAGCGAGGACTATGACGCGGCCTCGAGCGGTCTGGACTTGGAGCTAGAGGTGGGCATCGGGCAGGTGGTGGTTCGAAGTGGCTGAGCGGCGGACGACCAGGACGTCCCTCGCCTTCGGGATCTTCTTCGTGGTCGCCGGGGTCGCCTTCCTCCTCGAGCGGCTGGACGTGTTGGACATTCGCGGGAGGTACCTCTTGCCCGCCCTGCTGATCGCCGCCGGCGTGTCGGTTCTCGTCGGCGGGAAGCGTCAGGGTCCTTGACCCCTCGGCCCGCGGCCGGTACGGATACCTGAGTATGGACCCCGGCGCCCTGTTCGCATGGCTCGCGATCCTCGCGGGCCTCCTGGTAGGCGCGTGGTTCGGCTACTACAAGAGACAGAGACGGCGGAACGAGCTCAGGCTGCTCGCCCGCCAGCTCGGCCTCGGCTACTCGGTCTGGGACGTCTTCGGGCTCATGACCGAGCCGTTCGATCTCTTCTTCCGCGGCGACGGTCGCCGGTTCGAGAACGTGCTGTACGGAACCTGGCAGGGTGTTGAGATCAAGGAGTTCGACTACTCCTACTACGAGAAGACGGAGAGCTCAAACGGGGGATCACGTAAGACCTGGCACCACTTCTCCTGCGTTCTGCTCGAGACCGATCTGTCCTGCCCGCACCTCACCGTGGTCCCGGAGAGCTTCTGGACCCGCCTGGCTGATAGCGTCGGTCTTCGCGACATCGAGCTCGAGCTCGAGGAGTTCAACAGGGCGTTCACCGTTCGATCCGACGACCGGAGGTTCGCCGTCGCCGTGCTGGACGCGCGCATGATGCGGTGGATGCTGGAGGCCGGTCCCGGCTGGTCTTTCGAGCTGCTGGGGAGGCGGATCCTCTGCTTCTCCAAGCGGCGCAAGCCGTTCGAGCTGATCCCGCTACTGGGGACGGCGAAGAGGTTCCACGAGAGCATCCCGCGGGTGGTACGTGAGCTGTACGGATGGACGTCCGCCGGATAGGCTGGCGCGGCTGGGCAGAAGGGACGGGGACCGTGGAAGTCGCGATATGGGTGATCGTCGGGATCGTCGGGCTCCTGATCGTCGGGGCGATCGTCTCCTACAACCGGTTCATCTCGCAGCGGCAGTTCATCCGTGACTCGTGGGCGAACATCGATACCGAGCTTCGGCGCCGGTACGACCTGATCCCGAACCTCATCGAGACCGTCAAGGGATATGCGTCGCACGAGCGCGAGCTCTTCGAGGAGGTCGCCCGCACCCGTGCGGCGGCGGCCGGCGCGACCGGCTCACCAGCCCAGCAGGCCGCGGCGGAGGCTCCGCTAATCGCCGCGCTGGGAAGGCTCTTCGCCGTGGCGGAGGCCTATCCGCAGCTGAGGGCAAACGAGAACTTCCTCTCGCTCCAGACCGAGCTCGCCAACACCGAGGACCGCCTGCAGACCGCCCGGCGCTTCTACAACGCGAACGTTCGGGACTACAACCGGCGGGTGCAGTCGTTCCCCTCGAACCTGATCGCTTCCACCTTCAAGTTCGCCGAGGAGGAGTACTTCGAGGTCGAGGAGGCGATCCGGGAAGCCGGCGCGCCAAGGGTCTCCTTCGAGCAGCCGCCTGCGCCCGCGGCCTCGCCTCCGCCCCCGGCCGAACCGACCCAGGGGTAGGCGACCTGCCGCGGTGCGGCGACGAGTTCGGGGTCGAGAGGCCGAGCCGTTAGCGCTTTCGCCCGACGATGATCGACCAACCGAGCAGTTTGCGTTGCCAGCGCAGGTACTCGTCCCGGTCACCCTCTACTCGCGTGCGGATCTCCTCCCGATCGGGGTCATCGGGGTGCTCCGTCAGCCACTCGTCGGCGGCGAGCCAATGAAGCGTCTCGTAGCGATCCCAGTCGTCCAGCGACGAGTCGATTATCGTCACTGGCCGAACCCCGGCAGCCTCGAAGCGCTCGACGGTCTCCGGAAGTGTGACGAAGTCCTCGCGCCAATCGGGATCGACCGACTCAGGAAGCGGCCACGTCCTCCAGTAGGGCTCTCCCACGGCCACGAAGCCCGAGGGGCGCACGGCTGGTGTGAGCGTGGCGAGCGTTCCCGGCAGGCCGTCCCAGATGAAGCTCGCCCCCAGGCAAAGGGCAACGTCATAGCCTTCCGATCCAGGGCGGAACTCGCGGGCGTCCGCGTGGACGAACTCGATCAGGGAATCCACCCCGGCCTCGCGGGCCCGCCGCCTGGCCTCGACGTCGAACTCCTCGGCCCGCTCGACGCAGGTGATCCGGCACCCGAATTCGCCGGCGAGCAGGATGGCCGGCCCGCCGCGCCCCGATGCCATGTCGAGTACACGTGAGTTGGGCAACAGCCCGAGCCGCTCGCCGAGCAGCAGGATCTTCTCGGGGCTGGTCGGATTCTGCAGCTCGTGCTTGCTCTCGACGACGGCGAAGAACCAGGGCATAGCTTTCGAAGCGTAGCGCCAACGCGGGGAGGTTGAGGCAGGGCAACGCCTCCGCCCCAGGGCTAGGCGGCCTCGGGCTCGGCGCATCCCTCGATCAGCGTCGCGCGGCGGACGTCGGTCGTTGCTAACGTCCAGCCGACGGCGAACGCGAGTGCGACGAGCCCGAGAGCGATCGCCGTCGGCCGGGGTCCGGCGCGTTCCGCCACGTAGCCGCTCACCAGCCCGGAGATGGTGAACGTGAACGTGATTAGCGCGTTGTCGAACGCGAAGATCCGTCCCCGGATCCGGTCCGGCACGATCCTCTGGAGCCCGTATGAGGACGTCGTCCACTGGGCGCCGCCCCCGAGGTGCGCCATCGCGATCAGCGGCATCGCGACGGCGATCGACGTCGCGAGACCGAGGAACGCGTAGCCGAGTCCGAACGTCGCCAGCGCGAGACCGATCACCGTGAAGAGCTGTCGGTCGCGAGGGCCAAGCATGCGACGCCCGAGGAACGGACCGACGAGAGCACCGATCCCGCGCGCGGACATGAGGAGCCCGAGCGTTCCGTCGCCGCCGTGGAACACGTCCGTCGCGAACACCGGGATCAGTACGAGGAGGCCGCCCGCGCCGAGTCCGAAGCCGAACTTCACGGCAAGGAGCGCGAGCACGCGGTGGTCCCTGCGCGCGTACCGCACGGTCTCCGCCGTGGCCTCGATCACGCCGGCGTGCTCCTCGTGACGTTCCTCCGCCAGGGCGCGACGGATCCTGAAGATGAGGATCGCCGATGCCGCGAACGAGGCGGCGTCGATCAAGAAGGCGGCGTCGCGGCCAACGGCCGCCGCCACGAGCCCCCCCGCGGCGGATCCGATGGCAAGCATGGTTCCCCAGAGGGACCCGGAAAGGGCGTTGGCCGTGGGGAGGTCCCGCTCCTCGACCAGGTTCGGCAGCGCTGCCGACGAGGCGGGGTCGAAGACCGCGGAGAAAGACGTGAGGGCGGCGAGTACCGGGAACATGATCCAGACGGTGCTCTCATCTCGGATGAGCAGGAAGCCCAGGCAAAGCACGGCCCGCACAACGTCGCAGAGCACCATGAGCTTCCGCCGGTCGAGGCGGTCGACGAGCGCCCCCGCGAAGGGGGAGACGAGGAAGAACGGGACGTCCATCGCAGCGAAGGAGAGCGCCACGTAAAGCGGCGAGCCGGTGAGCTCGAGCACGAGCGCCCAGAGGGGCACCAGGAGGAACCAGTCGCCCCCGAGGGAGATGACCGAGGCCAGGTAGAGACGGCGGAAGTCCCGGTTGCGCCGCAGGAGCGACCAGCTGGCCCGGATGCCCCCTTCGGCCACCGACTCGCGCTCGGACATGGTGATTGGCCAGAATAGCGGGGGACCGGACGAGGAGGAGGTCCGACGTGCTCACCCGATTCACGTGGTTCAAGCAGTCAGCCTTCCGCTACGACGGGGACGGGCTGGTGGTCTACATCGATCCGTGGGGAGTCACCGGCGATGTGCCCGCCGACGTGATCTTCGTGACCCACGCGCACTTCGACCACTTCGATCGGGACGAGATCGAGAGGATCAGGAAGGATGGGACCAAGCTCGTCGCCCCCCGCGACGTGGCCGACGAGCTCACCGGTGACGTCACCGCCGTGGCACCGGGGGAGTCCTTGGACGTTGCGGGGATCAAGGTCCGAACCGTGCCCGCCTACAACGTCGTGGAGGAGCGGCTCCAGGCGCACCCGAGGCGGAACAACTGGGTCGGCTACGTGCTGGAGCTCGGCGGCAGGGCCTACTACCACGCGGGTGACACCGATCACGCGCCGGAGCTGTCCGCGGTCATGACCGACGTGGCCTTCCTTCCGATCGGCGGTACCTACACGATGGACCCCAAGGAGGCGGCGGGTCTGGCCAAGTCCGTCTCGCCGGTTCTCGCGGTGCCGATGCACTTCGGCTTCGTGGTCGGCTCGGCCTCGGACGCCGAGGCCTTCCGACGTGCGGCGGACCCGGTGAAAGTCGAGTCCCTCACGCCGGTCCATCCGTTCGAGCGGCCGTGAGCGGTAGCATCCGTGCTCGACGGGCCATAGGAGGTAGTGCCATGACGCTCGGGTACGACAAGCCCCTTTACATCCTGGCCGCGGACCATCGCGGGTCGTTCCAGAAGAAGTTCTTCGGGATCACCGGCCGGCCGAGCTCCGAGGAGGCGTCGAAGATCTCCGATGCGAAGCAGGTGATCTTCGAGGGATTACTCAAGGCGCTCGATGACGGCGCCCCCCGTGAGGCGTCGGGTTTCCTGGTCGACGAGCAGTTCGGCGGCGATATCGCGCGCAAGGCCAGGGCGGAGGGGCTCACGTTCGCGATGCCTTGCGAGAAGAGCGGACAGGACGAGTTCGACTTCGAGTTCGGTGACGAGTTCGGCGAGCACATCGAGGATTTCGATCCCACCTTCTCCAAGGTGCTCGTGCGGTACAACCCCGAGGGAGACCGGGAGATGAATGCCCGGCAGGCGGAGCGCCTGAAGCGCCTCGGCGAGTGGCTTCATGCGAACGGGCGGAGGTACCTGTTCGAGCTGCTGGTTCCCGCGGAGCCCCACCAGCTCGAGTCCGTCGGCGGCGACGCCGATCGGTACGACCGGGAAGTTCGCCCGGCCCTGATGCGCGCTACCATCCGCGAACTGCATGCGGCCGGGATAGAGCCCGACATCTGGAAGATAGAGGGGATCGACCGGCGCGAGGACTGCGAGGAGATCTCGGCTACCGTCCGCGATGGCGACCGTGACGGCGTGGCGTGCGTCGTCCTCGGTCGCGGAGCGAACCGCGAGGCCGTCGATCACTGGCTCCGGATGGGGTCGGGGGTGCCGGGATACATCGGGTTCGCGATCGGTCGCACGATCTGGTGGGATCCGCTCATGGCTTATGTCAAGGGCGAGCTACCGAGGGGAGAGGTGACCTCCCGCGTCTCCGCCAACTACCGGAGCCACATCGACGTGTACACCGCAGGCTAGGGAGGGAGGCCCATAGTGGCAGTCATCAAGTACATAGACCTCGTGGGGGTGTCATCCCAGTCCTGGCGCGACGCGGCGAGTCAGGCGCTCGCCGAGGCTGCCAAGACGATCCGCGGGATCGAGGAGATGGACGTGCTCGAGACCAAGGCGGTCGTGCGTGACGGCGCCATCGCCGAGTACCACACGCACGTGAGGATCCACTTCCGCATCGAGCGATAGGGGGTCTTTGCCTGGTAAGGTACGCGCGAGGGCACACCGCACCACCATGGAGCAGTTCCCTCGCCCGGCGCTCGCGCCGGAGGCCGACGGACAGATGATCCACGTCCGCTCCGGCCAAGGAAGGAGGGATCGCCCATGGCGACCGGTACGGTCAAATGGTTCAACTCGGAGAAGGGCTTCGGCTTCATCTCCCAGGAGAACGGACCCGACGTGTTCGTGCACTTCTCTGCTATCGCTGGCGAGGGGTATCGCAACCTCGAAGAGGGTGAGCACGTGGAGTTCGACGTGACGCAAGGCCAGAAGGGCCCGCAGGCTTCGAACGTCAAGCGCGTGGCTGCGTCGTAACGACGTCGGTAGTCGGGACGGCCCGGTGCGCCCACTCGCGCCGGGCCTTCCCCTTTCTGCGACCGGGAGGTAGCCGGATAGACTGAGGGCGTCATGCCGGCGTCCGTCGTCATCGGGACCCAGTGGGGCGACGAGGGGAAGGGCAAGGCCACCGACTACCTCGCCGACCGGATGGACTTCGTCGTCCGCTATCAGGGAGGCAACAACGCCGGCCACACGATCCTGGCGGAGGGCCACACCCTCAAGCTCCAGCTGATCCCCTCGGGGATCCTCTACCCGCACATCACCTCTGTGATCGCCGACGGAGTCGTGGTCGATCCGCGCGTCCTGCTCGAGGAGATGGACGGCCTCGCCTCGCTCGGCATCGACCCCTCCGGGCTCCGCGTCTCCGGGAACTGTCACATGATCATGCCCTACCACCTGGAGATCGAGAAGGTGACCGAGCGGTTCCTCGGCAAGAACGCGCTCGGGACGACGAAACGAGGCATCGGCCCGGCCTACGGCGACAAAGCCGCTCGCATCGGCCTGCGGATCCAGGACCTGTTCGACGAGAAGATCTTCCGCGAGAAGCTCGACGTCGCGCTCCACGAGAAGAACCTCGTCCTGACCCGCGTTTACGGGCGGTTGCCTCTCTCGGCCGAACTCATAGTCGAGGACTACATGCGGCACGCGGAGCGTCTTCGTCCGCACCTCGCCGACACGTCCGAGCTGATCCACGACGGCCTGCGCGAGGGGAGGAACGTCCTGCTCGAGGGCGCGCAGGGGACGATGCTCGACCTCGACCACGGCACGTATCCCTTCGTGACGTCGTCGAACCCGCTCACCGGTTACGCCCTCGCCTCGGTCGGCATCGGCCCGCAGCACGTCGACCGGGTGATCGGCGTGACCAAGGCGTACGTCACTCGCGTCGGCGCCGGCCCGTTCCCTACGGAGGACCGCGGGCCGGACGGCGACCGTCTCGGCGAGCGGGGGAACGAGTTCGGCACCGTGACCGGTCGCAAGCGCCGGTGCGGGTGGTTCGACGCGGTGATCCTCCGCTACGCGGCGCGGCTGAACGGCCTCACCGAGCTCGTCCTCACCAAGTTGGACGTCCTGTCCGGGTTCTCGTCGGTCAAGGTGTGCACGGCGTATCGCGCCGAGGGCGAGACGTACGAGGACGTGCCACCGCACCAGTCGCTCTTCCACAGGGCAGAGCCGGTGTACGAGGAGCTGAAGGGCTGGGACGACGAGCTAGGCGATGCCCGAGCGTTCGACGACATGCCCGAGGCCGCGCGCGGCTACGTCGAGCGACTCGAGGATCTCGTCGGGGTGCCGGTCTCGCTCGTCTCGGTCGGCCCAGTTCGCGAGCAGAGCCTGTCGCGATGAGAATCCTCGTCGTCGGCGGCGGGGGTCGGGAGCACGCGATCGTCTGGCGGCTCGCGCAGAACCCGACGGTCGATCGCCTGTTCGCCGCTCCCGGGAACGCGGGGATCGCTCGGGAGGCCACCTGCCTCCAGGTCTCGGCCGAGGACGTCGGGGCGATCGTCGAGGTCGTAGAGAGCGAGAGGATCGACCTGACCGTCGTGGGGCCTGAGGTTCCGCTCGTGGCCGGGGTGGCCGACGAGCTTGCCGAGCGCGGGCAACGCGTCTTCGGACCGTCGAGGGAGGCGGCTCGGATCGAGGGCTCGAAGGCCTGGGCCAAGGGTCTGTGCGAGCGCCACGGGATCCCCGCGGGCCGGGGGGAGCCATTCACCGATGCGCATGCGGCGATCGCCGCGCTCGATCGATTCGAACCGCCATACGTCGTGAAGGCCGACGGGCTCGCGGCTGGAAAGGGAGTGACGGTGACGGATGACCGCGAGGCCGCGGCCGCAGCTATCCGGACGAGCCTCGTGGATCGCGTTTTCGGTGCCGCCGGCCAGACGGTCCTGATCGAGGAGTTCCTCTCGGGCCCCGAGGTCTCGGCGTTCGTCCTCACCGACGGGCGCGAGGTCTTGCCGCTCGTTCCGGCGCAGGACTTCAAGCGAGCGAGGGACGGCGACTCCGGGCCGAACACCGGCGGCATGGGCGCCTACTCCCCGCCGTCGTTCGTCGACGAGGCGATGGGGAGGCGGATCCACGAGGAGATACTGCGGCCGACCGTCGAGGCCATGGCGGCGGAGGGAGTCCGGTACACCGGCGTCCTGTACGCCGGTCTGGTGCTCACCGACGATGGCCCCAAGGTCCTGGAGTTCAACTGCCGGCTCGGAGACCCGGAGAGCCAGGTGGTGCTCCCCCGTCTGCGCTCGGACCTCGGTGAGCTGTTCCTGGCCGCCACCGAGGGGAACCTCGGCAACTACAAGCTCCATTGGTCTCCGGAGGCTTGCGTGACGGTGGTGCTCGCGTCGGGCGGTTACCCGGGCGACTACTCGACCGGTCTCGAGATCCGGGGGATCGAGCGGGCCGAGGAGCTCGACGGAGTCGTCGTGTTCCATGCCGGCACCTCCGAGCGTCGGGGTAGAGTGGTCACGTCCGGGGGACGGGTCCTCGCGGTCAGCGCCGTTGGAGCGACCGTCGCCGACGCCAGGGCCCTGGCGTACGAGGCCTGTTCCTTGATCTCGTTCGAGGGCATGCACCACCGGCGGGACATCGCCGCCGCGGCCGCGGAAGGAGGGGGATGAGCGGGGGAACGCCGATCGTGGGCGTGCTGGCCGCCTCGCCGGCCGAGCTCGGCGTCCTCTCCCAGGCCACGGCCATCCTCGAGAAGTTCGACATCCCGCACGAGACGCGGGTGATCTCCCCGGCCAGGAATCCCGACCTCATCGACGAGTACGCGCGGACGGCGTTCGAGCGCGGGGTGAAGGTCGTGATCGCGACGACCGGTATCTCCGGGCATCTGGCGTCGGCGGTCGCCGCCCGCACCATCGTGCCTGTCATCGGCGTGCCGATGTCCTCCCAGCAGATGACCGGCATGGAGGCGATGTCGGTAACCGCGCAGATGCCGAGCGGCGTGCCGGTCGCGACGGTGGGCGTCGACGCCGCGGTCAACGCGGCCGTCCTCGCGGCGCAGATCGTCGCCGTCGGCGACGGCGAGGTCCAGGCTCGCCTCTGGAAGTTCAAGGACGACATGGCGGAGGGGCTCAAGCTGTGATCCCCCGCTACAGCCTGCCGGAGATGGCCGCGGTCTGGTCCGAGGAGGCGAGGCTCCGGAACTGGCTGGAGATCGAGATCCTCGCCGTGGAGGCGTGGTCCCGCCTCGGGAGGATCCCAGAGGGCGATGCCAGGGTGGTGCGCGAGAGAGCCTCGTTCGACCTCGAGCGCGTGAGTGCGATCGAGAAGGTCACGCGCCACGACGTGGCGGCCTTCGTGCAGTGCGTGGCGGAGAGCGTCGGCGAGGCCGGGCGCTGGGTTCACTTCGGGCTGACGTCCTCCGACGTGCTCGACACCGGGTCGGCGCTCCAGATGCGCGCCGCCGCCGACCAGCTGCTCGGGCGCGTCGAGCGCCTCCTCGCGGTCACGAAGCGGCTGGCCCTCGCCCACCGCGACACCGTGATGATCGGGCGCTCCCACGGGATCCACGCCGAGCCGACCTCGTTCGGTCACAAGCTCGCGATATGGGCGTTCGAGCTCGATCGCGGCCGCGAGCGCCTCAGGCGCGCCCGTGAGGTCGTGTCGGTGGGGAAGATCTCAGGTGTCGTCGGTACCTACGCGCAGGTGGACCCGCGCGTCGAGGAGGAGGTGTGCGCGAAGCTCGGGCTCCGTCCGGCCGAGGCGTCGTCGCAGATCGTCCAGCGCGATCGCCACGCGGAGTACATGTCCGCCCTAGCGCTGTTGGCGACCTCGCTCGACAAGTTCGCGACCGAGGTTCGCCATCTGGCGCGGACCGAGGTGCGCGAGGTCCAGGAGCCGTTCGCCGAGGGCCAGAAGGGCTCCTCGGCGATGCCCCACAAGAGGAACCCCGTGTCCTGCGAGCGCGTGAGCGGCCTGGCTCGCGTCATCCGCGGGCACGTTCAGGCGGCCCTCGAGAACGTCCCTCTGTGGCACGAGCGCGACATCTCGCACTCGTCGGCCGAGCGAGTGATCCTGCCGGACTCGACCGGGCTCCTCGACTTCATGCTGTGGGAGATCACCGAGGTGCTCGAGGGTCTGCGCGTGTACCCCGAGCGGATGAGGGAGAACCTGGAGTCGGACGGGGGCCTGGCGTTCTCGCAGTCGGTGCTCCTTGCGCTCGTCGACCGTGGGATGAGCCGCGACGACGCCTACCACGTCGTGCAGAAGGCCGCCGCGGCCGCATGGGACCAGGGGCTCGAGTTCCGCGCGGAGCTGGGCTCGAACCCGGAGGTCGCGAAGCGGCTGTCTCCCGACGAGCTCGGGTCCCTCTTCGACCCAACCCGGTACCTGCGCAACCTCGACGTCGTCTTCGACCGGCTGGAGAAGCTTCCCGTGAAGGAGGGTGCATGAGCTCGGGCGCGAAGCTTCACGCGCAGGGGAAGGTGCGCGACATCTACGACGTCGGTGAGGCGCTCCTGCTGGTGGCCACCGATCGCATCTCGGCGTTCGACGTGGTGCTCCCCGACCCCATCCCCGACAAGGGGCGAGTGCTCACCGGCCTCACGCTGTTCTGGCTCGAGAGGACGCGCGACGTGGTGCCGAACCATCTGCTGTCGGCCGACCGCCGCGACTTCCCGGCGCCGTTCCGCGACGAGCCCTCGCTCGCGGGACGGTCGATGCTGGTGGAGAAGGCGCAGGTGATTCCCGTCGAGTGCGTGGCGCGCGGCTACCTCACGGGCTCGGGACTCAAGCAGTACAAGGCGGAGGGCCACGTCTGCGGGGTCCCGCTTCCGCCGGGCCTGGACGAGGCGCATCGCCTTCCGGAGCCGATCTTCACGCCGACCACGAAGGCCGCCGAGGGCCACGACATGCCGCTCACCTTCGAGGAGACGGTCGACCTCGTCGGCAAGGGTCTGGCCGAGCGCCTGCGCGAGCTGACTATCGCGCTCTACGAGCGAGGCGCGGAGGTGGCCCTGGATCGGGGGATCATCGTCGCCGACACGAAGTTCGAGTTCGGCTTCTCCGAGGGTGCCCTGATCCTGATCGACGAGGTGCTAACGCCGGACTCCTCGCGGTTCTGGCCGGCCGACGGGTACGAGCCGAGGAGGTCGCAGCCCTCCTTCGACAAGCAGTTCGTCCGCGACTGGCTCGACGCGAGCGGCTGGGACCACGAGCCGCCACCGCCCGAGCTGCCGGCCGAGGTGATCGGGCGCACGGCCATGAAGTACCAGGAGGCCTACGAGAGGATCGTCGGGGAGCGCTTCGACCACTACCGCCAGAGGATGGGCGTCTGGCCGGACTCGAACTGGGAGACGTGCCAGGTCGATCTGGAGCGCCTTCGCCGGGAGCACGGATGAAGCGACGCTTCGAGGTCCTGGTTTCGCTCAAGCCGGGACTCCTGGATCCGCAGGGCAAGGCGGTAGAGGGCTCGCTCCCCGCGATGGGCTGGACGAACGCCTCCAACGTGCGCGTGGGCAAGCACATCGAGCTCACGATCGAGGCCGACTCCGAGGAGGCAGCGCGCGCCCAGGTGGAGGACATGGCGCGGAGGCTGCTCTCAAACCCGGTGATCGAGGACTACCGCATCCTCGCGGCCGAGGAGGTGGGCCGGTGAGCGGCCGGGCTCGGGTCGGGGTGGTCACCTTCCCCGGCTCGCTCGACGACCGCGACGCCCTTCGCGCCGTCGAGCTGATGGGCGGCGAGGGCGTACGTCTCTGGCACGCGGAACCGGACCTCGCGGGCGTCGACGCGGTGATCCTCCCGGGCGGGTTCTCCTACGGCGACTACCTGCGCGCTGGGGCGATAGCGCGCTTCGCGCCGGTGATGCGCGAGGTGGCCTCGTTCGCCGCGCGCGGCGGCCCGGTCCTCGGCATCTGCAACGGCTTCCAGATCCTGTGCGAGGCAGGGCTCCTCCCCGGCGCGTTGATCCGCAACCGGTCGCTCCAGTTCGTTTGCAGGGTCGTGAACCTGCGGGTCGAGACCTCGACGACCCCGTTCACCTCGCACCTGATCGCCGGTGAGGTCCTCTCGATCCCGATCAAGCACGGCGAGGGCCAGTTCGTCGGCTCGACGGACCAGATCGCCAGGATCGAGGGCGAGGGCCAGGTCGTGTTCCGCTACTGCTCGCCGGAGGGTGCGCTTGGGGACGAGTGGAACCCGAACGGCGCGACGAACGACATCGCCGGTGTCCGCAGCGAGGAGGGCAACGTCGTCGGGCTAATGCCGCATCCAGAGCACGCCGTTGACCCCGACGTCGGGCCAACCGGCGGGCAGCCGATCTTCGGCTCGCTCCTCGCCGAGCTGCTCGCGGGGGTGTCCTAGCTGGGGGAGCCGCTGCACCGGGCCCTCGGGCTCACGGACGACGAGCTGGAGGCTATCCGCGCGCGTCTCGAGCGCGATCCCAACCGCAACGAGCTCGCCATGTACGGCGCGATGTGGTCCGAGCACTGCTCGTACAAGAGCTCCAAGATCCACCTTCGGCGGCTGCCCACCCAAGGCGAGGCGGTGCTCGTCGGGCCCGGCCAGGACGCAGGGGCGATCGACGTGGGCGACGGCCTGGCCGTCGTTTTCAAGATGGAGTCCCACTCGCACCCGAGCGCGATCGAGCCCTACCAGGGCGCCGCGACCGGCGTCGGCGGCATCGTCCGCGACGTCGTGGCGATGGGCGCGCGTCCGGTGGCGCTGTTCGACCCGCTGCGCTTCGGACCCCTCACCGACGAGCGCAACAGGTGGCTGTTCTCGGGGGTCGTCGCCGGCATAGGCGGGTACGGCAACTGCATCGGGGTTCCGACCATAGGTGGAGAGGTTGCATTCGCCGAGCCCCATTCCGCCAACCCAACCATCAACGTCATGTGTATCGGCATCGCGCCCGCCGCCCGGCTCGTCACGGCCGCCCGGGAGGTGAACGAGGGATCGGTCCTCGTGCTTGTCGGGGCGGCCACAGGGCGCGACGGTATAGGCGGCGTCTCCGTCCTGGCCTCGCGGACGCTCGAGGAAGGCGTGGAGGAGAGCCGCCCGAGCGTGCAGATCGGGGACCCCTTCGCGGAGAAGCTCCTGATCGAGGCCTGCCTGGAGCTCGTCGAACGCGACCTCCTCGAGGGTCTTCAGGATCTCGGCGGAGCGGGGCTCACGTGCGCGGTTTCGGAGTCGGCGGCTCGCGCCGGCAAGGGCGTCGAGCTCGACCTGGACTCAGTGCCGCTCAGGGAACGAGGGATGGAGCCCTTCGAGATCCTCACGTCGGAGTCACAGGAGCGGATGCTCGCGATCGTCGCTCCGCACCGGCTGGACGCCGTCCGCGAGGTCTGCGACAGATGGGGGTTGTCCTCCTCGGTCATCGGTCGGGTCGTCGCGGGTGGAGGCATGCGTGTGCTCATGGCGGGCCAGATGATCGCGGAGGTCCCGGCTCGATCGCTCGCCGACGAGGGCCCGGAGTACCGGAGACCCGTCTCCTCGCCCGCCGGCCTCGAGGCGATCCTCGAGGACGACCCCGCCTTCTCGGCGGTCTCGGTGGCCGTCGACGAGGCGTTCTTCCGGGTTCTCTCGTCGCCGAACGTCGCCTCGAAGCGCTGGGTCTACGAGCAGTACGACCAGCTCGTGCAGGGGCAGACGATCCTGCGGCCCGGCGCGGACGCCGCGGCGATCCGGATCGCGGGGACGCTGCGCGCGATCGCGTGCTCGACCGACGGGAAGGGTCGCTTCGGGCA
>DATEBA010000029.1:0-2686 GCA_035288045.1 Actinomycetota bacterium
GGCCGACCCGGCGGTCCCGTCCGAGCCCGCCGCCCACTTCTCCTCGAGGAGCTCACGGAGCCGCTCCTGGGCTGCCTCGAGCGGGACCCGCGCGACGACCGGCTCGAGGAAGCCGAGGACGATGAACTTGCGGGCCTCGTCGGGCGGGATCCCGCGGGACTCGAGGTAGAAGAGCTGGGCCGGATCGATCGGCCCGACCGACGACGAATGGGCCGCCCGTCGGCAGTCGGGCTGATCGATCTCGAGCGACGGGATCGCGACCGCACGGGTCGCCCTCGAGAGGTTCATCCCGAACTCGCCGAGGAACGAGTCCGTCCCGACGGCCGACTTCTCGATCGTGATGAGGCCCTTCATGTACGACCGAGCGCGGTCGAGGAGGGCGCCCTTCGAGAGGAGGTTGCCGGTCGTGTCGCGGCCGAGATGCCGCGTGTAGCTCGTGAGATCGAAGACCTGCTCCTCGCCGCCGAAGACGATCTCGGCCTGCTCGACGGAGCTCCTGTCGCCCTCGAGGCGGTTGTCGACCCGCGAGCGGACGAGCCGCGAGCCGAGCTGGGCGAGGGCCCAGTGGAGCGAGGCGCCCTCGCCGATCTGCGAGGTGCGATGCTGGAAGACGATCTGGCGCGGCCCGAGGTCCTGGATCGCGGCCACGGCGAGGCGGGCGTCTGCCCCCAGGACGACCTCGGTCGTGCCGTGGAAGAAGCCCTGGGGCACGATCTCGCCCTCGGCGCACTCGATGTCGGCGCCGGACGGGACCTGCTCCTCCACGAGCGTGAGGTCCGCCCCGGTTCCGAGCCGGACGATCGTCCGCGTGATGAGCGCCCGCTCCGGGTTGCCGCTCCCCCATCGCACGAGGATCGGGTGGGCGAGGTGGACGTGGTCTGGGACGACGAGGCTGACGCCCTGGCTCCAGAAGCCCCGGGCGAGCTGGGCCAGCTTGTCGTCGGCCGGCAACGTGGCGCCGCCCTCGACATCGGCGCGGAAACCGTCGGGGTCACGGTCGAGCGCCGTCCCGAACGTCTCGAGGATCACGCCGGCCGCGGAGGCCGCGGGCGACAGGGCGAGTGCCACGACCTGGTCCTCGCGGAGCTCGATGAGCCCGTCGACGCCTTCGGGAAGCTCGCCAGAGTTCGCGGCATCCGGGCCGGAGGCCGTGCGAACCCACGGCCGGACCTCGTCGAGGATCGCGCCGCGGAGGTCGACATACGGCGTGTAGAGCTGGTTCGACTCGACCGGGAGCGCCTCGAACGCCTGCCAGGCCGCGAGCCGCTCGTCGCGAAGCCAGTCGGGCTCGGAGCGCTCCGCGGCGAGGGCCTGGGCGAGGCCACGATCGGCGAACCGGAAGGGCAGGTCGGCCGGCGCCCGCCGCGGGGTCCGGGCGGGTCGGGCCGGTTCGGTGTTCGAGGCGGGGACGGCCTCCGACGGGGTGGAGGTCGAGGTCACCCGAGCGAGCCCTCCATCTCGAGCTTCACGAGGCGGTTGAACTCGATGGCGTACTCCATCGGGAGCTCCTTCGTGAAGACCTCGAGGAAGCCCTGGATGACGAGGTTCTGGGCCTCGTTCTCGGTCAGGCCCCGCGACATCAGGTAGAAGATCTGGTCCTGGCTGATCTTCCCGACGGTGGCCTCGTGGGTCATCGTCGTGTCGTCCTCCTGGATGTCGATGTAGGGATACGTGTCGCTGCGGCTCTCGTCGTCGAGCATGAGCGCGTCGCAGCGGACGCTCGCGACGACCCCGGTGGCGCCCGGCGAGACCTTCAGCTGGCCTCGGTACGTGGCCCGCCCGCCGTCCTTGGAAACCGACTTGGACACGATCCGCGACGTCGTGTTCTTCGCCAGGTGGATGGCCTTGGCACCGGTGTCCTGATGTTGACCGCGACCCGCAACTGCTACTGAAATGATGTCCGCGCTCGAATTCTCGCCACGCAAGTAAATACTCGGGAACTTAACTGTCTTGCGCGAACCCGTGTTAGCGTCGATCCACTCCACCGTCGAATTCGCGTGGGCGTGTGCACGCTTGGTGACGAGATTGTACACGTCATTTGACCAGTTCTGAATCGTCGTGTATCTTACCTTTGAACCAGCCAGCGCGATAACTTCTACGACCGCGACATGGAGTGAATCGGTCGCGTATATGGGCGCCGTGCAACCTTCAATGTAATGAACTTTGGCGCCTTCGTCAACAACGATGAGCGTTCGTTCGAACTGCCCGGTGTTCTCGCCGTTGATCCGGAAGTAGGCCTGGAGTGGGAGCGGCACCTCGACGCCCTTCGGCACGTACACGAACGAGCCGCCCGACCAGACCGCGCCGTTGAGGGCCGAGAACTTGTTGTCCTCGTGGGGGACCACCGTGCCGTAGAACTTCCTGAAGAGCTCGGGGTATTCCTTGAGGCCCTGATCTGTCCCCATGAAGACGACGCCGATCTTCGCCAGCTCCTCGCGGACCGAGTGGTAGACGACCTCGGAGTCGTACTGGGCGCCGACGCCGGCGAGGAACTTCCGCTCCGCCTCGGGGATGCCGAGCTTCTCGAAGGTCGCCTTGATCTGCTCGGGGACGTCGTCCCAGGATTTCTCCTCGCGCTCGGACGGCTTGCGGTAGTAGACGATCTTGTCGAAGTCGATCTTGTCGAGGCCGTCCGTCCACATCGGCATGGGCCGCTTCAGGAAGTGGTCGTAGGCGCGGAGGCGGG
>DATEBA010000030.1:0-20122 GCA_035288045.1 Actinomycetota bacterium
GATCCGGTCGAGGGTGGTCGGAGCCACGGAGGCGGCGGTCATGGCCGCCTTCGCGATCTCGTTCGCGTTCGGCGGCCCGCTCGTCGACACTATCGGCGTGCGGTGGACATACGCGCTCGGCGGGATATCGTGCCTCATCGGCGCGGCGATCATCGTCCCCGCGATGCGCCAGGCGGCCACAGAGGCGGGGGAGACAGCCGAGACCGTGATGGTCAGTTCGTAGCCGGCGGGCCTCGGTCCTCGAGCACGCTGCCGTCGGATCTGTAGAACGTTGGGCTGCCCTCGACAAGCCCGACGCGGAACGAGCGATGGACGAGACGGTGGTGCTGTCGGCACAAGAGCACCAGGTTCTCCACCGACGTCGGACCCCCGTCGGCCCAGTGGGCCACGTGGTGCGCGTCGCACCAGGGAGCGGGGCGGACGCACCCTGGGAACCCGCAGCCCCGTCCCGCACGACCACAGCTCGCTGGACGGGTATCGGAACGGCTGCCGTCCGCCGCCCGACGTCGAGCGGCTGGGATCGTCCTCGCGTGATCACCCTCGTGACGGCGGCATCGCAGGGGATCCTCCGCGCCGCCTCGGGCGTTATCCTGCCGACATCGTCCATCTCGCAAGGACGACCCACCCGCCCTTCCAATGCCTCCAGCGACACGGTCACGTTGATGTGGGGTCGCTCCCCGGCGACCATCGGTCGGTCGGAGGACTCGAGCCACAGCCTGCATATCTCACCCAAGGCGTCGGCCCGGAGCTGGGCGAAGCTTCGAGGATCGTCCCCTGCCCGCGTCTCGGCGGCCACCACGCTACGAAGGGCCGAGATGAGGGTTTGCCCTGTCTCGGGGTCGAGATCGCCGTCGATCCGGACCATCCGGACAGCGTCGGCGAAACGTACAGCCGTCTCAGGTCGTGGAGCCGCTGTTCGTCGGAGACCGCCCGCTCCGGGTCCGCGGCCTGTCGCCAGTACGCGACGGCCGCGGCGAGTTGCCGGATCGAGAGGTTTCTCGCCGCATCCACGAGCGTTTCCTCAGCCGCCTCGAAAGCCTCGGGGTTGGACTCGTAGGCCGACACCAGCACCTCTACGGCAGACGTGGATGGCTCGCCGGAGAAGAGCGCCTGCCGCGTCGCGGGCATCTGCCAGAGGGCCCTCGCGAGGCGGACCTGGCGCGAAGCGGCTGGGAAGGCCACTCGGTGCCGGTGCGTGAACCAGGAGGAAGTCGAGAGGTGCCCTTCCCTCCGGAAGCTGCCCGGCGATTGATCTCCGCCAGTAGCCTCAGCCGTTCGGCCTGAAGCACCGCCGCGCCGCGCTCGAGCTCGGAGAGGTCGTCCTCGAGCGCCTGGTCGGAGCAGTAGCGGAGCTCCTCAGCTCGGTACTCATCGAGTGCTGTTCGCAGCGTGGTCACGAAGGTGAGACTAGACGAACGTGCGTTCGGTTCGCGGTGACCTACGTCACACCAGGGTCAGTCACCTTTTCCGGCGGTCACGCGGATTTGAGTTGAACGGCGGTTCAATGCTACCGTCGGGCCGCGATGGGAGGCGCCAACCGCTACGACGCCATCGTGATCGGCGGTGGGCACAACGGCCTCGTCGCGGCCGCCTACCTGGCCAAGGCCGGCGCTCGCGTGGTCCTGTGCGAGGCCCGCCACAAGACCGGGGGAGCGGCCGCAACCGACCAGCCCTGGCCGGATCTCCCCGAGTTCAAGGTGACGACGCTCTCCTACGTGATGAGTCTCATGCCCGACGCGATCATCAGGGAGCTCCAGCTTGAGCGGCACGGCTACCGGGTGCATCCGATCGGGCCGTACGTCGTCCCGACCCCCGATGGGCGAGTGCTGATCGAGTACGAGGACAACTCGAAGAACTACGACGAGTTCCTGAAGTTCTCGAAGAAGGACGCCCACGCGATCGAGCGATGGGACGCTTGGCTCGGCGGTCTCGCCGACGTCCTAGGGCCACTCTTTTCGACGACGCCGCCGAAGGTCGGCTCCAAGCGCCCCCGCGACCTGTGGGAGACGCTCCGCCTGGTGTGGAGGTTCCGCGGGCTAGACGTTCGAACCGTCGGCGAGGTGACGCGTCTCATGACGATGTCGATAGCCGACATCGCCGAGCGGTTCTTCGAGTCGGAGGCGATCAAGGCCGTGACCGCGATCAACGGGCTGATCGGTACGTGGGCCGGCCCCCTCGAGCCGGGCACTGCCTACGTCGCGGCTCACCACATGATCGGTGACGTCGGCGACGGTGTGCTCGGGTCCTGGGGCGTGCCAGAGGGGGGCATGGGTGCCGTGGCCGCCGCGATAGAGTCCAGCTCCCGCTCGTTCGGCGCCGAGGTCCGGACGAACGCGCCGGTCGCGACAGTGCTGATCAGAGGCGGTGAGGCGCGTGGGGTCGCCCTCGAGGGCGGGGAGGAGATCCTCGCGCCGGCGGTCGTCACCGCCTGCCACCCTCAGATCACGTTCCTGCGCCAGATCGAGCCCGACAAGCTGCCCGACGACTTCGTCCACGACATCGAGCACTGGCACACGCGCTCCGGCGTGGTGAAGATCAACCTGGCGGTCTCCAGGCTGCCGAAGCTTTCCGCGGAGCCGGACTGGACCGACTTCAGCGGAGGGTTCGAGATCGCGCACTCGGTCGACTACCTCGAGACCGCCTTCGAGGAGGCCCGCCACGGGAAGGCGGCCACGCGGCCCTTCTCCGACGGTGTGATCCCGACCACGCTCGATCACACGCTCGCGCCGGAGGGCGCGCACATCGTCTCGCTCTTCACGCAATGGGTGCCACACGAGTGGTCCAAGGAGCCTCACCGCGCAGAGCTGGAGGCGTACGCCGACCGGGTGGTCGACGAGTACGAGGCGGTGGCGCCGGGGTTCCGCGAGTCGATAATCGCCCGCCAGGTGATCGGCCCCTACGACATGGAGCACGAGTGGGGACTGATCGGCGGCAACATCTTCCACGGCGAGCTCTCGGCCGATCAGCTGTTCCACATGCGGCCGGCTCCCGGCTACGCGGACTACAGGACCCCGATCAGAGGCCTGTACCAGTGCTCTAGCGCCACGCACGCCGGCGGGGGAGTGACGGGCATCCCTGCGCGCAACTGCGTACGCGAGATCCGGAGGGATCGCAGGCTGGCGCGCAAGTCCTGACCTATTCCGGGGGGAGCGGATGGCAACGGACAACTTCAGCTTCACGTTCTACGTCGCCTCGTGGTACCGCAAGTCGCCCTACTGGCAGCGGACCGTCGAGGCCGGCTGCACGAGCTGGGATCTCTACAACCACATGTTGATCCCCACTCTTTACGACGACGACGTGAAGGAGTACTGGCACATGCTGGAGCACGTCACGCTGTGGGACGTTGCCGTCGAACGTCAGGTCGAGATCACAGGGCCCGACGCGGCCGCCTTCACGCAGCTCCTCACGTGCCGGGACCTGTCGAGGTGCAACGTCGGCCAGTGCAAGTACGCGCCGCTCATCGCGCCCGACGGAGGGATCGTGAACGACCCGATCCTGCTTCGCTTGGGGGAGAACCACTTCTGGCTGTCGCTCGCGGACTCCGACGCGCTGCTGTTCGCCCTCGGCGTGTCGGCGTTCGCCGGGATGGACGTCTCGATCCGCGAGCCCGATGTGTCGCCGCTGCAGGTCCAGGGCCCGAAGTCCAAGGACATGATCCGCGACCTGTTCGGCGAGGAGGTCGCGGGCCTTCGCTACTACCGGTGCCGGGAGGGCGAACTGGAGGGGATCCCCGTGGTTGTGTCCCGCACCGGGTGGAGCGGCGAGGTCGGCTTCGAGATCTACCTACGCGACTCGTCGAAGGGGACGATGCTCTGGGACCTGGTGATGGAGGCCGGCCGCCCGTACGCGATCCGCGCCATCGCGCCGTCCGATCAGAGGCGCATGGAGGCGGGCATCTTCAACTACGGGAACGACATGACGATCGAGAGCAACCCCTTCGAGATCACCGGCATGGAGCGTCTGGTCGAGTTGAACGGCAACGACTTCGTCGGGAGGAAGGCCCTGGAGCGGATCGCGGCCGAGGGCGTGAAGCACAAGCTCGTCGGGGTTCGCATCGACGGCGAGCCCCTACGGATGTGGCTCGAGGACTTCTGGTCGGTGAGGTCGGACGGGAGGGTGGTTGGGAGACTCGTATCGGCGAGCCACTCGCCGCGCCTGAAGATCAACATGGGCTACGTCTGGGTGCCGATCGAGCTCGCGGACATCGGCACGGGCCTCGAGATCGGATCGCCCAACGGTCCGATGCAGGCGGAGGTCGTGCCGCTCCCGTTCCTGGACCCAACCAAGGAGATCCCGAAGTCGTAGGCTCGGCGACGTGACGGAGTCCGTCCGCTTCGACCGCGCCGTCGACTACTACGACAGCACCCGCGGCCTGTCGGAGGGAGCCGTGGGAGCGGTAAGCGACCTGTTGGTCGCCGAGCTCCGTGGACGGGAACCGGTGCTCGAGATCGGCGTGGGGACGGGCCTGATAGCGCTGCCCCTGGCGGAACGGGGTGTGCGGATGGCCGGCGTCGACATCTCCCAGCCTATGCTGCGAAAGCTCCTGGAGAAGAGCCGGGACCCTTTTCCCGTCGCGGTCGCCGACGCGACCCGACTCCCGTTCGCCGACGGATCCTTCGGAGGGGCGATAGCTCGACACGTCTTCCACCTGATCCGGAACTGGGAGGGCGCCGTCGCGGAGCTGGCGCGCGTGGTCCGCCCCGGCGGCATCGTGCTCGTGCACCCCGGAGACCTCACGCCGATCCGCTGGGCGGCCGTTGACCGGTTCCTCGAGGTCGCTGGCGGGCGCCCGTTCGCGATCGGGCTCGACCCCCGCGACACGGAGGCGCTCGACCGGGCCATGTCCCGCCACGGTGCCACCGGGAGAGCACTCAAGTCGATCCCCGAACGGCTCGACGACACCGTCGCCTCGTTCCTCGACCAGATGGAGGTGGGATACCACTCGTGGACATGGGACGTCGACGAGGAGACGCGCCGCAGGGCAGCCCAAGCGGCTCGCGCGCGCGTCCGGGAGAGATACGGCGCGCCGGAGGAGCTCGAAGAGCCGCTCGAGATCGCCTGGCGCGCCTACGACCTGCCCTGACCTGCGGCATCACCGACGGTATCCTGTAGCGGCGTCGGGCGGCCGACCCGCGCAGGCGAAGGGAGGGATCCGGTGCCGATCCAGGCCGTCGAGAAGATCTGGATGGACGGCGAGCTCGTGCCGTGGGCGGAGGCCAAGGTGCACGTGCTCTCACACGCCCTCCACTACGGCAGCGGCGTGTTCGAGGGGATCCGGTGCTACGAGACCCGCCGTGGGGCGGCGGTCTTCCGGCTTCCGGAGCACATCCGGCGCCTGTTCCGGTCGGCGCACATCTACCACATGGACGTGCCGTACTCGCAGGAGGCGGTTATCGAGGCCGTCAAGGAGACGATCCGCGCCAACGGCCTCTCGTCCTGCTACATACGCCCGCTGGTCTTCCGTGGATACGGGGAGATGGGTCTGAACCCCCTCACGACGCCCGTGAACGTCTCGATCGCGGTGTGGCCCTGGGGGGCCTACCTGGGCGAGGAGGCCCTCGAAGCCGGCGTGCGCATCAAGGTCTCGAGCTGGAAGCGCAACGACCAGAACTCGCTACCGCCCGCCGCGAAGGCGACCGGCCAGTACATCAACTCGATCCTTGCCAAGGTGGAGGCCATCAAGGGCGGCTACGACGAGGCGATCATGCTGAACATTGGCGGGACCGTCGCCGACGGGTCGGGCGAGAACGTCTTCGCGGTAAGGGACGGCGTGATCACGACTCCACCGATCTCGGCCGGGTGCCTGGGCGGCATCACCCGCGAGTCCGTGATCGAGATCGCCAGGGACCTGGGCTACGAGGTCCGCGAGGAGCACCTGGTTCGCACCGACCTCTACCTGGCCGACGAGGTCTTCTTCACCGGCACCGCCGCCGAGGTCACCCCGGTCTGCGAGATCGATGACCGCAAGGTCGGGGAGGGCCACCGCGGGCCGGTCACCAAGGAGATCCAGGGAACGTTCTTCGCCGCGACGAAGGGCGAGCTCGAGAAGTACGGGACCTGGCTGACTTCGGTCGGCTGACCCCCTCCCATTGGCGACACGCGCGATTTCGCTCCGCATTGCTCGCCGGATGGCGCTGTGGTGTCAGGGGTTGGCCGGGCCTCGACGGGCGCCGGACGCGGACGGGATCCTCGAGATCGTCCGGCAGATCGGCTGCCTCCAGCTCGATCCGATCCAGGCTCTTGCGCGCAGCCACATACTGGTGTTGTGGAGCCGGCTCGGAGGCTACGAACCCACCGATGTGGACCGGCTCGTCTGGGAGGAGCGCAAGCTGTTCGAGTACTGGGCGCACGCGGCCTCGATCGTCCCCACCGAGGAGTATCCGCTCCACGAGCCGCGGATGCGCGGCTACCGGCGCGGGGCGACGCCTGGCACGCCCGGGTTCGCGCGTGGATGCGCGAGAACGACGGGCTGAGGCGGTCGATACTCGCCGAACTCCGTCGCGGAGGTCCGCTCCCGTCGAGAGCGCTCGCCGTCGGCCGCGCCGATGTCGGCTGGAGGTCCGCCGGGTGGACCAACGAGCGGAACGTGAGCCGGATGTTGGATTTCCTCTGGGCGCAGGGGAAGGTGACGGTGGCCGGCAGGCAGGGCGGTCAGAGGCTCTGGGACCTCGCGGAGCGCTGCCTGCCCGCGCACTTCATCGGCGACCGCCTGTCGGACCATCAGGTGACCCGGATCGCGGCGCAGCGGTCGTTGCGATTCCTCGGAGTGGCGACGCTTGCCCACATCCGCGGCAACTTCCTGCCCGGGAGGTACGTGCGGCTCCCCGCCGTGCTGGAGGAGCTCGAACGCGAGGGAAGGATAGAGCAGGTTTCGGTGACGCAAGGCCGCTCTCCGCTTGCCGGCACGTGGTACGCGCACGCGGACGACGTCGCGCTCCTCGATGAGATCGAGCAGGGTCGATGGGAGCCCAGGGGGACCCTGCTGGCGCCGTTCGACAACCTCATCCGGGACCGCTCCCGAGTGCAGGAGCTGTTCGGCTTCGACTGCAAGCTCGAGATCTACGTCCCGAGAGCCAAGCGCCTCTACGGCTACTACGTCATGCCGATACTCCACGGGGACCGGCTGGCCGGGCGCCTGGACCCGGCGACGGCCCGCCAACGGGGCGTGCTGCAAGTGAACGCGGTAGGCGCGGAGCCGGGGGCACCCCGAGGAGTCGCCGGGGCGATCGGACGAGCCCTCCGCGAGCTGGCCGCGTTCGTTGGAGCCAGGAGCGTCCTGGTCTCGGGCCCCGTCTCGGACGTCTGCAGCGGCTTGAACGGCCGGCGAAGTTAGCCCGAAGAACTTGCAGATCCCAGAGGTTGACTTTCACTTCGGGTTGTGGAAAATGAATGCTGATCTCAAGAATCTTCAACCTCATGCCGAAAGGATCCTGTGGGCATGGATCGGGAGCCAAGGTGGGTGGACCGGTTGTCGGACGAGGATCTGGCGTTCCTGAAACGGTTCCTGCTGGCCTCGGGGACACTCAAGGATCTTGCGGAGCAGTACGGGATCTCCTACCCAACGGTGAGGCTTCGCCTGGACCGGCTGATCGAGAAGGTGAAGTTGATCGAGGAACAGGCGGGGGCGGGGCCGTTCGAGCTCACCCTGCGCGAGCTGTATGCGGAGGGCCGGCTCGACGACCGGACTTTCGGGCACCTGCTCAGGACCTACCAAGAGGAGGAGCATCGTGATACTCGCGAACAGGCTCGCTAGCGCGGCGGTCGTCGTCTGGATGGCCACCACGCCCGCCCTGGCGAAGGAGATTACGGTCGAGGTCGACTGGGAGCGGACGACGCCGCTGTCGGGCGAGATCGTCGACGGGGAGGTTCGGGTGGTGAGCCCTCCGGCGGGAGGACGCTTCCCGCTGGCCGTGATCGAGGACCCCCCGGTAGGGGGAACCGGGTACGCGCTCAAGGGCGAGGTCCGGTACGAGGGCGTCGAGGGCACGGGGTTCCTCGAGATGTGGAGCGTATTCCCCGACGGGTCGCGCTACTTCTC
This sequence comes from Actinomycetota bacterium, assembly GCA_035288045.1. GTDB lineage: Bacteria > Actinomycetota > UBA4738 > UBA4738 > HRBIN12 > DATEBA01. The sequence goes on from DATEBA010000030.1 coordinate 8,039, forward strand.
GCGGACCCTCGCCCCCCAGGGCCCCATGGGCGCCATCACCGGCGACTCCGATGGGAGAGCGTTTGAGCTTCCCTTCTACCTCCAGGGCGGCGCGCCCCCGTCCAGCCTGGAGATCGGTGTCGTGCTGCCCGGCGCGGGAACGGTTTGGGTGGGCCCCATGCAGCTCGTCCCGCTCGACGGCGAAGCCGGCTGGTGGTCGGACAGGACCGGAGGCCTGGTCGGCGGCATCGGCGGCGGGCTGATCGGAGTGTTCGGCGCGGTGGTCGGGGCGCTCGTGTCCAGGCGGAAGGCGCAGCGGTTCGTTCTGGCATCGATGCGAGTCCTCGTGGGGCTCGGAGTGGTGATCCTCGTGGTCGGAGCGATCGCGGTGACGACGTCGCAGCCCTACGCGGTCTACTTCCCCGCGCTACTCGGGGGCGTGATCCTGGTCGGGGTGTTCGGGCCCGGCTACAGGACCGCGCGCAGGTCCTACGAGGACGCCGAGCTGCGACGCATGCGCGCGCTGGACTCCGCGCGGACTTAGGGCGCTCAGTGCGGGATCCAGCCTGCCCACGCGCTCTTTCGCTGGAGCGCAATGCGGCGCAATATGTGAGCAATGGTCGTGGCCCTCTGGACTCGGCGAGTTCCCTGGTCGACTGGCGTGGCTACTCTCGTTGCGACGCTGGTCAGCCTAACCGCCTGAGCCAGTCGGGGGCCGGCCGAAGGCTACGCGAGCCCGCCGCCCGTGTACTACGGGGCGCGGCCCTCGCCGGGGGCCGAGGACAGTGACACGGGCGAGGGCTGCGTCCCCTGGTCTCCTGATCGCCCCGATGTCCACATCTGCGGCGAAGTAGAGGAGGGGTTCACACCGGCCCCGACGCCCGGCGGGTACGCGGACTACAAGCAGGTGTGTGACCAGGCGGCCCAGGTTTTCCAGGAGCGAGTCAAGGACCTGGTGCGTTTGTGTGGCCTTGAGGCGACTCCCGCCATCGACCTGGCAAGCTGCGGCGGGAGGGAGGGGAAGCGCACAGAAGAACCGATGGTTAGTGAAGTTCGCCCTGGCCAACGCCGATGAGGTTTCCCCATACAGGAGCGCGTGGGTGGTCGAACTCGAGCTGGATGCTGCCGAAGGTGGGTCCGCGGAGGTGGCCCTTCAGGAGAGCCTGTGGCCTCCGGCGTGACGCCCTGGGCTCAGTCGGCCAAGCCCACCTCCGTCGCCGGGTCGAGTACCTTCGCGTCGAACCGCTCGACGAGGTCCCTCAGCCTGCCCACGCGCTCCTTGAACACCGGGTGGGAGCGCCACTCCTGGATCGCCTCGTCATCGGTCCACGGGCCGAGACTGACGAAGCGGGTGGGCTGCTCCCGATCGCGGAGGAGCCTGGCCCAGCTCGCGCCGCGAACGTTCTCGATCGTCCACTGGGCGAGGTCGCGCCACTCCAGGACGAACTCGTCCTCGCGAGCCGACTTCACGTGCCATTCGCCCGACGTGTACGGCATCGGTTCCCCTTTCGTTAACGGATCACCTCGAGGCGGTGCGCGTGCCGATCGAGCTCCTCGATCTCGCGGGGGTCGAGCTCGCGGCCGCGCTCCTCTGGAATCTCGTGCGGTGTGCGCTCGCCGAAGAGCGCGGTGGAGAAGTAGCGCATGGCGGTGTCGGGGATCAGCGTCACGAGGCGGCGGAGCTCCGGGTGAGCGTCGGCGACCTTGAGGGCCGCCGTCACGTTGCAGCCGCCCGAGGGGCCGGCGAGGACGCCCTCCTCCCGAGCCAGGCGCCGGGCCATCCCCAGCGCCTCGTCGGTGGAGATCGTTACCACGCCGTCGATCACCTCAAGGTCCAAGTTCGGCGGGACGATGCCGTCGCCGATGCCGGCGATCCCGTGCGTGCCCCACTTACGGTCGGCGATCAGGGCGCACTCGGCGGGCTCCGCGGTGTAGATCCGGATCCCGGGTAGCTCCTGGCGGAGGAGCCTCGCGACGCCGCTTATCCAGCCGCCGGTTCCCTGGGCGGCGACGATCGCGTCGATCTCGCCGCCGCTCTGCTCGAGGATCTCCGGTCCGCTGGTCAGGCGATGCGCCTCGACGTTGTCGGGGTTCTCGAACTCCCCCGGGATCCAGAATCGGTCCGGGTCCTCCGCCCGGATCTCGGCCATCTTCTTGAGGGCCAGCTCGATGTCCGACTCGCCCCCGGGAGTGAGGAAGAGCTCGGCGCCGTAGGCGCGAAGCAGCTTCCTGCGCTCCTCGCTCATCCCCTCCGGCATGATGATCGTGCAGGGATAGCCCTTGATGGCGGCGACGGCGGCGGCGGCGATGCCGGCGTTGCCGGTGGTGGTCTCGAGGATCGTCATCCCGGGGTGCAGCTCCCCTCTCTCCTCGGCGCGCTCGATCATGTAGGCGTAGATCCGGTCCTTCACCGACCCGGTCGGCCCGTACCACTCGATCTTCGCGAGCAGCTCGTGGCCGTCCGGGCACACACGCTGCATGCGTACGAGGGGGGTTCGCCCTATCGCGTCGAGCATCGAGGGGAGGGGGCGACGGTATGCGTCCCACACGATCGGTGCCTCCTGCCTGCGGATGCCCGCAATCTTGCCTCATCGGGGGCGGACAGGGCCAGCCCAGCCTGCTTGCGATAGCCTCAGGCCGCTATGAGGTTGGCGCGCCTGCGCTTCGGCGACCGCATCGCCACGGGGGTGCTAGAGGACGGCGCGGCCAGGCTGCTTGAGGGGACGTTCTTCGAGGACCCGATCCCCACAGGCGAGGAGGTCGGCCTCAAGCACCTGCGGCTCCTCGCGCCCGTGCTCCCCTCGAAGGTCGTGTGCCTGGGCAGGAACTACGCGGCGCACGCGGCGGAGTTCGGAGGCGAGGTTCCGGAGGAGCCCCTCATCTTCCTCAAGCCCTCGACGAGCGTGTCGGGGCCCGAGGACCCGATCCCGCTCCCGCGGATCAGCCGGCGCGTGGACTACGAGGGCGAGCTCACGGTGGTTATAGGGCGCATCGCCCGAAGCGTTCGCGCCGAGGACGCCTACCGCTACATCCTCGGGTACACCTGCGGGAACGACGTGACGCTCCGAGATCTTCAGAAGAGGGACGGCCAGTGGGCCCGCGCCAAAGGCTTCGACGGCTCGTGCCCGCTCGGGCCGTGGATCGAGACGGAGCTCGATCCGGGCGACCTCCACATCGAGACGCGCCTGAACGGCGACGTGGTGCAGTCGGCCACGACCGCCGACATGGTGTTCGGCGTCGCGACGCTGCTCGAGTTCATAACCGAGTTCATGACGCTCCTTCCCGGCGACGTGATCATGACCGGCACGCCGGAGGGAGTCGGGAGACTCGCGGCCGGGGATCGGGTCGAGGTAGAGGTCGACGGCATTGGCGTGCTCGCGAACACGGTGGCGCCGTGAGCATCAGGTGCCGCTTCGCGCCGGCCCCATCGGGATCTCTCCACGTCGGCAACGTCCGCACGGGGCTGTTCAGCTGGGCCTACGCGCGCCATCACGGCGGGGCGTTCGTGCTGCGGATCGAGGACACCGACGCGAGCCGTGTCACCGAGGAGGCGGTCCACGGCGTGGTCGAGTCGCTCATGTGGCTGGGGATCGACTGGGACGAGGGGCCCGACGTGGGCGGCCCGCACGCGCCGTACCGGCAGTCGCAGCGGATGGAGGTATACGGGGAGCACGCCGACCGGCTCGTCTCCGATGGCGCGGCCTACCGCTGCTACTGCACACCCGAGGAGCTCGAGGAGCGGAGGCAGGCGGCGCTCGCGCATGGGGAGCCGCCTGGGTACGACGGCCGATGCCGGAGGCTGACGGACGCCGAGCGGAGGGCCCTCGAGGAGGAGGGAAGGCCGTTCGCGCTGCGCTTCGCGATGCCGGAGCGGGAGCACGTGGTGAGGGACCTCGTGAAGGGGGAGGTGCGGTTCCGGGCGGGAACGCTCCGCGACTTCGTGATCATGCGCTCCGACGGCTCGCCGACGTTCCTGCTGGCGGTCGCGGTGGACGACATGCTGATGGGGATCACCCACGTTATCCGCGGCGACGACCTGCTGGCGGCCGCCCCGCGCAACGCCGCGGTGATCGAGGCGCTCGGCGGCACCCCGCCGGCGTTCGCCCACGTCCCGCAGGTGAACGGGCCCGACGGCAGGCCGCTGTCGAAGCGGCATGGCTCGACCTCCGTGGAGGCCTTCCGCGAGCACGGGATCCTGCCAGAGGCACTGGTGAACTACCTGGCCCTGCTCGGGTGGTCGAAGGACGACCACACGACGTTTCTCTCGCGCGACGAGCTGACCGCGGCTTTCGACCTGGACCGCGTGTCGAGCAACCCAGCCATGTTCGACTCGCAGAAGCTCGAGTGGATGAACAACCACTACATCCAGACGCTCGACGACGACGACGACCTCGCGGCCCGGTGCCTGCACTTCCTGTCGGTCGCCGGGCTCACGCCGGAACTCGGGCTCCTGCGGCGAGCGATGCCGCTGGTTCGCGAGCGGATGAAGACGCTGGCAGAGAGCGTGGAGCTGCTCACGTTCCTGTTCACCGACGACGTCGAGCCGAACGAGAAGGCCCGCGCGCTGCTCGAGAAGGCCGGGGGCGAGTACCTGAGGAAGGCCGCCGACGCGCTGGCGGCGGTCGAGCCGTGGACCGCTGGAGCGATCCAGGCAACCCTGGACGCGGTGGCGGGGGAGGCCGGGCTCAACCGCACGAAGGGCTGGCAGCCGATAAGGGCCGCCGCGACGGGCTCGAACGTGTCGCCGCCCCTACCGGAGTCGCTGGAGCTGCTAGGGCGCGAACGCACGGTGGCGAGAATCCAGGGGGCGGCTCGGTAACGCGGGTCGCGGGCTACTGCCCCGCGTGTGCGTGGTGGAGCGCACCGCGTAGGGCTACCGCTGAGTCCTCGGGTAGCACCGTGTTGATGCTCATCGCCGAGCCGATCTCGAAGCCGGCGGGGGTGGTGAGCTTCGGCAGGATCTTCACGTGCCAGTGGAAGTACTCCTCGGGGTGGCCGTTCAGTGGCGCGGAGTAGAGCACGAGGTTGTAGTCGGGGTCTCCGCAGGCGGCGCGGATCGCGCCGAAGGTCGATCGCAGCAACGAGGCGAAACCCTCGATCTCCTCGTCCCGGATCTCGCCGAACGAGGACTCGTGGCTCGTCGGTAGGATCCACGTCTCGAAAGGCGTGGCCGCGGCGAAAGGCACCAGCGACACGAACCCGCCGCGCTCCTCGACGATACGGGCGCCGGCGTCGCGCTCGGCCTCGATCAGGTCGTCGTAGACGCAGTGGCCGTTGTCGTCGAAGTACCGCGTCGCGACGTCGAGCCTGCGGATCAGCCGGGGGAGGAAGACCGGCGTCGCCACCACCTGGGAGTGAGGATGCACCAACGAGGTGCCGGCCAGCGTCCCGAAGTTCTTGAACACGACGACGGCGCGAAGCTGCGGCTCTGCGATCAGCTCGCGGTAGCGGGCGCGCCACATCCGGACGACGCGCGAGACCTCCTCGACGGACATGTCGTGCATGCGGGCGTCGTGGCGGGGCGACTCGATCACGACCTCGTGGCTGCCGACCCCCGGCATGTCCCGGAACATCGGCGAGCCCCCGCGCTCGGTGGAGCCGTTGCCGCCCAGCGCTCCGTACTTGTTCGGCACGACCCGGACCTGCCACCCGTCCGCGGGGTCGCGGGCGACCTCCGGCGGCGTCTGGTCCTCGTTCCCCGGACAGAAGGGGCACGACGGGTCGCGTGCCGGCAGCTCGGGGCGCGCCCAGACGGCGGGGGAGTGCGGGCGGTCGCCGCGCACGGGCGCGACGATCACCCATTGGTGGGTCGTGGGATCCTGACGGAGCACGGACATGCCTGCCTCTGAAGAGGGTATCGGGCGGTCGGGGGATCTTCAGGAGTTCCGCCGAGGAATTCCCGGGAAAGGCGATCCCGCGGGCAGGGTCCGCGGGATCGAGTCGTGCGGGTGCCGGGGGCGCCGCGGCACGGGCTCCGCGGCGCCCCCGGCCCCGTTGTCTCGGGCTATGTGCCTACGCCTACGGCAGGCTCCTGTTGCTCAGGTGGCACGTCACGCACAGCGCATCCGGGTAGTCCTTCAACAGGTCACCGACCGTCGAGGTGTGGGGGAAGTCCTTCGAGGTGGTGTCGGCGTTGGGGTTCCCGTGGCACGCCGTGCACGACGTGGGGTGGTTGTGAGGCGTGCCGCCGAACGCTGCGTCGACCCTGTCGGGATGGCACTCGCCGCACCAGCTGACCGCGTCGCGGCCTCGGTAGTCGGCGTTCCAGGACCTTGGCGTCCCGTAGGAGAAGTTCGGGTACATCGACAGCAGCTTGTACCCGTACAGGTAGACGGTCTGGCCCTCGGAGTCGACCACCGTGGCGTCCGTGCACGGTGCTCCACCACCCGTGGAGGTGCACAGCTTCCACTGTCCCGCGTCCAGCCACAGGTATTTGACCGAGCCGCCTCCGGCCCAGATCGGGGTGTCGTTCGCCCAGTTCATGAGCGTCTGGGCGCCGGTGGAGCTTGTCCGGGTCCACACCTTCTTGGTGTTGATCGCCTGACCGGACTCGCCGTGTGGCGTGTGGCAGCTACCGCAGTACAGACCCCCGCTTCCCGCGGCCGCGGTTCCTGCTCCTGCGGGGGTGTCGGAGTCGGCCGTGCCAGAGGCAGGACCACCCGACGTCCAGCCGTAAGACCACTCGCCCTCCATCATCGTGACCCCGTCGGGTGAGTTGGCCGACCCGATGCCGTGCTCGGACCCCGGCGCCGCGCTGTCGTACACCGTACGGACGGAGGCCGTTCCGATCGTCCCCGTCCCGAGCGGGTCCCGAGTCCCCGTCTCGGCGTCGCCCATGTACCCGTGGCACGTAGCGCACGTGTCCGTGACGCTCGACTTCCAGAGCAGCGCGTACTCGCCGTCCGCGTCGTGAACGTCGTGACACTGGAGACAGAAGTTCGACGACGAGGAGTGGCCGCCGTGGGGTGCGTCGTCCGGATCCACGGGGTCGGCTATCTTCGGCGGGGTCGGTCCGTTGAAGCCGGTGGACGCCCACGCCGCGCCACCGAGCGCGAACGCGAGGATCGCGGCCAGCCCCGCGATCGTTCCAAGTCTTGCGATGCTTCTCCACCTTGTTTCACCTCCCCCGTGGGGGCTCGTGAATCCGTTCACAAGCTCCGGCATCCCGCAATCAGGACCTCCTTTGTCATTAATCGCTACAACGCTGGCCCGAGGATAACTAGAGTCGCGGCCACCGTCAAACAGCACTTGGTCCCGGAACAATAGGGTCTAGTAGGTATACAAACAGGAGTGTTCGCATCTTCTATATCCGATAACAGTCCTAGGGCGGCGCCTAAAGCACCAGGTCAAGCGGGGCGGGAGAGTAGGCGCAAGCGGGATCCTCCCCTAGGGCGTTCAACGAAGTCGCGAACGCACGCGCGCGGGAGCCGCCGCAGGCGTCCGCGTACTCGCACGCTCCGCATCGGCCCGTGAACTCGGCGCGGCGGATCGATCGGAGCAGCGGGTGGGTCCGGTAGACCGCCACGACGTCGTCCCTCTTTACGTTGCCAAGGGGCACCGGGAGGAATCCCGAGGGGTACAGGTAGCCGTCGTGCGAAACGAACAGGATGCCCTTGCCGTCGCGGGTGCCAACGCTCTGCGCCTTGGTAGCGAGACGGGCCGGGCCCAGCCGGTCCACCAGACCCGTAGTGAGTCGCTCGTATAACGGCCCCCCGAAGCCGGCCGTGCAGGTCCCATCGTCCCGGCGCCAGGCGACGACCCGGCGGAAGAACGGGGCCTCGACCGTGCGGACGATGAACCCGTAGTGGGAGGCGTCGAAAAGGAACTGGACGACGTCCTCGTTCTCCTCGGGGGTGAGCTCCTCGAGCTCCTGGCCCCGACCGACCTTGATCAGGAAGAAGACCTCCCATATGTGGGCGGCGAGGGACGCCACTAGCGCTGCGACGTCGGCAAGCTCCTCTACGTTCGGGCGCATCACGGTCGTGTTGATCTGCACGGTGTGGCCGACGTCCACGAGCATCCGCACGGCGTCGAGCGTCCGCTCGAAGTGGCCGTCCACGCCGCGGATGCCCTCGTGCGTTTGCGGGCGGGCTCCGTCGAGGCTGATCGAGACGGTCTTGGGGCCCACCTCCAGCATCCGGGAGGCCGCCTCTCGGTCCAGCAGGGGCGTGACGCTTGGCGCGAACCCGATGGGAAGGCCCGCCTGCCCGGCGTGTGCCGCGAGCTCAAACAGGTCCGAGCGCATGAACGGGTCCCCTCCGGTGAGGATCAGGACTGGCCGGTACGGCGCGAACCCCAGCAGCCGGTCGATGAACGCGAGACCCTCCTCGTGCGAGAGCTGGGTGGGAAGCGGCTCGGCGATCGCCTCCGCGCGGCAGTGCCTGCACGCGAGCCGGCAGGCCTTCGTTGTCTCCCAGAAGACGAGGATCGGGCTCTTGTCGAAGTTCATGCTCCTAGCCCCTCGTCAACCCCGACACGAGCGCGAACAGCGCTACGGCTGGCGCCGCCAGCGACGCGATCCCTACGGCCCGGTTCCTGCCGTCGCCGCGAACACCGCGCGCGAGAGCGATCCCGGCCACCGACGCGCCGGGGAGCACGTAGTGCAGGATCCCGGGATCGTCGGAGGTGGACGTGAACAGGAAGAAGCTGGAGGCGAGCTGGACGGCCAGAGCGATGTGACCCCACACGGCGACCGCCGGGAGGTCTGGCTCTTCCGGGCCTCGCGCGATCGCGAGCCCGCCGCCGACGCCGTTCAGCACGGCGGTCCCGAGCAGGATGTGAAACCGGGTCATCGTCCGGCGACCTCCAGCACCTGCTCCAGCGCGGCGTCGATCGAGCCGGGCTCCGCCGTAACCCACCAGACAGCGTCGCCCCCAGTTCCGGGGCGTCCGCCCGGTCCCGGCGTCGGCGGGCCGCGTAGACCGCAAGCATCAGGAACGGCATCGTGCCCACGAGCAGGAGCATCCCCAGGAACACAGCCACGTTGGTCCGGTGCATCAGGCGGCCTCCGGGGGCTCGACGCGGATCTGCCCGAGGATCTCCTCGGACAGCGCGATCTCGGTCTCGCCGACGCGCACGACCGGGACGGGTTTGCGCTGGAGCACGCGTAGCCGGCACCCGGGGGCCAGGCCGAACGCCGTCAGCCTGGACAGGCGCGGGGCGGGCATGCCGTCGAGACCCACGACGCGTACCTCCGTTGCGACCGGCACGTGGGTGAGCGGCACGCCGGGGACCTCGGGCACCTTGCGCGGCCCGCGAGGCCGCCCGGGAAGGAGCCGCCTGAGCGTTCGCCCGAGCAGCGTCCGGGACTCGTCCACGACCTGGTAGCCGCAGTTGGGGCAGCAGATCAGGCTGCACCTCTTGCCGAGCGGGCACTGGGAGTGGCAGGCGAGCTTCGTCTCGTCGAAGCGGTGTCCGCAGAGCCGGCAGCGCATGTCAGCCGACCTCCACGCGAAGCGCCTTTAGGATCAGGTTCAGCAGGCCCCCGACGACCACCGCGAAGGGGAAGACGAAGGCGGCGACCGCCGCAGCCGTGCGCCTGCCGTGCTCCTTTACGATCATCATCAGGTTCGCGATGCAAGGGACGAAGAGCGTGATCACGACGAGCGAGACGAGGATCTGGTTCGGCGAGAGCATCCCCGCCTGCGCAAGCGCGAAGAGGCCCGCCGCGCCGTAGTCGCGCCGAAGGAATCCGATCAGCATCGCACCCGTCGCGGCCGAGGGAAGGCCGAGCCATCCGACGACCACCGGGGAGAGCGCGCGCTCGATCCCTCCCAGGAGCCCGAAGCGGTCGAGCGCGAACAGGAACGCGGTCCCGATCACGAAGACCGGGATGACCTCCTTCAGGTACCACTCGAGCCGGGCCGTGGTCTTCACCGCGATGTTGCGGAGCGAGGGCACCCGCATCGGCGGGAGCTCCACGATGAAGTCGGAGCGGGTCCCGGGTAGTACGCGCCCCGCTAGCCAGCCGACGCCTAGCAGGGTCCCGGCGACGACGCCCGACCAGATCGCGATCCCAACCGCTCCCGTCGAGGAGATCATCCCCAGGATCACGCCCAACTGGGCGGAGCACGGCACCGCGAGGGCGAGCAGAAGGGTGACCTGCAGCCGCTCCTTCTTCGAGTCGAGGGTGCGGGTGGTAACCGTGGCCATCGTGTCGCAGCCGAGCCCGAGGATCATCGGGATGACCGCGCGACCGTTCAGCCCCATCACCCGGAAGGCGCGGTCGAGCATGACTGCGAGCCGCGGGAGGTAGCCGGAGTCCTCGAGGACCCCGAACGCGAGGAAGAAGGTGGCGACGATCGGCATCACGATCGCGAGCCCGTAGGTGAGCGCCATCGTGATGAGCCCGTAGCGCCCGACGAGGAAGTCCCGAACGGCTTCCACCGGAACGATGGCGTCGACGGCGCGGGCGGCGGCCGGGTTCACCACGCGGCCGAAGAGGTCGTTCTCCAGCAGTCCGACTAGCTTCCCAGCCCCTAGCACGCCGACGAACAGGAACATCCCCGCCAGCACCGTCAGGAGGACCGGCCACCCGGCGACCGGATGCGCGCATACCCTCCCGATCCGGTCGCGTAGCGACGCGCCGGAGACGCTCTCGCGGGCGAGCACCTTGTCCAGGATCGTGTCGGCCTCCTCGAGTCGCCGGCGCGCGAGCGCGTACACCGCCGGCGCCCCCGTGGCCCTCTCGATCGCCCTTCGGGCCTCGGCCACCGCCTCGTGTCCGGCGGCGTTCACGGCTAGCCGCTCCAGGAGCCCGTCGTCGCCGGAGAGAGCCATGATCGCCAGGGCTCGCGGGGACACGGTGGCGGCCGGCATCACCGCAGCGACCCGGGCTATGGCGGCCTCCAGCTGCTCGTCGTACCCGATCGTCCTGGAGGCGATGCGCGGAGCTCCGACTTGCTCCTCGAGCTCCGGGACCCCGCCGCCGGTGGTCGCGACGGTGGGAACGACCGGCACGCCGAGCTCACGCGAGAGCGCCTCGGGGTCGATCAGGATCCCGCTCGCCTGGGCCTCGTCGGACATGTTGAGGGCGAGCACGAACGGGACCCGCGCCTCGGCGAGCTCGAGGGCGAGCAGGAGCCCCCGGCGAAGGTTCTTGGCGTCGGCCACCTGGACGACCGCCGCGGGACCGTCGAGCAGCATGTCCCGGGCGACCCGTTCGTCTTCCGTGAGGGGGACCGTGCTGTGCATCCCCGGCGTGTCGACGACCGGACGGCGCTCACCGTTGCGCCCGAGCGTGCCGCGGGCCACCTCGACGGTCGTCCCCGGATAGTTGGCTACGGTCACGTACCTGCCCGTCAGCCGCCCGAACAGAGCGGACTTCCCCACGTTGGGGTTGCCAACCAGGACGATCGGCGCCCCGTCCTCGAGCGTCGGAGCGTTCTCCCCGTGGCAGTTCATCGGTCCGACCGGAATTCTCCGATTTCGCAGACACGGCCATCAGGGACGCGGGGCCCCTAGGTAGAGGGACGGGTGGCCGGTAGCGGTCGCGCCTCGGCGATCGCCGACACGTACGCGTCCAGGGTCTCCGTGTCTAGGGCGCCCATGAACTTCGTCACGATCATGCCGTCGCGGTCGATGAAGAACGTCTCGGAGCGCCTCGAGCAGCGGCGCGACGGACGGTTCGTCCAGACCCTTCACCCACTCGGCCAGGTCGTTGATCTGCATCGCGCAGGCGTCGGCGATGTTGATCTTCTTGATCTTCGACGACCGAGCCTCCTCGCTGAGGCGGGTGCCGTCGCACTCGGGGCAGGTGGCGAAGGTGACCGCCCGCTCCACGAAGGCGCGGATGTGCGGCTGCAGCGAGTCGACGTCCTTGGACAGCATCGACTTCTGCTTCGGGATCAGGCCCTCGTAGGTCAGGTTGATGTCGTCGACCTTGATCTTGGTCGGCTCCTTGTAGAGCAGGTCGTGCAGCTGCTTCTTCGTGAACTTGCTGATGGGCTTGTCCATGTCGAAGAACCCCGAACCGCTGAAGATCCGGCCGTACCAGCCCTCCATGCTGTAGCCGGGGACCGTCAGCCCGCCCTCGTTGAGTGACTTGGAGTCGTCGTACAGCGCCGTCAGGTCGAAGTCGGTGACCGCGCCCATGCCCTCGCAGCG
>DATEBA010000031.1:0-16878 GCA_035288045.1 Actinomycetota bacterium
CCAGGATGCCCGCGGCCAACCCCGTGAGCACGCCGAGAACCACCTGGAGCGGCGTCACGCGAGCCGCTCCAGGGCGAGACGCAGCATCTCCCGCTCCCCGCGGTAGGCAGCGAGGTCGACCGCCTCGTCCATCGGGAACCAGCGGGCGTCCTCCATCTCGTCGTCGTGGTTCGAGACGTCGCCGCCGGTTGCCCGCAACAGGAACATGTGCACGAGCTTTCGGATCCGCGCGCCGTCCCACACGTAGAAGTAGCGGGTGTCGCCGAGGGGCTCCTCGATCTCCGCCTCGAGGCCCGTCTCCTCCCGCACCTCTCGGACCGCGGCCTCCTGCGGGGACTCTCCGGGCTCGATCTGGCCCTTCGGCAGGCCCCAGACGAGCTCCCCCTTGCGGGTCCGTCGCGCCGCGAGGGCGATCTCGATCCCCTCCCGCCCACGCCGGTAGACGACTCCGCCGGCGGAGACCTCCTTGCGAACGCTCACCGCAGCTCCGGGGGCGGGCCGGGCATCGAAGCGCGAAGGGCGAGAAGCCCGATGGGTTCGGGAGCGGTCATGTGGGGGCGATTCTAGGCGCCGATGGACCCCCTCCTTCAGGACGCCCAGGTTCCGGCCGAAGGAACTACGAACCTTTGGACAGGGGGTAAGTCCCGTGCTGGATGTGAACGAGCTGCTGCGCCACATGGTGGAACGTGGCGCCAGCGACCTGCACCTGAAGGCCGGCAACGTGCCGTTCATCCGCGTCGACGGCGAACTGCAGCCTTCGCCCTTCCAGGTGCTCACCGGCGCGGACACGCAGGCGTTCGCCGAGACCCTCATGTCGGAGTTGAAGGCCGGGGAGTTCGCCGAGTCCAACGAGGCGGACCTCGGCTATACGCTCGCCGGCGTCGGTCGGTTCCGTGTGAACGTCTACAAGCAGCGGAGTCTCACGGGGCTCGCGATCCGGCGGGTCCGCTCCGAGATCCCGTCGTTCGAGGAGCTCCGCCTGCCCCCCGCGGCCCGTGCGATGTCCGAGTCCGCGCGCGGGCTCGTGCTCGTGACCGGTCCGACCGGGACCGGCAAGACGACGACGATCGCCGCGATGATCGGTCACATCAACGAGACGCGCCGTACGCACATCGTCACGATCGAGGATCCGATCGAGGTCATGCACGAAGACCACATGTCGATCATCGAACAGCGCGAGGTTGGCCTCGACACCGACTCCTACGGGGCCGCGCTCAAGCGCGTGATCCGCCAGGACCCCGACGTGATCTTCGTCGGTGAGATCCGCGATCCGGAGTCGGCGCTCTCCGCGATCCAGGCGGCGGAGACCGGACACCTGGTCATCTCTACCCTCCACACGATCGACGCGACCGAAACGGTGAACCGCGTTCTCGACCTGTTCCCCCCGGAGCAGCAGAAGGAGGTCCGCACGTCGTTCGCCGGCGCTCTTCGCGGGATCGTGTCCCAGCGGCTGGTCGTCCGTGCCGACGGCAAGGGCCGCGTGCCGGCCATCGAGGTGCTGGTGAACACGGGCCGCGTCTACGAGAGGATCATCGACCCGGAGGCCACGATCGACCTCGTCGAGGTGATCTCCGAGGGCGATTTCTACGGGATGCAGACTTTCGACCAGGCGCTAGTGAAGCTCGTCTCCGAGGGCCTGGTGACCGAGGACGACGCGAAGCGCGCGGCGACGAACCCCCACGACTTCGTTTTGGCGCTCCGCGGCGTGCTCACCCGCGGCACCCCTAGCCTCCAATAGCGCTCTCAGCTTGACGGGCCCCCGGGTGTCATAGAGTATGTCGTGATGTCCCAAGCTATGACGCACACGAGCGCCTTGGAGAGCGGGATCCGCGGCCGGCATGCACGCCTCACGAGGCAGACGATCCTGGAGGCTCTCGCCGATCTCCTCGCCGAGGGTGAGCTGGACTTCTCCGTGCAGGACGTCGCGGACCGAGCCGGCGTGTCGCACCGCACCGTCTACCGGCATTTCGAGACGCGGGAGACCCTGCTCGACGCGTTGGTGGACTTGCTGGAGCAACGCCTCATGGAGCATATCTACCCAGTGAGGAGGGCGGAGGACGTTGCGGCCTCGATACGGCATAACTTCCGCCTCATCGAGGGATTCTCGCCGGCGGTCGAGGCGCTTATTGCCCTCGGAATCGCAGGCGACACACATTCCCGATACACCCGTCGCCGAACGAAGGTGCTCCTTGGAGCCCTTTCAGAAGTCACGGCCCACCTCCCGCCGGACGTCGCCGAGGCGGTTCAGTGGACCATCCGGCATCTCGCGAGCCACCAGACCTGGGTGCGCCTCCGCCGTGACGCAGGTATCGAGGGCGAGCGTTCGGGAGAGGCGGTCGCGTGGGCGGTCGAGACGTTGCTGGAGACATTGCGGTCAGGCCGAGGCCCCGGCGCCGATGCGGACCCCTTGCCCAGGAGAGCCCGGCGTGGTCCGTCCTCTTCCGGCAGGCCGGCGCGGTCGTCACCGACGGAGGGGGAGTCCTGGCGCACGCGGCCGTGATCGCAAGGGAGTACGGGCTCCCCGCTGTGCTCGCGACGAAGGATGCCACTCGGCGGCTTCGCGACGGCCAGGTCGTGACCGTTGACGGGACCGCGGGCGTGGTCACCCTCGGCTGAGCTCGCCGGCATCGCGTGTCGCGGCGCGCTCGAAGGGGTGGCGCCGGTAGCCGAACGGCACCGCGAGCGCGAAGTAGACGGGGATGAAGAGCGGCCCCCAGGCGCGGTACTGGCGGATGTGAACACGCTCGTGCTCGAGGAGCGGGCCCTCGAGCGGTCGGGCCGAGAGCACCACATGCCCCACGGTCATCGCGACGCGTCGGAAACGCGCGAGTACCCACGTCAGGCCTCGTGGAGCGCGGTCGAACACGATCGCCCCACCGAGGATGTGAGGTCGCTGGAACGTGAGAAGACCGAGGACCAGCCCCACCAGCGTGTTCGGCAGCGTCCATAGGAACCCCAGCATCGTCGCCACGGTACCGCGAGTTGCGCCCGGCCCGCGCTCCGTGAAGGCTTGTGCAGGAACCGGGCGGAAGGAGCACATGATGCTGGACGAGCAGGGCGAAGAACTACTGTGGCCGGCTCCGCGCACGTTCTTCGGCGCTCCGAGCTGCCACGACCTCTCGGAGCTGCGTGCGCAGGTAGCGTTCATGGGTGTCCCCTACGACATCGGCACCCTCCAGCCGTCGATCCGGACCGGCCAAAGCGCCGCACCGGGGGTAGCGCGGCTCAACTCCTGGAACACCCTCGAGTACACATGGCCGCCCGGTGGGCCCCCGGGCGAGGGCGCCTTCGGGTGGTTCGACGTGGAGGACGGTCGCGAATACCTGGGCGGCGTGTCGATGGCCGACGTCGGCGACGTCGCGATCGTCGGCGCGGAGGTCCAGTTGAACCTCGGCCGGATCACCGAGGCGACGCGCCGCGTCGCCGAAAGGGACGCCCTCGTCGTGGCGGTGGGAGGGGACCACTCGATCAGCTTCCCGGTGGGTCGCGGCCTCGAGCGGTTCGGGCCGTTCGACGTCGTGCACTTCGACGCCCACGCGGACTTCGCCGACGAGTGGTTCGGCGTGAGGTACTCGCACGGCTCGCAGCTCCGCCGGCTGTCGGAGCTCCCGTTCGTGCGGTCGATCACCGCGATCGGCCTGCGGAACATCGCGCGGTTCGAGTACGATGACCTACTCGCCTACGGTGCGAACATCGTGACCTCGCGGCAGGTGCTCGACGAGAGCGCGGCCGACGTCGTGCGCCGCGTCGTCCCGGAGTCCGACCGCCTCTACGTTTCTATCGACATCGACGTGCTCGACCTGCCGATCGTCGCTGGCACGACGCTTCCCGAGCCCGGCGGCATCTCGTACCGGGACCTCCGGGAGGGGCTCGCTGCGGTGGCCGAGAAGGGGCGCGTGGTCGGGTTCGATATCGTCGAGCTCTCTCCGCCGCACGACGGGAACGCCGCGACGGCACGCGTGACGGTCTGGCTGATCACGCACTTCCTCTCGGCGATCTTCGGTCCGTCGGGGTGAAGCCCGGGGGTATCCTCGACGAGTCGTGAGCGAGTCGTTGGACCCCGGTGCGGTGCTGGACGTCGATCCCCTGGCGGGGGAGCTCGGCGCGCGATTCCACGAGTCCGGCCACGAGCTGTACCTAGTCGGTGGGGCGGTGCGCGACCTGCTGCTTGGGCGGTTCGAGTCCGACGGCGAGGTCGACTTCACCACGGATGCCGTGCCCCACGAGACCACGCGGGTGCTCCGGGGTTGGGCCGACGCGCTCTACATGGTCGGCGTCAGGTACGGCACCGTCGGAGCCCGCAAGGGCGGCCGCGTGATCGAGATCACGACCTTCCGCGAGGAGGTCTACCGGGCGGAGGACCGCAAGCCGGTCGTCACGTTCGCGAAGGACATCGATACGGATCTCTCGCGGCGCGACTTCACGATCAACGCCATGGCCGTTCGCCTGCCGGCGGGCACGTTCGTGGATCCCTTCGGCGGCGTCAAGGACCTCGCGGCGAAGCGCCTCGACACGCCGCTGGAACCCGACGTTGCGTTCTCCGACGACCCGCTCCGGATGCTTCGTGCGGCGCGGTTCGCCTCGCAGCTCGACGTGACGCCGGTGCCGCGGGTGGTCGATGCGATGAAGCGGATGCGCGAGAGGCTTCGGATCGTCTCGTCGGAGCGGATGCGGGACGAGCTCGACAAGCTCCTCACCGGCGCGAGGCCGTCGAGGGCGCTGGAACTGGTCGTCGAGGCCGGCCTCGCTGAGGAGTTCCTGCCGGAGCTTCCGGGCCTCCAGCTGGAGCAAGACCCGGTGCAGAAGCACAAGGACGTCCTGCGGCACACGTACGCCGTGGTCGAAAGGTGCGAGCCCGACGCGACGCTGCGGCTGGCGGCGCTGCTTCACGACGTCGGGAAGCCGCGCACGCGGCAGATCACCTCCGAGGGCGTGCAGTTCCACCACCACGAGGTCGTGGGCGCGCGCATGGCTCGCGAGCGGCTGCAGGCGCTCCGGTACCCGGCCGCCACGGTCGACGATGTCGCGAAGCTCGTCGAGATGCACCTCCGCTTCCACACCTACGGCATGGGGTGGACCGACGGGGCGGTGCGCCGATACGTCCGAGAGGCTGGGCCGTTGCTCGACCGGCTGAACCAACTCACGCGGGCGGACTGCACGACGCGAAACCCCTTGCGGGCGAAGCAGTTCACGGAGCTCCAGGACGAGCTGGAGGAGCGGATCGCGCGGCTCGCGGAGCAGGAGAACCTCGAGGCGATGCGCCCGCCGCTCGACGGCCGCCAGGTGATGGCGCACCTCGGCATCGAGCCGGGGCCGGTCGTGGGAAAGGCTCTCGACCACCTGATGGAGCTACGCCTCGAGCGCGGGCCCATGTCCGAGGACGAGGCTTATGAGGCCCTCGACGCCTGGGCCCGCTCCGAGGGGGTCGAGCCCGTCTCCTAGCCGCTACGCTCCGGTGAACGGGCGGCAGTCGATCCTACCCTCGAGCCCCTCTCCACCGCCCGGTGGGGGTGCGAGGATCTCTTCGCCGGCGAAGGTGTGACGGGACGGCTCCCCAGTGATCTCTCCAACGGCGAAGCTTCCACGCGTCCTCGCGTAGACGGTGCCGCTCGTGTCGACGATCTCCCACGTGCACGCCATGACCCCGGGTTTCCCCGACCCGAGCCACACTGGGGTGTAGACGAGCTCCAGATACGGGCCCGTCACTGGATGGGAGTCGTCGAGGACGACGCGCACGTCGTGGAACTCGTAGGCGTACGGTTCGCCGACGTCGAGCCGCTTCGGGTCGCAGGAGACCTCGGCCCGCGAAGGTTCACCGACGACCTCGAGATCGGTATGGGCTGTGTTCCCCGGCGAGAGGGAGACAACGAGGTCGCGCGTGCTGCCGACGACTGTGCCGTCCTCGCCGAGGACGATCCACGTGCACCGCCGCCAGCCGGGGAACTCGCCGGTCGTCCAGCCGATCCTGAACGACACGCGCGCGGTGTCGCCGCGATGCGCTTCCACCCCGACGTCCGCGAAGACGTAGTTGGCGTCCGTTTCCGCAGCCTGCCCCGGATCGGTCCGATCGCGCAGTCCGACCAGCGATCCCGTCGCCCACAACAGGGTCCCGCCGACGAGTGCCGTCGTCGCGACGATGCTGGCCGCGCGCCCGACGCGCCTGCGCCGCCGGCGGCGGGTCGCCTCGACCGTCAACCTGCCGAACAGCTCCTCGGCGTCGGGTCTGGTGAGTGGGCGGGTCATCTCTCTCCTCCATCGTTCTCGAGCACCGACCGAAGGCGCTTGCGCGCCCGGGCGATCTGGCTGCGTACGGTGGACCGGCTGCACCCGAGGGCTGAGGAGATCGCGTCGTCGTCGAGCCCCTCGACGAAGCGGAGCACGACGCATGCTCGCTGGCGCGGGCCTAGGGTCATGAGCGCGTCGTCGACCCTCAGCCTGTCTGCGACGCGATCGGCGTGGTCGGGGACGCTGTCCAGCCGCTCCTGCAGCTCCAGGGGGACCTCCCGTCGGCGGCGGAGCCTCCGCCTATACGCGAGGCGGAAGAGGACGGCCTTGGTGTAGCCGAGCGGGTGTGCGATACCCCCGAAGTCCGGGTGTCGCGAGAGCGTCTCCACGATCGCCTCCTGGACCATGTCCTCGTCGATGCCGAGGCTTCGAGCTGCGGCGAGAAGGCGGGGATGCAGCAGGCGGAGCACCTCGACCGGATCCTCCGGCCAGGCCACTCCCTCGGGGGTCGCACCGGGCGCGGGGAGGGTGTGCACGCGCTCTTCCTCGCCGATCCTCGTCCTCCCTCGGATGGCCGTCCATCTCCTAGGAGGCTCGAGGGGTCGTCTCCGCTGCACGGCTACCGTCTGGTGAGGCGGAGGATCGTGTCCAGCGTAGCCGGGTCGCCGCGCCAGTGCTCCTCGAGCACCGAGCGGTCGGTTCTCCGGAGGACCCAACGGAGCACGAGCGCTGCGACTATCGCGTCGTCGAGCGGCCCTGCGACGGGCACGAACTCAGGGATCAGGTCTATCGGGGAAACGATCCAGACGATCGAGATGGCAAGGAGCA
This sequence comes from Actinomycetota bacterium, assembly GCA_035288045.1. Lineage (GTDB taxonomy): Bacteria > Actinomycetota > UBA4738 > UBA4738 > HRBIN12 > DATEBA01. The sequence goes on from DATEBA010000031.1 coordinate 7,054, forward strand.
CCTTCGACCCCCGCGACACGCGGCGGTCGCGAAGCAGCCCTTGGAAGAGCACCGCGATGTTCGGCACGAGCGTCGCGAGCTCTCTCGCGGCGGTCCGCCGGCCGGCAGCGAGAAGGAGGACCACCAGGAGGAGCCAGATCCCGAGCGCGATCCCGACCCCGATCAGGAGCGCGCGCACGGCGCTCGCGTCACCCCAGCCCGTCGACGTTGGAAGGCGGCCAGATGATGACGAACGCCTTTCCGACCACTCGATCGATCGGGACGAACCCGAGTCCGAACCGGGAGTCGTTGGACGCTCGGCGGTTGTCCCCCATCACGAACAGCTTGCCCGGCGAGACCTCGAACGGAGAGAAGTCGTCGGTCTTCTGCGTGAGGTAGGGCTCGTCGATCGGTTTCCCGTTGACCAGGACCTCGCCGTTCCTTCCCCGGACGACGTCGCCCGGTAGGCCGATCACGCGCTTGATGAAGTCCTCGTGATCCGGCGGCGTGAAGCCGAGGCCCTGGGTCAGCCAGTTGAGGAACCCGCCGACGACGCCCCGGTCGGGCTCCCGGCCGGGATGGGGGTCCTCGAAGACGACTACGTCGCCGCGCTCGGGGTCGTGGAGGTAGTAGGGGATCTTGTTCACCAGGACCCGGTCACCCGGCACCAGCGTCGGCTGCATAGACCCGGACGGGATGAAGAACGCCTGGAAGAGGAACGTCTTGATGACCAGCGCCAGCGCGAGCGCGGTGAGGATCAGCCCCGGCAGCTCGCCCAGGAACCCGAGGAACCCGCCCTTCTTCTTCTCGGGCGCGGCGGTCCGCGGTTCGTCGGTCTTGAGCTCGGCCATCGCACCAGGTTACCCGCGCGGCGCGCGCGAGAGCAGCCGCCGCCCGTGGTCGGCGAGGAGAGCGAGCCCGGCCGTGACGGCGAGGTTGCCGGTCGCTGCGCCGATCGCCCCGGAGACGACGGCTATCGCGAGCGGGGTGCCACGGAGGTCGTGCGCGAGCCACGCGTGACGCACGCCCGCGTAGGCGAGGAACGCGGCGAGCGCCCAGATCGGCAGCAGTCCGAGCATCTCCGGGACCTGCTCCGCGAAGAACAGGCCGAGAACGAGGAAGACGCCGCCGATCAGGAGGTTCATCCCGGCCGTCTTGGCACCGAGCTTCACGTGCGCGGTGAGCCCCCCGGCGCCGTGGCACATCGGCATGCCGCCGAGAAGTCCCGAGACCACGTTGGCCGTGCCGTCGGTCAGGCAGATCCGAGAGGGCGAGACCCGCCGTGCACGTTCGCCGAAGTACTCGTGCGAGAGGTCGTTCACCGCCACGACCGCGTTGCCAAACGTGAGGGGGAACTGGGGGACGACGAGGAGAAGGATGGCGGTTCCGAAGGCCGAGGCTGGCGGCACCGCGAACGACGGCAACCGGAGCGCGGGAGCCGAGAGGTCTGGTTGGGCCACCAGCGCGGTAGCGCCGATCCCTATGGCGAGCACGGCAAGCGCAGCCCAGTAGCGTCCGCCTCGCGCCGCCCACAAGACGCCAAGGAAGGTCGCGGCGGCGAGCGCTGCCAGCCACGCGGAGTCCCGAACTCCGGTGAACACCTCCGGCGGATCCAGCACGAGCTTCGCGGCCGCGACGCCCAGCAAGACCCCGACGCCGAGCTGAAGGGAGCGGATCACAGGTTTGGTGAAGGCACTTGCCACGATGTCGGCGGTTCTTCCGATAGAAATCAGCATCAATGCCGCGCCGAGCTCGATCCCGGCCGCATACACGACGTCGGGCGAGAGGCGCTGCGAGACCGCGATGGCCGTGAGTGCCTTGAGCGGCTGCACGGGGAACGGCACGCGGAAAGCGACGCCGGCGGCCAGGTAGAGCAGTCCTCCGAAGAAGAACACCGAGCCCGCGTCGAGGCCGTTCACGAGCACGAGCGCCGCGGCGAGTGGCACGAACACGCCGAGGTCGGCGACTGCGCCGGCCGCCTCTCCCAGCCCGACGCGGAAGGGCGCACGCTCGTCCATGATGAGCGACGCTAGCAGGCTCAGGCGAGGTACCGGGCCGCGCCGAAGTCGTCGTCTAGCGGTACGCGTGCGTACCCGGCGACGACGATGCGCCCGTGCGCGTCGATGGCGACGGCCGCCCCGTGGTCGTTCCCGGTGCCGAAATGCGTCGTCACCCTGCCGTCCTCCCCGAACTTCGAGTCGAGGAAGCCATGGTCGGTGAGCCGCGCGACCGCGAAGTCCTCGTCGGCGCCGTTCCATGCCCAGCCGGCGACGACGATCTTCCCGTTCGGTTGCGAGGCAACATCGAGGGCCTGTTCGGTCTCCCGCCCGAACGAGAATGTTCGGAGGCCGTCCCCTCCCCCGAATCGGGTGTCCGGCGACCCGTCCTTGCGGAGCCTCGCGACGGCGAAGTCGTCGTCGGTTGGGGAGGCAGCGGCGAACCCAGCGGCCACGATCTTCCCGCCGCCCTGCCTGGCCAGCGCCTGCAGCCCGTCCGTCCCCGCGCTGAAGCGGACGATCCGGACGCCGTCGCCGGAGAACGATGTGTCGAGGACTCCGTTGGGCTTCAGCCGCGCCAAGGCGAAGTCGCCTCCGCCGACCGAGGTGGTCCCGCCGACGACGATCCGCCCATCGGGCCGGACGAGTGCGGCGGCGGCGGCGTCGGCGGCCGAGAGGTCGATCCTCCGCAGGCCGTCGCCGGCGAACGATGTGTCGAGCCCACCGGTGGCCCGGAACCTGGCGACGAGCATGTGACTGCCGCTCGAGCCGGCGACGACGATCCGGCCGTCTGGCTGGATCGCCACGGCCGTGAGCGCGTCGTCCGCGTTCGGCGCGACGTCGAGCAAGCGGACGCCGTCGCCCGAGAAGCCTGCGTCGGGTGTCCCTCCGCTCTTGTAGCGAAGGACCGCGATCATGTCGTCGCTCCCGTCGAAGGCGGACCCCACGACTACGATCTTGCCGTCTTCTTGGAGCGCGACCGCTTGCGCGCGGTCGAACCCTCCGCGGAGGTCGTCGGTTCGCCGACCGTCGCCGGCGAACGACCGGTCCAGTGTTCCCCCTGGCCTGTACCTGGCGATCGCGACGTCTACCGTTGCGAGATCAGCCTGCCCGACGAGCACGATGCGGCCGTCCGACTGAATGACCATGTCGAACGCGCGGTCGGGATCGGTCGCGCCGAAGTCGGTGGTTACCGTGCCGTTGTCGCCGAAGGTCTTGTCCGGGTCGCCGGGGGCGGCGCTCGCCGGCGCGGAGGTCGAGGCTAGGAGGAGAGCGGCGGCGACGCCTCCGAGCCGTGCGCGGCGGGTCCCCTTCGCGCTGCGCATCCTGGCCGCACGCTACGCGCGCCTGCGGAGCAAGGTCAAGCAGACTCAGACGGCGAAGCGGACGTGGAGGACGTCGCCCTCTTGCACCCGGTAGTCCTTGCCCTCGATGCGGAGCAAGCCCTTGTGCTTGGCCGTGTTCCATCCACCGCACTCCACGAGGTCGTCGTAGCGGACGACCTCGGCTCGTATGAATCCGTGCTCGAAGTCGGTGTGGATCGCTCCGGCCGCCTCGGGCGCGGCGGCCCCACGGCGGACCTCCCAGGCTCGTGTCTCGTCCTCGCCGGTCGTGAGGAATGTGATGAGGTCGAGCGCCCGATAGCATGCGGCGATCACCTTTTCGAGGCCCGGCTCGGCAACGCCGAACTCCTCGAGAAGCGCGCGGGCCTCTTCCTCCGGCATGTCCAACGTCTCGGCCTCGATCGCCGCGTACACTCCCGTCGCATCGCCGAGCTCCGCGGGGACATCGGCCCCCTCCTCGAGGTTCGCGACCACGACCAGGGGCTTCAGCGTCAGCGGAGCGAGCGCGCGTAGGTGCCCCCCGTCCTCGGGTGCCAGACCGGCCTCGCGCAGCGCCTTCTCCGCCGACAGCGCCCCCTGTGCCCTGCGCAGGGCGGCGGCCTCGTCGGTCTCCTTGCCACGCCCGCGCTTCTCCGCCTTCGCGAGCGCGGATCCGACGACCTCGAGATCGGCGAGCAGCAGATCCGCGCGAACCGTGGCGAGCTCGGCCTTCGGTCTCGCGTCGGGGCCGAAGCAGCGGATCACTGCGCAGAGCGCGTCGACCTCGCGGAGCGCCGCGACACCTTGGGCGCTGCCGGTCGCCCCCGGAGCGTCGACGAACCGGATCTGCGCCGGCACGACCTTCTGTGAGCGCTCGATCTCGGCCAGGACCCCGAGCCGCGGGTCCGGCACCGGCACGACCGCCTGGTTCGCCCGGCCTCCGGTTGCCCCGTGCCGAGTGAGGGCGGTGAACAGCGTCGACTTGCCGGAGAAGGGCACCCCGACCAGGCCGATATCGCGCATCGGCGGCCAGTCTAGGCGGGCCGATTCGCTGGCGCGGAGCCGGAGGGATATCGTGGTAGGGGATAGGGAGCGGGGAGGAGGAGTTCATGGCTACCTACGTCAGCCTGGTGGGATGGACCGATCAGGGCATCAAGAACTTCCGCGAGACGGTGAGCCGCGCCGAGGCGGCCAAGGGAGCGGCCGCGAAGTTGGGGGGATCTATCAAGGACATCTACTGGACCGTCGGCCAGTACGACATCGTCGTCGTGGCCGATTTCCCCGACGACGAGACCGCGACCGCTTTCTTGCTGCAGCTCGGCTCGCTCGGGAACGTGCGCACGAGCACCATGCGGGCCTACTCGGCGGAGGAGATGGCGAGGATAGTCGCGAAGACCGGCTGAGCCGGGAGGTTGCGCCGGCGGGGCCGGGCGAACCGGCCCCGCCGGCGTTCAGCCTAGCTACGAGCTTAGGCGGCCTTGGTCTCCCAGAAGATCTTGCCGATCTCGTCGATCGCCTCGAGGAGCTTCTGGCCCTGCGCCGGGTCCTGCGCCTTCTTCGCGGCTCCCGCTTCCTTGGTCGCCTTCCAGAAGAGCTCGTGGAGCTGCGGGAACTTCTCCAAGTGCTCGGGTTTGAAGTAGTCCGTCCAGAGCACCCAGAGGTGCTCCTTCACCATGTCAGCGCGCTTCTCCTTGATCTGGAGGCAGCGGGCCCGATAGTCCTCCGCGGTCTCCCCCGCCGACTTGAACTTGTCGGGATCCTGGTACCGGTCCTGGATCGCCTTGACCGACTCGGCCTCGATGCGTGCCTGCGCCGGGTCGTAGACCCCGCAGGGCAGATCGCAGTGGGCGTGGACGGCGCGGCGCGGTCTGAGCGATGCTTGCAGCATCTTCCCCCTCCTCGTGCTGCAGATGTCGCAGGAACCGTACCACCGCAGTCGGAAACGGGGCCAGGCCGCATTGGCGGGCCTGGTGGTCGGGGTGGCCACGGCGGCGAGCTTCGTGCGCTGGAGGCCGGTCCGGGTCGAGGTGCGGGGAGCGAGCATGGCCCCCACGCTCCAGCCCGGCGACTGGGCCCTGGCGGTGGCTCCCAAGCGCGTGAGGGCGGGAGATGTCGTCGTCCTGGAGCACCCGGAGCGACCGGGGTTCGAGATGGTCAAACGGGTCATCGCCGTCCCGGGCGAGCGCGGGCTCGGCCGCGACGAGTACTGGTTGGAGGGCGACCATCCGAACCCGGAGCGCTCGACGGACAGCAGATCGTTCGGGGCGGTCCGCCGGGACGCGATCAAGGCCAGGGTTCTGCTGGTGTATTGGCCGCCGGAGCGCCGCTGTCTCGTGTAGCCCGATCGTCTTCCGCCCGCGAACCGGTCTGGGCGGTTTCGGATCCCTGCCGGCTACTCGTAGGAGGGCGACTCTGCCCGTCCGACGGCACCCTCCAGGGCGTCCTCCCACTCGAACGCGAACGCGATCGGGTCGTCGGAGGAGGTCTTCTGCTCCTCGAACTCCTCGCGCACTGCCTGTGCAAGTGCCTCACCGGACGATCCCTCGTTCATGTGACCGTCTATCGAGGCCCCGAGCCAGGCGCAGAAGCGTTCCATCATGTCGTCTGGCTCGAGCCTTCCTGCAGGACCATGACCGGGTAGATAGACCTCGGCTCGAGCCTCGCGAAGGCGCGCGAGCGCGGCTAGCGAACCCTCGATCGAGCCTTGGGAGATGTTGGGTTCGACGGCGTTGAACCATAGGTCTCCGCAGAGCGCGACCCCGTCCGGCTCGACCAGAGCCCAGAGGTCCCCGGGCGTGTGGGCGGTGGCCTCCGGGAAGAGGCGAACGACCACTCCGCCGCCCAGGTCTATCGCGCCCCGTTCGTCCAGAACCGTGTCGGGGACCACGATGCGGAGGCGTTCGTACTCCTCGCGAGCTCCGGGCAGGTACCGCTCGTATTCCTCGCCGTAGGGTCCGAGGTCATGCTCAGCCCAGAACGCAAGCCGATCCCGGGTGAACGTCCGGGACCAGACCCTGACGGGTTGGAAATGCATCGCGCCGTGGGCGTGGTCCCCGTGCATGTGGGAGATCACGACCTCCCGGAGCGGCGGCGTCTCGGGGACGGCGACCCGCAGGGTTCGCGCGTGCCGCAGGTTCGCGGTGTCGAAGACCAGGCTCGCGTCGGCGCCGCGGACGATGGCGGCGTTCGACAAGGGAAAGCCCTCCGAGAAGAAGGCCGTGACGTGCGACGACAGCTCTTGCAGACCTCCATCCGGGTAGTCCCCGAAAGGCCAGGTCGCAGACGACATGGCGGCTTTCTAGCACGGCCGCTGTGCCGGCCGCTGCCGGCCCTTGAGCCAAATGGCACTTCTGAGGTAGACTTTGCACCTGCAATGATCAGGACGCGCTGTCGCGGGCTCGTTGGGGCGATGATCCCCTGCCGATGCTGCTGTACCGGGGTGCCGGGCGGCGCGCTCCGTGCGTGCTTCCGCCCGTAGGCACCCACACCTGCCCGTTCTCTTTCGAACCCGCAAGGAGGCACGTCTCATGGAAGCCCGTATCGCCGATACCATCGAGGCCGCGAGCGTCACCCGAACCGTCGACGCCCGCGGGCAGTCCTGCCCGGGGCCGCTCGTGACGCTGCACAAGGCCCTGGTCGACGTTCCGTCGGGTGAGCTCGTGGAGCTCCTCGCCACCGACCCCGGGTCGATCTCCGACGTTCCGGCGTGGGCGAAGATCTCCGGTAACGAGCTCGTCGACCTGGAAACAGCGGGCCCCGTCTTCCGTTACGTGGTTCGCAAGTCCTGAGGTGAGCGAGGTGGCCGACGCGGAGAAGCAGAACAAGCTCTCGATCATCGCCTGGTCCGGCGACCTCGACCGGATCTGGCCGGTTCTGATCCTTTCGACCACGGCGGTGGCGTCGGGCATGCAGGCATCGGTCTTCTTCACCTTCTGGGGGCTCTTCGCGCTGGTGAAGCCCGAGGCGGCGCGCAAGACCGGGGAGAACTGGATGCAGAAGATGCTCGCGATCTACAACCCGGGTAGCGTGAAGAAGGCGAAGCTCTCGAAGATGAACTTCGCCGGTGCCGGCCCCAAGATGCTCTCGAAGCTGGCCAAGGACTACAAGACCCCGCTCCCCGACGAGCTGCTCGAGATGGCTATCGACATGGGCGTGAAGATCATTCCGTGTCAGATGACGATGGACATGCTGGGCCTAAAGCGGGAGCATTTGCTCGACGGGCTTTCCGAGCCGGTCGGCGCGGCGACCGCGCTGCTCGAGATGAAGGACGCTGAGATCCAGCTCTTCGTCTGAGCCGACCGCCCTTCCTCCGGCCGGTCACCCCCCGGTAAGCGCGAAATGCATGTAGTCCTTCAGGGTGACCCAGTCGCCGCCCCATCCCCATCTGATCGCGGCGAAGCTCCGCACGACGACGTCGCCCGTGTGGATCATCCCCGCCTGGTCGAGCGACCGGTCCCGGTAGGGTTTCGCGGCGCGGCGGAGCACCGAGCCGTCGCTGCGAACGTAGGGGTTCTGCAGCGGATTCACGTCGATGGCCCAGCCGTAGGAGTGCTGGGACCAAACGTGGCGCGTGTCGGTGACCGGGCGGCAGTTGAATCCCGAGGTCACGCTTCTGGTCCAGTCGTAGTGCTTCGCGTGCGGATGGTAGCGAGCCGGCAGCGTGATGCGGCGGATCGGGAAGTCTGCGCGGAAGAGTCGCCGGAACACCCGAAGCACGTCCTCGGCGACACGCTCGTTGACGACGATAGGGCCCGTCTTCACCTCGCCGTCGAATCCCCGGTACGTGACGGTGAGCCACCGGAGGTCCTCGAGCGGGACCGGACAGCCTCGCCGCCAGTTCCGCGGGACCAGGAGGTCGCGCTCCTCGGGTCCGATCGGTGAGATCTCCCACACGGGCGCGGCGGGTGGAGAGGGCTTGACCGGCTCGTTCGTAGCCTCCTGCGGCTCGGGGACGGCGGAGGTCGTCTCGCGTACCCGGGCGGGCGAGGCAGCCGGAGGCAGGCAGGAAGCTGCGGTCGCGACGATCAGGGCGGAAAGGGTGAGGGTTCGCACGTGACGTCCCATCGTCCCTCAACCGACAGGCCTGGGGGCGAGCGGGTTCCTGCCTAGGCCTCCTTCCGGTAGAAGGGGTCATTGGCCATCGCGCGGAACCCCTTCAATGCCGAGGAGGACGTGTCGGCGTAGAAGTTGCATTTCTCGTGCGTCTGGTCGTCGGCATGGAAGTACAGGATGCCCTTGAACTGCGACCAGCGGTCGCGCTTGAACAACCCTCGGGCGGCGTCGAACCACCGCTGCTTCCGTCCGGGCGAGGACCAGTCCTCGACGCTTCCCCACTCCGGCAGGAAGAGCTTCTCCTGCCGATGATGGCGGCCCCAGCGCCTGAACTTCTCGATGGTGTCACCCAAAGGCGTCCAGCGCTCGCTCCACCGACACTTGTACCAGTTGTACGGGTCTGCCCCGACCGCGTGCACGTAGCGGTTCCCCGGATACCAGTGACGTATGGCGTGCCAGTCGCTGGCCTCGAAGGCGTAAGCAGTCATTATCAAGAGGTATCTCGCGTTGTGAACGCCCACGCGCCTGAACACGGTGATGACCTTTCGCCAGGCCCGCCGAAAGGCGCGCGCGGAACCCATCTGGTAGCTCACTGGAGCCTCGGGCTCGTGATTGAAGGTGAAGTACACGGTCTTGTGATAGCGCTTGATCACGCGAGCCCAGTGCCTGATCCGCTTGTAGATAGGTGAGCCTCGACGGGCGTTGGCGATATCGGCCCACTTGATGATCGAGCCGTTCTCCCGCATCGACTTGACCGACATGAACATCGTGCGATCTGTGTGCTTCAGCCATCGTGCGAGCGGGCTCGGGAACTTGCTGTCCCACTTGAAGTAGACGCGCACCGCGGCGAGCTTCTCGTCGATCATGCGCTCGAAGCGAAGGATGGCTTCTTGGAGGGTCTCTCCAGACCGGGGCTGCACGTAAGCCCCGAAGATCATCTTCGCCCTCGTGGTGGCCGCCGTGGAGGGCGGCGCTTCGTATGTCGAAAGTACCAGGGGGAAGAGGATTGCCAGGATGAGGAGGCGTGCTGGCCGTCTCCGCATTGGGTGCTCCTCTCGCTCGGTTCGGACCCGTGGACCTACCTCATAGACCTCTTTTCGGGATGTGCGATCGTCCGGTAAAGCGAAACCACCGGATATCGCTCCGGTGGTCCGGTGAACCCTAGCATGCGAAGGTGTGCGTTTCAAACACGCAGGTGGTTGTGAACGACGGTGTCGTGAGCGCTACTCGGCGTGTTCGACGATCTGCGACTCGGGAACGACGGTCACGTCGGTCGAATGGGCGTCGCGATCCCGGGCGACATCGCGAAGATGCTCGTACCACGACGGCTCGTAGGCCAGCCGCCAACAGTCCTCGCACTCGGACTCCGTGCCGGGATCGTGCATCAGATGGTCGATCGTTAGCATCCGGGCCCCCTCGGTAGCTAGGAGTCTACGCGCCGGCGAAGGGGAAGCGCCTCCGCCGAAAGGCGGAGG
>DATEBA010000032.1:0-21114 GCA_035288045.1 Actinomycetota bacterium
GCTCTTCTGGGCCCCGCCCGTCGGCCCAACCGTGGCGTTCGTGACCGCGATCGTCACCGGCATCGTGGCCTCCGTCGCCTACGGGATCCGCCTCTCGAGACGGGCCCGGGCGGGCGAGTAGGTCGGCCCGGCGGGTAGCGTTCGGGTCGCGCCTACCGGCGCCCTCCGAGCGCCCTATCCCGCACGATCTGACGCACCACGTGGTGCCCCGGCAGCCCCGTCACTCCACCGCCCGCGTGCGTGGCCGAGCTCGCCTGGTAGAGCCCGCGGATCGGCGTGCGGTAGTCCGCGTAGCCGGGCGCAGGGCGCATGTGGAAAAGCTGGTCCACCGACAACTCGCCGTGGAAGATGTTCCCCCCGATCAGGTGGTACTCGTGCTCCATCTCGTAGGGCCCGATGATCTGCCGGTGGAGTATCGAGTCCTTGAACCCTGGTGCGATGTCCTCGAAGAGCCTTATCAGCCGGTCCGCGTAGGCCTCGAGCTCCGCCGTTTGCGGCTCGCTCGCCCACTCGTGCGGTACCCACTGGCTGAACATGGACATCACATGCCTCCCCTCCGGCGCGAGGGTGGGGTCGACGACACTGGGGATCTCGCAGTCCGAGAAGGGCCTCTCGGCGGCGCGGCCCTCCCGAGCGTCCTGGAACGCGCGCTCCAGGTAGTCGATGTCGTGGCAGATCTCGATCGCACCCCCGTGGATCTGGGGGTCGAACCCGGGGTTCGCCGTGAACTCGGGCAGGCGGTCGAGCGCGAGGTTGATCTTCACAACGCCCGACCGTGTCTTCCAGTTCTCCATGTGGAACACGAACTCGTCGGGGAGCTGGTGGCGCTCGATCTGCCGCAGGAACGTGATGCTCGGGTGGCAAGCTGTGACGAGCACGGGCGCTCGGAGCTCCTCGCCCCCTTCGATCACGCACCCGATCGCGCGCCCGTCCCTCACGAGGATCCGCTCGACGGGAGCGCTCACGCGGACCTCGGCGCCCTTGGACTCCGCGGAGGCGCGGATCGCGTCGGCCACCGCGCCCATGCCGCCCTCGGCGAATCCCCATCCGGCCAGCACTCCGTCGCCGATGTCGCCCACCGAGTGGTGCGCGAGCACGTAGGCGCTGCCCGGCGAGTACGGGCCGAACCAGGTGCCGATGATCCCGTTTACGGCGAGGGCGCCCTTCACGACCGGCGACTCGAACCAGCGGTCGAGGAGGTCGGCCGCACTCATCGTGAAGAGCTGCGTTATCTCACCCGCCGTCTTGGTGTCGAGCTTCTTGCGGAACTGCCACGCGAACCTCGCTTGATCGACGATATCGCCGAGCTTCATGGAGCCGATCCTCGGCGGGGTCTGCATCAGGATCGGCGCGAGGATCTTCGTGAGTCGGTCGAGCCAGTCCCACCACTGCGGGAGCGCGTCGGCGTCGCTCTTGGAGAACTGCGAGAACTGCGCGTGATCCTCGGTGGGGTCGTCGGTCTCGATGAGCGCCCGACCGTCGGGGAGCGGGATGTACCCCCGGCCGAGCGGATGGACCTTGTATCCGAACCGATCCAGCTCGAGCTCTCTGATGATCGTCGGCGGCATCAGGCTCATCGTGTAGCTGAGAGTGTTCACCCGGAACTCCGGCGCCTCAGCCCAGGGCTTGCTCGTGTTGGAGGCCCCGCCCGTCTCATGGCGGGCCTCGAGAAGAACCACGCGGGCTCCCCGCCTGGCCAGGTAGGCGGCGGCGACGAGGCCGTTGTGGCCTCCGCCGATGACGATCGCGTCGTACCGGTTGACTTCCAATTGAATCTCCGTTCAAACGAGGGTCGAACGAAGGGTACCCCGAACCGCCTGTGCTGGGGAGTCGGGTTTGGACGAAAGACAAGCAACGATGTAAGCTTGTAATCAAGCGGAAGAGGTTATGTGAATGAGTGAAGCGGAGATCAGAGGCTGGTTCGCCGGCAGGATCCCGGAGGGTTGGTTCATAGAGCCGCCGGCGGTGACCCTCGATCGCGAGGAGATCCTCGTGGTCGGGAAGCTACCCGACGTCGACCTGCCGAAGCGCGCATCCAAGGAGGAGGTCGCGGCCGCGCGTGCGGGCAGGGTCTCGCAGCACCGCGAGGACACGCGGGAGGCTCGCATGCGGATCGCCCAGGAAGCCCAGCACCGGTTCCGCCGGAAGGTGTCCTGGGGGGCGAGCTGCGGGGACGTCGAGCGGCTGTTCACGCACCTCGCGATGCCAGTCATGACCCGCCTTCGCATGCCGGAGCGCAAGGTGCTCGACACGCTGGTCGACTCGGGGGTGGCGCGCAGCAGGAGCGACGCTCTCGCGTGGTGCGTCCGGCTCGTCGGCCGGAACGAGAAGGAGTGGATCAACGGGCTCCGTGAGGCCCTCACGCACGTCGAGAAGGTACGGGACGAGGGCCCGAGCGCATGAGCGCCGTCGCCCCCCCGGCGTAGGCTCGGCTCCGTGGGGGGACGGCGAGGATGGATCACGCTCGTGGTGGTTGCGTGGGGTCTCGTCGCGTGCGATCCGCCCGTGATCGGCGCGGGGGGGCCTGATCGAGGTCCGCCGGTCGGCGAGGGGCGCCCGTCGAACGGCCGGGATGCCTTTGCCACCCGCGTGGTCGACGGTGACACGATCGAAGTGCGACTCGGGGCCCACACCCGCGACGTTCGTCTTATCGGGGTCGACACGCCGGAGACCGTCCACCCCACCGATCCAGTCGAGTGCTTCGGCGACGCGGCGTCACGGTTCACGGAGGGAGCGCTCGAGAGTAAGCAGATCCGGCTCGAGTTCGACGTTGAGCGCAAGGATCAGTATGGGCGGACGCTAGCCTACGTCTGGCTGGGGCCTCAACTCCTCAACCGAACGCTCGTCCGCCGTGGGTACGCGACCGTCGCCACGTTTCCGCCCAACGTGCGATACGTGGACGCATTCCTCGCGGCGGAGCGCAAGGCGCGCGCAGGGGCGGCAGGCCTCTGGGGCGCCTGTCTCGACGAGGGCGAGGGCGAGGAGCCGGACGATGGTCGACGCTGCGACCCGTCTTACGCCGGCGTGTGCATACCGGCCCCGCCCCCGGACCTCGACTGCGCCGACGTCCCGTTCGATCGCTTCCTCGTCGTCGGCGCCGACGCGCACAGGTTCGACGGCGACGGTGACGGGGTCGGCTGCGATACTTGAGCGCGGTCAGCCTCGCCGGAGAACGCGCCCGGGGCGCCTACCGGGGCCGTCGGCCGACCAGGCGATGCGTCCGTTGACGACCACGACGTCGATGCCGTCCGGGAAACGGTGGGGATCCTCGTAGGTCGCGACGTCTTGCACCCGTGCCGGATCCAGCACCACCAGATCTGCATGTGCTCCCTCGGCTAGGCGGCCGCGATCCCGCAAGCCGAAGCGGTCGGCGGGAAGCGATGTCATCTTCCGCACCGCGGCCTCAAGGGTCAGCAGGCGCTCATCCCGGACGTAGCGGCCGAGGATGCGGGGGAACGTCCCGTAGTTGCGCGGATGGACCGGGAGAGCGCCAAGCGGTCCGTCCGGGGACATCGCCGAGGCATCGGAGCCCACCATGACTTCGTCGGTCGCCAGGATCGCCGCGACATCTTGCTCACTCATGGCGTGGCCTATTACGGTCGTGTCGGGATCGGCGATCAACAGACCGAAGCACGTGTCGGCCGGTCGTTCGTTGCGTTCGTGCGCGATCGCCGCGAGGCTCTTTCCCTCGACGCCGGTTCCGCTCGCGTGGCTCTCGATCACGATCCGGTCCCACCCGACCCCGGCGATCGAGCTCTGCCACCCGTCCTCGCCGAGTTCCACTGACCCCACTAGTCGCTCGCGGGACCCGGGATCGGCCAGGATCGCCAGCAGGTCGCCCGATGTTGCCCACGGCGGAAGAAGCGAGGACAGGACCGAGGCCCAAGCCGTATAGGGGTACTGGTCGGCGGTGACATCGACGCCGTCCTGTCGCGCGCGGTCGATCGTTCCGAGCAGTTCGTCCACGCGACCCCGGACGAGGGAACCCTCGAGCTTCAAGTGGCTCACGTGCACCGGCACTCCGGCCCGGCGGCCGACCTCCACGGCCTCGCCGATCGCGTCGAACACGCGCTCGCCCTCCCCGCGGATGTGGCTGGCGTACACCCCGCCGTGGGCGCCCACCACCGACGCCATCATCGCCAGCTCCTCGGTGTCGGCGTACATGCCCGGGACGTAGACGAGGCCGCTCGACATGCCGAGGGCGCCGGCCTCCATGCCCTCCTCGAGGATGCGGCGCATCGTCGCGAGCTCGTCGCCCGTAGGCGCACGGCGCTCCAGACCCATCACCTCCAATCGGAGCGCGCCGTGACCGACGAGTGTCGCGAGGTTAACGGCCGGACGGCAGCCATCGAGGCGCTCCGTGAGCTCTTCGTGGGAGGACCACGCGAGGTCGAGCTCGTCCGGCGGGACTCCTATCAGGGTCGCGAGTTCTGGGGCACCCGCCGACGGGAACGCCGACGAGCCGCAGTTGCCGACGACGACCGTCGTCACCCCCTGCCGGAGTGCGCTGTCCATCCACGGCTCTACGAGCGGCACGAGATCGGAGTGGTTGTGAGCGTCGACGAACCCCGGTGCGAGCGTGCGTCCGCCGACTTCGAGGTGGGTGGCGGCCTCGGGTTCCGGCTCGCCCGCCCGGCCGACCCGCTCTATCCGGTCGCCCCGGACGGCAACGAACCCGTCGAAGGCGGGAGCGCCGGTCCCATCGACGACCCGGGCTCCCGCTACGACCAGGTCGGTCACGGGATCAGTTCGTGATGGGCCCTATGTAGAGCCCCGAGGTGAGGAAGAGGAGCGGGAGCACGAACAGGGTCGCGATGAACAACCACAGTCGCCGGTTCGTCCCTACGACCCAGTCGTCGAGCGCGAGCACGCCGTTCGCGATCGGGCGGTACAGGAAGGCGAGGTAGAACACGGTCACGAGTGCGACCGCGATCGCCTGTGCGAGCACGATCTGCACGCCTACGGGGTTGCCGAGGACCATCGCCGCTACGAGGGTATCTGCGAGCGTCGTGATATTGGCTCCCATGATGTAAGGGATGGCCTCCTCCCGCTTCACATATCCCTTGCTGGCGAGCGGGACCAGCACGGTGAGGGCGACGGACACCGAGAGCGTGAGCGTCGCCGCCAGGCAGCCGAGGAAGAACATCGGCCACGGCTTCTTCAGCCAGTGGCCCTTGTCGGCGTGCCGCTCGCCGTCGAGCTCCGGGAGCACGCGGTCGAGAAGCTTGAACGAGACCAGGATGATGATAAGCCCGATGGGAAGCAGGATCCAGAGCTCCGGGTGCTCTGCCGCCGAGGCCTGGTAGCCGGGGATCAGGCCGGTGATGAACCCCCTTATCGGCCCCCAGGCTACGTCGATCAGGCCCAGAACGTCGTCGGAAGCCTGCCACTGCACGCGGTCGAGCCAGCCGGCCTTCAGGATCCCGTAGCCGATCATCATCCCGGGCAGGTAAACGAGCGCGGTGAGCGACAGCGCGAGCACGCCCATGCCGATCGACTCACCTCTGTTCTGGTTCTTGTTGCGCACGGCATATAGGAACCCGGTGAGCAGGACGATGAACGAGGCGCCCAAGCGCGACCCGGACAGCATCGTGAACGTCTGTAGCTGCGTGAGCGTTCCGCCGTGGAAGAGGTTGAGCGCGACCGCGGCCACAGGCGAGCCGGATAGCACGAAGTAGGCGGACATCCAGCCGAAGCCGAGCGTCGAGATGCCGTTGTCGAAGGGGAAGCTCCCCCTTATGTTCGCGTTGATCGCCTTGGCGCCGGACTTCATCAGCTCGATCGCAAGCACGAAAAGGAAGAGTGCAACCAGGAAGTGGGCGATCTTGCTGGCGACCACCTTGCCCCGCGGCTTCTGCGGGCTCCTCGGCACCTCGCCTCGAACGGTGGCGGGGGGTGCTGCGGCGACGCCGGGGGCTATGCCCCCGGCGTCGTCGGTCTCGGTTCGGCTCACGTTGTCGGCCAAGGCGCTCGGTCGGTTGGAGGGACGGACTCCACACCGTACCCACGGGGGTGTGCCCCGGCAACCTCCGTTCGGCCAGTTCGGGCGCCGCTCTCAGGCGACCACGATGCGGTTCCGGCCCGCCTCCTTGGCGCCGTAAAGGGCCTGGTCGGCGCGGGCTACGAGCTCGCCGTGGGACTCGATGCCGTTCCACGAGACGAGCCCTGTGGAGCACGTCGCGTCCGGAGGCATCCCCTCGCTCAGGCGCTCCAGGATCCGGTGCGCTGCCTCGAGCGGGCAGCCGGGCAGGATGATGCCGAACTCGTCACCGCCGAACCGGGCGAGGATGTCGCCGTCTCGGAGCTGGTTCCGCCACCAGGCGGTGACCTCCTTGAGGAGGCGGTCGCCGGCCTGATGGCCCTTCGAGTCGTTGTAGTCCTTGAAGTGGTCGACGTCGATGAGCGCGACGCAGAGCGGTTGTCCGAGCTTCTTCACCGCCAGGAGCTGCTCCTCGAGCTGCTCGTCCCACGCGCGGCGGTTGCTCACGCCCGTGAGAGGATCCGTGCGCGCGAGGAGGTCGAGCTGCGCGGCGTGAGCCCGCAGGTAGGCGAAGAGCTTCTGGACCCCGACGCCGACCGCCGTGGCTATGAGGACGAGCACGATCGTGCGCGGCCACTGGCCACTGGTGCCCGGCATCAGGAGGAGCGGGCCGACGACGGCCAGGCCCAGACCAGCTACGCCGGCCCCCACCTCTAGCAGCGACCCGTAGGTCGCGAGCCACAGGATCGGCACGAGCACCAGCTGGGCGTAGATCGAGTCCACGCCGCCGGTCGAGTGCCGGATCAGCGTGGCGACAGCCAGGTACGCGAACGCGGGACCGGCCATCGCCGTGCGCGGAGTCTTGTGCCAGGGGACGAGGACGAGCGCCGAGAGCGTGAGCGCGGTCAGCGTCGCCGCCTGCACGAGCATCGGCCCGCTCTCGGGCGTCGACTGCGAGATCGCCAGCGACAAGATGCCGGAAAACGCCGCCCCCACGAGCGGCCCCACGTTGCGGAACAGCGTCTCACGCTGGAACGGCTCGGGGTGCTGGGCCTTCTGCGTGCCTCTCATACGTCTCCCTCGGCTTCCCCGGGGCGGAGCCCCACCCTCTCCGACTAGCTATCTAGGTTTCGGCAACTGGGTCGGTCCGAGCCAAGACCCCACCCGGCCGATTTCTCAGGGAGAAGGAGGGGGAGGCCGGAGGTCTCCCCTGGTGCCGCCGTGCGACCGAGCCCGGAGGGCCCGGAGGAGGCGGGCATTACGACCCCACTCGCTCTCGCCGTGTACCCGCACGCTTGTCGGTAGAAGGAGGGAGTGAGATGTCCGAGGAAACGCTTTCGCTGGTTCTGTTCTCCGGTACCGACGACAAGCTGAACGCGGCCTCGGTCCTGACGGTCGGGGCGGCGGCGATGGGCCGCAAGGTAAATGTCTTCCTCCAGTACTGGGCGCTCGACGCATTCCGCTCGGACCGCGTGCTCAAGGACCACGGTGTCGCGCCGGAGGCGGGCCCGGAGGGTCGGGAGGCCCTACAGCGCCACGGCGGACAGCACTGGAGCGAGCTGTTCCGTCAGGCCAAGGAGGTGGGTGACGTGGGGATCCACGCCTGCTCGCTCTCGATGGAGATGTTCGGGATCGCCAAAGACGACCTGGACCCCCTCGTCGACGACGTCGAGGGAGTGGCCTCCTTCTTCCTGGAGGCCGACGGTCCGGTGACGTTCATCTGAGGAGGTGTCGGAGATGTCGGTTGCCAACGTGACGCGGTCGATCGACGCCCGTGGGATGCCCTGCCCGGGCCCGCTCATGTCGCTTATCGGCGCTATCCGCGAGGGGAGCGTGGACGACGTGATCGAGGTGCTATCGAGCGACGAGGGCTCTAGGACCGATGTCCCGGCCTGGGTCGCCAAGGCCGGCCACGAGATGCTCGAGGTCGTCGAGGAGAACGGCTTCGCGCGGTTCGTGGTGCGGAAGGCGAGGTGACGCGCGATACCAGCCAGGGTCGTCGTCCTGGGCGGCGGCGTCGGCGGCACGCTCGTCGCGAACCTGCTCTCCAAGGAGCTCGGGCGCGAAGCGAAGGTCACGGTTGTCGAGCCGACCGGGATGCACGTCTACCAGCCGGGGTTCCTATACCTGGCGCTGGGGCAGGCGAACGGCCGGTGGCTCGCACGGGACGAGCGGACCCTTCTCCGGCGTGGGGTCGACCTCGTCGTGGAGGAGGCGACCCAGGTCCACGCGGGCTCGGGAACGGTGCGGCTCGAGCGCGGCGGGAGCCTCGGTTGGGACTACCTGGTGCTCGCGACCGGCGCGCGCCTCGTGCCGGAGCAGATTCCCGGGCTCCTCGAGGGCGCGTTCGAGTTCTACTCGATGGAGGGGGCGCAGAGGCTGCGCGAGGAGCTCCGACGCTTCCGCGGCGGGGCGATCCACGTCGGCGTCGCCGGCATCCCCTACAAGTGCCCACCGGCGCCGGTCGAGTTCGTGATGATGCTCGACGAGCATCTCCGGAACCGGGGGATCCGCGAGCGGAGTCGGATCACGCTGCTCTCGCCGCTCAACCGAGCGTTCACGATCGAGTCCGCCTCCAAGCTGATCGAGCCGATCATGGAGCGCCGCGGGATCGAGCTAACGACGTTCTTCAACGTCGAGTCGGTGGACCCGTCGGCCGGTGTGATCTCGTCGCTGGAGGGGGAGAAGGTCGAGTCCGACCTGATGGTGATCGTCCCGCCGCACCGCGGACAGGCGGTCGTCTCCGATTCGAATCTAGGCGACCCCTCGGGTTGGCTCCCGACCGACCGCCACACGCTGCAGGTCGAGGGGCACGAGCGGGTGTTCGCCATGGGCGACGGCACGAACCTGCCGATCTCGAAGAGCGGCTCGACGGCGCACTTCGAGGCTCCGGTCGTGGCGAGCCGCATCGCCTCTCTCATCCGCGGCTCGGCCCCCAAGACCAACTACGGCGGGAGGGTCATGTGCTTCCTCGAGACCGGGAACCGCAAGGCGACGGTGCTCCGGTTCGACTACGAGCACCCACCGATCCCGCCCCAGCCCTCGACCGTGTTCCACGCGGCGAAGTGGATGTTCAACCGCCTGTACTGGCAGACCGTCCCCCGGGGCAGGATACCGGAGCGGGCGCGGGAGGAAGGAGAACCGATATGAGCGCGACCGTTGCGAAGACGCTCGACCTGCAGGGGCTGAACTGCCCCCTGCCGATCGTGAAGACGGCACAGGCGATCAAGGGGCTCGCGCCGGGGGAGCTCGTCGAGGCCCTCGCGACCGATCCCGGGGCGGTGCCGGACTTCAGCGCCTGGTGCAGGTCGACCGGAAACGAGCTGATCGAGCAGACCGAGGAGGGCGGCGTGTACCGCTTCCTCATAAGGGTGAGGTGAGCAAGATGGCGGTGAAGGAGTCCCAGCTCGAGGTCCCCGCTCACGAACACGAGGAGCACGTTGCTCACAAGAAGCTCGTGATCATCGCGTGGAGCGGCGATCTCGACAAGGTTTGGCCGCAGATGATCCTGGCCACGACCGGCGCGGCGATGGGCATGCAGACGACGATCTTCTTCACGTTCTGGGGGCTCTTCTCGCTCGTGAAGGGAAACGTCCGGATCACCGGCGAGAACTGGATGCAGAAGATGGTCGCGATGATGGACCGGCCGGGCATGGAGCACCTGAAGCTCGGGAAGATGAACTTCGCCGGTGCTGGGCCGGTGATGATGAAGCGCCTGGCCAAGGAGCACAGCGTCGCGAGCCCGGGCGAGCTGCTGGAGCTGGCCCGCGATCTCGGCGTCAGGTTCGTGCCTTGCCAGATGACGATGGATCTCCTCGGCCTCTCGAGGGAGGACATGATCGACGGGCTCGACGAGCCCGCCGGCGCGACGACGATGCTCCTCGAGTCGCAGGACGCCGTGACGCTGTTCATCTAGGACGTGAGGGCCGGGAGGACTCGCTCCCTCCACCTCCCGGTCCTCGCCCTTGGCGGATTGGCGGGAGCCCGCCGTCCCGGCTAGCGTGGGGGGGGAACCCGGGCTCGTGAAGGAGGGATCGACGTTGAGCTTCCTCGACAAGGTCAAGCAGACGGCCTCGCAGGTGGCGGCAGACGCCAAGAAGGCCGGTGCGCAGATCCAGAGCAAGGTGGAGCAGTCGCAGCTCCGGAAGAAGGCCGACGAGAACGCGAAGCAGCTCGGCTACCTGGTCGTCCGGGAGCGCACGGAGGGCACCGCCGCCGGCGAGGAGGGGGACCGGCTCGTCGCCGAGATCGTCGATCTCGAGAGGGAGATCGCCGAGGAGGTCGCGCGAAAGGCCGAGGCCGGAGACGGGGGCCCCGCGGAACCCGACGCGTCCACGCAAGCCGATACGCCCGAGGCGGACTAGGACCTACTCGGTAGGGGACGGTGCGGGCGCGCCGGGCAGAAGGACCTTGAAGGAGGCGCCGCCCCCTTGCCTCTCCTCGATCCAGGCGCGCCCTTCGTGGAGCTCCGCGAACCTGCGCACGAGGGACAGCCCAATGCCGACGCCGGGGGAGTGGTTGGCCGAACCCGGGGCCTGCCGGAACGGCTCGAACACCACTTCGCGCATGTCCGGAGCGACGCCCGGCCCTTTGTCCTCCACGCTGATGAGCGCCCCGCCGTCCTGCTCCTCAAGCCTTACCCAGAGTGGGGTGCCCGACGGTGTGTGCCGCACGGCGTTCGCGAAGAGGTTCTCGAGGATCCGTTCGACCTTTGCCGCGTCGACCGGCACCACGACGGAGGCCAGCTCCAGGCGGAGGGGCCGCCCCTCCAATAGGTCTTGGGACTCCTCCACCGTGCGCCTGACGAGATCCGCGACGTCCGTCCTGCGCAACTGAGGGGAGACTATCCCGCGTTGGAGGCGGTCGAGGTCGAGGAGGTCCGAGAGCAGCCGCTCAAGCTTCCGGGCGTTTACGGCGATCCTGGAGACGAGGTCGACGGCGTCGGCGGCGGGCAACTTCAGCTCCGAACGCTCCAGGGTGAGGGCCGAGCCGAGGATCGAGGTGAGCGGCGTGCGGAGGTCGTGGGAGACCGCTTCGAGGAAGGTGTTCTTCATCTCGTCGAGCGCCCGGAGCTCACGCGCGGCCTCCCGCTCCCGGCGGAACGCCTCGGAGGCCTTCCGCTCGCTCTCCCGGAGTGCCTGCTCCGCGCGCTTGCGCTCGGTGATGTCCACCATGAGGCCGCGGAGATACTCGGTGATCACCTGAGCGCCGCGTACCGGGTGCACGAGGTCGCGCACCCATATGATCTCCTCGCTGGCGCCGATCACGCGATACTCGAGGTCCAGGCTCCGGCCGTCGAGGGCCGCGGCGATAACCGAGGCGACTGCGATCTCGCGATCGTCGGGGTGGACGTGATCACCCCATCTGGTACCGGCGCCAACCCAGCCGGACGCGTCGGTCCGGAGCACGCGGCCGGCACGGCGCGAGAGGAAGGAGAGTTCGAGCGTCTGTCCGTCCGCCTCCCAGAACACGGCGTCCAGGCCCTCCACGAGGTCGTGGAACCGCTCGAGCTCGTGGAACCGTCGTGCGGTGCCCAGAGCGAGCGAGGTGATGTCGGCGATGCCTTGCGAGATCCTGACCGCGTCGTCGGAGAAGCTCGCGTCGACCTCGGGCGCGATCATCGTGATCGCCCCGAAGCCGTCGGGATCCCAGCGTAGCGGTGCCACGAGCACCTCGCGGACCTCGTCGATCAACCTGTACTCCGGCGGAACTTGCTCCACGATCTCCTTTCCGAGGACGAAGGGCTCGTGGACCGACAGGAGGAACCGGGCGCCCGTCTTGGCGTCGACGTTTCCCCCCGTGGGGGAGGACGCGATCCTGACTGCGTCCAGGCCGCGCTCGCGAACGAGACCGAACGCCCCCGACTCCGGATCACGGACGTACGCAGCGAGGGCCGAGCACGGGATGATCTCTGGGATCGTCTCGAGGGCGGTCCCCAGGACGTCCTCCATCCCGTGTACTCGCGTGAGGGCTTGCGATAGGCCGAGGAGCGCTGCCGAGGTCTCCGCGGCCTCTCGCTCGAGCTGGAAGAGGCGCGCGTTCTCGAACGCGACGGACGCGTGGCCGGCCAGCACCTCAAGCAGGCGCATGTCCTCTTCGTCGAACTGATCCACCCCCAGCTTCGAGAGCACGATCACGCCCGTCACGCGATCGCCGTAGCGGAGAGGGACGGCGACGATCGACTCGTCGACGTCATCGGTTCCGGGGATCGTGACGGCGAAGGAGACCTCGATCGCGTTCGGCGTGTAGAAGGACTCACCCGTCGCTGCCACGTGGCCCGTGATTCCCTCTCCAACCCGGGTCACCAGTCCCTCGAACGTCTCCTCGAACTCAGGGGTCGTGAGCTTCCCACGGAACGAGATGGGGAGAAGGGTCTCGCCGTCGGCGGCGAACTCGTACACGCGGGCGTTGTGGTAGTCGACGATGGTGTGCAGCTCGGCCGTGATCGCGTCGGCGATCTCCTTCACGTCGTTCAGCCGGTTCAGGCGCGTCGCGAGGCTGTGCAGCATGTCCAGCTGCGCCATCGACCGCAGCGCCTGGGTTCCGGGCTGTCCGGGCGAGTTCGGCCCCTGGGAGCTCATCGCCTCGACCACGCGCTCTCCTCTCGGCGTGCCTGCGCGGGAGTGTCTCCGCCAGCATTGTCTCACTCCCTATCGGCGGCTCCGGCGGGTCTCTTTCGCGCTGGGCCGCGAGCGATCCGCCGACCGCCGTTGCTAGACTTCGTGCCCGTCTACCCTCGACCGTCCACGTCAGAAGGGGTATCCCGTGACCACCGACTCCCCGTGGCAGGCGGCGCTCGCCCAGCTGGACGAGGCGGCGGTCGTGCTCGGCCTAGACGCGGGTGTGCTCGAGGTGCTGAGACATCCGAAGAGGGTCCTTGAGGTCTCGGTGCCGACCAGGATGGACGACGGGTCTGTCCGTGTCTTCACCGGGTTCCGTGTGCACCACAACACGACTCGGGGACCCTCGAAGGGCGGGATCCGCTACCACCCCGACGTCGACATGGACGAGGTGAAGGCACTCGCCATGTGGATGACGTGGAAATGCGCGATCGTCGGCATCCCCTACGGCGGGGCTAAGGGCGGTGTGGCGGTCGATCCCAAGGCGCTTTCCCGCGACGAGCTCGCGCGCATGACCCGCCGGTACGCGTCGGAGATCTTGCCCTTGATCGGGCCCGAGCGGGACATCCCGGCGCCCGACGTCGGCACCGACGAGCAGATCATGGCCTGGATCATGGACACGTTCTCGATGAACATGGGCTACTCGGTGCCGGGAGTTGTTACGGGCAAACCGCTCGCGGTCGGCGGGTCGCTCGGTCGCGCAGAGGCGACGTCCCGCGGCGTCATGTACGTGACGAGCGCTACGCTCAAGCACCGCGGCCTCTCCGTCGAGGACACGCGGGTGGCCGTCCAGGGATACGGCAAGGTCGGGGCTCCCGCGGTGAAACTGCTCTCCGACCTCGGCTGCAAGGTGGTTGCCGTGTCCGACGTCCACGGCGGCGTTTTCAACAGCAACGGTCTCTCCCACGCGGACCTCGCGGAGTTCCACCGCGAGTCGGGCACGGTGACCGGGTTCCCGGGTGGAGATGCCTTGGCCAACACGGAGCTCCTGGCCGTCGACTGCGACGTGTTCATCCCGGCCGCTCTGGAGGGCGTGCTCAACCAGTCGAACGCGGACGATGTGAAGGCTCGCATCATCGTGGAGGCGGCGAACGGGCCGACCACGCCCGGAGCCGACGATGTCCTCAACGACCGGGGCATCTTCGTCGTCCCCGACATCCTGGCCAACTCCGGCGGCGTCACGGTGTCTTACTTCGAGTGGGTCCAGGATATCCAGGCGTTCTTCTGGACCGAGGACGAGGTGAACGCTCGGCTGCGATCGATCATGGAGCGGGCCTACGTGGACGTCCTTAACCTGGCCCAGGAGCGTCAGGTCTCGATGAGGGTGGCCGCCACGATGCTGGGGGTCTCTCGGGTGGCGGAGGCGCACGCCACGCGCGGTCTGTATCCGTAGCCTCCGGGTGCTTGAACCGTCGGTGCGGGGGGCTACGCTCGCGTCGTGAGCACGACGGACCCAATGGGGGTGGCGGGGGACGGCGGCCGGCTCGACGAACGGTCGCGCGCCCTCTTGGACTTCGAGCGCGAATGGTGGAAGCACGCCCCCCCGAAGGAGAGGGCGATCAGGGAGCGGTTCGGTGTGTCGGCCGCGCGTTACCATCAGCTGTTGAACCGCGCGATCGACCTCCCGGAGGCCCTGAGCTACGACCCTATGCTGATTCGCCGTCTCCGTCGGCTCCGGGAGGCACGTCGCCGCAAGCGGTCCGCCCGGCGGCTTGGGGTCGAGCTGTAGGTCGGGGTAGGATTTGCCGGGCAAGCACGAGCCCCCGACCAGGAGGAGCTTCTACATCTCGATGGGAACGAGCACTGTGCGGTTCCTGATCATCGTGGCGCTCGCGGCCTCCGGTGTAGCTGTCATCGCCAACGCCTTCCCGGGATCGGGCGAGAGGCCACTCGCCGATGGCGGGATCTCCACCGAAGAGCCCAAGACTCCCGTGGAGACCGACACGGCGCCGCCGAAGGAGGCGGACGGCACCGCGGCCAAGCCGACGAAGGACTTGAGGTTCGCCGTGTTCAACACGACTGACGTCGACCTCCTGGCCGCCGCAACGGCGGAGAAGATCGAGACCGAGGGATACAAGCTCGGCCAGCAGCCGGGGGACGCCGACAACGTCGATGTGACCCTCGTCCAATACCGATCGGACGAGCACAAGGCGGACGCCGAGTACATCGCCAAGAAGTTCTTCAAGGACGCGAAGGTCGAGCAGATTCCCGCGGACAGCAACGTGAAGGACCGCGTGGACATCGTCATCTACGTGGGCAACGACTACGCTTCCACGCTCGAGCAGTAGCACCCTCGCCTGGCTCCGGGACCACTCCGAGGTGTCCGGCGTGTTCTTGGACTTCGACGGCTCGCTGTCGCCGATTGTCCGGCATCCCCTTGAGGCGAGGCCCGCGCCGGGCGTGCCGCGGGCGTTGGCGGCGCTCGTAGGTCACTTCCGGCTCGTGGCCGTCGTCACCGGCAGGCGAGCGGAGGAGGCAGAGCGGCTCCTCGGGGTGCCCGGGGTCCGGTACGAGGGCCTCTACGGCATGGAGGGCGCGGTGGCCGCGGCTGTTCCGGGGCTCGCCGCAGCCGCCCGGTCGGCCGCCACCGGCGTCCCCGAGGCCTGGGTCGAGGACAAGGGCGTGACGGTATCCGTGCACTACCGAGGCGCGGCCGATCCGCCGGAGGCCAGACGTCGGCTCGCCGACTCGCTCGAGCACGTCGCTCGGTCGCACGGGCTCGTGGTCGTCGAGGGGAAGATGGTCTTGGAGCTCGTGCCGCCAGGCCGTCCGATGAAGGGGGAGACGGTGAAACGACTGGCCGGGGAGAACGATCTGGAGGGGGTCTTCTTCGCGGGGGACGACGTCGCCGACCTCGATGCTTTCCGCGCGGTGGAGGACCTCGCGGAGCGCGGCCTGACCACCCTGAAGGTGGCCGTGCGAGGGGACGAGACGCCGCCGGAGCTGGTGGTGGGCGCGGACGTCGCGGTCGACGGACCCGAGGGACTCGTCGACCTCCTGGATCAGCTCACCTGAGCCCGGCGCAGCCGCGCGCGCTCCAGGTCCTCCAGCTGGCCGCGGACCCATCGGGAGAGCGGGTTCGCGAGCACGAGTCGCGAGAGACCGCGAGCCCGCCGGACGCGCTCGTGCTCGGGCATCGTGAGGGCCTCGTGGATCGCGTCGGCGGTCTCGCGCACGTCGAATGGGTTGATGCCGATCGCGTATCGGCCGAGCCGCCCGTAGGCCCCTGCGTTCCGCGACAAGACGAGAACGCCGTGGCGACGGTTCACCAGCGGTCCTTCCATCGCCACGAGGTTCATCCCGTCGAACACCGGGTTCACCAGTAGGACGTCGTACAGGCCGTAGGCGGCGATCGCCCGTGGGTGGTCCTCCTTCACTCGGACCCGTACCGGCTCCCACCCATCGCCGCCGTATGCTTGATTGATCCGCTCGGCCTCCGCCAGGCATTCATCGGTGTAGGCGCGGTACTCGGGGAGCTCTTGCCGCGACGGCGAGAGCAGCGCGAGGAACCTTACGTTGCCCACCCACTCGGGGTACCGTGCGAGGAATACTTCGAACGCCTTGAACCCTCGAACGACGTTCTTCGTGAGCTCGAGGCGGTCGACCCGCAGGATCAGCTTCGCGTCGCCGCGCCAGCGGGAGAGCTCGCGGCGCAGCCGCCGGAGCTTCGGCGTGGCGGCCAGGGCGCGCATCGGTTCGGCCTCGACGGAGATCGGATGCACGCGCACGTCCACCCGGCGGCCCTCGTAGACCACTCGAGAGCGGGAAAGATCGACGCGGGCTCCGGGAAGCGCCCGCGCCGACATCAGGAAGTTCTCCGCCCAGGCCTCGGCGTGGAAGCTGAGGACGTCGGCGCCGAGCATCCCTGCGAGCATTCCCTCACGGATCCTCGCCGGCAGGATCCGCAGGTACGTCGGCCCCGCGATCGGTGTGTGGGAGAAGTGCGCGACGAGCGCCCCCGGATCGAGTTCGCGGAGGAAGCGAGGCACGAGCGCCAGCTGGTAGTCCTGGACCAGGTACACGGGCGGCCGTGGCAGCCGTGCGCCCTCCTCGGCCAGTACCTTCGCGAACATCCGGTTCACCTCGACGAAGTCCTCCCACGCCCTGTCGGAGTCCTCGCCGAAGATGGGCGAGCGGACCGTGTCCCAGAGGTAGTGGTGTACGAACCAGAGGATTCCGTTGGCGATCCAGTTGTAGTAGCGGTCGTAGACGTCGGGTGCTATCGAGACGAACCGGACCCGGAACGTGGAGTCGCCGGCCTCGACGTCGATCGGGCCGTCGCCGGTCTCCCCCGCGCGCGCGCGATCGCCCTCGGACATCGCCGCCGCCACCCACAGCCCCTCCGTCGACTGCATGGCGCCCGTGAGCGCGGTCACAAGCCCCCCGGAGCCCCGCTGAGGCCGGAGCTCGCCGTCCTCGCCGGGTTCGAACGTGACGGGTCCCCGGTTCGAGGCGACGATCAGGGGTGCGTCGAGCGCGTTCATCGGAGCGAAACCAGGAAGCGCAGAGTGTCCTCGAGCTCGCGGAGCGTCAGGAAGCGGTCGCGCACGCGCTCCCGCGCTGCGGTTCCCATCGCGTTGCGGCGCTCCGGATCGCCGAGAAGCTCGACGATGCGCTCGGCGCAATCCTCGACCGAGTCGACGAGGTAGCCGCAGCGGCCGTCGTCGATCTGGAGCCGGATGCCACCGACGTTCCCACCGATGACCGCCTTCTCTTTCCACATGCCCTCGGCGACCACGAGGCCGAATCCCTCGCGGATCGACTTCTGCACGAGGACCGTGGCCGCGCGCTGGAACGCGTTCACCTCGAGGTTGCCGATGCCCTCGAAGTTCGTCATCAGGTGGACGTCGGGGTCGTCTTTCCGGTGCTCCTCCGTGAGGTCGAGCCAGCGCATGCCCTCGGGGTCGTCGGTGGCCATTGAGCCGATCATCACGAGCTGGAGGTCTGGGGCCTCCTGCTTGGCCAGCCGGTACGCGTCGATAACGCCGAGCGGGTCCTTCCAGGGATCGAACCGCGAGATCTGCGCCACTATGGGTCGGCGGTTGTCGACGCCGTAGCGGACGAGCACCTCGTGGCGCATCTCGTTGCCGGCTGGACCGTTCTTGAGCGACAGCGGGTCGATCGAGGGTGGGATGCACGCGAGCTCGGGTCCCTGGAAGCCGGGCTGCACGTAGTCCTCCATCGTGAAGATGGCGCCGTCGTAGCGTTCCGCCATAGGCGCGACGAATCGCCACACGGGCTCGAATGGCTCGGAGAGATCGATGTGGCAGCGCCACACCCACGTGCCCCTCCGGCGGCCGCGATCGTCCTGCCGGTCGATCACGGCCGCCGGCTGCGGGTCGTGCACGATCACGAGGTCGTAGGGCTCGTCGAGCTTGGCGGCGTTCTCGGCGACCCGCTCGTGGTAGGCCGTCTCCATGGCCCTCGTCCACTCGACCTCGGCCCCCTGGAGGCCGTTGTGGATGGTCTTCGTAACGTGGAAGAAGTCCTCGGACCCCTCCAGCACGGCCCATGTGGTCTCTATCCCCAGGTCGTTGAGCAGCGGGACCTGCGCGACGAGCAGCTCCGCGACCCCCCCTCCGAAGGCGGCCGAGTTCAGGTGGAGCAGGCGGAGTCCGCGCAGTGGCTCCGCGGCCGCTCGGAGCCGCTCGACGGCATCCTCGCCGGCGGGCTCGATGTAGTCGTCTACGCTCTTCGGCGGAGCGGGGACGGTCGGAAGCACGCCCGCAGTCTATCGGCGCCGGGGCCCGGGCCGGGGCCGGGGCTCAGGGGCGGTGGGTCAGCTTGCGGAGGGCCTCGTCCCGGTAGTCGTCGCGCTCCTCCGGGGTCATCTCCCGCACGCGCGTGACGGTCTCTGCGAGGGAGTCGGGCGCGAACGGCTTGGTCACGTACTCCGATGCTCCAGCGCTCCAGCCGCGGACCTGATCCTCGACCTGTGCCTTCGCCGTGAGGAGCACGACCGGGACGTCTCGCGTCCTCTTGGCACCCGAGAGCTCGCCCAGGATCTCGATGCCGTCGCGGGTCGGGAGCATGACGTCGAGGAGTATCAGGTCGGGATGCTCGTCGAAGGCGATGCGAAGCCCCTCGTCCCCGTCCCCCGCCTCGAGAACCTCGTGTCCGGCGACCTCGAGGTTGACCCTGCAGAGCAGGAGCACATCGGGCTCGTCGTCGATCACCAGTACACGCATCCGTTCCTTCCCTGTCTATGTATCGGCAGCGCCACCCCGGGAACGTAGCGCGCCGACGACGCATCGGACGGCCTCGGCGAACCCGTCGCCTCGCTCTGCCTCGGTGACGTAGGCGTTCGGAGGCCACGGCTCCGCGTCGCCGATCGCATCGACGCCGTTGGCGACGAGGAAGAACGACCCGACCTCACCGGCCACCTCGAGATCTGCGGGCGAGTCGCCGACCGCGACAGCCTCGGCCGCTTCGATCCCGTGACGCTCGCGATGGAGACGGACGGCCGAGGCTTTGGAGACGCCCTTCGGAAGCAGGTGGTAGGCGCGGACCTCGTCCACCTCAAGCTCGGTGTACATGCGGCGAAGACGGCCGTTGTCGCGAAGCTCGAGCCTGCCGTACCCCGCTTCGGCGAGCGCGCGGGTGACCTCCGTCGCATCCACCAGACCGTGGAGCTGGAGCGCAACCTCGGCCCACGGGGCGACGGGTAGGAGGCGTCCCGGGTATCGCTCGAGGAGGAACCCGCCGGCCCCGTTCCGCAAGATCGCGTCGAACGTGCTTCGCTTGCCAACCCCGTCGGTGCGGATCACTCGCTCTTTCGCACCGAAACCCTCCACGACCAGGGCTCCGAGCTCGGCTATGAACGCCTTCGCGCCGAGCGAGCGCGCGACCTCGGCGCTCCGGCGGGTGCGGCCCGACATCACCACCAGATCCAGGCCGGCCAGGTGCAGCGCCTCGATCGCCTCGGCCGCAGCCAGCGTCGTGCCTCCGTGCGGCCCGGCGAAGAGCGAGCCGCCCGGCCCAAGGATCGTCCCGTCCAGGTCGGCGTAGATGACGCGGACGCTGGGGAGCGTAGGTCGTTCGTCGCGAAGGTGTTTCACCGCGTTGACACTCCCATGGGGGTCACCCTACCCTGCCTACACGGGGGTACCGATGCTCAAGGTCTCGCAACGGCTCGAGTACGCGATGCGCGCGATGATCGAGCTCGCGCTGCGTCGCGACAAGGACGTCGATGCGCTCGTCCCGGCGCGCGAGATCGCGACTGCGCAACAGGTTCCCCTGAGGTTCCTAGAGCAGCAGCTCGGTGCCCTCCACAAGGCCGGGCTGGTCGAGAGCTTCCGCGGCGCCGGTGGTGGGTGCCGCCTTGCGCGCAACGCTTCGGAGATAACTGTCCAGGACATCGCGGACGCGATAGAGGGCCAGCTCTATCCGATGTTCTGCCTGGAGCCCGAGGACCACACGTGCTTCGCGGACTCTCGGTGCGGGCTCCAGGGGTTCTGGGGGGACGTGGCGCGGGCGATGCAGAGAGTGTTCGAGGAGACCTCTGTGGCAGACCTGGCGAAGCGTCATCGACGGGCGGGGCCGGTGCTCATCGCACCGAGCGAGTTGCTCGCCCGCAGGAATTAGGCGGGATCTTCGGTAGGGGCCGGGGACCCTCGGCGCTCTAGGACGCCTTCCCCAGGATCCGCATCACCTTGGTGCCGCAGACCGGGCAGGTCCCCTGGGCAGCCCTCCGGCCGTTCTTCAGGGTTACCTCGGTGCCCTCGAACTCCCGCTTCTGTCGGCACTTCACGCAGTAGGCCTCGTACTTGGCCACTCCTACCTCCTTCCCCCATCACGCTTCGAGGCCGCCTCCATGGCGGCCTCGTACGCACGATGGTCCCCCGTCGCACGCACGTATGCAAGCACATCCCTGCCTGGATTCCCGTTCTTCGGGGGCCGTCCTGCCGGTGGCTCCTGGAGGACATCCCGCATACCATTCCGGGCACGACAGCGAACGAAGGGGTGTTCAGATGACCGAGGTTGAACGCACGATCGAGGCGCTACTCCAGGAGAGAAGGGTGTTCGAACCACCTCCCGCCTTCGCGGCCCGCGCGCACGTGCGCGACCGCTCGGTCTACGAGAGGTCCGAGGCGGACTTCGAGGGGTTCTGGGCCGAGCAGGCGGAGGAGCTCCTCTGGCGCCGGAAATGGGACGCCGTGCTGGAGTGGACACCGCCTTGGGTCAAGTGGTTCGTCGGAGGGCAACTGAATGTGTCGGAGAACTGCCTGGACCGGCACGTTGTGGCCGGCGGGGGCGACAAGATCGCCTACTACTGGGAGGGAGAGCCCGGCGACCGGCGCGTGATCACCTACCGGGAGCTCCTCGAGGAGGTCGGCCGGTTCGCCAACGCGCTGAAGGCGCTGGGCGTCCGCAAAGGAGACCGTGTCTGCATATACCTGGGCATGGTCCCGGAGCTCCCGGTCGCGATGCTCGCGTGCGCGCGGATCGGGGCGTCCCACTCGGTCGTTTTCGGCGGATTCTCCGCCGAGGCGCTCAGGGACCGCATCAACGACG
>DATEBA010000033.1:0-2576 GCA_035288045.1 Actinomycetota bacterium
CCAGGATGTCCCGCGAGAAGACCACGGGTCGCCCGTTCGCCGTACGGACCCTGTCCACGACCACGACGTCCTCGCCGGGCTCGAGGTCCAGCCGCTCCGCCTCGTCGACCGAGGCGGCCTCCGTTCGGGCCGTGCCCTGGAGCGTGCCCGGCTCCATACCGGAAGCGCGGATCGCGTCGGTCACGCCGAAGTTCGCGTCCAAGTTGTTCGCCACACGCGGGCGGTCCGCGACGAAGGTCCCCGAGCCCCGGGCCCGGCGAACTAGCCCCTCGTCCTCGAGCGAGCGCAGGGCCTCGCGGAGGGTGGCTCTGGAGATGCCTAGCTCGGCCGCGAGCTCCGGCTCGGGCGGGAGCTGTGCCCCGGGGCCCTCCTGCAGGATCCGGCTAGCGATGTCACGGCGAGCCGACAGGGTCTTGGACCTCGATCGCCCCACACGTAGCCTCCCGACTAGGACGCGACATTCTTTGTCAGACAAATCACGCCCGTCAACCCGTCCCCACGTGGGTATCGGTGCCCCTGTAGGGCAACGTGTGTTTGACATGGATACGGCCCTGTGGCTGGATACGCGCCAACGACCGCGGTTGTGCGTGCGCCCATAGGGAGGTGGTCACGTGTCGGAACGCAAGGTCGGCTCCGTCACCTACCAAGAGGTAGGCAAGGAGTATTTCGAGCAGCGGGGCCTCCGGCGTCACGCCGGTGTCTGGTCCCTCTGGGCCCTCGGTGTCGCCGCCGTCATCTCGGGCGATTTCTTCGGCTGGAACCTGGGGCTCCTGACCGGAGGCTTCGGGGGGCTGGCCATCGCCACCGTGATCATCACGATCATGTACATCGGCCTGTGCTACAGCATCGCCGAGATGTCGCCGGCGCTGCCACACACCGGCGGCGCGTACTCGTTCGGACGCTCGGCGATGGGGCCGTGGGGCGGTTTCATCACCGGCCTGGCCGAGAACATGGAGTACGTCGTGACGCCGGCCGTCGTCGTGACAGCGATCGGCTTCTATATGAACTCGATCACGATCGAGCTGTTCGATCTCGACATCCCGCTCCAGATCTGGTGGCTGGTCGCCTACGCGATCTTCCTCGGACTGAACATAGCCGGGATCGAGACGACGATGCGGTTCACGGTCGTGATCTGCATCCTGTCGATCGGGATCCTGCTGTTCTTCTTCATCGCGGCGCTGTCGGACTTCAGCGTGGATCATCTGACGAACATCCCACCGGAGGCGGGGAACTCGAAGTGGCTGCCGTTCGGGATCGAGGGGATCTTCAAGAACCTCCCGTTCGCGATCTGGTTCTACCTGGCGATCGAGGAGCTCCCCCTCGCAGCAGAGGAGTCGATGGATCCCAAGCGGGACATCCCCAAGGCGACGATGTGGGGCCTCTGGGCGCTGGTCTTCTTCGGGGTCGGCACGTTGATCCTCAACACGGGGACGAGCTCCGGAGCCGCGGGCATCGGCGGCACGGGCGAGCCCCTCTTCCTCGGGTTCCAAGACATCTTCGGGGAAGGAACAGCTGCGGCCCTGTTGGCGCTGTTCGCGGTCGTCGGCCTGGTGGCCAGCTTCCACACGATCATCTTCGCCTACGGCCGGAACATCTTCTCGCTGTCCCGCGCCGGCTACTTCCCGAAATGGATGTCGATCACCCACGGGACGCGCAAGACCCCGTACGTCGCGCTGCTGCTCGGCGGTGTGGTCGGTTACGGACTCGCGTGGTGGCTCAATGAGTCCTCAGGCACGAACGTCGGCGCTGCGTTGCTGACGATGGCCGTGTTCGGCGCCGTGATCTCGTACTTCATGCAGATGCTCTCGTTCATCATGCTGCGGCGGAAGCTACCGGACATCGACCGCCCCTACAGGAGCCCCGTGGGCATCTGGGGAGCGGCGATCGCGGGGATCATCGCGCTCGTGTCGCTCGTGTCCTTGTACCTGGACGACAGCTATCGCCCGGGGGTGATCGGCACGGCGATCTGGTTCGTACTCGGCCTCATCTACTTCGCGGCCTCGGGACGGAACAAGCTGGTGCTCTCACCCGAGGAGGAGTTCGCGATGACCAGGGGCGAGCACGGTCACCCCGAGACGGAGGGGTACGGCACGACGCACGTCGGCGAGATGAAGGAGCCCTAGGCGATCACTCGAGCACGTTCGATGCGACGGCGGGTCCTCACGGGCCCGCCGTTCGCGTTTGACAGCTCACCCGTCCCGATATCCGATAGCGCTACCGACGACGGGAGGATGCGTCCATGACCGCTTCGACGGGCAAGCTCGACGCCAAGCAACTGAAGGAGCTCGCCCACGCCGGCGAGGTCGACACCGTGCTCTGCATGTTCACCGACATGCAGGGCCGATTCATGGGCAAGCGGGTGATCCCCCACTTCTTCCTGGAGGAGATCCTGGGCGAGGAGGGCCTGCACGCCTGCCTGTACCTGCTGGCGATCGACATGGAGATGGAGCCGCTCCCCGGCTACGAGTACGCCAGCTGGGAGACGGGCTACGGCGACTTCCGGATGGTGCCGGACATGTCCACGCTCCGGTGGTGCTCGTGGCTCGAGAAGACCGTGATGGTCATATGCGACATCT
>DATEBA010000034.1:0-41402 GCA_035288045.1 Actinomycetota bacterium
TGGCAGCGGTAGCTCCGCCGCGCTCCCGGCCGGGGCGAGGCCCGCCTTGGGCAACCGCCCTGTTCGCCTTCGCCGGCCTGGCCTCTCTCGGCGCGGGGCTGGAGGGGCTGCGGCTGGCGCGACTGGACGGCTCGGCGCTCCTTCGGCTCGCTCCCCTGCGGGTGGAGGTCCTCGCGACGCTCGGCAGCGATCCCTCGCCCGGGCGGTTCGGGTGGAGCGCCGTGGCGACGGTGGTAGAGGTCCGCACGTACGACACGGCCGCGCGGCTCCGCGAGCCCGTCTGGATCCGAGGAGGCGACGAGCCGCCGGGCGCTTCCCGAGGCGACCTCGTCCGGATCGTGGGTTCGGTGCTTGCCCCCGACGCGGGGTTCGCGGGCTACCTGGGCTCCCGCAACATCGCCGTCGAGATCCGCGTGGAGGTCGTGGAGCGGATCGGTCCGGCGCCCAACCCGTTCCTGCGCGCGGCGGTGTCCCTCCGGCGGTCCTTAGGCGACTCGATACGTAGGCTCTTGCCCGATCGCGAGGCCGGGCTGCTGCTGGGGCTCGCTCTCGGCGACGACTCCGGCCTCGATCCGGAGACCGAGCGCGACTTCCGGGCGACCGGCATGTCCCACCTCCTCGTCGTGTCGGGCGGGAACGTCGCGATGGTGCTCGCGCCGGTGGTGGTGGCGGCGGCCGCGCTCCGCGCGCGATCGCGAGTGAGATTCCTCGTCGGGCTCGGCACCGTGGCCTTCTTCGTCGCGATGACCGGGGCAGAGCCCTCTGTGCTCAGGGCCGGGCTTATGGCCGGGCTCGGTCTCTTCGGCGTGTTCGCGGGGCGTCCACGGAGCAGCGCGACCACGCTTGCCGGTGCCGTGCTCGTGCTCCTCCTGTTGGATCCCTCGCTTGGTAGATCGGTGGGGTTCCAGCTCTCCGTCTCGGCTACCGGAGGTATGGTCGCACTGGCGACGCCGATCGCCGAGCGCTTGTGGTTCCTGCCGAAGCCGGCGGGGCTGGCGGCGGGCGCGACGCTCGCGGCCCAGGCCGCGGTGTCGCCGCTCCTGCTCTTCTACTTCCACGAGATCCCGCTCTCGACGATTCTCGCGAACGTCCTCGCGTTCCCGGCGGTATCGCCGGCGCTCCTTCTCGGCCTGGGCGCGGCCGGTGTTGGGACCCTGTCGGAGGACGTGGCCAGGATCCCCGCCGCCGCCGCTCAGCTCCCGCTCCGCTACCTCGAGCTGGTCGCGGATCGGCTCGCGAGGGCGGCGATCCCGTGGGTGACGTCGAGGGGCGGGGCCGTCGCACTGATCGGCGGAGCCGTTGCCTTCGTCGCACTTGTGTGGTGGCTCCGCCGTCGTAGAGGGCTCCCTCGAACGGTTCTACTGGTCACGGCGGTGGCGGTCCCCGGCTTCGTTTGGGCGTCGGCGCTGTCGGCCGGCCCGCCGGCGGGCCTCACCGTGCGATTCTTCGACGTGGGCCAGGGCGATGCGGCTCTCGCGGTCTCGCCGGCGGGAGCGACGGTGCTCGTGGACGGCGGCCCCGACCCCGGAGTCGTCGCGACCAAGCTGTCCGCCCTGGGGGTTCGGCGGATCGACGTGCTCGTCGCCTCGCACGCGCACGCCGATCACGTCGCAGGTCTGCCGGCCGTCCTGGCCCGGGTGGCCGTCGGGCTCGTGCTGGAGCCGGGCTGCCCAGATGAGGCGCCGGACTACGCGGAGTTGCTCGACGCGCTCGGGGACGAGGGGATCTCTGTGGCCCATCCGCGGGCGGGGGATTCCTTCGCCGTCGGTGACCTTCGCCTCGACGTTCTCGCGCCCACGGAGTGTTCGCCGGTGGACGACACGAACAACGACTCACTCGTGATCCGGCTGGTCCACGGCGAGGACACGGTGCTCTTCCCCGGCGACGCGGAGGAGCCCTCCCAGCAGGAGATCCTCGACGCGAGCATCCCCCTCGAGGTCGACGTTCTCAAGGTGCCACACCACGGCGGCGCCACGTCCTTGGAGGAGTTCCTCCGCGCGGCCTCGGCCGACCTGGCGGTCGTGAGCGTGGGCGAGAACGACTACGGTCACCCGGTGCCGGAGATCCTCGGGCAGCTTCGGGCGAGCGGCGCCCTGGTCGTGCGGACGGATCTCGTCGGCGACGCCGTGGTCGGCTTCGGGCCGGAGGGGCCGCTGCTAGCATCCGCGGGATGAGCCGCGCTCCGGTGGTGCTTCTCTGGGGGGAGGATCCCTTCCTCCTTCGTGAGACCGCCCTCGGGATCCTGGAGTGGATCCTGCCGAGGGAGGTCGAGGGCGCCGAATGGCGCGGCGGCGAGACCGCGGACCTGTCGACGCCGTCTCTCTTCGGCGAGCGGCGGGCGCTCCTCGTCACCAACGCCCGGTCCCTGCCGGAGCACGCGCTGAAGGAGATCTCGTCCTACCTCGGGAGCCCGGAGCCCGACTCGCCGCTGGTCCTGTGCGCTCGGGTCTCCGAGCGGACCAAGGCGCCGGCGACGCTCGTCAAGCTCGTTCAGGCGGTGGGGGAGGTCCGGGAGGTGAAGCTCGCTCGCAAGGACCTTCCAGGCTGGCTCGTGGACCGCGCCGGGAAGGGAGAGCTCGCGCTTGCGCCCGACGGCGCCGCGGCGCTCGTGGAGACGCTCGGCGAGGACGCTGCGACCCTCGACCAGGCTCTCCGGCAGCTGGCCTCGGCGTTCCCGGGCGAGCGGATCGGGCGCGAGCTGGTCGCCGAGCAGTTCAGCGGTCTGGGGGAGCAGCGGGCGTGGGACCTGTGCGACAAGGCTTTCGACCGAGACCTCTCCGGCGCGATACGCGCTCTTCGCTCGATGCTCGAGGCGCGTGAGGAGGGTCTCATGATCCTGGGCGCGATCGCCGCGCGGCTCCGCGATCTGCTCAAGGTGAGGGCGCTGCCCGACCGGATGCCCCCGGCGGAGCTCGCGAAGGCCGCCGGGCTCCGCTTCGACTGGCAGGCGAGGCGCTACCGGGAACAGGCGAAGCGGTTCTCGCTGGACGAACTTATCCGGCTGCACGGCCTGGTGACGGAGGCGGACAGGACGCTCAAATCCGGTGCCGGCGACGAGGTCGTGATGCCTGCGCTCGTGGCCGCGATCGCGGGCGAGGGCTGATCCCTAGGCCTGCTCCATGCGCGCGGTGCTTGCGGCGAGCCGTGACTTGCGGCGGGCGGCGGTGCGCTTGTGGAGCACGCCCTTAGAGGCCGCCTTGTCGAGGGCGCGCGCGGCTGCGCGCAAGTCGGCCTGGGCCGCATCGGCGTCGGTCTCCGCGGCGGCCGCGCGGACCCTCTTGGCGGCCGTCTTCAGCGAGGTGCGCACCGCCTTGTTGCGCTCGCGTCGCGCTTCGTTCTGCTTGTTCCGCTTGATCTGGGACTTGATGTTGGCCACGGCGCTCGAGTCTACCAGCCGGGCCGGCCGCGCTTGTGCCCGTACGATATGGCCCACGTGACAGACCAGGGCCGCATCCGGAACTTCTGCATCGTCGCGCACATCGACCACGGGAAGTCGACGCTGGCCGACCGCATGCTTGAGCTGACGCATGCCGTGCCCGACCGGGAGATGCGCGACCAGTACCTGGACAGCATGGACCTCGAGCGCGAGCGGGGGATCACGATCAAGGCTCAGGCCGTCCGGCTCGCGCACGAGTCCCACGGCACGCGCTACGTGCTGAACCTGATCGACACGCCGGGGCACGTCGACTTCACCTACGAGGTCTCGCGCTCGCTCGCGGCCTGCGAGGGGGCGATCCTGCTCGTGGACGCGGCCCAGGGGATCGAGGCGCAGACGCTCGCGAACTTCCACCTCGCGCGAGACGCGGGGCTCGTGATCGTGCCGACGGTGAACAAGATCGATCTGCCTCAGGCGGATCCCGACGAGGCGGCCCGCGAGCTCGCCGAGCTGATCGGAAGCGACGTCGACAACGTTCTACGCGTCTCGGCGAAGAGCGGAGAGGGGGTGCCGGGGCTCTTGGACGCGGTGATCGCCCGCGTGCCGCCGCCCGATGGGTCACGCGACATGCCGCTCCGGGCGCTCATCTTCGACTCCATGTTCGACCCCTACCGGGGCGTCGTCGCCTACGTGCGGGTGGAGGAAGGCTCGCTGCCCTCGCGCGCCAAGGTCCGGTTGATGGCCGTGGGCCTCGACGTGGAGGCCGAGGAGGCCGGCGTCCTCGCGCCCCACCCGACGCCCGTGGCGGAGCTCGCGGCCGGCGAGGTGGGTTATCTCATGACCGGCGTGAAGGACGTGCGGCAGGCGCAGGTCGGAGACACCATCACGCTCGCCGGCAAGAAGCGCGCGCACGAGCCCCTCCCCGGATACCGGGAAGCCAAGCCGATGGTGTGGAGCGGCATGTTCCCAGCCGAGGGCGGCGACTACGGCGACCTCCGCGACGCGCTCGACAAGCTCAAGCTCTCCGACGCCGCGCTGCACTACGAGCCTGAGACCTCGAGGGCCCTCGGCTTCGGGTTCCGGTGCGGATTCCTCGGCCTGCTCCACATGGACATCGTGAAGGAGCGCCTTGAGCGCGAGTTCGATCTCGAGCTGATCGCTACGGCGCCGAACGTGGAGTTCCACGTGATCCGCGGCGGCGCCGTCACCGTCGTGCACAACCCGAGCGAGATGCCGGTTCCGGGAACCTACGACCGGATCGAGGAGCCGGTCGTCCTCGCCACGATCATCACCCCGAAGGAGTACCTCGGCCCCGTGATGGACCTCTGCCAGTCGCGCCGCGGCGAGCTGGTCGACATGAGGTACCTCTCGCCCGAGCGCGCGGAGATCCATTACCTGCTACCGCTCGCGGAGATCATCTTCGACTACTTTGACCAGCTGAAGTCGCGCTCGCGCGGATACGCGTCGCTCGACTACGAACACTGGGGGTACGTAGAGGCCGCGCTCGTACGGGTCGACGTGCTCCTTCACGGCGAGCCGGTGGATGCGTTCTCCTCGGTCGTCCACCGCGAGAAGGCGTACCAGTACGGCAGGCAGATGGTGGAGCGACTTCGTGAGCTGATCCCGCGCCAGCTGTTCGACGTGGCGATCCAGGCGGCGATCGGCTCGCGGATCGTCGCGCGAGAGACCGTGAAGGCCAAGCGCAAGGACGTGCTCGCGAAGTGTTACGGCGGCGACGTGACGCGGAAGCGCAAGCTCCTCGAGCAGCAGAGGAAGGGGAAGGCACGGATGAGGCGCGTCGGCAAGGTCGACGTGCCGCAGGAGGCCTTCATCCAGGCGCTCCGTGTGGACCGGCGGGCGGAGTCCAAGCGATGACGGCCGGCATGTACGTCCACGTTCCTTTCTGCCTAACGCGGTGCGGGTACTGCGACTTCAACGCCTACGCCGGGCTCGGGCATCTCGCGGGGCGGTACGTCGACGCGCTGCGGCACGAGGCGGAGCTCTGGGCGCCGTCGTGGACCGGGGAGCGGTTCGTGTCGATCTTCGTAGGCGGCGGTACCCCCACGACGCTGGACGCTTCGGCCCTCTCGGGGCTGCTGGACGCGATCCGGTCGCGGTTCGAGGTCGCCCCCGATGCGGAGGTCACCGTCGAGGCCAATCCGGACACGGTCGACGAGGCGAAGCACACAGCTCTCCTCGCGAGCGGCGTGACGCGCCTGTCGATGGGCGCGCAGTCGTTCGATCCCACTGTGCTCGTTTCGCTGGAGCGAGTCCACTCGCCCGAGTCCGTTCGCCGCGCGTACTCGGCCGCGCGAGCGGCGGGATTCTCGAACGTGAACCTTGACCTGATCTACGGCGCGAACGGGGAGACCCTGGAGTCGTGGCGCCGGACGCTGGAGGAGACGATCTCCCTTGGGCCCGAGCACATCTCGGCATACGCGCTCACGATTGAGCCGACGGCCCCGCTCGGGCGCAAGGTCGCCGCGGGGCTCGCGCCGCCGCCCGACCCCGACCTGCAGGCCGACATGTTCGAGCTGGCGTGCGAGTTGCTCGGGGCCGCCGGCTACGCGCATTACGAGGTGTCGAACTGGGCGAGGGCGGGCTTCGAGTGCCTGCACAATCTCGGGTACTGGCAGCGGCGCCCGTACCTCGGCCTGGGGGCCGGTGCGCACTCGTTCCGGGGGGAGAGGCGCTGGTGGAACGTGCGTCCGCCCGATCGGTACCTCGCCGAGGTCGAGGCAGGGCGGCTGCCGGTCGGCGGCGAGGAGCGGCTCACGCCGGATCAGGAGCGGTTCGAGCAAGTCTTCCTGCGGCTACGGACGTTCCGAGGGGTCCCCACGACCCGGGATGCGGCCGAGTTGGTCGAGGCCGGATTGCTCGTCCGCTCGAACGGACACCTGGTCCCTACCGAGCGCGGGATGCTCGTGCTTAACGAGCTCGTGTTGGCGCTAACGGCCTAGAACTCGAGGCGAGCTCCGCACAGACCCTCGCCCGTAGCGAACGACGGTGAAGCTCCGGGGCCCGTCGTCACCGGTTCCTCGAAGTCGCGCGTGCTCAAGACCTGGAGCTCGTCTGGGACCAGCCAAAGCGTCGTCTCGTGTGCCTTCCATACGGCGTCTGGCGAATCGGGCGGGTCCTGATGGGCGAGCGTCGCGACAAGCACGCGCCCCTCGTGCCGGTTGTCACACCGGAGAGAGACCCAACTGAACCCGTCGCCGCCGAGCCAGAATTCGGCCATCTCGCCCGGCTCGAAGCCTCCCGCTGGGTCACCCGGTGGCGCGACCGTTGCGGCTGATATGAGCGTTCCGTCGTCGGAGACATCGTACAGGCCGAGCCGGAGGATGCTGAAGTTTAGGTGCACGACGAGGAGCTCGTCGGAACCGTCGCCGTCGATGTCCGGAGCGGCGAACACACGACAGCCTTCCTCACAGAGCTCGACGTCGTGAACGAGCAGTCCGTCGCCCATATCCACTGCGACGGTGAACCGCTTCGGATCGAGCCCGATGTCTTCGCACGTCTCGCCTTCGAGCAAGGCGTAGAGGCCGTACGCGGTTTCGCCGAGCCCGTCGCCGTCGAAGTCGCCTTCGACGGTCGACACCGAGCACGCAGCCCCGAGGACCGTGCTCGCGTCGTGCGGCGATGACACGGGCTCGTCGGTCTTGAGCTGTGGCTCCTCCTCGAGGGCCGCCTGCTCGATAGGCACCGGGAGCCAGTCCGGAGATGTGCCGCTGTTCAGATACTGGTTCGTGGTGAGATGCGTCAGCTGGCGAGCGTCCGAGCCGTCGGCGTTCATGACCCACACTTCGAACTTGTGGGGACAGCCGCTCTCGGTGCAGTCCGCCGAGTGACGGGCGTCGTACGCGAACGCGATCATCGAGCTGTCGGGCGACCACGACGGGTCGAGGTAGAAGCCTCGGGTGGTCGTCAGCTCCCGAACGCTCGTGCCGTCGGCGTGCACCACGTAGATCCCGTCGTCTCGCGAGAAAGCGATCATGGAGCCGTCGGGGGCCCAGTCTGGGCGGTTCCCCTCGACGCCAAGTGGCGTTGGCTCGGTGTCGGGGTCGGGGTCCTTCACCAAGAGCCCCTCGGGGCCGCTGAAGACGATCGTCGAGCCGTCCGGCGACCATGCCGGCCAACCCCCCTTCGCTATCCAGGTCTGGGTGATGCCGTCGACGTCCACCGTCCATATCCCGTCGTCGTCCATGAACGCGAGCATTGAGCCGTCAGGAGACCACGTCGGGTCGGTCCCCGAGTCCGTGAGGCGGCGCACGCTCGTTCCGTTGGCGTCCATCACGAGTATCCCGCCGGTCTTCTCGCGGGTGAAGGCGATCATCGATCCGTCGGGAGACCACTCCGGCGTCTCGGGCCACCCGACATCTGACCCGGGGACCATGCGGATCTCGCCGGTCGCCACGTCGACTGTGAACAGCGAGTACTCGGCGCCCGGATCCGGTAGGCGGCCGGAGAAGAGGATCCGTCCCTCACCCGCCGCCGCGGGCTCCGGCCCCGTTCCCGGACGGAAGGCGCGGATAAGGGCGTACGTGCCGAGGAGCGTGCCCGCGACGACCGCGATCGTGAGGAGCGCGATCCCCACCGGGCGCCGGCGAGCACGGCGGCGGTGCCGGGCGGCGACGCGCTCCACCACCTCGGTCGGATCGGTGGGCACGATCGAGCGATCGAGCTCTTTCCGGAGCCGCTCCTCAAGCTTCGTCACGCCCGGTCACCTCCTCGAGGTCGTGGTCTCCGAGCGCTCGCGCGAGGGAGGTGCGCGCTCGGTACAGGTCACTCTTGACGGTGCCTTCCGGGACATGAAGCGCGAAGGCGATCTCGCGGACGTCGAGATCGAGGTAGTAGCGGAGCACGATTGCCTCCCTGTGACGGCGCGGCAGACCCGAGAGAGCGCGCTGGAGATCGACCCGCTCGCCGGCTTCCAGATCGACTCGCGTCACGTCGGGGGCAATGCGTTGCCGGGCGCGTCGCTCCGCTCGGAGCCTGCGGAGACCGCTCCTCGTCAGGTTCAGCGACACCACCATCACCCACGCCTTCAGGGAATCGATGCGTTCCCCTCGGTCCGAGCGCTCCCACGCACGGGCAAGCGCCTCTTGCATCGCGTCCTCGGCCGCGGCACGGTTCCCGCAGATCGCCGCGAGCGCGCCGACGAGCCGCGGGTAGTCGGCCTGGACGAACTCCCGGATCGCGGACTCGTCGAGCAGCGCGGCTCCTTACCGTGCGTCCACAGGGAAGACGCACCAAGCCTGCCATGCGTTGCAGGTCGCGGCGAGGATGTCCCACGAATCCGTTCGCGTCGCGCTAGC
Source organism: Actinomycetota bacterium (assembly GCA_035288045.1). GTDB lineage: Bacteria > Actinomycetota > UBA4738 > UBA4738 > HRBIN12 > DATEBA01. Next base: position 8,692 of record DATEBA010000034.1, read on the forward strand.
CGTTCACAGGGGCTCCGCACAGGTCAGCCGGCGGCGCGTCGTGCGGTTCCGCGTCCCAGTCGACGTCGAACTGGGGGACCAGCTCGCGCCCGCTTATCTCGTAGAGGATGCCGCTCTCGAAGAATGTACCGTCGTCTCGCGGATTGCCCGTCCAGGCGCGGAGCATCGCGACGTCGTCCGACAGGACGCAGTCGACCCCGTAGATCGTGCCGTCTGCAGAAGCGCCCCACTCGAACGTCGCCGGTCCCGCCGCGACGCCGACGCAGGTGTCCCCCTCGCAGGACTCGTTGTCCGGGATCTCGAATCGTTCGAGCCCGCCGCCGTCGAAGCGGTAGAGCTGCAACGCCACGCGTGTGCCGGAGCTCCGCACGGCGACCGCGAGCTCCGACGCGCCGTCGGCGTCGATGTCCGGGGCCGCGAACACCCGGCACCGCTCGTCCTCGCAAGCTCCAGGCTCTTGGATGAACGCGACGTTGTAACCCGCGAGCTCGACGGTCAGGTCGAAGTTCTCCGGGTCGGGCTCGGCTCCGCGGCACTGTTCGTCGGGCGGTTGGGTGGTGTCCCACGTGCCGCCTGGGAGGAAGCCGCCGTAGGCCGCGTCGAGGACGCCGTCGCCGTCGAAGTCGCCGGCGACGACCGACCGGAAGCACCCGATCTCGAGCAGTCCCACCTCGGGCGAGGCCTCGACCGGCTGGGTTTCCTGGGGTTCGGGCGAGGGTTCCTGGGTCGGCTCCACCGGTGGCTCGGTCGTCTCGATCGCGACAGGCTCGGGTTCGATCGGCACTGGCTGCCACGAGACGCCGTTGGGGCAATCGCTCGACGTCCGGCTCTGGAAGATCGAGCGCGCGCTGTCCCGTTCCACATCTATCAGGTACAGGTGGCACTTCGAGAAGCTGTCGGGGTCGTCGATCTGGCTCACCGCCAAGATCTTGGTTCCGTCGGGCGACCAGGACGGAGAATAACGGTCGGAGCCAGGTGCCACGACGTGACGGTGGGTTCCGTCCACGTTCATGACTTCCACCTGCTGCTCCCAATCGGACCCTGGGGCCGAGGTGTCGAACGCTATGCGGGAGCCGTCCGGAGACCATGCGGGGTTCCACGACTGGCCGTCGCTCGTCAGCTGCACCTCGTCCGTGCCGTCGGCCTTGGCGACATACAGGTCGGACGAGAACCGTGCTTTCTCACCCTCATCGGAGAGGCGCACGGTCCTGCTGAACACGATCTCGGCGCCGTCCGGCGACCAATCGAAGGCGGCACCCTCGCCGCCGTCGACGATCTGGCGGGCATAGCTGCCGTCGGCGTTCATCACCCAGATCGACTGATCCAGGCGGGAGTAAGGCACGCCTGCCTCGGGCGGAGGGTCCTTCAGGATCGCCTCCTCCAGTACGAACCCGATGCGCTCGCCATCGGGCGACCATCTCACCTGCTCGATGTTGAAGATGTCGGAGTCGCTCGGGGCCCAGACCAGCCGCTGGTTCGAGCCGTCCGCGTCCATGACCCATATCCCTGTCTCTCGCTGCTGCCAGCGGACGAACGCGATCCGCGAGCCGTCGGGCGAGTGGTCCGGGTACAGCTCCTCCGAGTCGTCGGGTGTGAGCGGCATGGCATCCGACCCGTCGGGGCGGATCGTGTAGAGGCTCCACTGCTTCTCGTGCTCCTCCATGTAGAGCGAGAACAGGATCTTGTCGCCGTTCGCGTAGGAGCCGAGCGGCGAGCCCGGCGTCACGTCGCGCACGCCCGCCGTGAAAGTCGCGTACAGCCCCCATGCGCCGACGAGCGTTCCCACGACGACGGCGACCGACAGGAACGCGCGCTGCGCGCGGCGCGCTGCCAGGCGCCGCCACTTGCGTCGCCCGACGTCTTCGAGCCCCGGCGGGTCGGCGGGTTCGGCGAGCCGCTCGAGCTCCTCGCGGATCCGTTCGTCAAACCCCACGGTCGTTCGCCTCCTCGAGCTCCCGCTCGCCGAGCGCCTCGGCGAGGGCCCGCCGCGCGCGGTGGAGCGAGACCTTGACGGTCCCCTCAGCCACGCCGAGCGTCGCGGCGATCTCGGCGACGTCCATCCCGAGGTAGTACCGGAGCACCGTCACCTCGCGCTGGCGCCGGGGAAGCTCCGCCAGGGAGCTACGGACGTCCACACGAACGCCGGCGGCGCCGACCTCGTCGGCGGGCACCACGGTGGCCGCGATCCGCTCGCGCGCCCGGGCCTCCGCACGCATCCTCCGGAACCTGCTCCTCGAGAGGTTCATCGCGACCCCCGTCACCCACGCGGGAAGCGAGTCGATCCGCTCGCCACGCTCCGAGCGCTCCCACGCGCGGGCGAGCGCTTCCTGGACGGCGTCCTCTGCCGCCGGGCGGCTCCCGGCGACCATCGCGACTCCGGCCACGAGGCGCGGGTAGTCGTTCCCAAGGAACTCTCGGATCGTCGCCTCGTCCAGCGGGCCTCCCGCCTGTTCCGTGGACATGACGCCGCAAGCGTCCCACGGGTTGACCTGAACGAGGGAAACGCCGATAGGTGCTGTTAGCAGTCGATCCGTACGAGTGCTAAACATAGGGAGATGACCGAACCTGCCGAGCTCGGACCTCGCAAGGCCGCCATCCTGCGTGCCGTGGTGGAGGAGTACGTGCGCAGCGGCGAGCCGGTCGGCAGCGAGACCATCGCGGAAGGCTCGAACCTCGGCGTTTCGTCCGCGACGATCCGCAACGAGATGGCCGCGCTCGAGGAGCTCGGATACCTCAGCCATCCTCACACCTCCGCAGGCCGGGTGCCGACCGACCTCGGATACCGCTGCTACGTAGATACCCTCCCGCAGGGGCTACGGCTGCGCGACGCGCAGCGCCGCGCGATCAGCGGCTTCTTTGCCGAGACGATGCTCGACCTAGAGGAGGTCCTGAGGGGCACCACGCAGCTTCTCTCTCGCCTCACGCAGTACGCGGGCGTTGCCGTGCCGCCCCGCCTCACGGACGAGACGGTCGTTCGGGTCGAGGTGATCGATCTGGGCCCTACGCTTCTGGTGCTGGTCGTCGGCCAGCACGGTGCCGTCGAGAAGCAGGCGATCGACCGTCCCGCCGATCTGACGGGCGAGACGCTCGAGGGCGTGGGCCGCAGGCTCGACACGCTGCGCGGGCTGACGCTTCCGGAGGCGCAGGCACGCGCGCTCCGGCTCGCGGGGGAGACCCCCGGAACGGAACGAGAGGTCCTCATCGCCGTCGCGGAGGCCCTGGGCGACATGCAGGCCATGCCGCGAGGCACGCACGTGCTGATCGGCGGGGTCTCCAATCTCGCGAGCGAAGCCGCGCACTGGCGCCGCGAGACGATGCGCCACATGATCGAGGCTCTCGAGCGGGAATCCGAGATGCTCATGCTGCTTCAGGACGTGAGCGGACCGCAGGAGGACATGTCCGTGACGATCGGGACCGAGCACCCGAGCACCGGGGAGTGGGACGCGTCGGTCGTCGCCGCGCCCTTCCGATCGGGTGACCAGGCGCTCGGCACGATCGGCGTCGTCGGTCCCACCCGCATGGACTACGTGAGCGTGATGGCCTCCGTGCGAGCCGTCGCCAAGCGCCTCTCGGAACTGGCCACCGAGCTCGGCGCCTAGCGGGATGGCACGAGCCCGCGACCCTCGTGATCTGTACGAGATCCTCGGGGTCCACCACGACGCGACCCAGGACGAGATCAAGAGGGCCTATCGACGCCTCGCGCGTCAGCTGCACCCCGACGTGAACAGTTCCGAGGAGGCCGAGCGGCGTTTTAAGGAGGTGACCGGCGCCTACGAGATCCTCTCCGACTCCGGCAGGCGCCGGCAGTACGACGCGTACGGCCAGGGCGGTCCGATGGGCGCGCCCTTCGCCGACATCCAGGAGATCTTCGACATGTTCTTCGGCGGAAGCCCGTTCGGCACTACGTTCGGCACGCGAACCCGCACGCGCGGCGTCCGCCGGAGCAGAGCGCGCCGCGGCGAGGACCTGTTCGCAACCGTCGCGCTCACGTTCGAGGAGGCGGCTTTCGGAGCACGGCGGGAGCTCAAGATAGAGAAGCTCGAAGCGTGCGGGACCTGCGGCGGCGAAGGAGCCGCACCGGGGACCGGGCCCTCACGGTGCCGCACGTGCGGCGGTTCGGGTCAGGTCCAGCAGGTCCGCGACAGCATCTTCGGCACCGTCATGACCTCGATGCCGTGCACGATATGCGGGGGGAGCGGCGAGGAGCTCCGCTCGCCGTGCCAGACGTGTCGCGGCACAGGGCAGGTATCCGCGACGCGGACCTCCCCCGCCGATCTCCCACCGGGGGTCTCCGACGGGCTCGAGCTCCGGATCGCCGGCGCCGGCCACGCGGGGCGGGCCGGCGGGCCGCCGGGAGACCTTTTCCTGCGGCTACAGGTCGAGCCACATCCGGTCTTCGAGCGCCGGGGTCAGGACCTGTTCGCCGTTCTCGAGGTGCCAATGGTTCAGGCCGCGCTCGGGACCGAGATCGAGATCGAGACCCTGGACGGCACCGAGCGTGTCGAGATCGAGCCCGGGACCCGGAGCGGCACGACGCTTCGCCTGAGAGGAAAGGGCGTCCCGAACCTCAATCGCCGCGGCCGGGGCGACCTGTTCCTATCGATAGACGTCGACATCCTGAGCGGTCTCAAGCGCGACGAGCGCGAGCTGCTTCAGCAGCTGGCGGAGCTCCGCAACGAGCGCGGGCCTCGTCTCCGCCGCCCCGAGGGCTGAGGTAGAGTCCGGCGCATGGACACCGACTGCCTGTTCTGCAAGATCGCCGCGCGAGAGATCCCCGCGGAGATCGTCCACGAGACCGAGACCGTCGTCGCTTTCCGCGACGTCAACCCGCAGGCGCCGACGCACATCCTTCTGATACCGAAGGAGCACATCGCCGGGATCGACGCGATCGAGGATCTCCACGCCGACATGCTCGCGGACGTGTTCCAGGCAGCCTCGCACCTGGCGAAGGCCGACGGTGTGCACGAGTCGGGGTGGCGCGTGGTGTCGAACGTCGGCCCCGACGCCGGCCAGAGCGTGTTCCACCTGCATTTCCACGTGCTGGGCGGGCGCTCGATGGCCTGGCCGCCCGGGTAGCGCTCAAGTCTTGGGCCGGATCGTGCCGAGGGGTAGAATCGGACCGGCTGACGGGTCGTCGGCGTGACGGCCCCCCACGCACAGGAGGGAAGCGGGGGAGACCCCAGAGAACCGCGCTTGGCGAGACCCACGACCCAAGTGAAGATCCTCGTGCCGGGCAGCCAGCCGATGGTCGCCCTCCTGGGACAGCGGGATTCGTTCCTGAAGCTCGTGGAGGCGGCCTTCGACTCCCAGATACTGGTTCGCGGTAACGAGATCACCATAACCGGTCCCCCCGAGGAGGCCGAGAAGGTCGGCATGCTCTTCGAGGAGATGCTCGCCCTCATCGATGGGGGGCACGAGCTCACCGCCGACTCCGTCGGTCACACGATCGAGCTGATCAAGGAAGATGCGGCCAAGCCGACCGACGTGCTCGGCGACGTGCTCCTGACCAACCGCGGCCGGTCCATCGCGCCCAAGACGCTCGGGCAGAAGAAGTACGTCGACGCGATCCGGCGGACGACCGTCACGTTCGCGATCGGTCCGGCCGGCACCGGCAAGACCTACCTCGCCGTGGCGAACGCGGTCCGGGCGCTGCAGGAGAAGGAGGTCTCGCGTCTCATCCTCACGCGTCCGGCCGTCGAGGCGGGGGAGCGGCTTGGTTTCCTTCCCGGAACGCTGTACGAGAAGATCGACCCCTACATGAAGCCGCTCTACGACGCGCTCTTCGAGATGATGGGTGCCGACATGCTGCCTCGCCTGATGGAGCGCGGAACCGTCGAAGTCGCGCCGCTCGCGTACATGCGCGGCCGTACGCTGAACGACTCGTTCATCATCCTCGACGAGGCGCAGAACACCACTCCGGAGCAGATGAAGATGTTCCTCACTCGCATCGGGTTCGGCTCGAAGGCGGTCGTGAACGGTGACGTGACGCAAGTTGACCTGCCCTCCGGCCAGCGCTCCGGTCTGATCGTCGTGGAGGAGATCCTCGAGGGCATCGACGGCATCGAGTTCTGCCACCTTGGCGCGCGCGACGTGGTCCGCCACAAGATCGTGCAGGACATCGTGGAGGCATACCGGGTCTACGGCGAGCGCCGGGCGAAAGCCGGTGAGTGAACCCCCGGATCCCATGGACGACCCCAACCATCCCCGGGTGCTGGTCTCCAACCGGCAGGAGCTGCCGGTCGACGAGGAGGTCCTCGCCGCGCTCGCCGGCGAGTGCTTGAGGGGAGAGGGCCAGGCGAGGGCTGAGCTTTCGGTCTCGTTTGTGACCGAGGAGGAGATGGCCGAGCTCCACATGCGGTTCACGGGGGAGGATGGACCGACCGACGTACTCTCCTTCCCCCTGGACGGCGAGGACGAGGGCCTGCGGGTGCTGGGGGACGTGGTCGTCTGCCCGGCGGTTGCCGCGCGGCAGGGCGAGCTCGCGTCGGAGCTCCGGCTCCTGCTCGTGCACGGGATCCTCCACCTGCTCGGCCACGATCACGAGGACGACTCCGACCGGGACGAGATGTGGACACGGCAGGAGTTCTACACAGGGGTGCGGGTACCGTGATCTGGCTCTGGGGGCTAGTCGGTGCACTCGTGCTGCTCGGCTCCGTGCTCGCTGTCGCGGAGGCAGCGCTCACACGCATGAGCCGCGTGCGTGCGCTCGGGCTGCTCGAGGAGGGGAGGCGCAACGCGGCGATCCTCGAGCACATCGAGTCGGACCCGGCTCGCTACCTGAACTCGATCTACCTGGCCGTTATGTTCGTGCAGAACGGATCGGCGACCCTGGTCGCGATCCTCGCGGAGCGGATCTTCGACAGCGTCGGCGTCGCGCTTCTTTCTGCTGGGTTCACGATCCTCTACTTCGTGATCGTCGAGGCGATGTCCAAGACCTTCGGCATCCTCCAGAGCGACCGCGCGGCGCTCTGGCTCGCGCCGGTGGTGTGGGGGCTCGGTCGGTCGCTCGCCGCGCCGACGCGACTGCTCATCACGGTCGCCAACGTGCTGCTTCCCGGCAAGGGGCTGAAGCAGGGCCCGTTCGTGTCCGAGGAGGAGATCCGGTCGATGGCCGAGGTCGGGCACGAGGAGGGCGTGATCGAGAAGGACGAGAAGGAGCTGATCCACTCGGTCTTCGAGTTCGGCGACACGATCGTGCGCGAGGTGATGGTGCCGCGGCCGGACGTGGTCGCCGTGGAGGACGACCGCGCGCTCCGCGACGTAGAGGCGCTCGTGCTCCGCCACGGGTTCTCGCGGATACCGGTGATCCACGACGACTTGGACGAGACGATCGGGCTCGTGTACGCGAAGGACGTCTTGAAGGCCATCCACCAGGGGCGCCAGGACATGCCCCTCCGCGATGTCGTTCGGCCGGCTCACTACGTGCCCGAGTCGAAGAAGGTCTCCGAGCTGCTGAAGGAGATGCAGCGGCAGAAGTTCCACATCGCGATGGTCACCGACGAGTATGGCTCCGTGTCCGGGCTCGTCACGCTCGAGGACCTGTTGGAGGAGCTCGTCGGGGAGATCGCGGACGAGTACGACCGCGAGGAGCCGACGATGGAGCCGGTCCAGGACGGCATCTTCCGCGTCTCGGGCAAGGTGCCGATCGACGACGTCGAGGAGCTCCTCGAGGTGGAGCTGCCGCACGAGGAGTGGGACACGGTCGGCGGCCTGGTGCTCGGGCTTCTGGGCGCGATCCCGGCGGAGGGTCAGGAGGTCCGCTTCGGCGACATCGTGTTCACAGCCGAGCGCGTCCAGGGGCGGCGGATCGCGAAGATCCTGATCACCAGGCTCGAACCCGAGGAAGAGACCGAGCCCGCCGCCGACGAGGTCCGGTGAAACGGTCCGGCGACGTCGACGAGCTGGTCGAGGCGGCGCGCGCCGCGAGGGCGAACGCCCACGCCCCCTACAGCCGGTTCGGGGTCGGCGCGGCCGTGCTCGCCGGAGACCGCGTGTTCGTGGGGGTGAACGTGGAGAACGCGAGCTACCCACTCTCGGTCTGCGCGGAGCGGAACGCCGTAGCGGCGGCCGTCGCGGCGGGGGAGCGCGAGTTCCTCGCGGTCGCGGTGGTCGCCGACGACGAGGAGCCGACGCCGCCCTGCGGGGGGTGCCGTCAGGTGCTCCACGAGTTCGGTCCCGGCATGCTCGTCGTGTCGGAGAACGAGCGGGGCAAGCGCAACGAGTGGACGCTGGCCGACCTGTTTCCCGACGCGTTCGAGCGCCCCTTGCCCTAGATGGCGTTCCGCTCCGGGATCGTGGCCGTCGTGGGCCGCCCCAACGTCGGGAAGTCGACCCTGGTGAACGCGCTGGTCGGGCAGAAGGTCGCGATCGTATCCGACAAGCCGCAGACGACGCGGAGCGGGATACGGGGGATCCTGACTACCGACGACTACCAGGTCGTCTTCACCGACACGCCCGGTTTCCACAAGCCCCGGACGCTGCTCGGAGAGCGGCTTAACCAGGCGGTGAGCGCCTCGGTTCAGGACGTGGACGTAGTGGTGCAGGTGGTCGACGCGAAGACGGGCGTCGGCCGGGGCGACGCCTTCGTGTTCGAGCGTCAGATCGCGCCGGCGGCGTGCCCCAGCGTGTGCGCCGTGAACAAGGCCGACGCGATCGGCGGCCGCGGGATAGTTCCCCAGCTTGCCGGCGCCGCGGAGCTCGGCGTCTTCGACGAGATCCTGCCGGTCTCCGCGCTCCGCGGCGCCGGCATCTCCGAGCTCCTGACCCTCGTCGTCGATCGCCTTCCCGAAGGACCGCCACTATACCCGCGCGACGAGGTGACCGATCAGCCGCTCGAGATCCGGCTGGCCGAGATCGTTCGCGAGAAGGCCCTCGCGCTCACGCGGGAGGAGGTGCCGCATTCGATCGCGGTCGTCGTGGACGATGTCGAGCGTGAGGAGGGGCTCGTCCGCGTACACGCGACGCTCGCAGTGGAGCGCGACTCGCAGAAGGGGATCGTGATCGGGCGGGGCGGCGAGATGTTGAAGACGATCGGCACCCGCGCACGCGAGGAGATGGAACCGTTGCTGAGCGCGAAGGTGTTCCTCGACCTTCGGGTAAAGGTCTTCAAGGAATGGCAGCGCGACCCGAAGGCCCTCTCACGCTTGGGGCTCTAGGCCGAGGCGACCACAAGCACGCCCTCCATGCCCAGGGTCTGGTGGTACCGGCAGAAAACCTCGTAGGTGCCGGGCTCGAGCCCGATCGCCTCGCCGCGGAACGTATCGCCTGCTTCGACGTCGACCGAGATCCCCGTTCCGGTGACGGTCCAGTTGTGGAGGAAGCTCCCCCGGTTCTCGATCACGGGGCCCTGCTCGGTACCGACGGCGACGCACAGCGGCTCGAAGCTGTAGTCCTCCATCGCGAGCGAGAACGTCGCGCCGGCCTCGGTGGCGTCCTCGCAGCCGGCCGGCGGCCCCGTCGGCGCGGGCGAGGATGGCGGCGGCTCCGTCGTCGGCGGCGGGGTGGTCGGTCCGGCGCCGTTCGTGGCCTCGTTCCGGCACGCGGAGAGAAAGATCACGAGCACGAGTGGCACTACCGCCGCCTTGCGCACGCGGACCTCCTCTCGGCAGGCTGGAGCCGGGCACGTGCGAGGATAGCCCGCGATGGAGCCGGAGGCGAGGAACCTTCTCCTCTCGATCGTGGCGTGCCTGGATCTCACCTCGCTGGACGACTCCGACGGCGATGAGTCGATCGGGGCGCTGTGCGAGCGAGCGCTCCATCCGGGTGAGGGTCTGCCTCATGCCGCGGCCGTTTGTGTTCTCCCCCGGTTCGTGCCGCTCGTTCGCGAACGGCTCACCGGAAGCGAGGTTCGTGTGGCGGCCGCCGCCGGTGCGTTCCCCGAGGGAACGGCGCCGCTCGAGGTCCGTGTGACCGAGATCCGCGATGCTGTCGCGGCGGGTGCCGACGAGATCGACACGGTGCTCGACCACCGCGCGCTCGTCTCGGGTCGGGAGCAGGACGTGCGGGCGGCCCTCGCGGCGTCGCGGCGAGCTTGCGGCGAGCGAGTCATGAAGGTGATCCTCGAGACCGGCGCCCTCCCCTCCGAGAACCACGTCCGGTCGGCCGCGCGCGTCGCGATCGAGGAGGGGGCGGACTTCGTCAAGTCCTCGACGGGGAAGACCGCCCCGGGAGTGAACGTGGGGTCGGCGAGGGTGATGATGCGGGCCGTCCGTGACATCGAGGCCGAGACCGGGGTCGCGGCGGGCATTAAGCTCTCCGGCGGCATCCGGACCGTGGAGCAGGCGCTGGGCTACGCTCGGCTCTTCGTCGAGATCCTGGGTGTGACACCGGCTCAGGGCCGGTTCCGGATCGGCGCCTCCTCCCTCCTCGACGACCTAGTTGGTTCCTTGGTCGGGTAGGCCGGCTCCAGGGGTAATGGCATGATTGCCTCCGTGGGGGACGGTATCGTTCTTTCGGGCGACGAAGCGCTCAAGGCGGGAGACTGGGAAGCCGCCAGGGCGGCCTTCGAGCCGGCGCTCGCCGCCGGGGAGACTCCTGAGGCCCTCGACGGACTCGGGCAAGCCCTGTGGTGGCTGGGCGACGTGGACGGAGCCATCGCCAGCCGGGAGCGCGCGTACGCCGCTTTCCGCAGGTCGGGCGATCGCCGCCGTGCCGCGCGGATCGCGCTCTGGGTTTCGCGCGAGTACCTGGCCGTGCGCGCGAATCTCCCCGCTAGCAACGGATGGCTCGCCCGGGCCGAAGGGCTGATCCGCGATCTGGGCGAGGACCACGAGGCCGGCTGGCTCGCGCTCGCGAAAGCCGGTCGCGCGGACGACCCCGACGACATGCTGCGCCTGGCGGACGAGGCCCTCGAGATCGCGCGCCGGCTCGGCGAGAGCGATCTCGAGGCGGCCGCGATCGCGCACATCGGCCTCGCCCGCATCCGCGGCGGTGACGTCTCCGGTGGGCTCGCTCGTATGGACGAGGCGATGGCGGCGGCCACCGGAGGCGAGGTCGCCGACCCGGCGGCCGTCGGCGACATCTGTTGCACCGTCGTGCTGGGGTGCGAGGAGGCCTCCGACATGGATCGCCTCGAGAAGTGGGGCAAGGTGATCGAGTCCTTCCTCGAGAGGAACCTCCACGCGCCGCTCCTGTCGTTCTGCGGGACCTGCTGCGCAGAGGTCTTCGTCGCGAACGGACGGTTCGTCGAGGCCGAGCGGGAGCTGGTGCAGGCGCTCCGAACCCTCGAGCAGACCGGCCACCGGGCCCGGTGCGTGCACCCTGCCGCGAAGCTCGCCGAGCTCCGGGTGCTCCAGGGAAGGCTCGAGGAGGCGGAGCGTCTTCTGGAGGGCTACGAGGACATGCCCGACGCGCTTCGGGCGAGCGCGATGCTCCACCTCGCGCGAGGGCAGGCGACCCTTGCGGCGGCGCTCCTGCTCCGGCGGCTCAACCAGCTCGGGCGCGACAACTTCCTCGCAGTTCCAGTCCTTGCGCTCCTCGTGCAGGCGCAGATCGCGCAGGGGGAGACGACCACGGCGGCGGCGACCTCGGCGGAGCTCGAGCGGCTCGCGGGCGGCTCGGGAGAGCCGCGGGTCATGGCGATCGCGGCCCTTGCTGCCGGCCGCCTGGCGAGGGCGGCCGGGGATCCCTCCGCGCGAGGCAAGCTCGAGTCGGCGCTCGAGATCTTCTCGCGCCTGCAGATGCCGGTGGACGCAGCCGGCACCCGGATGGAGCTGGCGCGAACTCTCCGCGGATCCGAGCCGGAGGTGGCGGCGAGGGAGGCGCGACTGGCTCAGGATGCGTTGGAGGAGGCGGGCGCCACGCAACCGGCCGACGAGGCGGCCGCGCTCGTCCGCGAGCTCGGCGGCCCGGCGCGCACGGGCCCCAAGCAGCTCGGATTGCTCAGCAAGCGCGAGACCGAGGTGCTCCGACTCCTCGGCGAGGGCCTGACGAACGCCGAGATCGCCGCGCGCCTGTTCATAAGCACGAAGACCGCCGGGCACCACGTGAGCAGCATCCTTGCGAAGCTCCAGCTGAAGAGCCGGGCCGAAGCCGCCGGCTACGCCCTTCGCTACCCGCCTCCCGACCAGGAATAGGGAATCCTCCCGATCCTTCTCGCCGGCACCGGGCGCATCCTCGCTACGTCCGACGATGAAGGAGGTGCGCGATGGGTGCGCAGCAGGCGGGGAAAGGGCGGGCGAACGCCCTCAAGGCACCGCTCACGGTCCGGATCGAGGAGCCGTGCAAGGCGCCGGCCGAGGTGGTCTACGGCCTTGTCGCCGACCTTCGCCGGCACATGGAGTGGGCCGGCGAGATGCAGCCCAAGAAGAACTTCCGGCTGGCCTCGATGGAGGCGCCCGAGGGCGAGGCGACCGTCGGGACGGAGTTCCGGACCGTCGGCGCCGACCCGAGCGGGCGGTTCACGGACGCCTCGGTGGTCACGGAGGCGATCAGGCCGCGGGAGTTCGAGTTCGTGACCGAGGCACACCTTGACACGAAGAAGGGACGCGGCGTGGACTGGACGAACGTCCACCGCTACGAGGTCGTCCCCGACGGCGAAGGGTCGCGGATCGCCTACGCGCTCCGGGTCGAGCGGATCAGCGACCTCCCCGGCTCCATGGCCGCGTTGAAGGTGCCGGGCCTCAGGGGGATGGCGGGCAAGATATCGGCGTCGTACATGCGTCGAGGGCTCAAGAACCTCGTGAAGCTCGCGGAGCAGCGCGCGAGCGCGTGAGGGATCGTCAGCAGTAACCAGACCGGGCGGCGGGCGCGGGTAGCGCCCGCCGCCCGCCCCAAGCGCCGACATCGAATCGCCACATCCTCGCCCGGCAGGTCCGGGGTGGGCGGCGCTACGATTCGGGCATGCCGCTCTACAAGGAGCAGGGCATCGTCCTGCGGACCCATCGGCTGGGCGAGGCCGACAAGATCGTGACGGTCATGACGCAGGGCGCCGGCAAGGTCCGGGCCGTCGCCAAGGGCGTCCGCAAGACGACGAGCCGCTTCGGGGCGCGGCTCGAGCCCTTCACCCACGTTTCCCTGCTCATCTACCGCGGCCGCGGTGCGCTCGACACGGTGACCCAGGCCGAGATCGTCGCCGCTCACCGCCCGCTCCGGGACGACCTGTCGCTGTTCGCTGCCGGAGAGGCGATGTGCGAGGCGGTCGACAAGGTCGCGGAGGAGCACGAGCGAAACGTCCGTCTGTTCCTCCTGCTTCTCTCCGGGATGCGGGCGCTGGAGACCCGGCCGGCCGACCCGTCGGCCGTGGCGGAGTCGTTCCTGCTGAAGCTCCTCTCCCTCTCCGGGTTTCACCCGAGCCTCACCGCGTGCGCCGTGTGCGGCGCGCCGAACGCCGAGCTGTTCTCGAGCGGGCAGGGGGGCGCCGTGTGCAGCACGTGCGCGGAGCACGGCGCGGGACCCGCCTCCGGCGCGGCGCTCACGCTGCTCGCCGATCTGGCGGCCGCGGACATGCCGGAGGCCGATGCCTCCCGGGCCGATGCACGCGTTCGCGGGGAGGCTCGCGCGCTCCTCTACGGCTTCGCGGAGTTCCACCTCGAGCGCCGGATGAAGAGTCTGCCCATGCTTGTCAGGAGCCTCGCGCCGTGAGCACGTATCTGCACGACCTCGACCTCGACCGGCTTCCCCGCCACGTCGGCATCGTCATGGACGGCAACGGCAGGTGGGCCAAGCACCGCGGCCTGCCGCGCACCGAGGGGCACGCCGCGGGCGAGCGCGCCATGTGGGACACGGTGGTCGGCGCCCACGAGGTGGGCCTGCGATGGCTGACGATGTTCGCCTTCTCCACCGAGAACTGGAACCGTCCGAAGTCCGAGGTCCGCTACCTCATGGGCTTCAACCGAGGACTGCTCCGCCGCCGTCGCGCGGAGCTGCACGAGATGGGCGTCCGGGTCCGTTTCCTGGGCCGGCGCGACTGGCGCGTGCCTCGCTCGGTCCTGCGGGAGATGGAGATCACCGAGGAGCTCACACGAGACGACGAGGGGATGACGCTCACGATCGCGTTCAACTACGGCGGGCGGATCGAGATCGTCGACGCGGTGAAGCGGATCCTCGCCGACCACGATGCCGGGCGACTTCGCGGCGAGAAGCTCACGCCCGAGAGCATCGCGTCGCGCCTGAACCTTCCCGACACGCCCGACCCCGACCTCATCATCCGGACCAGCGGCGAGCAGAGGATCTCCAACTTCCTGCTGTGGCAGGCGGCCTACTCCGAGCTCTGGTTCACGCCGGTGCTCTGGCCGGACTTCAACCGGGAGCATCTCTTCGAGGCGATCCGCGACTACCAGAAGCGCTCGCGCCGATTCGGTCTGGTAACCGAGGACTGACCCCAGGCCCACGAGGACCCTAGGGCGAGGCCCGAACGCGGCGGGGCCAAGGGCCCCGAGCTGCGCCTTCTCGCGTCCGTAGCCTGGTCCAGAGCACTCCGAAAAGGGGAACGGCTGATGGCTCGGGACGCGAAGGTGATGGACCGACTGCCGAACCGCTGGTTGTTCGTTGCCGCCGCGATCGCGATGCAGGCGGTGCTGGGCAACCTCTACTCTTGGAGTATATTCCGCGATCCCCTGATGGACGAGCACGGGTGGTCGCTCGCCCAGGCGACGGTGCCGTTCCAGCTCTCGATTGCGTTCTTCGCCCTCGGCGTCATAGTCGCCGGCCGCTGGCAGGACCGCGTCGGCCCGCGGCGGGTTGCGGTCACCGGTGGCGTGATCCTAGGGTCCGGGTTCCTGCTCGCGAGCTTCGTCGGGGACTCGCTGTGGGGCCTGTACCTGAGCTACGGCGCGTTGGGCGGGCTCGGGATCGGGTTCGCCTACGTAACGCCGATCGCGACCTGCGTGAAGTGGTTCCCCGACATGCGGGGGACCGTCACCGGTCTGGCGGTCCTCGGGTTCGGAGCCGGCACGGTGATCGGCGCCCCGGTCGGCACGGCGCTGATCGATCGGATCGGCGTGTATCAGACCTTCGCCCTCGGCGGCCTCTTCGGGCTTGCGGTCGTGGTCGCGGGAACCGTGCTTCGCAACCCACCCGAGAGCTTCCGGCCACAGGGCTGGACGCCGGCCGCAGCCCGCGCCGCCGCGCGAGAGTTCGGCCCGACCGAGATGGCTCGAACCTGGCAGTTCTACGTGTTGTGGGTGACGTATCTGCTGTGGGCGGGCGTGGGGTTGATGGCGATCTCCCAAGCCGCCCCGATGGGCGAGGAGCTCGCGGACCTCACGTCGAAGGCGGCCGCGGGTGCGCTGTCCACGATGGCGATCTTCAACGGTCTCGGCCGCCCGTCCTACGGGTGGCTCTCCGATCGGGTAGGGCGCCGCGCGGCCGCCCTCCTCGCTCAGGGGGTGTACGTCGTCGCGCTCCTTGCCGTGCTTCCGAACGCCGGCTCGTTCCCTGCCTACGCGCTCGGCATCAGCATGGTCGGCTTCTCGTTCGGAGGCGCCCTCGGCATGATGCCGGCCCTGACTGCCGACTACTACGGGACCAAGAACCTAGGGGTGAACTACGGCTGGATGTTCACCGCCTACGGCACCGCCGGGATCCTGGGTCCGCTGATCGCGGTGCAGGTGCACGAGGCGACCGGCGCCTGGACGAACGTGTTCTTCATCCTGGCCGGGCTGTCGGTCGTGACGGCCGTCCTGGCGCTCGTGCTCAGGCCCCCGCACCGGGTCGAGGAGCCCGCGGCCGAGGCGCGCCGCGCCGCCTAGACCGGAACGCCTCCGAGCCTAGTGAACAGGGCGACCTTCCCGGTGGGCGCCCGCGGTAGTGCGCGCCATATCGGCCTCACCAACGAAGACGGTCCGCTCCCCACGGGCCCTTGGTCTCGACGGCGGACGCTCAGGCCGCCAGACGTAGCGGAGCACCAGGAACGCGAGCGCGGAGTAGATCGCGGCCGTGAGGACGACGAACGCCAGGCGAGCCCCACCGGCGGCGTCCACCCAGCGCCCCGCAAACCATCCCGCAGCCGCGCCGAGTCCAACCACGACCGCGGTGACGGCGGCCTTGCCGAGGGCGCCGAATGTCGTCCCACCGGCCCCGCGACCCGAGGGCGGCCCGATGTCGGGGAGGGCAATCAGTCGCTCCCGGGGCCGCGGAGGTATGCCTCGCTCGATCGTGACGTAGTCGGTGGAAGGCTCCTTCTCCGGAGCGCCCTCCTCGGTTCTGACCGGGATCGGCGTGTAACAGCGCCAGCACCAGCGCATCCCCGGCGTGAGCCGGGCACCGCAGTGAGTGCACCCTGGATCGGCCATACGTCGTCACCCCCGGAAGCGACGCTTCCGATCTGGATTCTAAGCCCAACGCAGGGCGCCACATCGGGCGAAAGTCCGTTCCGTGGAAGGGGTCGCAGGGGGTCGCAGGGCGCCTAGCTGTAGACGTACCGCCAGAGGCAGCCCCAGGGGTACATGGCCTGTCCGGGCCATCCGTCACGTAGCCCCGGGGGTTCCCACGGGGCGGGGTAGACTCGGGGGCGACGCCAGCGGCCGCAGCCGGCGGCCGGGAGAGGAGGTTCCTCGTGGCCGACCTCATGGAGGCCATCACCTCCCTGGCCAAACGCCGGGGGCTCGCCTTTCCGTCCAGCGAGGTCTACGGCGGTATCCGCTCAGCCTGGGACTACGGGCCTCTGGGCGTGGAGCTGCGACGCAACGTGAAGGGCGCCTGGTGGCGGACGATGGTCCAGCTCCGCGACGACGTCGTCGGGCTCGAGGCCGCGATCATCATGTCCCCGAGGGTCTGGCAGGCGAGCGGCCACGTCCAGTCGTTCACCGACCCCCTGGTCGAGTGCAAGCAGTGCCGCCGTCGCTTCCGGGAGGACCACCTTCCCGGGATGGCGCCGGCGTCCGGGCACGGGGGGGAGGGAACGATCGAGGCGGGGGAGCGGCGCTGCCCTGAGTGCGGGGGCGAGCTCTCCGAGCCTCGACGATTCAACCTCATGTTCAAGACCAACATGGGGTCGGTCGAGGACGAAGCGCACGTCGCCTACCTCCGGCCGGAGACCGCCCAGGGGATGTTCGTCGACTTCGTCACGGTGCAGCAGACTTCGCGCAAGAAACTGCCGTTCGGTATCGCCCAGATCGGCAAGTCCTTCCGCAACGAGATCACTCCGGGCAACTTCATCTTCCGCACGCGCGAGTTCGAGCAGATGGAGATGGAGTACTTCGTCGAGCCCGGCTCCGACGAGGAGTGGCACGAGTACTGGGTGAACGCGCGGTTCCAGTGGTACGTCGACCTGGGGATCCGCAAGGAGAAGCTCCGCGTGCGCCCGCACGAGAAGGACGAGCTGTCTCACTACTCGAAGGCGACCTCCGACATCGAGTACGAGTTCCCGTTCGGCTGGTCGGAGCTCGAGGGGATCGCGAACCGCACCGACTACGACCTGCGCGCTCACGCGGAGGCGAGCGGGGAGGATCTGACCTATTTCGACCAGGAAAGGGAGGAGCGGTACTTCCCGTTCGTGATCGAGCCGGCGGCGGGCGTCGATCGGGCGCTGCTCGCGTTTCTCGTGGACGCTTACGGCGTCGAGGGGGCTCCGAGCGCGTCGGGGGATTTGGAGAAGCGGACGCTTCTCGCGCTCCACAAGGATCTGGCGCCGGTCAAGGTGGCCGTTCTGCCGCTTTCGCGGAACGAGCAGCTGGCGCCCACGGCTCGTGAGGTCTTCGACCTGGTCAAGCCCCTCTGGATGTGCGACTTCGACGACGCCGGGTCGATCGGGCGCCGCTACCGGCGACAGGATGAGGTGGGCACTCCACTCTGCGTCACGGTCGACTTCGACACGCTCGAGGACCGGCGGGTGACCGTGCGAGACCGGGACTCGATGCGACAGGATCGGGTGCCGATCGCGGGGCTCGTCGACTATCTGAAGGAACGGCTGTGAGAAGCGTCCCGAAGTGGCTGGTCGCCTACGGTGTGGCGTTCGCGCTGCTCCTCGGCGCGGGCATCTCTTTAGGCGCGTCGGCTTTGGGATTGCTCGAGTCCACTCGTCTGCTCTGGCTCTCGTCCGCGCTGTCGGCCGGGGCGGTCGTCGCGGCCGTCGCGAGCCTGGTGCTCTCGCGCAGGTGAAGCGCGAGCTGGCGGCCGTGGTCGCTTTCGCGCTTCTCGCGGGCGCCTGCGAGCGGGAGGCCGAGGAAGCCCCGGTCCCGCCGGTCCGGGAGACCACTTCACCGCCCCCGACTGGACCCGGCACGGCTGCGGCGGCGCTCGCGCGTCTCTGTCCGGCCCCCACCGGTGGCGCGCCGCGCGAGGTCGAGCCGCGTCGGGTGCCGCCGTCGATCCGCGAGGTCGTCCGCGACGTAGAGGACGCGCGAGGTTTGGAGCTCCTGGAGCCGGTCGCGGTTGACGTGGTGACCCGGGAGCGGCTGGCCGAGCTGCTACATCGGGAGTCGGAGCGCTCGTTGCCGGAGGGGTTCCTCGAGCGCAAGAGCCTGGCGTGGGCCACGATCAGCGCGCTTCCTTCGGGGACGAGCATCAAGCAGGCCGTGCAGGAGTTCACCGAGGGACAGGTGATCGGGTTCTACGTGCCCGAGAGCGGGAAGCTCGTGTTCATCGGTACCGAGGACCTGGACCCGGTCGCGTACGTGACTCTCGCCCACGAGCTCACCCATGCGATCGAAGACCAGCACTTCGACCTGGACCGGCTCGACGATCTCGATGAGGAATGCCGGGACGAGGCGGTCTCCGCGGCTATCGCTGTGGTTGAAGGCAGCGCGCAGCTCTACTCCATCCGAGCGGCGCAGCAGAACCTCACCCCCGAGGAGATCCTCTCGATCGCGGGCATAGACGTGCCGTCCTTCGGGGACGTTCCGCCGTTCATCGTGCAGCTCGAGCTGTGGCCGTACACGGCGGGGCTGGGTTTCGCAACCGTGGCATCGGCATCGGGGGAGCTGGACGGGGCGCTCGAGGAGTTCCCCGTGTCGACCGAGCAGATCATCCACCCGGAGCGGTGGCCGAACGACGCACCGCAGGCGCTCGACGTGACGGATCTCGGGCCGGAGCTCGGGCAGGGCTTCGAGGATCTCGACGTGCAGGAGGTGGGGGAGCAGTGGCTACAGATCCTCCTCGGGCTGCGGCTGGACGCGGAGGAGGCACGCGAGGCGGCGGCCGGGTGGGACGGCGGCCTGTACCGCGCCTGGTCCGACGGGGACGCTGTCGCCGTGCTCATGGAGACGGTGTGGGACCGGCCCGAGGACGCGAGCCAGTTCGCCGAAGCGATCGAGGATTGGCTGGGCGAGGGCGACCGGCCCGGGTTCGTAGAGCTGCTCGCGAGCCGTGTCACGGTTGGGTTCGCCTCTGACGGGGCCACGCTCGAGGCCCTTCGCACCGCCGCCTGACGGCCCCTTCCCCCGGCACTACCGGCGGCCTACCATCCGTTGTGCCGAGAAACGACCCGAGGGGGGCGGCGGTGGCCGCGGTCGCAGGCGAGATCCTTGGGCGGGAGGCGGAGCTCGCCCGTCTCTCGGCCTTCGTAGAGATGCCGCCGAGTGCCCTGATCATCGAGGGCGATCCCGGGATCGGGAAGAGCACCCTATGGAGCGCCGCCGTCTCGATGGCCGACCAGGCCGGTCAACGCGTGCTCTCAACCCGCCCCGTCGAGGCGGAGACGAAGCATGAGTCTGCTCAGCCTCCCTCCGTGGCGGCGAGGGGCTCGATCCGGAGCGGTGTGTGGCGGGCGATGATGTCGAAGTCGCGATCGGCGTGGAGCACGCTCGCTCCCTCGCGGATCGCGACCGCCGCGATCAGGCAGTCGAGCGTGTTCCTGACGGGGTCTCCTGCCTTGCGGCACGCCCTCCAGACGGCCGAGGCGCGCTCGTACGTCACCAGGTCCTTCACCCGAAGCAGGGGGAACGAAAGCAGGCGAGTCCGAGTCGCGGACAACTCCTGTTTCGAGCGTGCGCCGGCGAGGAGCTCCATTATCACGGGCTCGGTGACGGTGATCCTCGCATTGGATGCGAGGAGGCGGGTCAGCGCCCGATCGATCGGGCTTTCCGTCCTCCGGATTCCCTCGACCCAAGCGGAGGTGTCGACGAGGATCATCGTGGACGCTTGGGACGCTCGGCGTTCGGGCCGTCGGGGACCTCCTCCCCCCATATCTCCCCGGCCTCTTCATCGGTCATGTCGGCCCACATCCCCCGGAGCTCGAGCGCCGCCTTCCAGGGGTCGGTGATCGGCTCTTCCTCCTGGCCCATCACGGCGTGCAGTGCGAAGTCGATCGCGGCTCTCTTCGTGACGATCCCGAATCGCTCCATGACTTCCGCGACGAGCTCTTCGTCGATCACGATGTTCGTCCGGACCATCCTGCCCATGGATACACGATACCAGTGAATACACACTGATGTGTACGTCCGACTGGTGTTGCATGGCGAAGCGTCCGAGGCCACGTTCGTAGGTGCGTGCTCAAGAGCTGACGGCTCTCATGGACGACCCCAATCCACACGCCGCAACCTCGCTTCCGTAGACTGAGGACCTCCGACAGCACATCACCACCCGGAGGCAGACGTGGCCAAGTACGCCTACGACTTCTCCCAGGGCAACAAGGACATGAAGGACCTCCTCGGCGGCAAGGGGGCCAACCTCGCCGAGATGACCAACATGGGCCTGCCCGTACCGCCAGGGTTCACTGTCACGACAGAGGCCTGCCTCACCTACCTGGAGCACGGCGACCATCCTGCCGGTCTGCTGGACGAGGTCGAGGAGCACCTCACGCGCCTCGAGCGGGCGATGGCGAAGAGCCTCGGCGATCCCGAGGACCCGCTCCTCGTCTCGGTTCGCTCCGGCGCCAAGTTCTCGATGCCTGGCATGATGGACACGGTCCTGAACCTCGGGCTGAACGACGACTCGGTCCAGGGTCTGGCCAAGCAGACCGGCGACGACTGGCGCTTCGCCAACGACGCCTACCGTCGCTTTGTGCAGATGTTCGGCAAGATAGTGATGGGTGTCCCCGCCGAGCTCTTCGAGCACGCGCTCGACCGAGCCAAGGAGGCGAAGTTCGCCGGCGCGCAGGACACAGACCTCGACGCCGAGGACCTGCGGAGCCTCCTCGAGGAGTTCCGCGCGATCTACAAGGAGCACGTCGGCTCGGACTTCCCCCAGGACCCCCGTGAGCAGCTGAGGCTTGCCGTCGAGGCCGTCTTCAGGAGCTGGAACGGGAAGCGAGCGCGCGACTACAGACGCCAGAACAAGATCTCTGACGACCTCGGAACCGCCGTGAACATCGTAGCCATGGTGTTCGGCAACCGCGGCGACGACTCCGGCACCGGCGTCGCGTTCACGCGCGATCCCGCGACCGGCGAGAAGGTCCCCTACGGCGACTACCTGCCCAACGCGCAGGGGGAGGACGTCGTGGCCGGAATCCGTAACACGCTTCCCCTTGCGGAACTCCAGAAGATCGACCCGGTCTCCTACGGCGAGCTCCTCCAGGTCATGTCGACCCTGGAGATCCACTACCGAGACATGTGCGACATCGAGTTCACGATCGAGAAGGGCCGCCTCTGGATCCTGCAGACGCGCGTAGGCAAGCGCACCGCGTTCGCCGAGTGGATCATGGCCCACGACATGCTCGAGGAGGGCCTGATCTCCGAGGACGAGGCCCTCCTTCGCGTCGACGCGGACCGTCTCGAGGAGCTCTTCAAGCGGGTGATCTCGACAGAGGCTGCCGCGCAGGCCAAACCGATAGCCAACGGCCTGAACGCCTCGCCGGGCGCGGCGAGCGGCAGGGTCGTGTTCACCGCCGACGACGCCGAGGAATGGGCCCGCCGCGGCGAGCGCGTGCTCCTGGTCCGGCGCGAGACGACTCCCGACGACTATCACGGCATGATCTCCTCGGAGGGGATCCTGACCTCCGCCGGCGGCACCAACTCGCACGCCGCCGTGGTCGCGCGGGGAGAGGGCATACCCGCGGTGTGCGGTGCCGACCAGGTGAAGATCGATCTGGCCGCCAGGGCGTTCTCCGCGAACGGCACCCGTGTATCTGAGGGCGATGTCGTGACGATCGATGGTTTCAGCGGCGCGGTCTACGTGGGCGAGCTCCCGCTCGAGGAATCCGTCCTGGAGAAGGCCCGCGAGGGCGACCCCGCCGCCCGCGAGGCGAGGATCTGGAAGGCCTTCGAGCGGCTGATGCGCCGAACCGACGAGGTCCGCCGCCTCCGAGTGCGCGCGAACGCCGACACCCCCGAGCAGGCAACAAACGCTCGCGAGCGGGGCGCCGAGGGAATCGGTCTTTGCCGCACGGAGCACATGTTCCTCGGCGAGGAGCGCGTGCAGGCGGTCCGGCAGATGATCTTCGCGGAGACCCCGGAGGAGGAGCAGGCCGCCTACGACGTCCTCCTGCCGCTGCAGCGCGAGGACTTTGTCGGGATCTTCCGCGCGATGAGCGGCCTACCGGTAACGGTTCGCCTACTCGACCCCCCGCTCCACGAGTTCCTGCCGAACCAGGTAGAGCTTGCGGTCGAGGTAGCGCTGGCGAAGGAACGGGACGAGGACGCAGCCGAGCAGGAGCGCTTGCTCCGCAAGGTGAACGAGCTCCACGAGACGAACCCGATGCTCGGGCTCCGCGGCGTGCGCCTGGGCATCGTGAAGCCGGGCCTGTACGCGATGCAGGTCCGGGCGATCGTCGAGGCGGCGAGTCGGGTGAAGGCCGAGGGTGGGGATCCGAAGGTCGAGATCATGATCCCGCTCGTCGCCACGCGCGAGGAGCTCCGCCAGATGCGCGAGGAGCTGGAGCCCGTAGCCGTGCGTGAGCTGGAGGAGGCCGGCCAGACGTTGGATCACCTCGAGTGGGGGACGATGATCGAGCTGCCGCGGGCGGCCGTGACGGCGGCCGAGATCGCCGGGGTGGCCGACTTCTTCTCCTTCGGCACCAACGACCTCACGCAGACCGCCTTCGGTTTCAGCCGCGATGACATAGGCAAGTTCGTCGGGATGTACGAGGAGCGGAAGCTCGTCCCGGCGAACCCGTTCGTCACGGTAGACAAGCCGGGCGTCGGCCGGCTCATGCGGATCGCGTGCGAGGAGGGCCGGTCGGCCAACCCGGCGATCCACCTGGGTATCTGCGGCGAGCACGGAGGCGACCCCGCCTCGGTCATGTTCTGCCACGAGATAGGGCTCGACTACGTCTCCTGCTCACCGTTCCGAGTCGAGACCGCGCGTCTGGCGGCGGGACAGGTGGCGGTTGGAACCACCGAGGTCGCGTCGAAGTAGCGCGGTCGCTCCGCGCGTGTGACCAACAGCACTCGGAATCCCCCTCGAGCGGAGGCGAGTTCCCCCATCCCGGCGATGCGCGCGGATGCGCCCACGCGTTAGCGTCGTCGGTCCCCTCCTCCTCGAGGCTCCCCTAGACCCTCCCCCGTGGAGGTGATCCATGGGATCTCCGGAGAAAGGGTCGCGCCGCCGGCTGATCGCTCTCGTCGCCGGGCTGGTCGTGGGCGCCGCGGCCGGAGCGGCGCTTCTCGCCCCGGCCGCGGCGGATCGCGAGCCATCGCGGTTCGAGGTGCTTCACGCCGCTCCGGCGCTGGCACGTCCGGGTCGGCAGGTGGTTCTCGGAGCGGCGATGGTCTGCGAGCCCGTCGGCTCTTCCTCGTGCAGGATCGATTCGGCCGTCGCGCACGTGTGGACGAGCGGACGCTGGACGGATGTGCCCGGGGAGCCACGGGGCGGTGGCTTCCGGTTCGCCATCCCCGGGAAACTGGTTCCCGCAGGCGGCTTCTCGTACTGGCTCCAGTTCCGGACCGGAACCGACGCTGCGGTCGCGCACCCCTTGGCAGCAGCAGAGAACCCGATCCGGGTGCTTACGACCGAGGGCTTCACGCAGACTGCGATCCCGGGCGGCTTCTCCTGGGACGCTGCGCGTTCGTCCGACGGCCTCGTGCTCGCGCTCCGCTACGGGTCGGGCCCGGGAGAGGTCGGTCTGACCGAGGGAGGCCCGGATCGCGAGCTCGTCGGCCCATCGAGCTTCGACGTCGCGGACGACGGCGCCCTCGCGATCGCCGACTGGGTCAATGGCCGCGTTCAGCTGTTCTCGCCAGGAGGATCCTTCCTGCGGGCCGTGCCGATCCCCGAGCCTCGCCCGGTCGACCTCGCGGCGGGCCGGGACGGGCGGCTGTTCCTCGCGACGCTCGGGACCGACGGCGCGGTCGTCGAGGTCGACGGGTCGAGTGGGCGCGTTATGGGCAGGTACCCCGTCGCGGGAGTGCCCGCGCGTGTGGAGATCGCGGGAGGCGAGCCGCGAGTGCTCGCGGGTCCCTCCCAGTGGGTCTCCGTTCGCGCGGTGGCCGGTGTGCCGCTGCCGCCCGCCCTGCAGGCCGCCAGCCTCGCGCCGGCGGCCGGGGGTTCGACGGCCACAGCCTTGTCTCAGGATCTCCCCGACCGGAGAGTGGCCGTGACCTGGGCCGATTCGACCGGCGCCCGGCGCGGCTCGCTGATCCGATTGCCCCGCGGCGTGCTGGCCGGGACCGACTACTTCGTCGAGCCTATGGCCGGCGGCGGAGCTCTCGCGGCGCGAGGGCTCTGGGACGACTCGCATTTCGGCATCGGCCTCTTCCGCCTCGACGCGGCGGGTCGGGTTCTGGGCTTCTCGCTCCTGCCGGAGCCCTCGACCCGCCAGGCCGCCCGGTACTCGACGGTTCGCTTCAGACCGCCGGGCGACGTGCTCGTCGTCTTCGAGGATCACCGAGGCATCAGAATCGAGCGCTACGAGGTGAGGTGATGGACATGTCAGGCGGACGCACCGCACGAGCCACCCTGATCGCTCTCCTTTGGTTCCCGTCGCTCCTCGCGGCGACGCCGGCATCGGCGGCGTGGACCGACAACAACTGCCCCGGCGAGAGCTGGGAGCTCTCGGTCTGGAAGCGCTCGCAGGCTCGCGACTACGCCGAGAAGGGGGACAAGGAAGGCTACGAGTGGGGAGGTGGCTGCTACAAGCTCAACGACAAGGACGACACCCCGCTTCAGCCCGACAGCGGGGGCGAGGGAGCGGATTGCTCCGGCTACGTCTTCAAGACCTGGGCCCTGCGAAACTCCTCCGGCGCCGACGGGTTCCGGTTCTGGGAGCACGAGAAGAACGTTCACGGCCCCTACAGCACGGCGGACTTCATCTCGCCGTGCTCCGGGTGCCCGTTCAAGCTCCTGAAGGACAAGCGCTACGCGACGACGACGTACATGGATGCGTTCGTCTACCGTAGCGACGGTGGTGGGCACATCGGGATGATCTACTCCGAGGGGTCGGGCGGCTTCGACTGGATCGTCGAGGCCAAGAGCGACGCCGACGGTACCCGCATCGCCTGGACCGACTACCGTTCTCAGACGGCCTACAGGCCGGTCGCACGCAAGAACTGGACGCCGGAGTGCTTCCCGAACTGCCCCCGATGAGGAGAGTGGCTTGCCTGCTCGTCCTTGCCGTCGTCGCGGCCGCGTGCTCGTCCAAGCCCTCGCCCAACCAGGCGCCGACCGGCAAGGAGGGGCGCGCGTTCGCGGTCTGGCCCGAGGACACGCCCGAGGAGGCGGCGCTCGCTGCGGAACGCCTGGAGGCCGACGAGGACCCGTGGCGCGCCGATCCCGCGGCTACCGCGGGCGAGTTCGCCCGCCGTGTGCTCGGCTGGCGTGACCCCGGCGTAGAGGCCGTGGGTGCAGGGGGCGATGCGCGCACCTTCCTCATGTCCCTCCCGGGGGCGGCAGATACCGTCGTCGTGGTCGGGCAGCTCGTCGCCGGACGCTGGTGGTCGGTCGTCTCGGCCAGGGGTCCCGAAGGGATCGAGCCGACGCTCTCCGTGCGCGACCAACGCCTCGACCTGTCATTCCCGCTCGGCGGCGCGGCGTACGCGGACGTCTCGGTCGGCTACGGCGATCGGAGTAAGGCGCTGCCCGGCTCCGATGGTGATGTGAGCCTGGATCTCGGTTTCCGACCGACCACGCCCGGCCACCTCGTGGTGCTGCTGAAGGACGAGTCGAACCTGACGGTCGGAGTCATCGCATCGGCGCTGCCTGCAGGGGACGTTGCTGCCGGGTGATCCGCTGGGTGGTTGCTAGGCTGCCGATGTGAGTCTCCGCCGGCACCCGGTGCTCTGGGCGCTGGGTGCGCTCCTGGCCGGCGTCTTCGCTGTGGTCGCCGTGACAGGCGTTGCCGTCTGGCGCGCGGCACACACGGATGACGCGACCCGCGCGGACCGCGTCGACGTCATCATCGTGCTCGGCGCGGCTCAGTACCAGGGGAGGCCGTCGCCGGTGTTCGAGGGGCGTCTGCGTCACGCCGTGCTCCTCTACGAACAAGGCAGGGCCGACACCGTGATCGTCCTGGGAGGCGGCCGGCCGGGAGACCGCTCGACCGAGGCCGAGGCGGGCCGCGACTACCTCGTCGAGAGCGGGGTTCCCGTCGGCAACGTCGAGGCGATCCCCCACGGTGATACCACTTTGGAGAGCCTTCGCGCGGCGGCCTCCTTCATGCGTGATCGCAGGATGACGAGCGCGTTCCTCGTCTCCGATCCTTGGCACAACCTACGCATCAAGCGGATGGCGTCGGATCTCGGCTTCGAGGGCCTGACCTCCGCGACATGGCGATCCGCCGCCACCTCCGAGGGCACCCGGTTCTCCGGCTACCTGCGCGAGACATTCGCCTATCTCGCCTACCGGCTGCTCGGTCGCTGATCCGAAGGTCCTAGCACGAAGCTGGAACGCCCTCGTCCTCCGGGGGGCAGGCCCTTGACTCGTCCCGGTACCCGAAAACGGGTATTGGGGGCGATATGCGCGCGCCTCCCTGCTGCCGACACCCTTGCCAAGAGACCCGAAGGGGTGGAGGAGCGATGCAGGAACTGCTGGAACCGCTATCTAGCCAGTGGCAGATCGCCTTCCTGGCGCTGGTGCTGGTCATGGGCGCGCTGATATGGCGGGGGCACCGTCAGACCTCGATGCTGGCGAGGACCTCGGCCGCGATGCGGGAGCAGCTCGCGCGCCTCGCCCACGTGATCGAGGAGATCGAGGTCCGCACCCAGAACACCGAGCACACGCTCATCGCGAACCTGTCTGAGTACCGGATGGCCCTGGGTAGCACGAGCGCCTACCGCGACTACCTCCAGAAGCTCGGGGTCGCGCCGGCGGCCGACATCGAGCCGTTGCTGGAAGCGATCCCGGACGGAGCCATCGCCATCGGCAAGGACGGCAAGGTACTCTACGCGAACCGCGTCCACAGCGAGAGCACCGGCGTCTATGCGGGCATGACGCTCGAGGAGATCGTGACCACATGCGACCCCCGGACCCTGGGCGGGGAGCGGATCACGCTCGCGCAGATGCCGGAATCGCGCGTGCTGCGAGGCGAGGAGGTGCGCGAGGAGCTCATGCGTCTCCGGCCGGAGAGCGCCTACCGCGATGCCTGGCTGTCGGTGAACGGATCCCCGATCCGAGACGTCCTGGGGCGCGTGGTCGCGGCGATGATCGTCGCGCGACCGCTGTCCGAGGAGGTGGCCCTCGCGATGGGCGTTCGGAAGATGAGCCGCGAGGTCGTGGTCGCGGAGTAGCCGGACACGAGGAACGGCTCCCCCCGGAGGGCCCGGGCACGCGCCGCCCGGGCCCTCCACTCCGCTTAGGTGACCGTGAGAGTTCCCGTCATCGCCGAATGGAACCGGCACATGAAGTCGTACGTACCCGCCTCGAGGTCGATCGTCACCTCCTGGGACTGTCCCGACTCGTTCGTCACGTCTATGTCGGAGTCGGCCACCGTGAAGGTGTGCGCAACGCCGTCCGAGTTCGCGACCGTGATGGTGTCGCCGGACGCCACCGTGAGATCGGTGGGGGAGAACGCGAAGTTCTTCGTCTCCAGGTCCGCCTCGGTGGCCATGCCGCCGTCGGTCTCGGTGGCTACGCCTCCGGTCTCGGTCGCGGGGGGAGCCCCGTCCACCGCCGGCTCGTCCTGCGTGCAGGCGGCCGCGGCGAGAGCGATCGCGACCGCGGCCGTCGCAACGCCGCCCGTCTTTAGAAGCCTGCGCATCGGCGCCCCCCTTCCTCTGGGTTTTCCATGAAGCTGTACGAGCCCAGTTGGGCGGCGAGCTTCAGGGCCGTCGGCGCTGGGCGCTACGATGACCCCTCATGACGACCCCTCGCGAGCGAACCGAGGAGATCGAGCGCGACACGCTCGCCGAGCGGGCCACCCTGGCCTCGGGTTCCAAGGGACGGGAACGGCCCGAGGAGCCCGACCTCCTCCGGACCTGCTTCCAGCGGGACCGCGACCGGATAGTCCACTCGAAGGCGTTCCGGCGGCTCAAGCACAAGACACAGGTGTTCCTCGCGCCCGAGGGCGACCACTACCGGGTTCGCCTGACCCACACGCTCGAGGTATCCCAGATCGCCCGGACGGTCGCGCGCGGGCTCCGCCTGAACGAGGATCTGACGGAGGCGATCGCCCTCGGTCACGACCTCGGCCACACACCCTTCGGGCACCTGGGCGAGCAGGCGCTTAGCCCGTTCCTCGGCCGGCCGTTCCTCCACAGCGAGCAGAGCCTGCGGGTGGTCGATCACCTGGAGAACGATGGGAACGGCCTGAACCTCAGCTGGGAGGTTCGCGACGGGATCGTGAACCACCCCTGGTCGATGCCACCGCCCTCGACCCTGGAGGCTCAGGTCGTCCGGTTCGCCGATCGCATCGCCTACGTGAACCACGACGTGGACGACGCCGTTCGAGCGGGGGTGCTTCGGCCGGAGGAACTTCCCGGCGACATCCTGGACGTGCTGGGCCACGACCACGGGAGGCGCATCAACACCCTGGTCACCGACATGGTCGAGGCAAGCCAGGCGGCCCCTGACATCCGCATGTCCGACAGCGTGTTCAGGGCCCTGGACGCCCTCCGCGACTTCATGTTCGACGGCGTCTACCTGCGGGGCGACGCCCAGGCCGAGCAGGAGAAGGCGGTCGCGATGATCCGCGCGCTCTTCGCCCACTACCTGGACCATCCCGCGGAGATCCCCGAGGAGTACCATCGGGCACCGGGAGACCTGCCGACCCGCATCGCCGACTACATAGCCGGGATGACGGACAGGTACGCTCTCCGGACCTACGAACGGCTCTTCCTTCCCCAGGGCTGGCTGCTCTAGGGGGGAAGCGTGGCGGGAAGGATCAGGGACGACGACCTGGCGGCGGTCCGCGAGCGGACCGACATCGCCAAGCTCGTATCCCAGTACCTCACGCTTCGTAAGTCCGGACACGATTCCATGGTGGGGCTGTGCCCGTTCCACACCGAGAAGACGCCTTCGTTCTCGATCTCGCCGTCCAAGGGCGTCTACTACTGCTTCGGGTGCGGGGCCGGAGGCGACGCGGTCCGGTTCCTCCAGCAGGTGGAGAACCTCACCTTCGTCGAGGCCGTCGAGCGCCTGGCCAAGGAAGCCGGGATCACGCTTCGATACGAGGGCGACTCGGCCGAGGCGCGGCGGGCGTCCTCGCGACGCCAGTCGCTCCATCGCGCGAACGAGCGGGCCGCGGAGCTCTACCACCGCACGCTGCTCGAGGGCCGAGAGGGCGCCGACGCTCGGGTCTACCTCGAGTCGCGCGGGATCGACCCCGAGACGGCCAAGGCGTTCAGCGTCGGCTACGCGCCGGGCTACCCGGACTTCCTCCTGCGGCGGCTGTCGACGGAGTTCTCGACGGAGGTTCTCCTGGAGGCCGGGCTCGCGACCCGCGACGTGGAAGGTGGTGTCCGCGACCGGTTCCGCGGGAGGATCACGTTCCCGGTCCATGACCTCGGCGGCAAGAACGTCGGCTTCGGCGCGCGGATACTGCCGAACGACCCGCGCGCCGGTGAGCAGGCCAAGTACCTGAACACCGCCGAGACGCCGATCTACCGCAAGAACGAGCTTCTGTACAACCTGAATCGGGCGCGCGGCGCGATCACGAAGAACGCCGAGGCATACGTCGTCGAGGGCTACACGGACGTGATCGGCCTCACGCAGGCCGGGATCGCGAGCGCGGTGGCGACGTGCGGCACGGCGCTCGGCGAGGAGCACTTCCGGCTCTTGTCTAGGTTCGCGCAGCGCCTCGTGCTCTCGTTCGACTCCGACGAGGCCGGCGCTCGCGCGGCCGAGCGGGCCTACGCCTTCCACGAGCGGTACCCGGTTCGACCCGTTGTTCTCATCCTCCCGGAGGGGCAGGACCCCGCCGACTTCGTGCGGGCTCACGGTGCCGACGCCGTCGGCGAGCTCGCGGCAGGAGCGAAGCCGCTGGTCGAGTACATGATCCGCCGGACGGTCGGGCGGCGGGATCTCTCCAACGTCGAGGGTCAGAGCGCTGCTGTCGCGGCCGCCCTTCCGATCGTGCAGGGCCTCTCCGACCAGGTCCGCCGCGAGGAGTACGCCCACCTGCTGGCCGAGCTCGTCGGCGTGTCCGACAACGCGGTTCTGGCCGCGCTGGACCGCAACCTGGCGGGGCGTCCCTCCGAGGTCGTCAAGGCCGTGAAGCGCGGCTCGGTGCACGAGAAGGTCGAGCGCGAGATGCTGAAACTCCTCGCACGCGACGAGACGATGTTCAAGGCCTTCGGGTCGCGGCTCTCCGAGGAGCATTTCCGCTCCGCGGATCACCGCCATCTGTACGCCGCGCTGAGGAAGGGAAAGGGTGACGTCGCCCGCATCGTCGCGGAGGCCCACGAGCGCGTCGCAGGCCAGGTCTCCGCGTTGGCGCTCGAGCCGCTCGACGGCGACGCGACCGAGGAGTACGCCGAGGGCGTGTGGGCGCGCCTAGAGGAGTTCCTGCTGAAGCGCCGGAGCCAAGAGCTCCGCGATCGGCTCCAGAAACTGAACCCGATCGCCGACACGGAGTACGACGGCCTGTTCCAGCAGCTCATCTCGCTCGACGGCGAGCTGCGGCGCTTGCGGGATCGGGGCGAGGGAGTGGCGCCGGCGACGCCCTGAGCCGGGGTGGAAGAAGTGGTGTCGCGGCGAGGAACCGGTCCTACACTACGCGGCATCCACCCCCCCGCACGCAAGGAGACCCGTTGACCGAAGCGGCCCGCGACCTGGGTTTGGAGGAGGCCAAGGAAGCGATCACCGCGCGCGGGCGCGAGCGGGGCTTCGTCACATCCGAGGATGTTCTCGAGACGGTTCCGGTCGAGGACTTCACTCCCGAGCAGGTCGAGGAGTTCCTCGCCGCCGTCGAGGAGCACCTGCGCTCTGAGGGCATCGAGGTGATCGAGGTCCCGACCGACGACACCGACGTCGTCGCGGTCGCCCGGATCGACGTCGATCTACTGAAGGCGCCGACGAACGATCCCGTCCGCATGTACCTGAAGGAGATCGGGAAGGTTCCACTGCTCACAGCCGCGCAGGAGGTCGATCTGGCCAGGCGGATCGAGGCGGGGGAATTCTCGACGGAACTGAGCGGTGTCGTCGAGGTCGACGGAAAGGCCGACCCGAAGAAGATGAAGACCGTGGTCGAGCGGGTGGTCGCGATCCGCAACCATCAGGTGGAGAAGTTTGGCAAGGTCGAGGGCATCGGCCGCGACAAGATCGCCAAGAGCTGGAAGCCCAGGAGCAACGCCGACCTCGACGACTTCCTCCGCCGGGTGGAGCGCGACGGCCAGCTCGCGAAGAAGAAGCTGATCGAGGCGAACCTCCGCCTCGTCGTCTCGATCGCCAAGCGGTACGTGGGCCGGGGGATGCTGTTCCTGGATCTGATCCAGGAGGGCAACCTCGGCCTGATCCGCGCGGTCGAGAAGTTCGACTACTCGAAGGGCTACAAGTTCTCGACATACGCGACGTGGTGGATCCGCCAGGCGATCACCCGCGCGATCGCGGACCAGGCTCGCACGATCCGGATCCCCGTGCACATGGTCGAGACGATCAACAAGCTGGTGCGGATCCAGCGGCAGCTACTCCAGGATCTCGGCCGCGAGCCGACGCCGCAGGAGATCGGCCGCCAGATGGGGATCGGCTCCGACAAGGTTCGCGAGATCCTCAAGGTCTCGCAGGAGCCGGTTTCGCTGGAGACGCCGATCGGCGAGGAGGAGGATTCCCACCTCGGGGACTTCATCGAGGACTCCGACGCCGTAGTGCCGGTCGACGCGGCCTCGTTCATCCTGCTCCAGGAGCAGCTGGAGTCGGTGCTCCACACGCTGTCGGAGCGCGAGAAGAAGGTGATCCAGCTCCGGTTCGGGTTGCTGGACGGTCACCCGCGGACGCTCGAGGAGGTCGGCCGCGAGTTCGGCGTCACGCGCGAGCGGATCCGCCAGATCGAGTCCAAGACGCTCTCCAAGCTGCGCCACCCGTCGCGATCGCAGAAGCTCCGCGACTACCTGGAATAGCTAGTTCCAAGCCGCGTCGTCGGTCGTCTCGAGCCGGTCGCGGACGGCTCCCCGCGCCTGGCGGATCGCCCGGAGGCTCCACAGGCTCGCCGACTCGCCGAGTCTGCGCCCGAGGTCGGCGATGCCGTTCGAGCCTCTGCGGGAGTCCTCCGGGTGACGCACGATCGGTTCGTCATCGCCAGTGAGCGACTTGCGGGAGGCGATCGCGTAGCCGATCGCGATGCCGAGCAGCAGTCCGGTCTTGAACTTCATGCTTCGCGCAGCCTATCAGCCCGGGCGTCCGGGACGCCTTGCTAGACTGCCCCGGCGATCCGGGGTAGCTCAACTGGTAGAGCGGCGGACTGTTAATCCGTAGGTTGTGGGTTCGAGTCCCACCCCCGGAGCTGCAAACGCGCAGGTAGAGACCGGTGTCGAGCTGTTCGGCGGCCGCCGCGATGAAATGTGTCCCGCGGTGGTCCCGCGACGGTTTCG
>DATEBA010000035.1:0-25920 GCA_035288045.1 Actinomycetota bacterium
GAGCCTGGGTCTTCCTCGACTTCAGAGAAGCGCGGGGGTGAGAGCCCGGCTCCGCCGCTCACCCGCCGCGTCGTCTTGCTACACGATTGCCCGCCTGCTTCCACGCGCCGAACCCCCCGTCGAGGTTGAGGACCGGTCCTATCCCCGCTCGCTCCAGCAGCGACGCGGCGGTCGTCGAGCGCTCCCCGGCGCCGCAGTACGTCACAATCGGACGTCCCCTGGGAAGCTCGGCGAGACGCGCCTCCAGCTCGCCCAACGGGACGTGCACGGCGCCGGGAACGTGGCCGAGCTCGAACTCGCTCGGCTCCCGGACGTCGAGCACCGCCGCGCCGTCCTGGATGGCCCATACGGCGTCGGCGACACGCACGAGGTCGGTCCGCGCGAGCGGCTTGCCCACGGCCTCCCACGCCTCGATCCCGCCTTCTAGGTATCCGGCGAATCGCTCGTAGCCGACCAGCAGCGACTCGTCCACGACGGCGGCGATCGGGGCACCGTCGGTCACGAAGAGCAGCGTGGCGTCGGCTTCGACGACCCATCCGAGCCAGGTCGCGTAGGCATCCCGCAGCGGGTTGGCCAGTGACCCCGGAACGTGGCCGGCCGCGTACTCGGCCGGTCGGCGGACGTCGACAACCAACGCGCCCTCCGTCTGTGCCCGTTCCAAGGCGTCTGGATGAAGCGGCGGGGGATCCACGATCTCGCGCCGGAGGCGCGGGCCGGTCTGATTGATCGGTCGCATCCGCGAGAAGTACGCGGGCACGGCAGGGAACGTAGTCGGGAACCAGCGAACGAACTCCTCCTCCCGGTCCTGCAGGAACAGCGGGTTCGCCGCTCGCTCCCGGCCGAGCGTGGAGGTCCGTTCCCGGCTCGACCCGACCGAGCAGAAAGACCCTCCGCCGTGCGTCGGCAGCAGCAGCGTCTCGTCCGGAAGCTCGCGGAAGGACTCCCGAAGCGTATGGAACTCCGCGCGCGTGAGCTGCTCGGTCAGCTCGGGACCGATGAGGTCGGTTCGGGCTGCGCCTCCCACTATCAGCGCGCCGCCGCTGAACAGGAGCGGCGGGCCACCGCCTCGCCGCACGACGTAGGACAGATGCTCGGGAGTGTGGCCGGGTGAGGCGATCGTCTCCACCTCGACGTCCCCGATCTGTATCCGTTCGCCCGGCACCAGCCCGCGGTGCGAGAACCCCGCTCCCGCCTCGACCGGGAGGTGCACCGTCGCCCCCGTCGCGCTCCCCACCTCGAGGCTCCCGGTCACGAAGTCGGCGTGCAGGTGGGTCTCGAACACGGCGACTATCTCCCATCCGCGCGCCTCGGCGGCCTCCACGTATCGCGCCGCCCCCCTGTCGGGGTCCACCAGCAACGCCCGGCCTCGCCCGACCGCAAGCATGTACGAGCTGTTGCCAAGGCCCTCGCGAACGAACGGAAGGAGCTCGAGACCGCTCACGGAGCCCATCGTCTCACTCCCCTCGATGCCGAAGGATCCCCCACTTCTCGGCGGGACATACCGAACGCCTTCAAGTTGTCAAGCGACCGCTAGAATACTTGATACCCATGTCAACCGCCCCCGGTGCTCCGGCACTCGGCCTTCG
The DNA here is from genome assembly GCA_035288045.1 of Actinomycetota bacterium. GTDB lineage: Bacteria > Actinomycetota > UBA4738 > UBA4738 > HRBIN12 > DATEBA01. The sequence goes on from DATEBA010000035.1 coordinate 1,587, forward strand.
CGCCAACCTCGGCCAGTTCGGGCTGCTCGTCGGTGTGAACGCACTGGTGGGGGGGATGCTAGGCCAGGAGCGGACGGTCCTTCCCCTGCTCGCGGAGCGCGTGTTCGGCCTGGACGCGTTCACGTCGGCGCTCACCTTCATCGTGGCGTTCGGACTCGTGAAGGCCGGGACCAACTTGGCGGCGGGCGCCCTCGCCGACCGCTTCGGACGGCGGCCCGTCCTCGTCGCGGGGTGGCTCGTGGCGATCCCGGTCCCGTTCCTGCTGATCTGGGCCCCGAGCTGGGGCTGGGTGATCCTCGCGAACGCGCTCCTCGGCATGAGCCAGGGTCTTGCCTGGTCGATGACCGTCGTCATGAAGATCGATCTAGCCGGGCCTACTCGACGCGGTTTGGCGATGGGTCTCAACGAGGCGGCCGGATACGGAGCGTTGGCGCTCACGGCGCTCGCGACGGGGTTCATCGCCGAACGCGAGGGGCTGCGTCCGGAGCCGTTCTTCCTGGGTATCGCGTTCGTGGGGCTCGGGTTGGGGCTCTCGGCGCTGTTCGTCCGTGAGACGCACGGACACGCGCTCCACGAGGCCGGCGACGACCGTGACCGCCCGAGGGCTGGGTGGATCTTCCTCGAGACGAGCTTCCGCGAGCGCGCGCTCTCATCGGCGACCCAGGCCGGTGTCGCCAACAACCTGAACGACGCGGTCGCCTGGGGGCTGTTCCCGCTGCTGTTCGCGCGCGAGGGCCTGTCGATCGGCGCGATCGGCGCGCTCGCAGCGATCTATCCGGCGGTGTGGGGCACGGGGCAGCTGCTCACCGGCGCCCTCTCGGATCGCCTTGGCCGCAAGCGATTGATCGCGGCCGGTCTGTGGATCCAGGCGGGGGGGTTTGCGCTCATCGCCGCGACTGAGGGTTTCGGCCCGTGGGCCGTCGGCTCTCTCCTGCTCGGCGCGGGGACGGCGATGGTCTACCCGACGCTCCTCGCCGTGATCGGCGACGTCGCGAACCCCAGCTGGCGGGCCTCGGCTCTCGGGGTCTACCGGAGCTGGCGCGATGCGGGCTTCGCGATCGGCGCGCTCATCGCAGGGATCCTGGCGGACCTGCTGGGCCTGAAGGCGGCCATCGGCATCGTCGCCGCGCTCACTTTCGCGTCCGGGGTCGCCGTTGTGGTGCGCATGTACGAGACGCGACCGCGTTAGGCCTCGTCCCGTGCGACCGGCAGGTCGGCCGCTCGCCACTCGGGCAGGCCGTCCTCGAGGCGACGCGCTCTGAAGCCCTCCTGCCGCAGCAGCTCTACGGCTACGTGGGAGAAGGCGCAGTACGGGCCACGGCAGTACACGACGATCTCGCGGTCGTTGGGGAAGTCGTGGATCCGCTGCGGGAGCTCGTCGACCGGCGCCGAGACCGCGCCGGGTAGATGACCGGCCGCGAACTCTTCCTGCGGCCGGACGTCGAGGACGAGCACCTCGCCCGCCTCGAGTCGCTCTGCGAGCCGCTCGCGGGAGACGGGCTCCTCGCGGTCCCGGGCGCCGAGATACGCGGCGGCGAGTCGATCGACGTCGGCCACCCGCGCTGACGCGAGCGCCCTGAGGGCGCGGAGGAACTCGAAGACCTCCTCGGAGGCGAGCCGGTAGTAGACGAAGGTGCCCTCGCGGCGCGGCTCGACGAGCCCCGCCCGGCGCAGCACCTGTAGGTGTTGGCTCGTGTTCGCCACCGAGAGTCCGACCTGATCGGCCAGGCTCTCGACGCTCCGCACTCCGTTCGCAAGGACGTCGAGGATCTCGACACGCCGGCCGCTCGATACGGCTCTACCGATGCGCGAGAAGCCGTCGAACAGCGCGCGCTTGGTCTCGAGATCGACCACGACCGCGATCCTACCGTATTCAAGCGACCGATTGAACGGCGAACCCCTCGCTCAGGCACGGTTGACACGCCGCCAACCATCTCGATAGGTTGCACCTGCAAATCCGATGGCTGGGGTGGGATCCGTGATCCGAACACGGTGTGCAGGTCTCGTGGCAGCGATGATCCCCGACCGCTGCTGCTGTATGCGTCGTCGCGCCCTGCCGGAGGGCGTGGAGGCTCGCGTGCGGCGGTAGATCCGGAACAGACGGGCAGTTCGAGAGGTAGTTCGAGAGGCCGCGCGAGCGGCCTTTTCCTTTTCCCTGGAGAGAGATGCAGGAGACGACCAAGCGAGGAAGACGCGGCGAAGGCCAGTGGGGTCACGGCTACTTCGAGCCGCTGAACCCGGCCGAGCGCGCAAAACGCGACGACGACGGCCTGAACGTGCGCGCCCGCATCGAGCAGAAGTACGCGAAGCAGGGATTCCGCTCGATCGACAAGACCGACCTCCGCGCGCGCTTCCGCTGGTGGGGCCTGTACACGCAGCGGAAGCAGGGCATCCCCGGCGGCGCGACCGGCGGCGCGGAGCCGCAGGACCTCGAGGACGAGTTCTTCATGCTTCGAATCCGGGTCCCCGGCGGTCAGCTCACGTCCGACCAGCTGAGGGCGATAGCCTGGTCCGCCGTGCGCTTCGGACGCGACGTCGCCGACGTGACCGACCGCCAGAACGTCCAGCTCCATTGGATCCGCATCGAGGAGGTCCCAAGGATCTGGGAACGGCTCGAGTCCGTCGGGCTATCCACGCAGGAGGCCTGCGGCGACACCCCGCGAAACATGCTCGGCTGTCCGCTGGCCGGCATCGACGCCGACGAGGTGATCGACGCGACGCCGTACCTCCTCGAGACCGACCGCCGGTTCGTCGGCGACCCCGCGTTTTCGAACCTGCCGCGCAAGTACAAGACGACGATCACGGGATGCGCGCACCGGTGCACGCAGCACGAGACGAACGACGTGTCGTTCGTGGCGGTGCACAGAGAGGACGGCAGCGTCGCGTTCGACCTCTGGGTCGGCGGCGGGCTCTCGACCAACCCACACCTCGCCAAGCGCCTCGGCGTCTCGGTCGAGCCGGAGCTCGTGCCGGACACGTGGGCGGGCGTGACCGGCGTCTTCCGTGACTACGGCTACCGACGGGTACGTAACCGCGCGCGCCTCAAGTTCCTGGTCGCCGACTGGGGCCCCGAGCGCTTCCGTGAGGTCCTCGAGACCGAGTACATGGGCTTCCGCCTTCCCGACGGGCCTCCACCTTCCCCCTCCAAGCACGCGAGCCGGGACCACGTCGGCATCCACGCCCAGAAGGACGGGCGATGCTACGTCGGCTTCGCGCCGCGGGCGGGGCGGATCGCCGGCCACCAGCTGCGCGTCGTTGCGAACCTCGCGGACGCGTACGGCGCAGGACGGCTGAGAACGACTACGCTCCAGAAGCTCGTGATCCTCGACGTCCCGCCGGACCGGGCCGACGAGCTCGTCGGCACGCTGGAGGGGATCGACCTCCGGGCGAAGCCCTCCGCGTTCCGCCGCGGGACGATGGCGTGCACCGGCATCGAGTTCTGCAAGCTCGCGATCGCCGAGACGAAGCACCGAGCGCAGTGGCTCTACAGCGAGCTCGAGGAACGGCTGCCGGAGTTCGACGAGGACATCAGGATCAACCTGAACGGCTGCCCCAACTCGTGCGCGCGCTTCCAGGTCGCCGACGTCGGACTCATGGGCGTCGTGATGACGCGCCCGGACGGCACCCGCTCCGACGGATTCCTGGTTCACCTCGGCGGCGGGCTCGGTACGGACGCGCGCTTCGCCCGCAAGGTCAAGGGCGTGCGGGTGTTCGCCGAAGATCTCGCCGACTACGTGGAGGCGCTGCTCCGCCGGTACCACCTCCGGCGAGGGAGCGCGCGCACGTTCACCGAGTACGTGAACTCTCTCTCCGACGAGGAGCTCTCCGCGTTCGCCGAGCCGCCGGTGAAGGAGGCCGTTCGATGAACCGCGTCCAGCCGTTCCAATGCCCCTACTGCGGCGAGAGCGACCTGCGTCCCGTCGGCGAGAGCGGCTGGCACTGCCGCTCCTGCGACCGCCGCTTCGAGCTGCGGTTCCTCGGCCTCGGCGCGCCGGAGCAGGCACCGTGAACGGACGCGAGCCGATCCACGGACCGGCTCTCCCCGTCGTCGACGAGGAGGTCGCATGGGTACGCGAGGCCGCGGAGCGCTTCGAGCATGCGAGCGCCGAGGCCCTCCTCGAGTGGGCGCTCGAGCGGTTCCACCCGCGTCTGGCGATATCCGCGGCCGGGGGGGCCGACGGCATGGTCGTGCTCGACATGGCCTGGCGGATCAGCCCGGACGTGCGGGTCTTCACCCTGGACACCGGCCGCCTGCCGCCGGAGACCTACGCGCTCTTCGAGGAGGTTCGCGAGCGCTACGGGGTCCGCGTCGAGTGGGAGTACCCCGACACGGAGGCCGTCTCGAACCTCGTCACCGCGCACGGCCCGAACCTGATGTACGACGCCGTGGAGCTCCGGCTGGCCTGCTGCGAGGTCCGCAAGGTCGAGCCGCTCAAGCGCAAGCTTGCGACGCTCGACGCCTGGGCGACGGGGCTACGGCGCGACCAGTGGCGCACCCGCAAGAGCATCGCGAAGGTGGAGCTCGACGTCGACCACCGCGGGATCGTGAAGCTGAACCCCGTCGCAGACTGGACCAACGAGGAGGTCTGGGACTACATCCGCGGCAACGAGGTCCCCTACCACGAGCTCTTTGACCACGGATACACGTCGATCGGCTGTGCCCCGTGCACGCGACCGGTGATAGCCGGCGAGCCGGAGCGCGGCGGCCGCTGGTGGTGGGAAGAGGACACCGACAAGGAGTGCGGTATCCACTGCTCGGTGCAGCTCCTCGGCTCCACGCCCCGGGAGGCGGCGTCGTGAGCCCCCTGTTCGCAGCGGATCAGGCGCCGACGGAGGTCGTCTCCGCGATCGGCGCGGCCGGCTCTCGGTGGGAGGACCTGGACGAGGCCGACCGCCGGCTCGGCGTGTCGAAGCTCCGCCTGGCGGGCGTGTACGACGACCGGCAGGAGGGGCGCTTCATGCTCCGGACACGCATCCCAGGGGGGCGGACCAACGCCGACCAGCTGGAGGCCGTCGCCGGCGTGGTCCGCGACTTCGCGGCGAGGCCCGAAGGCGAAGAGGGACCCGACCGGTTCGCCGAGATCACGACCCGCCAGGACCTCCAGATCCACTGGCTCCGGCTCGAGACCCTGCCCGAGATCTGGCGCAGGTACGAGGCGGTCGGGTTGACGAGCGCGCAGGCCTGCGGCGACACCCTCCGGAACGTGACCTCGTGCCCGGTGGACGGCGTCGACCCCGACGGCGTCTTGGAGACGAGGCCCATCGTGGAGCGGCTGCGCGCGTTCGCGTTCGAGCGGGAGCGGCTGACGGCATTCCTACCCAGGAAGTTCAAGGTCGTCGTGACGGGCTGCCCGACCGACTGCGTCGTCGCACGGGTGAACGATCTCGCGTTCACCCCGGCGAGGCGCGGCGGGTCGGTCGGCTTCAACGTGCACGCCGGCGGTGGGCTGTCCGACTCGCCGCGCCTCGCGTCCCCTCTGGACCTCTTCGTCGAACCGGCGCAGGTCGTGGACGTCGTCCGCGCGACGCTCGAGCTCTACCGCGACCGCGGCGACTTCGAGCACAAGGCGGTAAACCGCTTCCGCGTGCTCGTCCACGAACTCGGCGTCGACGAGATCGCTCGCGAGGTTCGCGAGCGCCTGCCGTTCGAAGCCCCGCAGTCCGGCGAGGACGCGTCGACCTGGAGAGCCGAGGATCACGTGGGCGTGCGTCCCGACTCCGGTGGCACGAGCAACGTCGGCCTCTGCGTTCCTCTCGGCCGAGTCACGGCCGACGAGATCGCCGAGCTGGCGAGGCTCGCGCGTGATCATGGCGACGGCGAGGTCCGGCTGACGCAGCGTCAGAACCTCGTGGTGACCGGGGTAGGTGACCCCGACGCCCTCCTCGCCGAGCCACTACTCGAGCGCCTCCGTCCCGACCCCGACCCGGTCGAGCGATCCGTCGTCGCGTGCACCAGCGCTCCGTTCTGCAAGTTCGCGATCCTCGACGTGAAGAGCTACGGCCGGGATCTGATCGACGCGCTGCGGGGCACGGTCCCCGCCGAACGAGCGAACGGTCTGCGGATCCACCTGTCCGGCTGCAAGGCGTCGTGCGCGCAGGTGCAGGCCGCGCACATCGGGCTCCGCGCCACCATGGGCAAGGACGACGAGTCCTACAAGGACGCGTTCGACGTCGCGCTCGGGGGAGACCTCGGCGCGGGCAGGCTCGGGCGCTGGGCCCGGCTGGAGGTTCCAGCCGAACGAGCCTTCAGGGCGATCGGAAAGACACTCGAAGCCGTCGGCACCGGCGAGTTCCTGCTCGACGACCTGTCACCGGAGACGGGCGGATCCCGATTCGGGGGGGCTGAGAGGTGAGCACCGTTCCGGTGTTCGTAGACCCCGCCGCCGACGTTCGCGACGCCGTCGCGTCGCGATCGGAGGTGCCGGAGCTTCCCGACAAGATCTGGTTCCACAAGACGGCGTCTGCGGTGATCGACGCCGACCGCTGCGTCGGCTGCGGCGGCTGCATCGCCGCGTGCCCGTCGCGTTCGCTGTCCGTCGGGACGGACGGCCACCCGACGCTCGTCCGGATGTGCACCGGCTGCTCCGCGTGCTGGGACTACTGCCCGCTCGCGGGCCTGCGCGTCGAACGGCTCAACGGCGCGGTCGGCGGCCTCGGCGAAGCGCTCGAGGCGTGGTCCGCCCGCGCCTTGGCGCCGCCGCAGGATGCTCAGGACGGCGGCGTGGTGACCTCGCTACTCGCAGTCCTGCTCGAGGCCGGACACATCGACGGCGCGATCCTCACGCGAAGGACCGGCCCGTTCCACGGTGAACCGTTCCTCGCCACGACGACGGAGGAGATCCTGGAGGCGGCCGGGAGCGTCTACCACCAGGGCCACCCGCTCGCCGTTCTGAACCGCGAGATCCCCCCAGGTGTCGGGCGGATCGCGTTCGTCGGGACGCCCTGCCAGATCTCGGTCCTGCGCGCGTTGCAGCGGTTCCCATGGCGCTACCGGAATACCGCGGCGCACGCCGTCGTGCTGGCCGTGGGGTTGTTCTGCACGCGATCGTTCGAACCGGCCGAGCTGCTCCGCGCGCTCGCCGCCAAGGGCGCCGATCTTTCGCGAGTCGTGAAGCTGGACGTGCGCGGGGGCGACCTAGTCGCCCGCGACGCGAAGGGGGACGAGTCGTACCGGGTTCCGGTCGCAACGGTGAGAGGCCCGTCGCTGCACGGCTGCGACGAGTGCGCCGACTTCGCCGGCCTCGCGGCCGACCTGGCCGTCGGAAACGTCGGCAGCGACCCGGGCCGGAGCACCGTGCTCGTGCGGACCGAAGCCGGCGCAGGGGCCTGGGCCGCGGCGGCGGGCGCCTTCGACGCCGCACGGCTCGACGATCTCGCCCCGGTGGCGCGGATCGCCGCGCGCAACCGTCGCCTAGCCGAGCGGTCGCTCCAGCGGGCCTTGGACCCCGACGGCACGCTCTGGATCGGATACGAGGAGCACCTCGAGGCCTACGGGGGAACCGACCGCGCTCCGGTCAAGGCGCCGCCCCACCGAAGCCACCACTACGAGGTGAGCTGCTGATGTTCGGATACCCGGTCTCCCTGGAGCTCGCGAACCACTGCGGCGTCGTCGTTGGCACCGACGCCGTTGCCCTCGGCAAGGTCGAGGGCCTGCTCGCCGGGGGCGCCACAGACGTGCTCGTCGTCGCCGAGGGACCGACCCGCCGCCTCGACCGCCTCCGGCAGGACCCGAGGGTGCGCGTCGAACGAAGGCCGTTCCGGCCGGAGGACCTCGACGGCGCTTTCCTCTGTGTCGCCTCGGCCACCACACGGGAGGAGCGCGACGCGATCGCCCGCGCCGGACGTACGCGCGGGGTGCTCATGAACGTGATCGACGACGTCGCCAACTGCGATTGGGCCGCACCGGCCGTAGTCCGTCGCGGGGACCTCGTGATCGCGATCGCGACCGGCGGCGCCTCGCCCGCGCTCGCTCGGCGGCTCCGGGAGGAGCTCGAGCAACGCTTCGGCCATCACTGGGCGGAGATCGTCGAACTGGTCGGCAGGGTGCGTGAGGAGACCCTCCCGCTGCTCTCCGACCTCGAGGAGAGGGCGCAGCGGTGGAGGCTCGCGCTCGATCTCGACGAGGCCGAGGCGTTGGTGCGCACAGGACGCCGCGAGGACCTCCACGACCGTCTCGTCGGCCGCCTGGTCGGCGACCGGCTCGAGGAGGAGTCGGCTTGAGCGGGATCGTGTACCTCGTCGGCGCCGGGCCGGGAGACCCCCGGCTGCTCACCCTCAGGGGCGCGGAGGTCCTTCGCACGGCGCACGTCGTCGTTTACGACCGGCTGGCGTCGCCGGCGCTGCTGGATCTCGCGCCGGCGCGCGCAGAGCGGATGGACGTCGGCAAGGAGCCCGGCCGGCCCCAAGTTCGACAGGAAGAGATCGACCGGCTCCTGGTCGAGCGTGCGCGACGAGGCGCCAACGTCGTGCGGTTGAAAGGCGGCGACCCGTTCGTGTTCGGTCGAGGCGGCGAGGAGGCACTTGCCTGTGCACGTGCGGACGTGCCCTTCGAGGTGGTCCCCGGTGTAACGTCGGCCGTCGCGGCCCCCGCGTACGCCGGCATCCCGCTCACCCACCGAGGGGTCGCCCGCAGCTTCGCCGTCGTGACGGCGAGCGCGAGTAGGGACGACGACGTCGACCTCTCCCGAGTCGCCACCGCCGTCGACACCCTGGTCGTGCTGATGGCCGCCGGGAAGCTCCGAGACGTCTGCGCGCAACTCGTCGGCTCAGGGCGGGCGCCCTCGACCCCAGCCGCGGTCGTCCAGTGGGCGGCGACCTCGGCCCAGCGCTCGGTTCAGGCCGATCTAGTCGATCTGCCCTCGCTCGCCGCGGCGGCAGGCATCGGAGCGCCGGCGACCCTGGTCGTCGGCGACGTGGCCTCCCTCGCCGGCGACCTCGCCTGGGTGGCCGAGGGTTCCCCCGCCGATTCGATGGAGGCCTAGGCGAGCCGGAACGGCCCGTCCACGATCCGACTTCCCATTCCCCGCCGCCCGGCGGATGATGCCCGCCAGGGCCGAGGAAGAGGAGGGGCACATGGGCGAGCAGCAGTGGGAGCGGTACGCGGCCGGCGCCGGGCTGGTCGGCGCCCTGATCTTCCTCGTACAGGCGTTCGTCACGGGCATCCCGCCCTCCGTGCAGGACCCGGCATCCGAGGTCGTGAGCTTCTACGCGCGGCACCGCACGGGGGTCCAGGTGCAGCTCATCCTCGCGAGCATCGGCGGCATCTTCCTCCTGTGGTTCTTCGGCAGCCTCGTCGCGCACCTCAGAAGGGCGGAGGGAGAGAACGGGCGCCTCTCGACAGTGACCCTCGCGGGGGCGCTCGCCGCGACCGGACCCTTCGCCGTCGGGCTCCTCGCCGCCGCGCTCCTGGCCCTCGAGCTCGGGCGGTTCCCGGCCGCGGCGCACGGGATGGGGACGACCGCCACCGGCCTGCTCCGCCCGGGGGCGGCGCTCGGCGTCGAGGGAATCGTGCGGGTCCTCGCCGACCTGCGCTGGCTCTCCTACGCCGCCGCCTGGTTCGCCGTGGCACCCGCCGCCGCGGCTACCGCCGTCATGGTGATGCGCCACAATGCGTTCCCCCGGTGGTTCGGAAACGCGAGCTACGCGCTCTTCGTCGTCGCGATCATCACGGGAGTCGGGATCGTCGTCTCGAGCGGTCCCTTCGCCCCGGGGGCCGCAGTCTCCTACATCGCGTTCGTGGCGTTCCTCGCGTGGCTCGCGACGGCCAGCGTGTTGATGATGCGTGGCGGAGAGGCCGAACCGAGGCGGGTGGGAGCCTGAGCCTCAGGCGAGCTCGAAGACGTCCTCTCCGAGCCGCCTCACCGGCGCCATTCGCGATCGAGCAGCCCGTAGACGACCAGGTCGTAGAAGCCGCCCTATCCGGGACCCTCCTCGCGGGCGATCCTCTCCTCGGTGAACCCGAGGCGCTCCGGGATCGCCCGGCTACGCGGGTTGTCGACCCCAGCGCGGATCACAACCCGGTGGAGACCAAGCTCCCCGAAGGCGACGTCGATCAGCACGCGGCACGCGCGAGTCACCAACCCTTGCCCTCATGCTCGGAAACGATCCAGTAGCCGAGCTCGCCGGATATGCCCCAGAGATCTCGCATCCGTGTGCGCTCCGCCTCCACGGCGGTCCAGATCGCGCCCAAGTCGTCGCGCGTGTGGCGACGCAGGACCCCGCCGTCGCCGAGATCGGCCGGGATTGGGCTCACGACCCGGGTGCAGCACCGCCCGCCGAGGCCCTCTGGCGCTCCTCCTCAAGGAGCACCCGGCGGAGCACCTTGCCGACGAGCGTCTCGGGCAGCGAATCGCGGAACTCGACGTGCTTGGGAACGCGGTAGCCCGTGAGCCCGTGCTCGGGGTGGCGGCACCACTCGAGGATCTCCTCGGGGGTCGCGCGCCCACCATCACGGAGCACGACGTACGCCTTCACAGCCTCGCCCGTCGTCGCGTCCGGCACGCCGAGGACGCACACCTTCTGGACCTTCGGGTGCTGATAGAGAACCGATTCGACCTCTGTCGGGTACACGTTGAACCCGGAGACGATGATCATCTCCTTCTTGCGGTCGACGATGGAGAAGTAGCCCTCCTCGTCCATCACGGCGATATCACCCGTGTACAGCCACTCGTTGCGGATCATGAGCGCCGTCTCCTCCGGGCGCTTCCAGTAGCCGAGCATCACCTGCGGACCTTTGATCGCCAGCTCGCCGCGCTCGCCCACGCCCATCTCGTGGTCGGGATCCTCCAGGTCGACGATCTTGCAGTCCGTGTCTGGCATCGGAAGGCCGATCGAGCCGACCTTCGCCTTGCCGTAGATCGGGTTCGCGAGGGCCACCGGCCCCGTCTCGGTGAGACCGTAGCCCTCCCGCAGGCGCGCACCCGTGAGCGCCTCGAACTTGTCGGCGACGGCCGCGGGGAGCGGCGCCGCCCCCGACAGGCATGCCTTGATCGAGCGAAGATCATACTTCCTGCTCTCCGGCGCCTCGTTCAGCGCGATGTACAGGCGCGGCACTCCGGGGAAGAGCGTCGGCTTCTCACGCTGGATCTCCTTGAGCACCATGTGGAGCTCGAACCGAGGGACGAGGATCATCTTCGCCGCTCGGAAGATCGACAGGTTCATCTCAACGGTCATCCCGTAGGAGTGGAAGAACGGCAGGACGCACATAAGCGCGTCCTCACCGTCCCTGAGGTCGGGGAACCAGGCCGCGGACTGCATCGCGTTGGACACGACGTTCGAGTGAGAGAGCATCGCGCCCTTGGACAGACCGGTCGTCCCGCCCGTGTAGATGAACCCGGCTGGGTCCGTCTTTGGGTCGACCATCGCCGCGGGCGGGGTCGGGCCGGCGGCCTTCATCAGGTCGCTCCACCACATCACCGGCGCGACCTTCGGCACCGGAGGCCACGGCTTCCCCTCGTGTTTCGCGTCCTTCTTGAACTTGATAGGCGCGAGCAGGTTGAGAGGGAACTTCATGTACCGATTCAGCTTGGTCACGACGACCTCGCGGACACCGACTTCCCCACGGATGGCCTCGAGGGTCGGGTACAGCTGCTCGAGCACGACCACGACCTCGCAGCCGGCGTCCTTCAGCTGGTGCTCGAGCTCGCGCTGAGTGTAGAGCGGGTTGTTCCCGACGACGATCGCGCCCAGGCGGAGGGTCGCGTAGTACGCGATCACGTACTCCGGGCAGTTGGGCAGCACCAGGCCGACCCGGTCGCCTTTCTGCACGCCGAGCCCGGCGAGCACCGCTGCGAACCGCTCGGTCTCCTGCCGGAGCTGCAGGTAGGAGATGTGTCGCCCGAACCATGCGATCGCCGGCTTCTCGGGGTGGCGCTCCGCCGCCCCCTGGAGCATCGAGTAGGCGGAGACCTCGGGGTAGGGCGCGAGGGTCTTCGGCACGTCATCGGGGTAGCTCGCGAACCAGCGACGGTGCTCGGTCACGGAGCCATCTTTCCAGACCTCTCGCCGGCGCGCGAGCCCGATGTATCCTGGCCGCCGTGCCCAAGTCGAAGTCGCGCTCGAAGCGTCAGCGGCGCTACCAGCTCGAGCCGCAACGAAGACGCCCGAGGAAGAAGAGCCCGCGGTGGTACCCGATCCTCGTGCTCGGCGTGATCGCGGCCGGCATCGGCGTCATCGTCTTCAACTACCTGCAAGGTGACGAGGCAACGAACGCGCTGCTCTGGGCGGGCCTCGGCCTGATCGCCCTCGGGTTCCTAGGCGCCACCCGGATACGCTGAAATCACAGGCATGTCATTTCCCACAGCTCCTTCCACAGGTGGGGAGAATCACACCCGTGTGATCCGGGGCAGACGGCCGGCTGTGGAGAACCGGCCGGCGGCTGCGGGGAACCTGTGGAAAACCTGTGGAGGGATCGCCCTCAGATCCCCCCCGCGGCGGGGCGCCGAACGACCTCCATCGGCTCCCCGCAGTGCCTGGGAACCTGCAGCTCCCCCAGGCGGGTGACCCGGAACTCGGTCCCGCACTCGCGGCACACCAAGAAGACCTCCAGACCCTCGACGTCCTCGGGCTCCGGCGGAGGGCCGAGCACGCGTGCCTGGGTGAGGGTCCGGAGCACCCCGATCCCCACCCGCCAGATGGCGACGGCGATAAGCACGGCAACGGCGATCCGCGGGAACATCGGGCTTCTTCAGGGACCGTAGCAGACGGCCGATGCCTACTTACGGGCCGTTCCCCCAGACGCAACGGGTGGGGTTCCGCCGGAAGGCGCGTCGTGCCATCATTTCCGGCGCCCCCTTAGGAGGCCGAGATGAACGCGTTCGAGGCAGTAACCCGCTTCTTCGAGCAGTCCGCCGAGCGGCTGGGGCTCGACGAGGGGCTAAGGCAGGCCCTGGCGACCCCGCGCCGGGAGGTCCGGGTCCAGGTCAGGGTTCCGATGGACGACGGCGAGATGGCGGTCTTCCCGGGCTACCGGGTCCAGCACAACGCGGCCCGCGGGCCCCACAAGGGCGGTCTTCGCTTCCACGAGACGGTGACGATCGACGAGGTGCGATGCTTCGCCGCGCTCATGACCTGGAAGTGCTCGCTGCTGGACCTGCCCTTCGGGGGCGGGAAGGGTGGGGTCCAGGTGAACCCGAAGCTCCTCTCCGAGGCGGAAGTCGAGCGCCTCTCTCGGTCCTTCATCCGGTCCATCGCTCCTGTGATCGGCCCCTACACCGACGTGCCGGCGCCCGACGTCAACACGAGCGCCCGCGAGATGGGCTGGATGTACGACGAGTACAGCCGGATGTACGGCGACACCCCGGCGATCCTCACCGGCAAGCCGATCGCGGCCGGCGGATCGCGCGGGCGGGAGCAGGCGACCGGGCGCGGTGGGCTCCTCTGCCTCGACCGCATCGCGCAGGCGCGCGGCTGGACCCGGGAGAAGATCCGCGTCGTCGTGGAGGGCTACGGCAACGCCGGGTCGTGGTTCTCGATCCTCGCCGCGCAGATGGGCTACAGGATCGTCGCGTGCGCCGACTCGAAGGGCGCGATCCACAACCCGGAGGGCCTCGACCCAAGAGCGGTGCTCGAGCACAAGAAGCGGACGGGGAGCGTGCTCGACTTCAAGCACGCCGACGCGATCGAGCCCGAGGACCTCGTCGCGATCGACGCCGAGGTGTTCCTCCCGGCGGCTCTGGAGAAGTCAATCCACGAAGGCAACGCCGGCCGGGTAGTTGCGAACCTCGTTCTAGAGGTCGCCAACTACCCGACCACTCCCGAGGCCGACGAGATCCTCGCGGCCAAGGGAGTCACGGTCGTCCCCGACATCCTCGCCAGCGCCGGCGGCGTGGTCGTTTCCTACCTCGAGTGGGTCCAAAATCTCCAGCGCGAGCGGTTCACCGAGGAGAAGGTCAACGCGCGCCTGAAGGAGCTGATGGACTCATCGACCGACGGCGTGCTCGCGCGTGCTCACGAGAAGGGCACCACGCACCGCGAGGCGGCCTACGAGATCGCGGTCGAGCGCGTCGTCGAGGCCGAGCGGGCCCGCGGCTTCCGGTAGACCGGGCGGGGCTCCGGCCCCGCACGGACGGGCCCATTGGTCGCACCCGGGAGGGACCTTTCGGCAGGGCTGACCAGCGCCGATACACCCGTATACTTCGCCCGGCCGTGGAGCAGCGGTCCGCCGCGGAGATACCAACGATTACACCCAGGAGGATCGAGATGAGCGACTTCGTCGGCAAGCTGATCGATGAGTTGAGGACGAAGAACCCGGGCGAGCCCGAGTTCCACCAGGCGGTGCAGGAGGTGGCCGAGTCGGTCCAGCTCCTCTTCGGCCGCCACCCCGAGTACAGGAGCGCCAAGGTCCTCGAGCGCATCATCGAGCCCGAGCGCGTGATCATGTTCCGCGTCCCGTGGGTGGACGACTCGGGAGAGATCCAGGTGAACCGTGGGTTCCGCGTCGAGATGAACAGCGCGATAGGCCCCTACAAGGGCGGCCTTCGGTTCCACCCGAGCGTGTACCTCGGGCTCCTCAAGTTCCTGGCGTTCGAGCAGGTCTTCAAGAACGCCCTCACCACGCTTCCCATGGGGGGCGGCAAGGGCGGCTCGGACTTCGACCCTAAGGGGAAGAGCGACGCCGAGGTCATGCGCTTCTGCCAGTCGTTCATGACCGAGCTGCAGCGCCACATCGGCGAGTCCACCGACGTGCCGGCCGGCGACATCGGTGTCGGAGGTCGCGAGATCGGGTTCCTGTTCGGCCAGTACAAGCGGATCAAGAACGAGTTCACCGGAGTCCTCACCGGCAAGGGCCTGGAGTGGGGTGGCTCGCTCATCCGCCCTGAGGCGACGGGCTACGGCGCCGTCTACTTCGCCGAGGAGATGCTGAACACCCGCGACGAGAGCATCGCCGGCAAGGTTTGCCTGGTCTCCGGCAGCGGCAACGTCGCGCAGTACACGGTGGAGAAGATCCTCGACCTGGGCGGCAAGGCGGTCACGCTCTCAGACTCCGACGGGTTCGTCCACGACCCCGACGGGATCGACCGGGAGAAGCTGGCGTGGGCCATGGAGCTCAAGAACGAGAGGCGGGGGCGCATCAAGGAGTATGTTGACACGTTCAAGGGAGCCACGTACACGCCGGGCGACCCGACCCTGGACCACAACCCGCTCTGGGACATCCAGGCAGACTGCGCGTTCCCCAGCGCGACGCAGAACGAGATCAACGCGCGCGACGCCGCGAACCTGCTGAAGAACGGCGTCTACGTTGTGAGCGAGGGAGCGAACATGCCCACCCTGCCCGAGGGCGTGGAGCAGTTCGTGGCCGCCGGCATCCTCTACGGACCCGGCAAAGCCGCGAACGCCGGCGGCGTCGCGACCTCCGGCCTGGAGATGTCGCAGAACGCGCTCCGGCTGGCCTGGACCCGCGAGGAGGTGGACGCCCGCCTGCACGGCATCATGAAGGCCGTCCACAAGCAATGCCGGGAGACCGCCGAGGAGTACGGCACGTCCGGCAACTACGTGAACGGCGCCAACATCGCCGGCTTCGTGAAGGTCGCCGACGCGATGCTCGATCAGGGCGTCGTCTGAGAGGGGACGGTCAAATGAAGAAGATCGAGTGCTACGTCCAGCCCTACGACCTGAACACGGTGGCCCAGGCCATGGCGGTCGAGGGCGTCGTGGGGATGAGCGTCACCGAGGTGAAGGGGTTCGGCGTGCAGCGCGGCTTCCGGCTCGGCGAGGAGATCAAGCCCGGTCAGTACATCTTCCACCCGAAGATGAGGGTGGAGATGGTCGTCGCCGACGCCGAGGTCGACCGCATCGTCGACGCGATCATGGGGTCGCTCAAGTTCAAGCAGATCGGCGAGGGCAAGATCTTCGTCTCGCAGATCGAGGACGCGATCCGCACGCGTACCGGGGAGCGCGGCGAGGCCGCGATCAGGTAGCGCGCGTCACACCGGACGCCCCTGTCGGCATGGTCCGGTCGTGAGAGCCATTCACGCCCTTGTCACGTTCGCCCTCGTGGCAGCCGCCTGTGAGCGTGGGGGGGAGCCCGCCCCCCTGCCCGCTCGACCGACAATCGTCGAGCTAGGCTGGCACTCTGGGGAATGCGGTGTCCCGCTCTGTGGAGTCGAGATCTCGGTCGAGGGCGCACGGATTGACGTCGTGTTCGCCAGCATCCGCGGCAACGTCATCGGAACCGCTGAGGGCACCCTGTCGAGGACCGGGGCCGCGGAGCTAAGCGGACTCGCGAACGAGCTGACCGACCGAGCGTTCGCGCCCCTCTACGGATGTCGCGGATGCACAGATGCGGCTGTCGGCTTCGTGCGCTACGCGAGCGGAGGCACGACCCGGCGGATCGAATGGGACCGGCCTGGCCAGGCCCCCTTGCCTCTTCGAGAGCTCTTTAGCTTCGCCATGAAGATCGCGAGACCCCTACGCCTGTGTCGTACCTCGGAGCTCGTCCGCCCGGCGGCCGAGTGCGAGCCGGTCGGTCACACCTGATCGTCAGCCAAGCCGGACGTGCCTACGGAAGAACTCGAGCTTCCTACGCATCTGTCGCACGCGCTCCTCGATGACGAACGAGCTGTGGCCGGTCTCGTACCGGTACGTCTCGACGTGGCCGCCGCGCTCCTCGAGCGCGCGGACGTAGTTGTCGATCTGGCGGATCGGGCAGCGACTGTCGTGCTCACCGGCCAGGACGAGGAGCGGCGTCTTCACGCGATCGACGTACGTGATCGGCGAGCGCTCCCGGTAGAGGTCCGAGAGCTCCTCGGGCCCGCCGCCGAACAGCCCTCGGTCCATCGTCTGGAGCGCGGGCGCCTCGTCCTCGAAGGCGGCAACGTAGTCGGCGACGGGAACGCCGGCGGCGGCCGCGCTCCAGCGATCCGGATGCAGCCCGATCGAAAGCAAAGTGATGTACCCGCCCCACGACTCGCCGTGGATCGCGACGCGCTCCGGATCGGCGACGCCGCGCGCGATCAGGTCGTCGAGCCCGGCGACCACGTCCTCGACCTCGGGGAACCCGGGATTGCCTATCAGCGTGTCGCGCCACTCCCGTCCGTACCCCGTCGAGCCCCGGTAGTTCACCATCGCAACTGCGAACCCGGCGTCGACGAAAGCCTGCACCTGAGGCGCGAACGCGTCCTCGTAGAGCCACTGGGGTCCACCGTGTACCTCCATGAGCACCGGGAACGGCCCCCGCCCTGCCGGCGTCACCAGGAAACCGTGCACGCGCTGTCCGTGGGGGTTCCCGAACTCCCACGAGGTGTACCCACGACCGTCCGGCGCTCGGGGACCCGCCGGGGCGATCACCTCGCGGGCGCTCTCGTCCAGGACCCGAGCCGAACGACCACCGCTCGAATGCCGGAACCAGACCTCGCCGTCGGGCCGGACGCAGGCGCTCGAGATGACACCTTCGGGGTGCTCGATGGAGGTCGTCTCCCCGGTCGCCACGACGTAGCGGCGCAACCAGTTCCGGCCCTCGTCTACTTGGAGGAGCAGGAGCGCCGAGGCATCCGGCCACCAGTCGAGCACGTGAACCTCGCCGGCTAGATCAAGCGAGAGTTCGAGGCGCTCGCCCGTCGCGCTGTTCCACAGAGCAGGACGGTCGATCCCGTCCCGCTCGTGAGTGACGGCGAGCCGCGAGTCACCGGGAACCGGACTCCAGGCCGCCGCGTGCAGGCCGAAGCCCTCGCCGTCCGAGAGATCGCCGACGACCTCACGGGAACGCGCATCGAACACGCGGAGTGCCGGGTGCAGCCGGTCCCCGTGCTCGGAGTGCTCCACGCAGACGAGCGTCTCGTCGGCCGAGAGTCCGCCGCTTCCTACGTTGGCCCAACCGGCGCCGCCGAGCACGAGCATCTCCTCGTGACGCATCAGCACGCGGGCCGGGGCGTCTCGGACCATCGTGTAGGCCGCGAACCCGTCGCGATACCCCATCACGAGCGCGAGCACCTGCTCGCCGACCGCGATGCCGGCCGGCCAGCCGTCCTCGATCTCCGGCGCGAGCGGTCGGGGGTCACCGCCCTCGAAGGGTGCCACCAGCCAGCGGCCGAACTCGTCCCCCGTTTCCTCGTGGAACCACACCACACCGGATCCGTCGGCGGTGAGCGTGCCCTCGGTCACACCCACCTTCTCCTCAGTGACCAGGCGTCGAGCGCCGGCCGCTCGGTCCCACGCGTAGAGCTGCCAGCTCCCCGTCTCGTTGGAGTTCACCGCGAACCGCTCGGGAGCGCTACGCGGCCAGATCGGGAGCGAGATCGCGGGAGCGCGGAAGCGCTGTTCCCAGGCGGGCAGGGGCTCGGCGCTCATGGCCGGGCAGGGTAGCATGTGGGGCGGGCCTGAAGACTCGCCCACACGGAAAGCCCTGCACGGCAAGCTCTCACGCGACGAGCGTCACTGGGATCTGGATAATGTGCAGAACAGACCATCGCGCTGGACTCGTACACCTGAACCACACCCGGCTGGGTAAGCGACACGTCGAATGAGACGTTCGCCTCGTAGGTGCCGCGGCAACCGTTACCGCAGGTCGCCGTCGTGAACGTGTCGACGATCATGTCCCCGCTCTCGTCGAGAACGCGGATGCCGTCGAGGTTCCTGGAGGCTCTGGGTCGTCCCCCAAGACGAGAGCGCCGTCTTCCTCGTGAGCGGCTCGTGCGTCGAGCGCTGGCCCCGGACGCGGCACATCAGCGCCTGCGACTGACGGGTTGACGGCCGACGCGGCGGCGGGTAACAGTCCGGCAGCGAACCCAAGGAGGCACAGTTGACCGACCCCAAGACCATCGTGTTCTTCCCCGAGGGCGCGTTCGGACCCACTAACAACTGCGTCGGGATCGGCAACGTCCTCAAGCAGCGCGGCAACCGCGTGATCTTCATCGTCGAGGAGTCCTTCGCAGGAACGCTCGAGGCCAAGGGTTTCGAGGAGACCCACATGCGCCTTGGCCCTCCGCCCGAGCAGGAGGAGGAGCCCGGCCAGTTCTGGAAGGACTTCATCCGGGACACGGCGCCCGAGTTCCGCAAGCCGACGATCGTCCAGCTCGAGACCTTCCTCAAGCCGACCTGGCAGGCGCTGATCGACGGAGCCATGTACGTCGACGACCGGCTCCGCGATATCTTCGATGAGATCCGCCCCGACGTGGTAGTGGAGGACAACGTGGTTGCGTTCGCCGCTCTTCCCACGAGCGGCCGCCCATGGGTGCGCATCACGTCCTGCAACCCGCTCGAATGGAAGGACCCGGACATCCCGCCGGTGTTCTCCGGCTACGCGGCCGGGGACCGTTCCGGCTGGGAGGAGTTCTGGTCGGAGTACGACCGGATCCTTGGACCGCAGATCGCCGAGTTCTCATGGTGGCTCGCATCCAGAGGCGCACCGCCGCTCCCCGACCACAACCGCGACTACATCTGGGAGTCTCCGTACCTCAACCTGTTCGTCTACCCTGCGTTCGCCGACTACGGCAGACGCGAGCCGTTGCCCCCCACCGCCCACCGGCTCGACTCGTCCGTGCGCGCGACCGACGACCCGTTCGAGGTCCCGGAGCAGCTCCGCGACGGAGGCGGCAAACTCGTCTACCTCTCGCTCGGCTCGCTGGCGTCGGCCGACGTCGAGCTCATGCAGCGCCTCGTCGACGTGCTCGCCAAGACCGGACACCGATACATCGTGAGCAAGGGGCCCCAGCACGAACTCTTCGACCTGGCCGACAACATGTACGGGGAGGAGTTCCTGCCGCAGACGACGATCCTGCCCCAGGTCGACCTTGTGATCACCCACGGAGGCAACAACACGGTCACGGAGTGCTTCCACTTCGGCAAGCCGACGATCGCCTTGCCGGTCTTCTGGGATCAGTACGACAACGCGCAGCGCGTCGACGAGCTCGGGTTCGGCAAACGCCTGGCGACCTACGGGTTCGACGACGAGGAGCTCAGGAGCACGATCGACCGTCTCGCCGGCGACGAGCCGCTCCACGCGCGGATGGCCGAGCGCGCTGCGGCGCTTCGGGCGAACCCGGGAACCGTGAAGGCCGCGGATCTGATCGAGCGCGTCGCCGTCACACAGCAGCCGGCTACCTAGCCGACGGCCCCGAGCGCAGCGTGGGCGGCGTGCTTCTCACCACGCCGTCGCTAGCGACAGCGTTCTCTCTCTCACGAGGTACAGCGTGGTCGTTCCTCGGCGGGTCGTCCGCAAGAGCGTGCTCGTCGGGCTCCTGACGGTTGCCGCCGCTACCACCCGCCCCGACGCCCCCGCGGTTGCCACCGTCCGCCCCCATGGCCAGTCCGCGACTCCGTTCGGCGCGCGTCGGCTCGGCGGGGCCGACCACTTCGCTCGACGAGCTCGCTTCGAAGTCGGACGAGGGAAGCGTGACTGGCGACGGCTCGTCGCGCATCGCCCCCTGGGTCCGCCGGACCACCTCGGCCAAGCCGGCAGGGCCGGCCGCAGCTAGCGCCGCCCCGCAAAGCATGCAAACGGCGGTCAGGCCCGAAAGAAGCGCCCGGGCGCGACCGAGCGAGGATCTGGTCACAGCCGAATCATCGGCCTCGAACGGGGGTTCCTCTACCGTCGAACGGGATGATTCAGCGTCGGCCCGATGGCGGCTGCGATCATCCGCCGTGCAGCGCGCGCCAGACCCGCTCGGGGGATAGAGGAAGGTCCAGATGGCGTACCCCGAGGTGCGAGAGCGCGTCCACGACCGCGTTCTGAACCGCGGGGGTCGAGCCGATCGTCGCCGACTCGCCGATCCCCTTGGCGCCGAGAGGGTTCCGCGGCGTCGGCGTCTCCGTGTGCGCACTCTCGAACGGCGGTAGCTCGGCAGCGCTGGGCATCGCGTACGTCGCGAGATTCCCGGTGAGGTTGCTGCCGACCTCGTCGAACACGACCTCCTCGTAGAGCGCCTGCGCCACGCCCTGGCCGATGCCGCCGTGCACCTGCCCCTCGACGAGGAGGGGGTTCAGGATCCGGCCACAGTCGTCGACCGCGACGAAGCGAACGAGCCGCACCTCCCCAGTGTCGACGTCCACGTCCACCACCGCGACGTGCGCGCCGAACGGGAACGTGGCCTGCTTCTGCCGGAAGTCGCCCTCGGCGGAAAGCCCCGGCTCCATCCCGTGGGGAAGCCGGGCGGAGTCACCCGCGAGCTCGGCCAGCCTCGACCAGTCGAGGGCGGCGTCTGGGGCGCCCGCCACGCCGACCCGACCGTCCTCGAACCGGACGACATCGTCCTCCGCGACCTCGAGCACGTGCGCGGCGAGCCTCCGCGCCTTCGCCAGCACCTTCTCGCTGGCGTCGAAGACCGACGACCCGCCGATCTGGAGCGAGCGCGAACCCCAGGTGCCCTCCCCCCTCGGCACGAGCGCGGTGTCGGAATGGACGACCCGCACTCGCTCGAAGGGCACGCCGAGGACCCCGGCCGCGATCTGAGCGAACGCCGTCTCGTGCCCCTGGCCGTGCGGCGACGTGCCCGTTCTCACCGTGACGTTCCCGTCGGCGTGCACCTCGACCGAACCGAACTCGCGGCCGGAGTAGGCGGTGATCTCGACGTACGTCGCCACCCCGATACCCAACAACCGCGGGTTCCCGCTCCGCCGGCGCTCCTCCTGCTCCGCGCGGAGCTCTTCGTAGCCGGCGAGACCTAGCGCCTCGTCGAGAGCCCTCTCGTACTCCCCGGTGTCGTAGTGCGCGCCCGAGGCGGTATCGAAGGGGAACGCGTCAGGCGGGATCAGGTTCCTGCGCCGGATCTCGACGGGGTCGAACCCGAGCTCGTCGGCCAGGATGTCCACCACCCGCTCGACGAGCGCCGTCGCCTCCGGTCGTCCCGCGCCTCGGTAGGGCCCGATCGGCGTCGTGTTGGTAACGACGCTTCGCCCACGGCACGCGATCCGCGGGGTCCTGTACACGCCCGAGAGCATCTCCTGCGTCGTCGGAGCCAGGAACGCCGCGATCGGGTAGGCGCCCTGGTCGGCCAGGATGTCGACCTTTAGCCCGACGATCGTCCCGTCGCGCAGCGCCCCGAGCTCGACCCGCTGCACCTGCGCCCGGCCGTGCGTCATGGCCAACATGCACTCTGATCGGGACTGGCTCCAGCGGATCGGCCGGCCCAGCTTCACCGCGGCAGCCGAGACCGCCAGGTACTCGGGATAGGTCCAGAGCTTCGCACCGAACCCCCCGCCCACATCCGGAGCGATCGCCCGCACGCGCTCACGCGCGAGCCCGAGCGCGTCGGCCACGTCGTTGCGGACGTCGAACGGCACCTGCGTCGAGGCCCAGACGGTCAAGCCGTCGCCGTCGGGAACCGCGACGAAGGAGTCGGTCTCCATCGGCACGGGCGCGAGACGCTGGTTGACGAACCGCCCCGCGACCACGACCTCTGCTCCCCTGAGGACGTCCTCGTTCCAGTGGCTGTCGAACTCGTGGGCCAAGTTCGAGCCCGCCTCTGGGAACAGGACCGGTGCACCCGCCTCGACGGCCGCCTCCAAGTCGGTCACCACCCGCAGCGGGTCGTAGTCGACGACAACGAGCTCGGTCGCGTCGATCGCCTCCGCGAGGGTGTCGGCGATCACGACCGCGATCGGCTCACCCACGAAGCGCACCACCTCCCTGGCGAGCACGGGACGCGTAAATACCTTCGATACGTTCCCCGAGGGCGGCTGAGGGTCCAGATCGAGATCCGCGGCCGTGAAGACCGCCGCGACCCCTGGCGACCCAAGCGCCGCGGTCACGTCAACCGCCACGAGGCCGGCGTGCGCGAGCATCGATCGAACGAAAACCGCGTGGAGGGCGCCCTCGATCTGTACGTTAGCGACGTAGCGGCCCTTGCCCGAGAGGAACCGCGGGTCTTCAGAGCGAAGCACCACGCTGCCGAAGATGGAAGAGGTCATCGGGGGCACACTCTACGGCGCGCAGGCAGATCGGAGGAACGGGATGAACGTATGGATGAGGCGCACCGCGGCCGCAGCTATCGGCCTCGTTTTGGCAGGCGCCGCCCAACTTCCGGTCGGTGCCGGACCCGCCCCTCGAGCGGCGGGCGGGATCGACGCCCGCCGGATGGCCTCGGGGCTGGCTTTCCCGGCCGCGTTCACGTTCGCGCCAAGACGGAGGATCTTCTACGGCGAGCGCTTCAGCGGTGAGATCCGCATCTTGAACCTCGGCAACGACAGGAACCGTTTGTTCTTCGACATCGGTCGTCTGGAGTCAGACGGGGAGCGGGGACTTCTCGGGCTGGCGCTCCACCCCGACTACCCCGACACACCTTGGGTCTACGCGTACGCTACGCGGTCGATCGGGGGTGATCCACACAACCAGCTCCTGCGGTTCAGAGACTCCGGCGGGCGCGGGACCGACCGGAAGGTCATCTACACCTCGCCCGTTCACCAGGCGACGAATCACCAAGGAGGACGGATACTGTTTGGTCCCGACGGCCGTCTGTACGTGGTCGTCGGCGACGCGGCCGACCCGGACAACTCACAGGACAAGCAGAGCGTGTTCGGCAAGATCCTCCGCCTCACGGACACAGGGCGGGCTGCGCCGGACAACCCCTTCGGCAGCAAGGTCTGGGCGTACGGGATCCGCAACTCCTTCGGATCCGCCTTCGACCCGCGAACGGGCGACCTGTGGGAAACGGAGAACGGGCCTGAGTGCAACGACGAGATCAACAGGATCGTCCGGGGCAGAAACTACGCCTGGGGGCCGAACGAGACGTGCTCAACCCCTCCGCAGCCTCCCAGGAACACGAACCAGGACGGGAAGGATCCTCGGCTCCCCGAGCGCTGGTACACCCCGACGATCGCCCCAACCGGGGCAGCGTTCTGCAACGACTGCGGCCTGGGTCGCCATAGTCCCGGGCGTTTGTTCTTCGGCGCCTGGAAGACGGGCGAGTTGCGGCGGCTCACCCTGACGGCCAACCGGCGGGGGGTTAAGCACCAGACGGTCGTCTACAAACACGGGAGTGGCATCCTCTCGATCGAGGCCGCGCCGAACGGGACGCTGTACTTCAGCGACAGCTCGGAGATCTACAGGCTCGTTTGAGGGCTAGGCGTCCCGGCCGAAGGGCCATTCCCCCCAACGGGGCCTCCGGGGTAAGCTCGCGTGGGGACCACAGAGGGGGTGTGTCGTGGACATCGGTCGCCCGAGGCGGATCATCGAGATCGAGCCCGTAGCTGCACCGGTTCCCGAGCCGATGCCGATGCCCGAGCGCGTTCCGGAGTCGGTGCCGGTGCCGGTGCGGAAGGAGCCCGTGGAGTAGCCGGTGCTCGACCTCGCTCCCCGCCTCGAGACGCTTCTCGCCCTCGAACCGATAGTCGCGTGGCGCGCGTGGTCGCTCACGTCGCGGCGCGAGTTCACCCATCTGCGGCTGCGCCCGATCGCCGGGCG
>DATEBA010000036.1:0-16897 GCA_035288045.1 Actinomycetota bacterium
CGTCCTCGTCCTCCTCCGGCGGGCGAAGCGGGAGGAGGAGCGAGAAGGTCGAGCCGGTGTTGTCGGAGCGGTCGAGCCACAGCCGCGCGCCGATCATCTCGGCCATCTTCTTGCAGATGTAGAGGCCGAGCCCCGTGCCGCCGACACTGCGCGTGGTGGAGGAGTCGACCTGGAAGAAGCGCTCGAAGACGCGCTCCTGCGAGTCCGGCGGTATCCCGTGGCCCTCGTCGCTGACCGAGATCACCACGCCGTTCAGCGAGGGCTGTCCCTCGATCGTCACCCGGGTGTCTGGAGGCGCGTATTTCAGGGCGTTCTCCACCAGGTTGGAGAGGATCTGGTGGATCTTGGCCTCATCGGTCTCGACCTCGGAGAAGTTGGCCGGGAATCTGATGTCGAAGGTGTGGCCGTGAGCCCTCGGCCGGAGCTCGTCCACCACGTGCGACACGAGCACTGGGAGCTGGACGGACGACACGGCGAGCGGCTCGACGTGGGACTCGAGGCGCGCCACGACGAGGAGCTGCTCGATCAGGCGCCGGAGACGCTCGCCCTGGCGGTCGGCGGCCTCAAGGAAAGCCCTACGCTGCTCCCCGTCCAGCTCGGTCGCCAGCTGAAGCATCGTCTTGATGTAGCCCTGGATCGACGTGAGCGGCGTCCGGAGCTCGTGCGAGACGACGGCCACGAAGTCGTCCTTGGCCCGGTTCAGCTCTGTCATATGCGCGAGGGAGCCCCGCAGCCGGTGGACGAGACGAACGTTCTCCAGTGCGACCGTGGCACCCCAGTAGACGGCCGCGACGGGGACGACCAGGAGTGGGACGAACCATAGGCTCACCTCGGCCGCGAGCACGACGACCGGCGAGAGCGCCAGCAGCGCCGACGCGGTGTACGCCTGGAACGCGAAGTCCTTCACGACGTACTCGAGCAGCGGCGCCCCGAGCGCGAGCCCGACCGCGACGCTCGTGACGAGGGTGTTCAGCGCGAAGAAGACGAACGAGGCGAGGAGGATGGCCGGCAGCTGCCTGGCCATCGCCGGAGGCCCGCTGGTAAGGCCGTGGTAGACGACGCCGGCGACGCTGATCGCGATCGAGTACTGGGCGACGTTGAAGAGGATCTTCCAAAGGGGCTTGCGCCGCACGAAGTCGGCGGCGGCGGAGCCGACGGCGAGCGGTATCGCGGCCGCCGCGATCCCGAAGCCGAGCAGGAGGGCAAAGGCAAACGTCGTCGACGTGGTGATCTCGTCGACCTCGCGACCACGCTGGACGCGGATCGGGAAGAGCTCACCGACGACGAGCAGAACGAAGAACAGCCAGAAGGCGCCGGACGTGGATCCGATGGAGGCGCGATCGGCGACGGAGAGGTAGACCAGGAGCGCGAGACCGGCCGCGACGACGGCGGAGACGTACCTGGCGGCCGCCGGCCGCTCGCGCAGCCGCTGACCCGATGGATCCCCGGCGTCATCGTCGGAGCGTCCGGTCGGATCGGCCTCGGTCGGCCCGCCTGGGGGCAGCTCTTCGCTCCCCCCGACCGCGGCACCGCGCCGGCGGCCGATGTGGAAACGGCCTCGGCTCAGTTCCCCCGAGGCCACTTCTTCCCGGCGCCGAGCACCAACACGATCGCAGTGAGGATCGCGGGCGAGTAGAGCCAGCGGATGAGACGCGACTTCACGTTCGGGTCACCCCCTTTCCACAAAGTGCCCGGGCGCCGGCCCGTCCCCTGACACGGGTCCGACCCGGCGCCTCTACAGCTTCGGCGTCCTCACCGCTCGGCTTGAGCCTCGACGATGGGGCCGCGCGTATCGAAGGTAGCGCCGTGCCCCCGAGAGGGCATCAGGCGATGGGCCACATTCCTCGTCGGAGCACCGGAGGGTGGCGCCGCCCGCGCGGCCTAGTCCGAACGGATCATTCGCTCGCCTACACGACCGCGCCTAAGGTGCGTCGCGCCGTGCGCCGATAGGGGGAGAGGTTCCCGGAAGGAGGCACACCGGACAGATGCTGATCGTCGTCTTCGTGCTCCTGGCGGTGGCGACGGTGCCGCTAGCCAAGGGGAACCTGCGCGCCCTCGTGGACCTGCGGTTCCGGCGAACCTGGCTCCTCGCGCTCGCGCTGGTCACCCAGCTGTTCCTGATCTTCGTGCCCGGGCCGCAGTCGGGTCCCCGGGTCGCCGCCCACCTCGGCTCCTTCGTGCTGGGCATCGCCTTCCTGGGCGTGAACCGCCGGGTGCCGGGGGTATGGCTGATAGCGGTGGGAGCCGCGTTCAACCTCGCCGCGATCGCGGCGAACGGGGGGGTCATGCCGGCCTCCTCGCACGCGCTGGCCGTCGCCGGGCTCCCGGTCGACGCCGGTGGTCTGTACGCGAACTCCGCGGCGGTCGCGAACGCCCGCCTGCTCATCCTGGGGGACGTCTTCGCCATCCCGGCCTCGCTGCCCTTCGCCAACGTCTTCAGCGTCGGCGACCTTTGCATCGCGGTGGGGACGGTCATCACGCTCCATAGGGTCACGGGCTCGCGGATGTTCCCATCCGCATCCGGGCAGTTCACCCAGCTCGTTCGCCGGCGGAGCTTCATGCGTCTTTGGACAGCGCAGGTCGTCTCGAACCTCGGGGACTGGGTCTACTGGCTCGCGGTCGCGATCGTTCTGTCCGAGCGCGTTCAGGGACCGCGCTTCGCCACCGCGCTCTCGATCCTGTTGGCGGCCCAGGTCATCCCATCGGCCTTGGTGGGTGCCCTGTTCGCAGGCCCGCTCGTCGACCGGCATTCCCGAAAGATGCTGATGGTAGCTTCGGACATCCTGCGAGCGGCGGCGATCGGATCTCTGCTTCTCGCGAACGAGCCGACACCGATCCACTTCTACGCCGTCGCCGGGTTCCTGGGCCTGTTCGGAGCCCTGTTCCACCCGTCCCTCCTCGCCTCGATCCCCAATGTCGTCGAGGAGGGACAGGTCGTGCCGGCGCAAGCGATGGTGGGCGCGACGCTCAACATCGGCGTAACGATCGGCCCGGCGGTCGGCGCTTACCTCGTCGGGGTGCTCGACCCCGGCGCGGTGTTCGGGCTGAACGCGGTCTCGTTCGCGGTCTCCGCCCTCCTGATCGGCGGGGCGCGCATAGGCCAGCACGACCCCGGCGACGTGACCCCCGGGTCGCAGTGGCAGGCACTGCGCCAGGGCTTCCGCTACATCGCGACCTCGCGTCTTACCCGGGGCGTCATCCTGGTCATCGGCATCGTATTCCTCGCGGCGGCCACGAAGCTCCCGCTCGAGCCGATGTTCGTTCGCGACGTGCTCGCACGCGGGTCGGCGCTCGCCGAGCGCACCCGCGTGCTGGGACTCATCACGGCCGCATGGGGTATCGGTATGCTGCTCGGATCCGCGGCAGCCCCGGCCCTCGCGCGCCGATGGCACCGGGAGCGCCTCTTCCCGGCCGCGATCGCCGTCGTCGGTCTCGGCGTGCTGGTGGTGTCGCGAACGGCCGACTTCTCGACGGTGCTCCTGATGTGGCTCGTCGCGGGCGCGGCGAACTCGGTCGGGAACGTCTCCTACGAGTCGCTCCTGCAGGAGCGCACTCCCGACGCGCTTCGAGGTCGCGTGTTCGCTGCGACGGAGGCGGTAGCCGACGCCAGCTTCTTGCTAGGAGCGGTTGCGGCCGGCGTTCTCGGAACCTGGCTCAGCGTCTCGGCGCTGCTCGCGACCGTTGGAGGGCTGATGCTGGTAGGCGCTGCCCTCGGCATCCTGTGTATCCCGAGCCCGTTCCGGCGCGTCGCGGCCGGCGAGGAAGGGAACACGGTCGGCGCCGGACTGCCCGGCTAGGCCACGCGCCTGAAGTAGACGTTCTCGTTCCTGCCCCGCCCCCAGGCGAACGCGACCCGTCGCCGCATGTCCGTCCAAACGGCGTTCGCGGCTCCGTCGGAGCCGAAGTCCAGGCCGATGTAGTCGCCGTGGAACGTGGCGCAGCGTCTGCACCCGGCCGTCCCGGCGCGGAAGTGTGCCGAGCGCACGGGGTTCGAAGGCTTGGTTGAAAGACGCGTGTAGGTGAACGATCCCGGCGTCCCCACCGCGAGCCTGGTGTCGTAAAGGTCCCGGTTCGACAGCCGCCGATCGTGGAAGATCACGCCCAGGTCCCCGGTCACGGGGTCCACGTCGGCGAACGGGAACCATTGGTCAGAGGCCTTGTCGATCACCGGGGTCGGCGCGCTCCAGGCGATCCCGCCGGCAGACGACGCCACGAAGACGTCCGTCTTCGTCCGCGGCCGGTCGACGTCGTGCTTGCCGTTCCGGTTGTCGGTGAAGACCAGGTAGAGCCGTCCGTCCAGCGGGCTCGCCGTGATGTTGCCGAAGGTGGGGATCCGGAGCTGGTAGCCCGTGAGGGTGCGGCGGTGCTGGACGTTCTTCGGGAAATCACGCTTGCCGTCCTCCATCGTGGCCGCGACGACCGGATCGGACCACGCCTTTCCGCCGTTGGTGGACCTGACCACGAAATAGGTATCGTCCAGCCGCTCACCCTGTTCCCAGATCGACCTGTTCTGCGGTGAGAGGAACGCCACGAACACGTCCCCGTCCGGCTGGACGGCGATCGTGGGAGCCTCGGCCTCGTCGCACTTGCCATCCGGGCCGGTGAGCTGCCACGTGCACACCGGGTTCGAGCCCGAGATCGCTTGCGGCTTCGACCAGGAGAATCCACCGTCGTCGCTGTGCGACTCGACGATCGGCGAGCGCCTGTAGTTGCCGTACCTCGAGCGGAACTCCGCCCACACCAGGTAGGTCCGCCCGAAGTGGGGCGACCCCGGGAAGGTGTCGGTCGCGATCCACTCCTTGTCGTTGAAGATCTGCCGCCGGTCGTCGTCGTCGCCCTTGCCCTCCGCCACGATCCGCGGCTTGCGCCAGTGGATCCCGCCGTCAGTCGAGACCGAGACGACGACGTGGCCGTCGGCGAGCCCGTCGCTCGTCCACAGGTAGTTGAGCTCCGAGTGCATCACGTTCCCGGTGACGGGATCGATGGCGGTGACGGGGTCGCTCGCGATCCGGTACGGCCCGAGCGACGCCATCTCACCCGTCCGCCAGTGCCGGCCGGCATCGAACGTCACGTAGAACTGGTGGCCGTTGGAGTCGTAGTCGTGCGCGGTCACAACGATGTGTTCCGGGTCGTTGGGATCGACGACGATGTGCGTCTCGTTGTTCGGCAATCGGGCGGCGTCGCAGTCGAGGTTCACGTTGGCGTGCGAGGTCCGGGACGGCCCGATCTTGCACTCGAGGCTCGACCGGAGGAACAGGGGCTCCGGCGCGCCGGGAGGCGGGCGAACGAGGTTCCGCGGAGCGAGCCGGACCCCGTCGACCGATCTGACCGGCGCCCAGGTCCCGGGGTCGTAGGGAGTAGCTCCGGTCGGGCCAGCTACGAGCGCAACGACCGCAATGGCGGCCGCCAGCGTCCCACGCTTCAGGAGGGCGTGATCCTTCAAGCGTTCCCGTTTGTACCCGCCCCTTAGGCGCCACTCAATCATTTCGCCCTGAAGCAACCGTCGGGGCTAGGGGGACTTCGCCGGGGGAGGTCCCCAGGATGCCCGCCCGGTCACGCGGAACCCGGCGTCGTGGATCTTGTAGGCGCGGTTGACGGAGATGAGCAGCGCCGTCATCGTCTCGGAGATCCGGGCCGTCGACAGGTCGCCGCAGTCCACCCACCGGAGGTCGGGGATGTCCTCGATGAGCTCGCCGACCGCCGCCCTTGCCTCGGCGTCCATCCCGCAGACGAGCACGTCGCTGTCCATGGTGTTCTCGAGGTCCTGAAGGGCTTCGCCGGATATCGTGTGGAAGGCCGCGACCATCCTTACGCCCTTCTGCAGGATCGACTTCGCCTGCTCCGCCGCCGATCCGTGCCAGGGACGGATCACGTGCCATGCCCTGCCGCCGACGGCGGTGGCGAGCGGGCTCGTGCAGTCACAGACGATCTTGCCCGGCGCGACGTGGTCCTTTATCGAACGGTAGATGTCCGCCTGGCCGGCGTAGGGCACGGTCACGAACACCACGTCGGCGGCCTCGGCCGCCTTCTCGTTGGAAGTGCCGTCGACGTTCGCCTCGCCACCCAGGAGCTCCCTCGCCTTCTCCGCTGCACCCGCGCCCTTCTCCTCGGACCGCGAGCCGATTATCACGTGACGCCCGGCCTTGCCGAGGCGCAGCGTCAGCCCGAAGCCCTCCTCTCCCGTGCCCCCGATCACCGCGATGCCCATCGCCTACTCCTAGAGCTCGTTGACGGCCGAAAGGGTAGCCGAACCGGGGGCGTGCTCCGGGAGACCGAGCGGCCCGCAGCGTCAGGTCCGATCGGCGGCTAGCGGGAGGGGTGGTACTCGCCGAAGGCACCGCGCAGCACGTCGGAGACCTCGCCCAGGGTCGCCCGGGCGCGAAGGGCATCCTTCATCGGGTAGAGCAGGTTATCCGTTCCGAGGGCCGCTTCCTCAACGGCTGCGAGCGCAGCCTTGACGGCCGTGTCGTCCCGCTCGGCTCGAAGCGCGCGCAGGCGCTCGACCTGCCTCGCGACCTCGGCCTCGTCGATACGCTGGATCTCGGGGGGCGCGCCGTCGTCCTCCGTGAACCGGTTCACGCCTACCACCACCCGCTCCCCGGACTCGACCCCTTGCTGGATCCGGAAGGCCGCCTCGTGGATCTCGTCCTGGTAGAAGCCGGCCTCGATCGCTGTGACGGCGCCGCCCATCCCGTCGATCCTGTCCACATAGGCCCAGGCGCGCCCCTCGATCTCCTTCGTGAACTTCTCGATGAAGTACGAGCCGGCGAGCGGGTCGGCGGTGTTGATCACCCCCGACTCGTATCCGATCACCTGCTGGGTGCGAAGGGCGAGCTTGGCGGCGTGCTCCGTCGGGAGCGCGAGGGCCTCGTCGAACGAGTTCGTGTGGAGCGACTGCGTTCCGCCCAGGACGGCTGCGAGCGCCTCGAGGGCGGTGCGCACGACGTTGTTCTGCGGCTGCTGGGCGGTGAGCGTCGCGCCGCCGGTCTGCGTGTGGAACCGGAGCATCGTCGAGCGCGGATCGCGCGCACCGAAACGCTCGGTCATGATCCTCGACCACATGCGCCTGGCCGCCCGGAACTTCGCGATCTCCTCGAAGAAGTCCATGTGACACGCGAAGAAGAACGACAGGCGCGGCGCGAACTCGTCGACGGCGAGGCCCGCGTCCACCGCGGCCTGCACGTAGGCGATGCCGTTCGCGAGTGTGAACGCGACCTCCTGCACGGCGGTCGAGCCCGCCTCGCGCATGTGGTAGCCGCTGATCGAGATCGTGTTCCATTTCGGGATCCGCTCGTGGCAGTACGCGAAGAGGTCGGTGATCACCCGCATCGACGGCTTCGGCGGATAGATGTACGTGCCGCGAGCCGCGTACTCCTTCAGCAGGTCGTTCTGGACGGTTCCCTGTAGCTGGTGTGAAGGGACGCCCTGCTCCTCGGCCACCAGCTCGTAGAGCAGCAGGAGGATCGCGGCTGTGGAGTTGATCGTCATCGAGGTCGAGACCCTGTCCAGCGGGATGCCCTCGAACAGCCGACGCATGTCCTCCACCGAGTCGATGGCGACACCGGTCTTGCCGACCTCTCCTTCGGCGCGCGGGTGGTCGGAGTCGAAGCCCATCTGCGTGGGGAGATCGAACGCGACCGAGAGGCCGGTCTGGCCGTGCTCCAGGAGATACCGGAACCGCCGGTTCGTCTCTTCGGCCGAACCCATGCCCGCGTACTGTCGCATCGTCCAGAGCCGGCCGCGGTACATCGTGGGATAGACGCCGCGGGTGAAGGGAGCCTCGCCCGGGCTTCCGAGGTCGCGCTCGGGGTCGAACCCGGCCGCGTCCTCGGGTCCGTAGACAGGCCTGATCTCGATCCCGGAGTCCGTGAGGCGGCGGTCCTCGTCCATCGCCAAGAGCGTAGCCGATGCCGGGGCGGCCTCAGCTCCGACCGCGAGTACCATGCAAGGAGGAGGCGATCGCCGGCGGTGTTCACCCTGGACGAAGGACTCGCAACGCTCGCTCGCATGGCCCTCGCAGAGGACGCTCCGCAAGGCGACCTCACGAGCGAGCTCGTCGTGCCGGCGTCCGCCTCTTGCACGGCGGAGCTCCGCGCGAAGGCGAGCGGAGTCCTGGCCGGAACCGCGATAGCGGACGCGGTTTTCGCCGCGGCGGCCGTGCAGGACGCGACTTCGGTCGAGGTCGACTGGAAGCTCGGGGACGGCGCGCCCATCGAGCCGGGCGACCTGCTCGCAGTGGTCCGCGGCTCGACGCGAACGATCCTCCGGGCAGAGCGGCCAGCCATCAACTTCCTGGCCCACCTCTCCGGCGTCGCAACGCTTACGCGCTCGTTCGTGGACGCGGCCGCCCCAGCGACGGTGCTCTGCACCAGGAAGACGACCCCCGGGCTCCGCGAGCTCGAACGCCGGGCGGTCGCAGCGGGTGGGGGAACGCTCCACCGCGCCTCGCTCTCGGACGCGGTCCTTGTAAAGGATAACCACGTGCGGGCCGCCGGGGGTGTCGGCGAGGCGGTCAGGAGGGCGAAGGCAGGCGGCGTCCCGATCAAGGTGGAGGTCGAGTCCCTCGAGCAGCTCGAAGAGGCGCTCGCGGCGGGGGCCGAACGGATCCTGCTCGACAACCCGACCCCCGAGCTGGTGCGAGGCGCGGTCGCGCGGATCGGCGACGCCGACCGCCTCGAGGTCTCCGGTGGGATCAGGCTCGACAACGTCCGCGCGTTCGTGGACGCCGGCGCGCGTGTTCTCTCCGTGGGGCGGCCCACTCACTCTGCGCCCGCTCTAGATCTGTCCCTTGAGGTCGTCGATGCGGGCTGAGGCGGAGACGGCGACCTACGAGAAGTGGGCGACCGAGGTTCGGCGCCTCGCCGTCGAGCGGAACGCCGTGATCCTGGCCCACAACTACCAGGTGCCGTGGATCCAGGACGTGGCCGACTTCGTCGGCGACTCGCTCGCCCTCTCGCGACAGGCCGCCGAGACCGACTCGTCGACGATCGTCTTCTGCGGCGTGCACTTCATGGCCGAGACCGCGAAGATCCTGTCGCCCGAGAAGACCGTGCTCCTGCCCGACCTCGAGGCGGGGTGCTCGCTCGCGGCCTCGATCACGGCAGACCAGCTGCGCGCGTGGAAGGCAGAGCACCCCGGCGCGGTGGTCGTCTCCTACGTGAACACGACCGCCGAGGTGAAGGCCGAGTCCCACATCTGCTGCACGTCCTCGAACGCGGTCGACGTCGTCTCTTCGATCCCCGAGGGACAGGAGATCCTGTTCCTGCCCGACATGTTCCTGGGCGCGCACATCGAGCGGCAGACGGGACGGAAGATGCATCTCTGGATGGGCGAGTGCCACGTGCACGCGGGCATCGACCCCCAGAGCCTCAAGGAACGCTCCGCCGACCCCGACGTCGAGGTCCTGATCCACCCCGAGTGCGGCTGCACGACCACCGCACTGTGGCTCCTGTCCGAGGGCGTGCTTCCCAAGGACCGCACGAAGGTGCTCTCGACCGGCGGCATGGTGCAGGAGGCGGGGAAGGCGAACGCGAAGCGGTTCCTCGTGGCGACCGAGACGGGGATCCTGCACCAGCTACGAAGGGCCGCTCCGGGCAAGGTGTTCGAGCCGGTCGACGAGTACGCGGTCTGCCGCTACATGAAGATGATCACACCGGAGAAGCTCCTCACGTCCCTCCGCGAGGGTGTCTACGAGATCACGGTTCCAGGGGCGGTGGCCGCGCGGGCGCGACGAGCCGTCGAGCGGATGATCGAGATCGGGCCGACCTCCGGGGTGTCGATGCCGCCGGGACCTGCGTACGCGGAGTAGGTCGGTGGATGTCGTCGTCGTCGGCGCCGGAGCCGCCGGCCTCTGGTGCGCGCTCCACGCGGCCGAGCTCGGTCAGGTGACGCTCATCGCCCCGGGGGCGGCGGCCATGTCGGCGACCTCGTGGGCGCAGGGCGGGGTCGCCGCGGTGCTCGGCGACGACGACTCGCCGGACCTCCACGCGGCCGACACGATCCGCGCGGGCGCCGGGCTCTGCGACGAGCAGGCGGTCGCGATCCTCGTGCGGGAGGCGCCGGAGGCGGTGCGTGTGCTCCAGACGCTGGGGATGGCGTTCGACGAGGGAGGCACGCCCGCGCTCGAAGCGGGACACAGCGCGCGGCGAGTCCTCCACGCGGGAGGTGACGCATCGGGACGCCTGCTCCACCGGTTCCTGGCGGACCGCGTCGCCGGCGACGAGCGGATCGAGCACGTCGACGCGCTGGTCCGGGTGGTCGCGGTCGACGGGGACCGGGCGGCCGGGGTCGTGCTCCACGACGGGCGCGAGCTCGCCGCAGAGCGCGTCGTCCTCGCTACCGGCGGCGCGTGCGGGATCTTCGGGCATCGAACGGGGCCGGATACCTCGATCGGAGACGGCCTGGCGCTCGCCTGGGACGCCGGCGCCGCCCTAGCAGACCTCGAGTTCGTCCAGTTCCATCCGACGGCGCTCGACGTGCCCGGTCACCCGGCGCGTCTTCTCACCGAGGCGCTCCGCGGCGAGGGCGCTCTGCTCGTCGACGCGCGCGGCCAGCGGTTCATGGGGCGGTTCCACGAGCTGGGCGAGCTCGCGCCGCGCGACGTAGTCGCGCGCTCGGTCCTTCGCGTCCGCGAGGAGATGGGAGCGCCCGTCTATCTGGACGCGCGCGCCGTTCGTGACGTTGCGCGACGATTCCCGGTCGCCGCCGCGCAGTGTCACGAGGTGGGGCTCGACATCGCCAGGGACCTCGTTCCGGTAGCGCCCGCCGCCCACTACTTCGTGGGTGGCGTGCTGACCGACACTTGGGGACGCACGACGGTGCCGGGCCTGCTCGCGGCGGGCGAGGTCGCATCGACCGGAGTGCACGGTGCGAACCGGCTGGCGTCGAACTCGCTCGCGGAAGCGCTCGTCTTCGGGCGACGAGCCGCCGGCGCTCCGAACGCCACTGCCGAGGTCCCTCTCGGCGACGAACGGGCCACGCTCCCTCGGCCTCCAGAGGCGGGGTTGCTGCTCGCCGATGTCCGCGACCTCGCAGACCGCTACCTCGGCGTGCGAAGGAACGGACCCGAGCTGGCGACCGTCGCAGAGCGGATCCCGAGCGGCGGTCGGGCCGCCGGCAGCAGGAGCGCGACGCTGGTCGCCTGGCTCGTAGCGCTCGCGGCCCTGCGCCGCGAGGAGAGCCGCGGCGGGCACTTCCGGGTCGACTTCCCCGAACCCCGCTCGGAGTGGCGCGTGCGACAGGCAGTGGACCGCAATGGGTGGCGGCTCGTCGCGCTGCCCGCGGAGCACCCGCAGCAGACCCCGCGGTAGGGTTCCCGCGTGGACATCGTCGATCCCAAGATCGAGGACTACATGCGCGGGCTGCTCGCACGCCATGACCACACCGTGCTGCTCGAGATGGAGGCCGAGGCCAAGGAACGCGACTTCCCCATCGTCGGCCGAACGGTCGGGGTCACGCTCGAGGTCCTGGCTCGGGCCATCGGCGCGCGGACGGTCTTCGAGCTCGGCTCGGGATACGGGTACTCGGCATACTGGTTCGCCCGGGCGGTCGGCCCGGACGGAAAGGTGCACTGCACCGACGGCGACCGAAGGAACGAGAGCAGGGCCGCCGAGTACCTGGGGCGCGCTGCCCTCTGGGATCGGATCCGCTACCACGTGGGCGATGCCGTCACGAGCTTGCGGGAGACTCCCGGTGAGTTCGACGTCGTGTACGACGACATCGACAAGGAGGGGTACCCGGAGGCCTGGCGGGAAGCGTGCGAGCGGATCAGAGTGGGGGGCCTCTACCTCTGCGACAACGTGCTCTGGTCGGGACGCGTCGTCGAGGACGAGCCGAAGGACGATGTCCGATCCGGGTGGACCGAGGCTATCCGCGAGCACAACCGGATGATCGCGGAGGACGATCGCTACCTCTCGGTCGTGATCCCGACCCGTGACGGCGTGATGGTCGGCCTCCGGATCGCGTGAGCGTCGGGCCCTGCCGGGACGGAGTAGACTCCCCGCCGGCCGCTGGCCGGAACGGCGCGAGGACCGCCGGCTGCCGGCGATAGGCTCGGTACCAGTGGCGAAGAGAACCTCGGACTACGGGACGATCTACAGGGGCCACGAGGGTCAGTGGTCCTGGCTCGCGCACCGGGTGACCGGGGTCGCGATCATCCTCTTCCTGTTCGCCCACGTTGTCGACACCGCAGTTGTGGGCTGGGGGCCCGAGGCCTACAACCGCGTGACCGAGGTCTACCACAACCCGATCGTGCGGCTGCTGGAGCTCGGCCTCGTGGCTGCCGTCCTCTACCACGCGATCAACGGCACGAAGATCATGATCATCGACTTCTGGCCGTCGATGGTCCGGCGCATCCGCCCGCTCAGCATCGCCAGCACGGCGCTGTTCGTGCTCTCGATGGTTCCGATCACCTGGATCATGGGCAAGGGCATCCTGGAGCTCCTGTGATGGTCGTCGGGACCGAACCCCTCTCCACGGAGTCCCCGCAAGGCCGCGCCGGGCGGGAGCGCCCGATCGGCGGGTTCGAGCTCTGGGCGTGGCTGTTCATGCGGATCTCCGGCCTGGTCCTGCTCGTCCTGGCCGTGGGCCACGTGCTGATCATGCACGTGGCCGACGAAGGCATCGACCGAGTGGACTTCGGCTTCGTCGCGACGCGTTGGGGCAGCCCGTTCTGGCGCACGTGGGACTGGATGCTGCTCTCGCTCGCACTAGTCCACGGGATAAACGGGCTCCGCGTGATCATCCTCGACTACGTCCGGCCGGCCGGCCTCCGATTCGCCCTCAACATGGCCTTCTACGTGGTCGGTTTCGCGCTGTTCGTCCTCGGCACGGTGACCGTCTTCACGTTCGACCCCTCGAAGTGGCCGGCCGCGGTATGACCACCACACATACCTACGACGCGGTGATCGTGGGGGCCGGAGGTGCCGGCCTC
Source organism: Actinomycetota bacterium (assembly GCA_035288045.1). GTDB lineage: Bacteria > Actinomycetota > UBA4738 > UBA4738 > HRBIN12 > DATEBA01. The sequence goes on from DATEBA010000036.1 coordinate 12,932, forward strand.
CGCGCGGCGATAGAGGCGTCGGATCGCGTCAAGACCGCCGTCATATCGAAGCTCTACCCCACCCGGTCGCACACAGGCACCGCCCAGGGGGGCGTCTGCGCCGCGCTCGGCAACGTGGAGGAGGACTCCGCCGAGTGGCACGCCTTCGACACCGTGAAGGGCGGCGACTACCTCGTCGACCAGCCTGCGGCGCAGCTCATGTGCGAGGAGGCGATCGACGCGATCTACGAGCTCGAGCACTGGGGGTTGCCGTTCAACCGAACCCCCGACGGGAGGATCGACCAACGGCGGTTCGGCGGGCACACGCGCAACCACGGCGAGGCTCCCGTGAAGCGCGCCTGTTACGCGGCCGACCGCACCGGCCACATGATCCTGCAGACCCTGTACCAGCAATGCGTGAAGCGGAACGTCCGCTTCTTCAACGAGTTCTACGTGCTCGACCTTCTGATGCAGGAGGGGCGCTGCGCCGGCGTCGTCGCGTACGAGCTAGCCGCCAGCGAGCTACACGTCTTCCACGCGAAGTCCGTGCTGTTCGCGACGGGCGGGTTCGGTCGGATGTTCAAGGTCTCGTCGAACGCCCACACGCTCACCGGCGACGGCCCGGCGGTCGTGTTCCGCCGGGGACTTCCCCTGGAGGACATGGAGTTCTTCCAGTTCCACCCGACCGGCGTCTACAAGATGGGCATCCTTCTCTCCGAGGCCGTGCGCGGCGAGGGGGGGATCCTGCTGAACGGCGAGGGCGAGCGATTCATGGAGCGCTACGCCCCCACGGTCAAGGACCTCGCACCGCGGGACCTCGTCTGCCGAGCGATCTACCAGGAGATCAAGGAGGGCCGCGGCGCCGGGCCGCACAAGGACGCCGTGTGGCTGGACGTGCGCCACCTCCCCCGCGACGTGATCGAGGAGAAGCTCCCCGACGTGACCGAGTTCGCCCGCGTCTACCTCTCGGTGGAACCCACGACCGAGCTCGTCCCGATCCAGCCGACCGCGCACTACGCGATGGGCGGCATCCCGACCGACGTCGACGGGAGGGTCGTCGTCGGACCCGAGGAGAAGCCGGTCCCCGGTCTCTACGCCGCCGGCGAGTGCGCCTGCGTCTCCGTGCACGGAGCCAACCGGCTCGGCACCAACTCCCTCCTCGACATAGTCGTGTTCGGCCGCCGCGGCGGGAAGCACATGGCCGAGTACTCCGCCGGCGCCGACGTCCCCGCCCTGGATGCAGCACCCGAGGGTGACACGGCCGCGATGCTCGAGGGGTTCCTGACGCGAACCGCCGGCGAGAACACCGCCGACGTACGCACGGAGCTCCAGGACGCGATGTTCGACCTCGCGTTCGTCGTCCGCAGCGAGGAGAGTCTCACCAAGATGCGCGAGATCCTTGCCGGGCTGCGTGAGCGCTTCGAGCGCGCGACCGTCCAGGACAAGGGCAAGGTGTTCAACACCGACCTCATGGAGGCCGTCGAGGTTGGTTTCCTGCTCGACTGCGCCGACGCGCTCGTCGAGGCCGCTCTGGCCCGCGACGAGAGCCGCGGAGGGCATCACCGCGAGGACCACCCGCTCCGCGACGACGAGCACTGGCTCAAGCACTCGCTCGCGTACCGAGGGGACGACGGATCGATCCGGTTGCAGTTCAAGGACGTCAAGCTCGGACCCTACGTCCCGATGGAGCGGAAGTATTGATGGCGGACCTAGGCGACGTGCTCGAGGCGGGCGACCGACGCGACGACACCGGGAAAGTGGCCCTCTCGCTTCGGATCCGCCGCTACAACCCCGAGGTCTCCGACGAGTCGTGGTGGGACGAGTTCGCGCTTGAGATGGAGCCGAACGACCGGCTGCTCGACGCCCTACATGAGGTGAAGTGGCACCACGACGGCACCCTTGCGCTCAGGCGCTCGTGCGCGCACGGGATCTGCGGCTCCGACGCGATGCTGATCAACGGCCGGAACGCCTTGGCGTGCAAGATCCTGGTGAAGGACGTGGCGCCGCGGTGCACCGTGGAGCCGATCCGTGGCCTGGCGGTGCTGAAGGACCTGATCGTCGACATGGAGCCCTTCTTCGCCGGCTACCGCTCGGTGCTGCCGTTCCTCGTCGACGACGGGAGCGCGCCGGACAGGGAGCGGGTCCAATCGCCCGAGGAGCGGCACCGGTTCGACGACACTACGAAATGCATCCTCTGCGCAGCCTGCACGACCTCCTGCCCCATCTTCTGGAGCGACGACGAGTACGTCGGCCCGGCCGCGATCGTGAACGCGCACCGGTTCATCTACGACTCCCGCGACGAGGCCGCGAGGGAGCGCCTGAAGATCCTGTCGGAGAAGACCGGCGTGTTCCGCTGCCGAACGACGTTCAACTGCACTCAGGCGTGCCCGCGCGGGATCCAGGTCACGCAGGCGATCCAGGAGGTCAAACGCTCGATACTATTCGAGCGCTTCTGAGCCTCACGGCGTGAAGGACTTCTTGGGCGAGTAGCCGCTCACCTTCGAGTTCGCGTCGTCGGACTTCTGGGAGCGGACACGGAACGAGTACTTCGTGCCGGCCTGGACGTTCACCGGGTCCCCGCCCTCTCCGAAGATGTCGCTCACCGCCGCCACGTCGGTCTTCCAGGTGGTCCAGTCGCCGGTTCCCACCTTGTATTGCACGTCGAAGACGTTGCCGGTGTTGGACCCCGATGTCGCCCAAGTAACCGTGAAGGAATCGCTGGGGGGGGCCGCCTCGGTGGAGGGCTTGACGCGGACGAGCCCATCCATGGCGTTCCCGTGCACCTCGCAGTAGTAGTGGAAGCTGCCGGCAGAGAAGGTCCGCGTGAAGGACGCGTTCGAGTTCGACGTCGCGCTCCCGGAGTAGAAGAGCTTCTTGTCCTGTCGGACGTTGTGCAGGTTCGAGTTGTTCGGCCACTCCCAGGTCACCTGCTCCCCGGGGGCGGCAAGAAGCGCGTTGTCGGGGTCGAAGAAGTTGTCGCCCAGGTTGACCGTCGTGACGCCCGCCCACGCCGGGGCGGTCACGAGCAGGGCCAAGAAGATCGCCAGGGTCATTGAACGGCGCATATTCCCCTCCTTGCGGTACGTGCCACGACCCTATCCGATGTTCAGATTTCCGTGAAGGGACCGGGGTCGACGGGTGGTCATCCTGCCCCTCGGGCAGTAATACTTCAGTCACAAAGGGGAAGAGGCGAGGAGGAGCGATGGCCGGCAAGGTAGGAGACCGGATCGTCGTGGAGTCCGAGACAGTGGGCACGCCCACCCGCGAGGGCGAGATCGTGGAGGTCATCGAAGGCACGGTGAGCGTTCGCTACCGCGTCAGGTGGCAGGACGGCCACGAGACCATCTTCACCCCGAGCGTGGGTAGCGCCCGCATACTGCCCTCCGGGAAGAGGCGCTAGCCCTCCGGGCCCCGACCGGGGCCCGAGTCTGGGACCTGTCAGCAGCCGGGCTCGCCCGGGTGGCCGCAGCACTGGTGCACGGAGAAAGTCGCCCGAACGCGGTTGCGGAACGTGAGACCTAGCTTGGCGGGAAGGGGCGCCTCGTACTCCCGCCAGTTCGTGAAGAAGTTCCGCGCGTGCTCCGCGACGAGCCGGAGGAAGCGCCTCAAGTTCCTCCGCCGTTGCCCTTGTCGCCGCTGTTCACGACGAAATGGAGGTCCTCCGGCAGGAGGCCGTTCCTCCGCCAAGGAGCGATCGTCTCGGCGTAGAAGTCGCGCCCGGCGCAGTCGTTCACGACCCAGACGGGGAAGTCCTCGAGCTCCATCGCGCGGACGGCCTCGGTGCCGAGCTCCTCGAAGGCGATGACCTTCTGCGAGCGCACCTGGAGGGCGGCGAGAGCACCTCCTCCGCCGAGCGCGGCCATGTAGACCGCGGTGTGCTTCTTCAGCTCCTCGCGGACGGCGGGCCCCCGGCCTCCCTTGCCGATGATGCCCTTGAGGCCGATCTCGAGCAGCCGCGGCGTGTAGCGATCCATCCGGCTCGCGGTG
>DATEBA010000037.1:0-28801 GCA_035288045.1 Actinomycetota bacterium
CGCGAATCATGTCCGCGAGCCGTCGCGGGTAACCCGATTGCTGACTGCCGAATCGTCTTTGGCACACAGGGCCCGGAGGGCAACCTCGGCCGCTCATACGAAGCGCCGGACGGCGACGACGGCGTTCTGGCCGCCGAAGCCGAACGAGTTCGAGATGGCTAGCCGGACGTCGACGTCGCGGGCCTCGTTCGGCACGTAGTCGAGGTCGCACTCGGGGTCCGGCGTGCTGTAATGGATCGTGGGCGGTATCACGCCCTGCTTCACAGCGAGCGCGCAGGCGGCCGCCTCGACCGCGCCCGCGGCGCCGAGCATGTGCCCGGTCATCGACTTGGTCGAGGAGACGGCGACCTCGTGGGCCAGGTCGTCGCCGAAGGCGGCCTTCAGGGCCTTGGTCTCGGACGCGTCGTTCAGCATCGTCGAGGTGCCGTGGGCGTTGACGTATCCGATGGCGGACGGCTCCTCACCGGCGTCGTCGAGGCACCGCATGATCGCGAGCGCGGCTCCGGAGCCCTTGGGATCCGGCGCCGTGATGTGGAACGCGTCGTCTGATGCCCCGTAGCCAGCGAGCTCGGCGTAGATCCTCGCGCCTCTGGCCTTCGCGCGCTCCTCGCCCTCGAGCACGAGGGTGCACGCGCCCTCCGACAGGACGAACCCGTCGCGCTCGGCGTCGAACGGCCGCGACGCCGTCTCCGGATCGGGGTTCTTGGTCAACGCCTGCATCTGAGCGAACGCGGCAACGGTGAGCGGCAGGGTCGCCGCCTCGGACCCCCCCGCGACGCAAAGATCGACTAGACCGTCCCGCACCATCCGGAACCCCTCGCCGACCGCGTGGGCGCCCGACGCGCACGCCGACACCGTTGCGAAGTTGGGACCGGTCAGGCCCAGGATCATGGCCACGTGACCCGACGCCGCGTTGCCCATCAGCGCGGGGACCATGAAGGGCGATACGCGGCCGGGTCCGCGCTGCAGCATCACTTGGTGCTGGTCGAGCAACCACTCGATCCCCCCGATGCCGGTCGCGATCATCACGCCGGCGCGGTCGGCGGCGACGTCGGGCCTCCCGGCGTCCTCCCAGGCGAGCTTGGCGGCCGCGACCGCGTACTGGGAGAAGCGAGCGGTCCGCCGCACCTCCTTGGGATCGAGCCAGTCGCCGGCCTGGAAGTCCGGGACCTCGCCCGCCAGCGTGACGGACAGGTCTGATGGATCGAAGTGCGAGATGCGACGGATGCCGTTCCGGCCGGAGGTGAGGCCCGCCCAGAACTCGTCGACCCCGGTGCCCACGGGGGTGACGGGACCGATCCCGGTGACGACGACCCGCCTCGCCACGGCGCCTCTATTTGCCGAGCTTGGAGGTGACCAGGTCGACCGCCTGGCCGACGGTCTTCACGCCGTCCATCTCCTCCTCGGGGATCTCGATGCTCCACTCCTCCTCGAGGGCGAGAACCGCCTCCACGAGGTCGAGCGAGTCCGCGTTCAGGTCCTCGGCGAACCGCGCGTCGGGCACGACCTGCGCCTCGTCGACCGCGAGCTGCTCCGCGAGGACCTTCCTGACCCTCGACTCGATCTCCGACCGTTCCATCCGTCCTCCTTGGATCCCGCGAGCCCAACACCCTACGCGTTGAGCCGCCGTTACGCGGTGAGCCCCCCATCCACGGGGATGACCGCTCCGTTCACGTACGAAGCCACGTCCGACATCAGGAACCGAACGACCTCCGCGACCTCCTCGAGCGTGGCGGTTCGGCCGAGCGGCGTCTGGTCGACGTACACCGCCCGCGCTTCATCGTTGAGGTGGGAGGTCATGTCGGTATCGACGAGCCCGGGGCACACGACGTTGACCGTGATGCCCCGCGAGCCTACCTCGCGCGCGAGCGACTTCGTCAAGCCGACGAGCGCGCTCTTCGAGGCCGCGTACACGGTCTGGCCGGCGTTCCCGCGGATCGCCACCGCCGAGGACATGTTCACGATCCGGCCCCAGCGGGCCCTCAGCATCCCGCGGAGCGCGGCCTGCGAGCACAGGAACGCGCCGCGCACGTTCGTCGACATGGTCTGGTTGAACGCGTCGGTGGGGTACTTGAGCAGGAGCCCGTCTTGGGTGAAGCCGGCGTTGTTCACGAGACCCGTCACCGGACCGAGCCCGTCGATCACCTCGCGGAACGCCTCGGATACGGCGTGGTCGTCGGCGACGTCCAGATGGACCACCATCCCAGAGCCGCCCGCAGCCTCGATGGCCTCGAGCGCTTCCTTGGCTTCGAGCTCGCTGGAGCGGTAGCCGACCGCGACCTTCCACCCGCCGCGGGCCAGGGCCACCGCGGAGGCACGGCCGATACCCCTTGAGCCGCCCGATACCACGGCCACCTTCACGACGTCGGTTCCGGCGCTGTCCACCGCACCAGGTTAGCGCCCCAGGAGAGGCCCGCCCCGAATGAGGTGAGCAGCACGAGCCCTCCCCTTCGCACGCGGCCGGCACGCCAGGCACGGTCCAGCGCGATGGGGATGGATGCGGCGGAGGTGTTCCCCACCTCCGCGACGTCGACGACCGCGCGCTCGCCGGTGATGCCGAGGCGCTCGGCTACGCCGTTCATGATGCGCGCGTTCGCCTGATGGGGGATCAGAACGTCCACGTCGTCGGGCGTGTAGCCGGACTTCTCCAGAACCTCCCGGCAGGCGTTGGCCATCTCGACGACGGCTCGCTTGAACACCTCGCGACCCGACGGCATGCGTATCGAGTGGTCCCGTGCCTCCACCGTCTCGCGCGACGCCGGATGCTCCGTCCCGCCTGCCGGTATCAGCAGCGCGTCGGCTGTTGTACCGTCCGCGCCGAGTACCGAACCGATCACGCCCGGCTCCGGCGACGGGCGCAACACCACGGCACCGGCGCCGTCGCCGAAGAGGACGCACGTAGAGCGATCGTAGAGGTCCATGACCCTGGACAGGATCTCCGAGCCGACCACGACAACGGTGTCGGCGACGCCGGACTCGATGAATGCCGCGCCCGCGGAAAGAGCGTAGGAGAACCCGGCGCACGCGGAGTTCACGTCGAACGCCGGACACGAGATGCCGAGCTTCCGCTGAACGTGCACACCCGTCGAGGGGATCGGGGTGTCGGGCGTGCAGGTGGCGACCACGAGGAGGTCGATCTGCTCGGCCGCGATCGCCGCCGCGTCAAGCGCGTGCTCGGCAGCCTCCCTGGCGAGGTCGGAGGTTGTCTGCCCCTCCGCTGCGAAGCGGCGCTCCCGGATCCCCGTGCGTTCCCGGATCCACTCGTCACTCGTATCGACGAAGTCCTCGAAGAAGGAGTTGGGCACGACGCGATCGGGCAGGGCCGACCCCACCCCCACGACGGCGGCGTGCCGCCGCGCCGTCACGCTTCGGACCCCTCCGCGGCCTCGATCCAGGCTACCGGCTGCCCCGGCTTCACAGGGTCGCCGTCGCGGCCGAGCACGCCTCCCATGCGCCCTTCCATCGGGGCGAGGATAACCACTACCTCGCTTGGCTGTTCGATCTTGAGCACGGGCTCGCCCTCCTCCACCCACTCGTGGCCGTCCCGGAACCGCTTGGGGGGAAGCACGCGGAGCTTGCCCTCCGAGGGAGCGACGATGAGGGCGATCGGCGCATCGTCCGAGGGCCGCCGCTCGGTCACCCGGCCCCCTCCTCGACGACGCCGGCGGCGAACGCCTTCGCGTCATCGGGTCCGCCTACGGGGAACGCTCGGGCACCGGGCACGATCCGCTTCGTGAGCTTCGAGAGTACGTCGCCGGGGCCGGCCTCGACGAACGTGGCGAAGCCCGCCTTCCCGAGCGTCTCCATCGAGCGCTGCCATCGGACCGGCGAAACGACGTGACGGGCGAGAAGGTCGCGGAGCGCCGACGGCTCGCTGATCATCTTGCCGGACACGTTCGCGACGACGGGGAAGCGGGGCTCGCGGAACTCAATCTCCGCGAGCGCCGCTCGGATGCGCTCGACGGCGGCCTCCATCAGCGGTGAATGGAACGCGCCGGCGACCTGCAGCCTGATCGCGCGCGCTCCGCGGCTGCGCGCCTGCTCCTCCGCGCGCCCGATCGCTTCCACGCTTCCCGAGAGCACGACCTGCTTCGGGCCGTTCTCGTTCGCGACCTGGAGCACGTCGCCTCGTCCGGCTACGTCGCAGATCTCCGCACCCTCCTCGGCCGAGAGCCCTATCAGCGCCGTCATCGTCCCCGGGCGCTCGTCGCTCGCCGCCTGCATCGCGCGGCCACGCTCGACGACGACGTGAAGTGCCGGTACGAGATCGAGCACGCCGGCGGCGACAAGCGCGGCGAACTCACCGAGCGAGTGGCCTGCCGCGGCCTCGATCGCCGCGCCCTCGGCATCGAGCACGGCGAAGGCCGCGAGGTCGCAGGCGAAGAGGGCCGGCTGTGCCACCTCCGTCGTCGCGAGCATCGCCTCGTCGTTGCACGACGCAACGAGGTCGAGGTCCACAGCCTCGGAGGCCTGCTCGATGACGGAACGGCTGGCCTCGTGCTCCATCCACGGATCCGCCATTCCGGCGTGCTGGGATCCCTGGCCCGGAAATAGGACAGCGATCGTCATCGCGCCCTTCCCCGTGCGCGTCGCGTGACCACGGGTCCTAAGACTCACGGCACGGCGGCGCAGTTACAAACGCGCAGGCCGCGAGTGTCGTGACCGGTGCGGGTTGCCACTCCCCGGCCCGTCCTGTAGAACGACTAGGACCTCATGGCCGAGAGTCGACGATCGTCTGCCGTTACACACGCCCGTTCCGGCGGGCCCGAGGGCGTCCTGGGTCTGCTCGGACGTGACATGGCCGTCGACCTCGGGACCGCGAATACGCTCGTCTACGTCCGTGGACGCGGCGTCGTCCTGAACGAGCCTTCCGTCGTCGCGATCAACACCCTCACCGGAGCGATTCTCGCCGTCGGCGCCGAGGCCAAGAAGATGATCGGTCGCACGCCATCGCACATCCAGGCCGTGCGCCCGCTGAAGGACGGTGTTATCGCCGACTTCGACGTCACCGAGAAGATGCTCCGCTACTTCATCCAGCGCGTACACAAGCGCCGCCTGCTCGCGAAGCCGCGCGTGGTCGTGTGCGTGCCCTCGGGCATCACCGGCGTCGAGCAACGCGCGGTCGAGGAAGCCACTATCGCGGCCGGCGCGCGCCGAGCGTACATCGTCGAGGAGCCGATGGCGGCCGCGATCGGCGCGGGTCTTCCGATCCACGAGCCGACCGGAAACATGGTTGTCGACATCGGCGGCGGCACGACGGAGGTAGCCGTCATCTCGCTCGGCGGGATCGTCACGTCGACGTCGATCCGCATCGGAGGCGACGAGCTCGACGAGGCGATCATCCAGCACGTCAAGAAGGAGTACTCGCTCCTGCTCGGCGAGCGGACGTCCGAGGCGATCAAGCTGGCAATCGCGTCGGTCTTCCCGATGCCCGAGGAGCTGATCGCGGAGATCAAGGGCCGCGACCTCGTCTCAGGACTTCCGAAGACCATCACGATCACTGCGGAGGAGGTCCGCCGCGCTGTCGAGGAGCCGGTGAACGCCATCATCGACGCCATCAAGACGACGCTCGACCGGACGCCGCCCGAGCTGGCGGCCGACATCATGGACAAGGGGATCGTGCTCACCGGTGGGGGAGCGCTGCTCCGAGGTCTGGACAAGCGGCTCCGGCACGAGACGGGGATGCCCGTGCACATAGCCGAGGCGCCGCTCCAGGCCGTCGTCCTCGGCTCGGGACGCTGCCTGGAGGAGTTCGAGGTCCTGGCGCGGGTCCTGGTGAGCCCGTCCCGGCGGTAGCCCGGGGATGGCGTTCAGGAGCAGGGCCCGGAACTCGAGGCTTCTCGTGGTCGTACTGGTCTCGATCTCCCTCATGACGATCACGGTGGACTACCGCCAGGGTGAGAACGGGCCGCTGGCGGCGGTCGGGCGGGGTGCCCTTGGTCTGATCAGCCCGCTCCAGGAGGCCGTGTCGAGGGTGACCCGCCCCGTCGGGGACTTCTTCTCGGGACTCGCCGATCTGCCGTCGCTACGGGAGGAGAACGAGCGCCTCCTCGCCGAGCTGGAGGCGGCGCAGACGCAGGCGGCGGCATCCGTGTCGCTTCAAGCCAGGTACCAGCAGGTCCGTGAAGTCCTGAAGCTCCAGGAGGAACTGAAGCCCGAGTCGGTCGCCGCTATCGTCATCGCCAACGGCATCTCCAACTCCGAGTGGGTCGTGACGATCGATAAGGGATCCGACGACGGCGTCGAGCAGGGAATGGCGGTCGTGACGCCGGGCTACGCCCTCGTCGGTCACGTCGTGCGGGCCAGCACGGGCTCTGCCGACGTGCAGCTCATCATCGATCTGGACTCGGCCGTGACGGCTCGCCTGACGTCGAGTCGCAAGACCGGGCAGCTGATCGGCCGGGGCAACGCGGACCTTCAGATGAGCCTGCTCGACCCCGAGACCGAGATCGACCTGTCGGAGAGTCCCACGGAGATGGTCGAGACGGCGTCGTACAAGGTCGCCGGCTTCGAGGGGCTGTATCCGCCCGGGATCCTGATAGGAACCGTGTCCCGCGTCCTCGAGAGCCCTGCGGAGCTGGAGCAGTTCGTGACCGTGCGCCCGGCGGTCGACTTCTCGTCGCTGGAGTTCGTCGTCGTGCTGCGGACCCAACCGGAGGGCTGAGTTTGCGCCGCGCCATCGCCATCGCCCTCCTCATCGTTATCGCGATCCTGTTGCAGACGACTGTGTTCTCCGAGATTCGCCTGCTGGGCGCGAAGCCGGAGCTCCTCTACCTGCTGACGATCGTGCTCGCGCTGTTGGATGGCCCGTCCGAGGGCGCGATCGCCGGGTTCTTCGGCGGGATGTCCGAGGACTTCCTGCTCCATCAGCCGAAGGGCATCACCGCGCTCACGCTCACGCTGCTCGGGTACGCGATCGGCCTTTCCCGTCAGTACATCGTGTCCGCGTCCCCGCTCCTGCCCACGATCCTCGTCGCGGGGGGGACGTTCGTCGGTGCGATGTTCCACGGGACCGTCTCGTTCCTCCTAGGCCAGGAGACGCAGTTCGGGTACCTTGTCCGAACCGCCCTGCTCTCCGGACTCTACGGGGCCCTGCTCACGCCGCTGGCGTTCCCGTTGATCCGTCGCCTGTCGGAGTACTCGAAGCCCAGACGGGTGGTTCGGTGGTGAGCGCGCCGTGACCGAGGGACGCGCCGGCCTGCGGCTGAAGGTCCTGGCAGTGCTGGTCGTCGCGATGTTCGCGGCGCTCACGACCCGCCTTTGGTACCTGCAGGTGCTCGCCGTGGATCGCGCACGAGACGCCGCCTCTCGAAATATGCTTCGGTTCGTCTCGGTTCCCGCGCCCCGGGGCCGGATCCTCGACCGGAACGGCGAGGAGCTCGTCCTCAACAGATTGAGCCTTCAGGTCACGGTGAACCGCGAGCAGCTCGGCGGCCGGGGCGAGGGGGTCGTGTACCGGCTCGCGCGTCTGCTCGGGATGCCCGTGGAGGAACTGCTTCAGCAGCTCGATACGGATCTCTACTACTCGTACCAGCCCGTGCCCGTGGCCACCGACGTGTCGCGTCGCGTCGCCTTCTTCCTCGCGGAGCACCGCGAGCGGTTCCCGGGCGTCGAGACTGCCGAGGTTGCGGTGCGTAGGTACCCGTACGGCAAGCTCGCGGCCCACATCGTCGGGTACGTCGGGCCCATCTCCGATAAACAGGTCGACCTGCCCACCTACGAGGACTACGAGCAGACCGACATCGTGGGGCAGGCCGGCGTGGAGTCGGTCTACGAGCAGGCGTTGCAGGGAACGAAGGGTATCGACAAGTTCCGCGTGAATGCCGCCGGGGAGAACCTCGGCGAGATCGGCTCGGGACAACCCTACGTCCCGGGCGACGACCTCTACCTCTCGATCGACCTCGACGTCCAGCGGCTCGCCGAGGAGAGCCTCCTGCTCGGGATGAAGGCCTCGCGCCTCGTGTTCGACCAGGCCCTCGGGCGGTACCTCAAAGCGAACGCAGGGGCGGTCGTCGTGCTCGACCCCGACAACGGACAGGTCTTCGCGATGGCGTCGCGACCCGCATACGACCCCAAGCTATTCGTCCACGGCTTCACCGAGCGGGAGTACCACAGGCGGTTCGAGCGGCCGAAGACCGGTCTTCCACTGCTCAATCGCGCGATCCAAGGCTCCTATCCGCCGGGCTCGACCTACAAGCCCTTCATCGCCGTATCCGCGATGCACCGGGCCCTCCGGTCCCGGTCCGGCAGCTACGACTGCCCGTCGTCCTGGATAGTCCCGGGCGACCCGCTCGAGAACGTGTGGCACAACTGGAGCAGGTTCGACCAGCTACCGATGACGATGGCACGCGCGTTGGTGGAGTCGTGTGACACGGTCTTCTACCCGATCGGCTACGACTACTGGGACATCTACTACCCGCCCCCCAACCTCGACGGCGTCGAGGGGAACGACGACCAGCCGCCCAGGGAGCCGCTGCAGCGCGATCTCACTACCTTCGGGTTCGGGCGCGACACCGGCGTCGATCTCCCGGCCGAGCACGCCGGCCGCGTGCCCACGTCGGCGTGGAAGCAGCAGATCCACGAGCAGTACCCCGACGCGTTCCCGGACGGTAAGTGGTATCCGGGCGATTTCGTGAACATGTCGATCGGCCAGGGTGACACGCTCGTGACGCCGTTGCAGATCGCCGCGGCCTTCGGGGCGATCCACAACGGGGGGAAGTGGTGCGAGCCGCACGTGGGCCTCAGGATCGAGCCCGCGGGAGGCGGGAGCGCGGAGCGCATCGATCCGCATTGCAGGGATCTGCCTTTCTCGGTGCCGCAGATCAACTACGTCCGAGATGCGCTCGCCGGGGTGGTCCGCGAAGGGACCGCGGCTGCGGCGTTCGCAGGGTTCCCATTCGGCAGGGTCTCGGTGGCCGGCAAGACCGGAACCGCCGAAGTCAAACCGAAGCAGGACTACTCGTGGTTCGCCGCCGTCGCGGAGGCGGACGGAGTGGACTACGTGATCGTTGCGCTCGTCGAGCAGGGGGGACACGGGTCGACCACCGCCGCGCCGATTGTCCGGCGTGTCATCGAGGGCCTCTACGGCCTGTCGATCGCCGGGTTCCCGGCCGAGGTGGAGGGGACCGACTGATGGACCTGGTTGCCGGGCGAGTGTGGGTGCCGGAGCGAAGGCCGATCCGGCACGTCGACGGGCTCCTGCTCGTCACGATGCTCGCGCTCGCGACGATCGGACTGTTCATGGTTTACTCCGCGACCCACACGTCGCTCGAGACGCTCCGCCTCGATCCCGGGACGTACCTGAAGCGGCAGGTGACGTGGGTGGCGCTCGGCACGGTGCTGATGCTGCTCACCGCGACCTTCGACTACCGCTTCGTGAAGGTGTACGCGGGCCTCGCCTACGCGGCGCTGCTGGTGGCCCTGGCGCTCGTTCAGACCCCGCTCGGGACCACCGTGAAGGGGTCCCAGCGATGGTTCGAGCTGGCCGGGTTCCAGCTCACCCCCTCGGAGTTCATGAAGATCGGTTTGATAGGCCTGCTCGCGGCGGTCCTCTCGGAGCTTAGGTCGAAGGAGCCGTCGCTCTCCGACGTGTTCCGGGTGACGGTGATCGCGACCATCCCGATCGTGCTCGTGTTCCTCCAACCCGACGTCGGTACCTCGATGGTGCTCGCCGCGATCCTTGTCGGGGTCCTGGTCGTGGCCGGAGCACGTGCGCGTCACCTCGGCGTGCTCGCGCTCGCGGCGATCGTGCTGCTGTTAGGCGCGTTCCAGCTGGGGGTCGTACGCGACTACCAGATCACGCGGCTCACCGCGGTGTTCGACCCCGAGAACGCCCCCGAATGGGCCACCTACAACCGCGAACAGGCCGAGATCGCCGTGGGCTCGGGCGGAGTCCTTGGACGGGGATACCTCAAGGGGCCGCAGACTAACCTCGACTACGTCCCCGAGCAGCACACCGACTTCGTGTTCACCGTCGTGGGCGAGGAGTTCGGCTTCGTGGGCTCGATGATGGTCCTGCTCCTGTTCGGTGTGCTCCTGTGGCGTGGTGTACGCATCGCTCTCCTGTCGAAGGATCCGTTCGGCGCGTACGTCGCTGCGGGTGTCGTGTCGATGCTCGCGATCCAGGTGTTCGTGAACGTAGGGATGGTGATCGGGATCATGCCGATCACGGGGATCCCGTTGCCGTTCGTGTCCTACGGAGGGAGCTCGTTCCTCGCGAACTCGCTGGCGGTAGGGCTGCTCTTGAACGTGCACATGCGCCGGTTCAAGTAGCGGGTCTCAGGACCAGGGGAGCATCCAGAGGAAGGTCGTTCCCTCCGGCCCGGTGCGCTCGAGGACGACGTCCCCGTCCATCGCGCGGGCGGCGGCCCTTGCGACAGAGAGCCCGAGCCCGACTCCCCCGTGCGTCCGGACGTTCAGAGGCTCGCCCTGCTCCAGCGGCTCGAAGATCCGCTCCCGCAGATCGCCCGGGATCCCGGGGCCACGGTCGCTGATGCGCACCTCGACACCGCCACCGTTCCTGGAGATCGCGACCGTCACGGGCTCGCCCTCGCCGGAGAAGCGCAGGGCGTTGTCGACCAGCTCCTCGAGCACCCGCCGGGCGACCGTCGGGCTCACCTCGACGTCTGGGACGCGGGGGTCCGCCTCGACGAGCACCCGGCCCGAGTCCGCTCCGACCTCGGCCGCGATCGCGGCAAGGTCGACCGCCTCTGTGAGTCCCGCGGCGGTGGTCACCTCGAGCCGCTCGACGAGGCGCGCGAGGCTCGTCGCCCGCGCGACGAGGCGCGAGAGCAGCTCGTCTCGCTCGTCGCTCGACGGAGTCCCCTTGGAGAGGATTTGAGCCATGCCCAGGATGACGGTGACGGGTGTGCGGAGCTCGTGCCCGAGCCTCGCGACCATCTCGTGACGTCGCGTCGCCCGCTCGACGAGCGCATCGTTCGCCTGCTCGAGCTCCCAGGCGCGTCTGCGTTCTCGAGCGAGAGCCTCGGTGAGCTCCTCGATCACGCTGGGAGTGACCGCGGGCGAGATCACGGCTCCTCCGTGGACGGCCTCCAACACGGCGTCGAGGATCTGCTGCCCGTCGGAGTCCTTCAGCACGTAGCCCGACGCGCCGGCGACCAGCATGTCTCTGACGACGTCCTGATCCTCATGACCGGTCAAGGCGACGACGCCCACTGTGGGGTGGCGCTGCTTCAGCTGTCTCGTCGTCTCTATGCCGTCCATCGAGGGCATCCGCACGTCCATCAGCACCACGTCGGGCCGAAGCTCGGGGACGAGGTCGAGGGCCCTGAGGCCGCAATCCGCCTCTCCGACGACGACCATCTCGTCGGTCGCGAGGAGCGCGAGGAGCGACTCGCGGAACCCCGCGTTGTCGTCGACCACCAGGACCCGGACCGGGCGGGCGGAGCCATCCTCTCGCTGGCGGGCTGGGGAAGGGGCCTGCATGAGGTGCAGTGTCCCCAGGTCGCCCGCCGCCCGGTATCCGACAAGCTCCCGTTTCCCGAGTCACCCGGGTTCGGATTGCAGTAGTCATTCCTCTGTAGCCTTACGGCGAAACCGGCGGGATTGAGAGTCGCCCCTGCTATGCTCGATCCAGGTGTGCTCGCCAGGCCCCGCGCGAAGGGTGCGGAGGCGAGGCGAGAGACGAGGTGGTGCAGGGCTCCTTTCGCCGGCCCCATGAAGGTGTGCCGCGGCAGCGAGCCGGCGCCGGAAGGACGTTACGCGTGCGCGACTACGCGCGCGGGGCGAGGGTCGGGATCAGGGCCCACCGCCCGCGCATGCCGCATCGCTCCCGCCGAGGTCACCGCATCGCGTGCCCTCCGGCCCTCCTGCGACGCTTCCTCGTCGGCAACGAAGGGAGATCGCATGAGCGAAGAGACCGACCTGGCGGTCGAGTCCGGTCCTCCTGAGGCCGCGGCCTCGGGCGATGCGTCTGCGCCGAAGCCACGACGGCGTCGTCGGGGCGGGCGGGGCAGGGGCCGGGGCAAGTCCGCCGGTGTGAAGGAGGCGAGCGGAGGCTCCGAGGAGGGCGCAGAACCTCCCGAGCAGCCGGATACGGGCCCCGCGAGTGAAGCAGAGGCCGAGGAAGCCGGTCCTAAGGCCTCGCCGGCCCCCCGCCGGCGCCGTTCGCGGAGCCGCTCACGCTCGAAGCCTGCCTCCAGGGCGGAAGCCGGCGAGGAAGAGGCCTTGCCGGCAACGGCCGAAGGGCCGGCTGCCGACGGCACGGACGTCTCCCTCGACGACCCGCCCAAGGCCACGCGCAGACGCCGCCGCCGCACCTCGGCCAAGCCGGCCGAGCCGCCGGAGGTAGGACCTGCCGCGCCCGAGTCCGTCGCCGGGCCGACGCGCCTCCGCCGGGCCCGCGCTCGCACGACGCCCGGCACCCGACGCCGGCGCGAGACGCCGATAGCAGTCCCCCGGGTTACCGACAAACTCATGGTCATCACCGAGCACGGGGAGCGGGACCAGATCGCGGTCCTCGAGGATCGAGACCTCGTCCAGCACTTCGTGACCCGCGTCGGGGCGAGGTCGATGGTCGGCAACGTCTACCTCGGTCGCGTGCAGAACGTCCTGCCCGGCATGGAGGCGGCGTTCGTCGACCTCGGTCGGGGGAGGAACGCGGTCCTCTACGCGGGCGAGGTCAACTACTCCCCCGAGGACCTCGAGGGGACTCCGCCACGGATCGAGCAGGTCCTGAAGGGCGGGCAGGCGGTTCTCGTTCAGGTGACAAAGGACCCGATGGGGGGCAAGGGCGCGCGGCTCACCGCCCAGATCAGCATGCCCGGCCGCTACCTAGTGCTCGTGCCGAACGCGAACGTGTTCGGCATCAGCCGCCGGCTCCCTGATGCCGAGCGCCGGCGCCTGAAGGCCATCGTCAAGAAGGCGAAGCCCGACGAGCACGGCCTGATCGTCCGGACGGCCGCCGAGGGGGCATCCGAGGAGGCTATCGCGGCGGACCTCGCTCGGCTCATCGCCGAGTGGGAGTCGATCGAGAAGCGCTCCAAGCGGGCGAAGGCGCCCTCGCTCCTGTACGAGGAGCCCGAGCTCACGGTCCGGGTCGTCCGCGACCTCTTCAACGACGAGGAGTTCCGGGAGCTCGTCACCGACTCCCCGCGGGTCCACGAGACGGTCAGGGGGTATCTACGGGAGGTCGCGCCCGATCTTGCCGACAAGGTCACCCTCCACGAGGGCAAGCTCCCGGTGTTCGAGGAGTACCACGTGGTCGAGCAGATCCACAAGGCGCTCGACCGCAAGGTGTGGCTGCCCTCAGGCGGCTACCTGATCATCGAGCGGACCGAGGCCATGACGGTTATCGACGTGAACACCGGCAAGAGCGTCGGCAAGACGAACCTGGAGGCGACCGTTGTCGGCACGAACCTCGAAGGTGCGAAGGAGGTAGCCCGCCAGCTGCGTCTGCGCGACATCGGCGGGATCATCATCATCGACTTCATCGATATGCTCCTGGAGCAGAACAAGAAGAAGGTGGTGGACACCCTTAAGGAGGCGCTCGCGCACGACAAGACGCGGTCCCAGGTGTTCGAGATCGGCCCGCTGGGCCTGCTCGAGGTGACGCGGAAGCGAGTCTCGGGAGGCCTGCTGGAGTCCTTCTCCGAGACCTGCCCGCAGTGCGAGGGACGCGGGTTCCTAATCAACTACGAGCGCTAACCTGGGAGGATCCATGTACGCGGTGATCAAGACGGGCGGCAAGCAGCAGAAGGTGAAGCCGGGCGACGTGATCGAGGTCGAAAGGATCGTCCACGAGGGAGACGTTGTTTCCTTCCCGCCCCTATTGGTTGTGGACGAGGACGGCGAGACCCACTACGGCAAGGAGATCGAGAAGGCCGTGGTCACTGCCGAGCCACTCGGCGAGAAGAAGGGCGACAAGGTGAAGGTCTTCACCTACCGCCCGAAGACCGGTTACCAGCGCCGCGGCGGCCACCGCCAGACCTACACGCTCCTGGAGATAAAGGAGATCTCGCTCGGTGCCGTGAAGAAGGCCGCCGCGAGGAAGACGGCTGGGGCCGAGTCAGAGGTGGCGGAGGAGGCTCCGGCGGAGGGGGTCTCCGAGTAGGGCGTTTGGTACGCTCGGACGCGCCATGGCACACAAGAAGGGTGGAGGTTCCTCCAGGAACGGCCGGGACTCCGAGTCCAAGCGGCTCGGCGTGAAGGCCTTCGGCGGGCAGGTCGTGTCCGCGGGCTCCGTCATCGTGCGCCAGCGCGGCACGAGGATCCATCCGGGACAGGGTGTGGGCAAGGGCGGGGACGACACGCTCTTCGCGCTCGTCTCCGGCGAGGTTCGCTTCCACTCCTCGCGCAGACGGCGCTTCGCCTCAATCGTCTCGCAGGCCTAGCCGCTCCGAGCGGCAAGGATCGCCCGAACCCAGCCCTTGATCTCTTCCCTGGTGTCGGCGCTCCGCGCGCCCAGGTAGGTGGCGTTCCTGCGCCGCTCCCTCCGCCTCGCACGGAAGCCCTCGGCGTCGAGCGGGGGCGGGGGGGCGAAGTACACGAGCAACCGGGACGGCAATCCCTCGCCGGCCAGCTCGAGCACGAGGACGGGGGAGCCGAGCACGCGCTTTGCCCCGGCGATCCGCGCCACCGGTATTCGCTCGGAGGTTCCCTGGCCCTTGGCCGTCACCACGAGATCGGTTCCCTCTAGCGCCATCGTGCTCTCTACCTCCCTCGGAGAGCCGGCGCGGACCACCCATACCTGGGCCTGCATGGGCTCAATCTTGACCCGCTCGGCCCGATTTCGACCACAATGCCTCACATGAGCTTCGTCGATGAGGCGGGGGCTGTGGCCCGCGCCGGTCGGGGCGGAGACGGCTCCGCCTCGATTCGGCGGGAGCCGTTCACTCCCCGTGGAGGGCCCGATGGGGGAAACGGCGGACCGGGGGGCTCGGTCGTGCTTGAGGTCGCGACCGGCGTTCACGATCTCTCCGCACTCGCCGATAGCCCTCACCTCGTGGCCGCGGGCGGCAGGCCGGGCGGTCGGAGCCGTCGCGATGGGGCAGCCGGCGGCGACCTCGTCGCGCCGATCCCCGACGGCACCGTGGTCACCGACGATCGCGGCCTCGTGGCGGATCTCGTCGGGGAGGGCACCCGGGTCGTGGTCGCTCGCGGGGGACGAGGAGGGCGGGGCAACGCCGCGCTCGCAGGGCCGCGCAATCCGGCGCCGGGGACGGCCGAAGCCGGCGAGCCGGGCGAGGAGCGCCGGCTGCGCCTGGAGCTGAGGATCGTCGCCGATGTAGGTCTCGTCGGCTTGCCCAACGCGGGGAAATCCACGCTTCTCTCTCGCCTCACTGCTGCAAAGCCGAAGATTGCTGACTACCCGTTCACAACGCTCGTGCCGAACCTAGGCGTGGCCGGCGACGAGCGCCGGTACGTCATCGCGGACGTGCCCGGCCTCGTGGAGGGTGCCTCGGAGGGCAAGGGCCTGGGCCACAGGTTCCTTCGGCACGTGACTCGCTGCTTGACGCTCGTGCACGTCGTCGACCTCGCGGCCGCCGACCTCGTGCAGGATCTCGCGACGGTGCGCGCCGAGCTCAAGGCCTTCGACCCGGAGCTCCTCGACCGCCCCTTCCTGGTCGTCGGGACGAAGGCCGATCTCGTCGAGGACCCGCTCGGTGTCGTTCGGATGGCGCACCGGGAGGCTGTGGCGGTGTCGTCGGTCACGGGCGAGGGGCTGGAGAAGCTCGAGGAGCGGCTCGGGTCCGTCCTGGAGGAGGCCCGTGCGTCGCTGCCCCCTCGTCGGACCTTCGCGGTGCTGCGACCCGGCCGCGACCGGTTCGTGGTGCGCCGCGAGGGCGAGCGCTTCCGCGTGATCGGCCGCGAGGTGGAGCGCTGGGTGGCCGAGACCGATCTCGACGATCCGGAGGAGGTCGTGGCGCTCCAGCGCCGCCTCGTCCGCGAAGGCGTCGAGCGGCAGCTCGCGGCGACCGGCGCCCGGCGGGGTGACGAGGTCGTGATCGGAGACCGGGCTTTCGAGTTCATACCGGAGGAGGAGGTGGCTCACGGTGGGGCGTCGTGAGGAGCTCGCGATCGAGGAGCACGCGGCATGGGAGGAGCTCTCGACGATCGTCCGTCGGCTGTCGCCGGAGCAGATGGAGAGCCCGGAGGTGACCGCCGATGGATGGTCGGCAAAGGACCTCCTCTGGCACATCGGATGCTGGTCGGCGGAGGCGGCGCGGCAGCTCGAGCGGATCCGGATGGGAACCTACGAGGAGCGCGACTGGGACGACACGGACGACCTGAATCAACGCTACCTCGAGGAGTCACGGCGGATCGATCTCGCGACCGTTCGAGCCGAGTTGATAGCCGCAAGGAACCGCATGCTCGAGGAGTGGTCGCGCCTCACGGACGTCTCGCCCGACGCCGTGGAGTGGTTCGAGGAGTCGGGTCCTGTGCACGTTCGGGAGCACATCGAGGAGCTTCGCGCGTACGTGGAACGTGCGCCTGAATGATGCGCTGCCGCGCCGGAGTTGGGCCGTAGGATGGGACCGTGGGACTTCGCCTGGGAGTGATGGGCGGGACGTTCGATCCCGTCCACCACGGTCACCTCGTCACCGCGGAGGAAGCGCTGGCGCAGTTCGAGCTCGACCGCGTCATCTTCGTGCCGACCGGGCGGCCGTGGATGAAGGAGGGTCGCGAGGTTTCCCCGGCCGAAGACCGATACCTGATGACCGTGATCGCGACCGCGAGCAACCCGCGGTTCTCCGTGTCGCGCGTCGAGATTGAGCGCGAGGGACCGACGTTCACGGTGGAGACACTTCGAGCGCTCGCAGAAGAGCACCCCGACGCTGAGCTCTTCTTCATCACCGGCGCCGACGCGATGCTCGAGATCCTCCATTGGAAGGACCCCGAGGAGGTCCTGTCGCTCGCGGGCTTCATCGCCGCGACCAGGCCGGGCTACGACCTCTCGCACTTCGAGGCCGAGCAGGCCGCCTCCCGCGCGCGGGTGACGGTGATGCAGGTTCCTGCCCTAGCGATCTCGTCGACCGACGTGCGCGAGCGCGTCGGACAAGGGCGGCCGATCCGCTATCTCGTGCCGGAGGGCGTGAAGAGCTACATCGAGAAGGCCGGCCTGTACAGGTGATGCTCGACACGCGTCCGCCCCGCACGATCGACATCACACGGGCGGAGCGCGGCATGGCCAGACGCCGGCGGCGCCGCATCACGGCGTCCGTAGCCCTTGTAGCGCTCGTGGTCGCCGGCGGCTGGGCGCTGCTCCCGCGCCCCGCGCTGGAGCCCGCGCCTCCGCCGCTGCGGCCCTCGACGCTGACGGTCCTGCTCGTCCGCGGCGGTTCCAAGCCACTCGTCGCGGTCGTGGGTTCCATGGGAGACCCCGGACCGGCGGCCCTGGCGATCCCCGCGGGGATCGCGATCACGATGCCGGCCGGAGGAGAGGGAACCATGGCCGACGCCACGGCGTTGCCGGCTCCGTCGATGCGCACGGCGGTGTCGAACCTCGTCGGCGCCTGGGCAGAGCACTACGCCGTCGTGGAGCTCCGTGCGCTGTCTCGCGCCGCGGAGAGCTCCGGCCTCGAGGAGACGCGCACGATACTCTCCGGCCCGGACGCGACCGAGCGCTGGCCCGGGATCCTTGAGTCGATTCTCGCGGGGCGAGAGCATCTTTCAGCGAGCGCCCTCGCGGAGTCCGACGACGCTGCCGCCGTCGCGGAGGCGCTCGCGGGCGTTTCAGGGGCCGAAGTCGAGGAGCTCCCTGCCGTCCTCGGGCAGGGCGGCGCCCTCCGCCCCGACCCGGAGGCAGCCGATCGACTCGTCGTGCGGCTGTTCGGGCTCGCCGCAGCGCCCACGTCCGTCGTGGTCATGAACGCGAGCGGCTCGCCCGCGGCGGCCGAGCTGGTCGCCGAGCGGTTGCTCCCGGCGGGCTTCCGGCTAGTGGTCTCGAGCGACGCCGAGGCCTTTCCGACCACCGCGATCGTCGCCTCGACCCACGGCGACCGCGCGACGGCCGAGCAGGTCCGGGAGCTGCTGGGGGTGGGAGAAGTGGTCGTCTCGCGTGTACCGTCGGGGCTCGGCGAAGTCACCGTCATGATCGGGGAGGACCTCGGGAACGGATGAGCGGGTGCAGGTGAGGGCGTCCTCGGGCGCCGAGCGGGAGAGCCGCGAGCTCGCGGTCGCCGCGGCTCGGGCGGCCGCCGCAAAGCAGGCGGAGGAAGTTCTCGTGCTCGAGGTCGGCCCTATCCTCGCGATCGTCGACTTCTTCGTGATCTGCTCCGGCACGAGCGATCGCCAGGTGAAGACGATCGTCGAGGAGGTCGAGGAAGCTCTCCGCGCCGTCGGCGTCCGTGCGGTCCGGCGCGAGGGCGAGGACCAGGCGGGCTGGGTGCTGCTCGACTACGTCGACGTGGTCGTGCACGTCTTCGGCGAGGAGGAGCGGGAGTACTACGGCCTCGAGCGTCTGTGGCTCGATGCGGAGAGGATCGAGTGGATCTCGGACGCCCAAACGGCCGTTGAGTAGACTCGGGAAACCGGGCCCATAGCTCAGCTGGTAGAGCGCTTGGCTGGCAGCCAAGAGGTCAGGGGTTCGAATCCCCTTGGGTCCACCATTGACCCTTTGTGTGAACCGAGGAGAGAGGCAAAGGGTTCCTCGAACGTTAAGTCCTCGACCTCTCCGTCCCGGACACGGATCGTGTTGAAGAACGCGCGGTTCCACATCTTGCGGACTTCGGGCCTCGCCTTCCGGTAACCGGCAGCGCAGTCCTTCGCGAGGTCGAGCGCAAGGTCGATGATCTGCTTCGCCTGCGCGAGTTTCTCTCCGTCATTCGCGAGCTGTGACTCGGCCTCTGCCACCTCGGCGTTGATCCGGGCCTGCTCGCGCTTGAGGGCGGCCACATCGATCGCATCGGCGTAGTAGGCGCGAAGAAGCTTCTCCCGCTCGTTCGCGAGCTGGCGAAGGTGTCGACCCAAGAACTCTGCGGCCTCAGCTCGGTGCCGCTCCCGCTCGGCGATCTCGATCCGGAGCACGTGCTCCAGCCTCCGCCTGAGAGACGCAGGGACCCAGACGCCTTCGTAGAGAGCCTCGACCCCTCGCTCGATCTCGGCGGCTGGTACGTAGCGGCCCTGCGAGCAGCTAGTACGACCGGTGTTCCGTCCAACGCAGCGGAAGTAGCCGAAGCGGCCCTTGGCCACCGCGTAGTAGAGCCTCGACCCGCACTCGGCGCAGACCAGGGTGCCCTTCAGGTAGTGGTCGTGCTTCCAGCTACGCTCCCCGCCGGAGGAGTGCGATTCCAGCATGCTCTGCACCCTGTCGAACAACTGGCGGGAGACGACCGGCTGGTGGATGCCCTCACGCTCCACGCCCCTCCAGCGGACAACGCCGGCGTAGACGAGGTTCCGGAGCATACGGTGGATCGCACTCTTCCCGGGTGGGTTGCCCAGGCGGTTCCGAAGCCCCTTCTCCGCCAGAGTCGGTGAGTAGGTCAAGCGAAATCTCGCCCGTCGAGTAGCGCTCGAAGGCCCAAACGACGAGCGGTGCCTGCTGGTCGGGCTCGAGCACCGACTCGCCGCGGCGCCCAGGGCCGTCGCGACGGACGTTCCGGTACCCGAACGGAGCACGGACCGGCCAGCCGCCCTGGGCGGCCTTCTGATCCATGCCCTTTCGGATCTCCTGGCCCAGGTTGGCCGAGTAGAACTCGGCGATCGAGGCCAAGATCCCCTCCACGAGCTTGCCCGAGGCCGAGTCCTCCAGGCTCTCGGTGACCGAGTGCAGCTGGACGCCAGCCTTGCGAAGGGCGGCCCGGACCGCGGCGTGGTCCTCGAGGTTCCGGGCGAGGCGGTCGAGCTTGTGGACCACGAGGCAGTCGATGCTGCGGTCCTCGGCCAGGCGAGCGAGCATCGCCTGCAGCTGGGGTCGATCGGCGGTGCGGGCCGACTCGCCTCGATCGACGTACTCGTCCGCGAGGTCCCAGCCGTGGTCGGAGATGAACCGGCGGCACGCCTCGGCCTGGGCGGGGATCGAGTACCCCTCCTCGGCCTGCTCCTTGGTCGAGACCCGGAGGTAGATGACGGCCTTCACGACGCCTCCTCCCGAATCAGCTGCTCGGCGAGCGCGAGCAGCGCCCTCGCGAGAGGCCTGAGGGTAGCATCGACCTCTGCCAGCACCGGCTCGTCGCCGGCGTCGAGACAGGCCTCCTGCCCTCGGAGTCGGTCCTCCGCGGCCTCGTCGCCTCCGTCGCTCCGGTGGGGGAGTCTGGCTTCGGTTGGCGCGTCTCCGCGCCGCGGCTTCAAGGTGCATGTCGGGGCGGCAGGGCGCGGAACCGGGGCGTCGCCGATACGGGGGAGATCCGGCGCCGATGATCCGGATCGGCGTCGGTGAAGTAGCGCCCGAGGCACCGGGTGGGTCGGTACAGGTCGCGAGATCGGGCCCGGAGTTCGCTCAGCGAGAGGCGATCGCCGTCGGTCGGCACGTGCTTCCATGCTGGGCCGAGCACGCCGAGTTCGGTGAGCCGATCCTCGGTTGCGACGTACATCGGGAACGAGCTCGCGAGCGCGCCCGAAGCGTGGAGGCTCCCGACAGCCGAGCGATAGGCCGTTGCGACCTCCCCCTCGCGCTCCTCCTGCGGAACGAGGATGAGGAGGTTCGGGAACCCCGTCAGCTCCTGCTCCCTCGTCCACCCCGCGGCGAGCTTCAGATAGCCCTCGAGCTTGCGCGAGAGCGCCCGGGAGGCTTCGGTGGCTCTGTCGTACTCCAGGTAGAACTCGCACGCTCCGCCCGGATGGAGGTACCGCCCGAACCCGTTGGGCTTGACCTCGCCGGCCCTGGTCCTGACCGAGTGCTCGGGCCGCCACGTGGCCAGACAATGGCCCTGCAGGGCTCTGGAGGCCTCGGCGAGCGCGCAGAAGAACGCGTTGACCCCGAGCCGATGAGCGAGCACGAGGTTCGTCCGGTAGCTCGAATCGGGGACCCAGGGAAGGTCCGAGACCCGCACATCTTTCGCGTCCGCGATCCCGGAAAGGCCGGGCTTCGTCAGGTACCAGCACGCGGGAGCCCTCCCCTCCCCGAAGCCCCTCCCCGAAGCCCCTCCCCACCTGAAACGATGAGACCAATCCCAGATCCTTCAGCTCTCTCATCCGGTGCTGGCACCGCCTGAGGGAGCGGAAGTGAAGACTCGTGATCTGGTGGGTGGTGAGGACCTTGTGCTCGAGCAGGTGGAGCAGGACCTGAAGGTCCCGCTCGTCGATCGCGCTCGCGCCGCGAGAAGTACGTTTCGTTCTGCTCGAACCATGATTCGGGCACAGTCCTCCCCCCTCCTTCGGTTCGTGGCCTGCGGCGTAGAGGCCCCGTGACCTGCGGTTTTGCGCTCTCGCGCCCGGCGCCGTCGCGCCGCCTACGCGCCGCGTCTCACGGCAGCGCGACAGCGCGACGCCGCGCCAGGGCGCGTGCGCGCACACCGTCGGGTCGACGGATCTTCAGTTCGTGCCCGTGCTCACCTCTCCTTTCCGCTCGCAAGGCGTCCTCCGGCCGCCGACAGAGCTCGCCTTCGGTCATCCGGCACGGGGCTCCCTCGCGGGGCTACGCGGTCCTTGCCGGCGCTCCGGTCCCGCTCGCTCGCCGTCAGAGCGCTCGTCCGGCCTCCGAGTCCTCCGAGCGCGCCTCCTCGTGAGGTGCCCGGGTTCGGGGCCGTCTTGATCGCCCGTTCGGCCCGCGTCATGGACCGGGGCGCGCCAGCCTTCCCTTGGATCGCCGCTCGGGGTCCCGAGCCGGCGGCCGGTGGCAAGAGGGCCGTCGCCCTTCGGGGCCTGCTCGCGGTCAAGCGGTGGATCGCCGTCACGTCTTCGGTTGTCTGCTCGATCGTGAGGGGTCCGAGTCCCCACTCAGTCCCCATGCGGCTCGATCCTGAGGGATCGCGGTTCCTACTCAGTCCCCATCCAGTCCCTCTTGAGTTCCTCATCGTGCCTGGGGTAGCGGGATCCGCGCCACGGAACTCGGATTCCCGTCGAGGACACGTGCGCGGCGGCCGGAACTCGGTGGGAATTCGGCGGGAACCCATCGGGGACCTGCGTCGCCGCCGACGAGTCGACGGGCCGAGCGGTGCCACGCTTCGACCGCTGCGGCGGGCCCTGTTGGCAGTCCGGTTCTGAGTCGCGTCCATCACCAATACAAGGGCGCGCGACGGCCTCCGAAGCGTGTCGCCGTGAAGGGGGAGAATCCGGGGAGCTTTCGGGGAGTGCAGGTCAGGAGGTTGTCGCGAAGGCGCGGCCTCCAGGGAGAGGGGGAATCGGCGGGCCTCGACTCCGAAGACGCTTCCGGGATGGGAGTGGGGACTTGACCGTCGAGCACTTCAGCGGCGTCGGGGACACTGGGCGTCACATCGCATCGAAGCTCTGCGTCCGGCCGTCGCCACCGGGCTGCCACAGAACGCCGCGCTCGCGTGTCAGAAGGACATGGAGCAAGATCGGACGGGGGTGGTATCGACCGTGGATCGAGAGCCGGGTCTCCGCAGCCGGCTCGCCGACTCGTACGTGCGGTCGGCGCCCGGAGGCATCCGGCTCGCCTACCTACTGACCGGCGACAGGGCCGCCGCAGAGGACCTCGTCCAAGAGGCGTTCGTCCGCTTCGTGGGTCGGCTCCGGTTCCTCCGAGACCCGGATGCCTTCGAGCCGTACCTGCGACGCACGATCATGAACCTGTCGAAGAACCACTTCCGGCGTCGAGCGGTCGAGCGCGCGTACCTGGAGCGCGAGGGTCGGAGGATCGAGGACGTCAGCACGGACCCGGACGTCGCCACGTCCGATACGCTCCGCTCGGCGCTGCTCCGGCTCCCGCTCCGCCAGCGCTCGGCGCTCGTCCTCCGTTACTACGAAGACCTCCCGGACGCGACGATCGCGGAGCTCCTCGGCTGCCGCCAGGCGACGGTGCGCTCGCTCGTCGCCCGTGGCCTCGAGACACTCCGCACGACCCCAGAGGTGACCTCATGAACGACACCGACGTCCGAGACCTCCTCACGCGCGTCGCCGGCGAGGTGCCGGCCACCCCCGTGGATCCGGAGCCGTTGCTCCGTCGCGGCTACCGACGGATGGCCAGGACGGCGGTCGCCGGCGCGCTCGGGATCACCTGCGCCATCTTCCTCGCCGTTGCGGGCGTGGGCCTGATCCGTTCGAGCGCGCCGACGACGATCCCGGGCGACCAGGGGCAGCCGACCGAGCCGCCGGAGACCGTCACCGGCGAGACGACCGGCACGTGGACCGGCCCGTGTTTGGATTCGCAGGACGGACCGCCGCCGTGGGTGTGCCTCGGACCGCTCGAAGAGGGGACGTACACGTCGCAGCGCTTCGAGCCCGCCCTCACCTTCACCGTCCCCGCCGGATGGAACAACCCGTGGGACACGCGCGGCGCGTTCACCCTGTGGACCCCGGGGTGGTCGGACGCGTCGTACGTGTTGAGTCACGCGGGCCTGCACGTCCGCCGCGATCCGCGACCCAACGAGGAGGGGTGCTTCGATGCCACGGTCGGCACCTCCGCGATCGAGGTCGCGACATGGGTGGCCAACCATCCGGCGATCGCGACGAAGGGTCCGTCGCCCGTGGAGGTCGGCGGGCTCACGGGCTACCAGCTCGACGTGTCGCTCGCGGACACGTGGCGCGAGAGCTGTCCCGGGACGCCCGCGATATGGCTGTTCGACGATCTCTACCTCCGCGATCCGAACAAATCTCCCGAATTCGCCACGATGCGGCTGATCCTGCTCGACCTGCCGGACGGCGGGAGCGTCCTGATCGCGATCGACGAGGATCGGCTGGATGTCGCGATGCCGGTCGTGGACTCGTTCTCATTCGACCTGGACTGAGGTCCCCGGGATGAACATTCGCCACAGGCTGCAGCTGGGGTTGGCTCTCCTTGTCGCGCTGGCGGGATGCGCACCGGATACAGGGACGACCGCCCCGAGAACGTCGGCTCCACCGGCGCCGAGCGAGCCGAGTCCCACGCCGACGATCCAGGACATCATGGAGCTGCTCGAGTCCGACGCACCGCTCGAGCCTGGGACCTACTACATCGACCCCGACCTCGACCCCTCCACCCCACTCCGCGTGGTGTACGAGGTTCCCTTCGAGGGATGGGGGATGTGGATCGGCGCGGCCAAGCCCTCGGATGATGGGGATCACGTCATGGTGAGCATCACCACGGTGACGAACCTCGTGCGGCATGGTTGCCGCGACCATTCGTGGGCCGATCCACCGGTCGGACCGAGCGTCAACGACCTCGCTGCCGCGCTGGCGGACCTGGCCCCGTTCCGGGTGACGTCGCCCCCGAAGGACGTGACCATCTACGGCTACCGCGGGAAGCACCTGGAACTGACCGTGCCCGACCTGCCGGTCAAGGGCCAGGGAGACGACCGCCGCTTCGCCGGATGCGTGGACGGCACCCTCAAGAGCTGGGTCGCGGCCATCGACGCAGCCGAAGAAGGGGACGCGTTCTACGGCTACGCCGCCGAGCCGGGCCGCACCGAGGAGTTCTGGATCCTCGACGTCGACGGCACCCGTCTGGTGATCGAGGCGAACTGGTCGCCTGACTCGCCCCGGAAGGACGTGGCCGAGATGCGCGCTGTCCTGGACTCCATACAGATCGAGCCATGAGGTTGCTCGAGATCATCAAACCTTCCCTCGTCGAGAGTTGGGGGAGCACGGGGGGCGGCCGGTGAAATACCCTCCGACCGCGAGATGTGACCTGACGGCTACTCGAGGTAGCCAAGGCCGCGGAGGTGCTCCTCCATCTCGTCGGCCTCGGTGTCGCTGACGCTCGAGGACTCCTCGCCGGTCGGCATGCCGGTGATCTGGACGGCCGGGCTTGGGCTCGGACCTCCCGACCTTCGCGTCCGAGCCCACGAGCTCGTGCAGCACGCGGCCGGTGTGCTCGACCTGGCTTGGCGCGTCGAGCGCCGCCAAGATCGTCGGCGCGAGATCGATCAGCAGCGGCGGCTGGTCGAACGCCCGCACGTTCGGCCCGGCCGCGACGATCACGCCCTCGGTACGGTAGTCCCCCGAGATCCAGTCGGCGTCCTCGAGCGCCGACTTCGCGTGCGTTAGCGAGTACGTGTCGGCCGGCTCCATCAGGATGTCGGGCGGGGTGAAGGCCCTCGGTCACCGGTCGGACGGCGTCGCGCGACGTGGCAGAAGAGCCCTCCCGCGCCAAGCTATCGGCACCCGCCAACCGCCTCGTTGGACCGGGTCACCCGCGGCTGGCCCGGTGCGGCCTCCTCCCGACGAGTGGGCCCCACCCGAGACGGTCTTGTTCGGGCTCACGATCATCGAGGTCCGGTCGTAGCGAGAGGACACGAGTTCGAAGAACAGCGCCACGGCCTCCGGATCGAACGGGACGTAGCCGACCTCGATCACGACGAGCGGGATCCGCCACAGCCGCTTGAGCTCTCGTCCAGACGCCCCGACCGCTTGACCGCCCAGAGCCGTCGCGCCCACTCGTGCGCGGTGGCGAAGGCTACTCGGCTCCCGTACACGTTGGTGATGCTCGCTCCCCGGCTGCTTCGTCGCGGACGTCCCTTGTGAGACGGACCCGGCGCGACATCTCACAACCGAATCGTGACCGGCCGAGTGACCGCCCAGCTGACCGCTCGATGGACCGCTCCCCTGAACGCTGACGCTGCTGCTTGGTCGGGGCCGAGGAGCGGCCAGTGTCATGCAGCCGCTTGACCCTGGAGCGCCTGAAGCAGCGGCAGGCGGTTCACACATCGTCCAGCCAGGTCCACGATCGCGGGTCGATAGGAGTTCGCGTTCCTGGTTGGAGTCGGCCCGGCATCGAGTGGAGCGGAAGGGGCTACGGCGAAGGCGGGAACTCGGCCGGCGCGCCCTCCTCGGGGACGAGGTTCCGCTCGATCGTGAGGTCCCCGCTCTCGGGGAACTGGCGGATCGTGTCGTATGCGACGAGAGCGGGATCAGTTCCCGCCCGGAAGTAGAGGATCTCGGCCGAGAGTGGGATCCCGCCCTCGCGCGTGAAGGTCTCCAGGCCTGCCCCGCCGGTCGTTCCCACCTGTAGGTACAGCGTCCCGTCTCGTACCTGCGCTCGCTCCTCGTGGAAGTGACCGGAGACGACGAGCGGAACGCGCCCGGCCAGCGCCTCCGCCATCCGGTCGTCGTGCACCGCGACCATGTCGGGCGGGTGCGGCAGCTCCTCCACGTCGCCCAGGGCAACCTCGCCGGCGGCGTGGGCCTCCTCCGAGAAGGCCTCGACGTCTGTCGGCAGCCCCCGGTGCTTGAGGAAGACCGGGTGGCCGAGCCCGTAGACCACCAGGCCCGCCACCTCTGCGACGTTGCCGTCGAGCACGACTGCGTTCGGCACCCGTGATACCTCGGCCTGAAGACTCCGCGAGTCGTGGTTCCCCCGGACGAAGACGTAGGGGACGCCGAAGTCGGGGATGAACCTCGTGATCAGGTTCTCTGCGGGCGTGCCGAACGAGGTCGCGTCGCCCGTGTCGATCACCGCGTCTACGTCGAACCCGCGCGCCAGCTCCTGGGCGAACTCGAAGCCGAGGGGCGAGAGGTGGACGTCGGAGATGTGCAGGATACGGATCTCGTTATTCGCCGGGAGCGGGCTCGCGCCCACCGAGGTGTAAACGCGCACGATCCCGTCGACGACGCGGCGGAGTTCCTCGCGGAAATAGTCGAACCGCGCGGTGGCGGCGCGCACTGGACCTATCAGCTGGGGAGCCAGCGTGAGGGGCCCGGAGAACGTCGGCGACAGGAACGCCGCCGGCTGGTATGTCGCCGCGGCGACCGCGCCGCTCCCCGCGAGGGACACGAGAGCCGCGGCGACCGCGATCTCGATCGCACGGCGGTTCCGGCGGAACACCGCGGCGGAGACGATCCCGGCTCCGGCGAGCCCCACGACGAGTACGCGGATCGCGAACGGCGCAACGGCGCTCAGGAGGTCCTGCTCGACGCGCTCGACCAGGCCCTCGAGCCCCCCTTCCTGCAGCAGCTGGGTGAGGCGGCGGACGTGGACCCCCTCCCACGTCGCGCGCACC
This sequence comes from Actinomycetota bacterium, assembly GCA_035288045.1. Lineage (GTDB taxonomy): Bacteria > Actinomycetota > UBA4738 > UBA4738 > HRBIN12 > DATEBA01. The sequence continues at coordinate 26,997 of DATEBA010000037.1, forward strand.
CGGAGCGGCGAGACGTGGGTATCGGCCGTCACGCGGCCGAATGGGGGCAGGTCGATGTCCGTTACGCCGCGGCCGAAGCCGGCATCGAGCGCCACTCCAAAAGGCCCGACAGGGACCACGTCTCTACCCCAGGCGAGCATGCCCAGCCACGCGCCGGCCAGGCCGATCGCCGCCGGCACGAGGACCCGGACGACCCGATGGAGCCGGGGAAAGCGAGCCAGATCCACCCGAGGACTCTACCCGCGGCCCCGTTGCCGGATCCGGCGGGTGGGGTTCCGATTCTGCTCTGATTACGGCGGTCCGCGACCTTCGAGGGGGCTACCGTCCGGTCTGAAGAACGTCGGTCCGCCGTCCACGACCGTCACGCGGAATCCGTTGTGCACGAGCCGGTGATGAGGTCGGCACAGCAGCATCAGGTTCGGTAGCGCGGTAGGTCCGCCGTCCGCCCAGTGCCGCACGTGGTGCGCGTCGCACCACCCGTGCGGCCGGTCGCAACCCGGGAAGCGGCAGACGCGATCTCTGACAACCACGGCTCTGCGCAGCTCGGCTGGAACGACCGGCGTGCGGCGGCCCACGTCGAGCGGCTCGAACCTTCCCCGGGTGATGACCCTGCTGACCGAGGCGTCGCAGGCCCACCGTCTGGCGGTCTCGGGCGGGATCGGACCCACGTCGTCGACCTCACACCTCGTGCCCAGTCGCCCTTCGAGGGCCTCCAGGTCCACCGTGACCGTGACGCGAGGACGATCGCCGCCTACGGACCGGCCGGCCTGCGCCGTCGAGCCACTGGCGGCAGATATAGCCGAGGGCGTCTGCCCGTTGGTGTCCCGAGGTCCGCGGGTCGCGCGTGTCCGAGGTTCGGGCGTGTGTGTCCAGGACGCACCGAACCGCGGCCATGAACGTCTGGCCGATCTCGGGATCGAGATCGCCGTCCACCCGGACCATCCCGTCCAGGGTGGGGGACACGTGAAGTCTCCTGAGCTCGTGAAGACGCTCCGCCTCGCGCGCTCCTTGGGCGTGGTCCGCGGCCTGCCGCCAGTAGGCGGCGGCCCGGCGAAGGTCGCGGATGCCGAGCGTCCGGGCCGCGTCAACCAGGATCCGCTCCGCGCTTTCGAACGCTTCGGCGTTCGTCTCACGCGCCGAGACCAGCACTCTCAGCGCCGACCGGGTTATCCCGCCATCCGCCAAGGCCTCCCTGGTCGCTGGCATCTCCTGCAGCGCACGTGCCGTCCTCACCTGCTGCACCGCGGCCGACCACGCCATGCGGAGCTTCTGCGCGAGCCACGATGAGACCGACAGGTAGCCGTCGCGGCGATAGGAACCCGCCGCTCGATCTCGGCCAGCCGCCGGAGCCGCTCAGCCTAACGCGTCGGCCGCCCGCTCGAGCTCGCCGAAGTCGGCCTCCAGCCCGTCGTCGTCGACCCGGGTCAGGCCCTCCATCTGCAACTCCTCGAGAGCCGACCGAAGCGAATCCATGGGGGCACCTTAGCGAACAGGTGTTCGACGGCGCTATGACGGATGTCACATTCAGGATGACCCGTTTTCTGGTCTTGGCGGCTCTTTGTGCGAGCCCCCTATCGGCTGCCTCAAGGCCGGGTGCCGCCCGAGCCGCTCCCGGCGACCCGCCGAACGGCAAGGTACCCCGACAGTCCCACGACACCGACCGCCAGCGCCGGACCGATCCAGCCGTCCAGGCGCATCCCCATTCGATCGATCGCGAGGCCGGCCAGCATGAGCGTCGCCGCCCCGAAGGCGGGCGCGAGCGCGACCGCCGGGAGGCCCGAACCCAGAGCCCACCTCGCCCACCC
>DATEBA010000038.1:0-18928 GCA_035288045.1 Actinomycetota bacterium
GCTCGTAGGGCCAACGATCATACCGGCGGACGGATGGGACACGAGAGTTAGCCTCGCGCCGGGGGATTACCCGCCGGTCGCCTGGACGGCCACCGAGAGGCTTTCCTTGGACGACACGATGGACGACCTTCCCCTTCGAAGTATCAACGGACTGACGAGCCAAGGCGTTCTTCTGTACGTGTCGATGCCTTACGCCAAGGCGCCGGGCGGCGCGCCGGACGATGTCCCCGAGCTGCCAGAGCCGATCACGCTGGATGTGCTCGAGGAGCAGCCCAGTGCCGCAGGCGTCGATCCTCTCATCGCGGAGTTCGCTCGGATTGGCATGGTCAAGGGGAACGTCGTGGAGATTCGGCTGTTCATGGGCGGGTCTCCGGCAGAGCTGGCGGCCACAGCGAACGGGGCGCTCGCAAGGATCCAAGTCCCCTAGCGGCTCACGGCGGCGAACGATGCAGACCGTTCGCGCCGACAGTCTCGTGCATAACACCTGCATAACAACTCGACGCACCTCAACTGCGCTCATGTTGCTCATGAGTGTCGTTGGCTCCGGCGCGAGTCCCTGACCAGGGCGTTCTCCGGGCCCTTACAAGGCGGAGGTCCCAGGTTCGAGCCCTGGAGCGCCCACACACATAGCGAGGTGAGCGCGCCCAAGCTGCCGCATGGTGTCTCCCAGACGGCTTGGTCGCCCGTCAGCAGATCGCGAAACGCCACCCTAGGTGTCGTCAGTCAATAACCACCGCTCCCGCGCGACACCTCCTCGAGCGCTCAACGCCCTTCGTGCTGTCTTTGCGATCTGAGTTGAACACGTCGTCTCCCGGGCCCCCCCTGACGGCGTCGCCCCCCGTCCCGTCACGGCTCCAGAGGCACGGATCGTCTCCGAGACCCCCGGCTATGACATCGGCGGCTTTCGCGTCTTCCGCGAAGAGCCGATCCCGACCCCGCCCCCCGCTGAGTTGGTCACGTCCCTGATCACCTTGTAGCGAGTCCCTGCCACGGTTTCCGAAGATTCGGTCGTGGCCGCTCCTCCCCAGGACGCTGTCGGCCCCGCTGCCGCCGTTGACTCTGTCGCGACCTCGCCCTGCGAACACTATGTCGTCTCCGCGACCGGCAAGAACGAGATCGTTGCCAGCACGGGCTTGGATCGAGTCCGCGCCACCGAGGCCGCAGATGACATCCTTCCTGCGGGTGCCGACGAGCAACTCGCTGTTTTGGGTGCCTCGTATCGTGCAACGTGGTCGATCGCCTGCCATCGCCCTCTCGGGGGAATGCTGGAACGACGCCGACACCACTACTAGGGCACAAATGGTGGCGACTCGCAGCCACATGGCCGACAGCCTACCCCGAGCGTTTCAGTTCAATCAACCGAGCAAAGGCGTCACCGCGGCGGAGCGCCGCGGCGCGAGGACGACAGGCCTTCACTCAGACAGGCTAGCACGGTAGGTGGCGGGCGAGGTCCGTGAATCTGGTGGAGTGAGATCGAACGAGGGGAAGAAGTGATGAGGGCGATGATGGTTAGATGGGTCGCCTCAGCGACGGTGGCGGGTACTCTCGTCGTCGCCCCACAGGTGTTCGCCGATGAACCGGTCTGCCAGGGCTGGGCGTGGGCATACGAGGATTCCGTGGAGGGCGAATCGACGCCTCAACAGGCAATCGCGGCCGTCTTCGGGCAGGAGGCAGCAGACGCGCAGCAAGGGAGCGATGGCTTCTATGAAGATGGCGACTATGAGTACGCAGTGGCTCAGGTGGACGGGGGAGGCTGGATTCTGGTCGCTGCTGAGGTCTGTGAAAGCGGCGCTGAAGCGGCGCTCGCTCACCCCATCGCTGATTGGTACGCAAACAAGCTGTGGCCTCAGGGGAATCCGACGAACATTCGCTGGGCATTCACCGACGAAGTCAGCGGAGCGCAGAAGAGAGATGCCATTCGCGCGGGCGGCAACGACTGGGACGAAGTTGGCGGAGCGTCGTTCAAGTTCACGCAGGACCTCCCGGACCACGCCGATTTCGATTTCGACAACATCGATTGCGTGAACCGCGAGCCAGACAACACGATCCACTGGGAGATCATCTCGGGTGATGCCATCGGCGTGACCACGTGGTGCAACTCAGGCGGCTACCGGGACGGCTTCGCAATCAAGTTCGACTCAAACTTCCCGGACTGGTCCTTCGGTGGCACGCCAGCTTCGGATGAGGTCGACCTTGAGTCAGCGGCCGCTCACGAGTTCGGCCACGCGGCTGCCCACAAGGTCCACTGGGACGACGGTGGAGCAGCGTCCCTTTGTCCAGACAGCGCGGCGCAGCACACGATGTGTTCCACCGTCTACCGCGGAACGACCAGATTTCGTAGCCTTGAGGACCACGACAAACATACACTGGACAACGCCTATTAGGCGAGGGCTGGGACTCTTACTCTACGGGTCGCGTCGTGCCCAAGGCAGTCGGCCTTCTAGACACGCGGGCCCGGAGGGGCAGGTCGTTTCCCTAGGTTACCGAAGCACGGGCACTCTGAGACGGCAGTCGTGGGGGCGCACTGATCGGGGGGCTGGTGAGGCGCGCGAAACCCCGGCTGGCCTAGTGTCGGGTCCAAGACCTGATTGCAGCGTTGCATAACATCTGCATAACAACTCGACGCACCTCAACGACCCCCATGTGGCTCATGAGTGTCGTTGGCTCCGGGACAAGTCCCTGACCAGGGCGTTCTCCGGGCCCTTACAAGGCGGAGGTCCCAGGTTCGAGCCCTGGAGCGCCCACCGACGAAACGCGTTGGTCAGGACTCGTTTTCGGTTTCCGCGGGAAGACCGCGGATAGCGCCGGGCGGCGCTCAGGCGGCAAATAGGCGGCAGAATGGTTGGCCCCGACCAAACGCCGGGGCCAACTGCAGAGACTCACCTACTTCTGGCGATCCTAGTTCGTTCCGCCCTTGCAGAGTCCGAGCGTGCCCGGGGCACCATGCGGAAGGCCGTAGTACTTCCAAGAGTCCGCCGCGGTCTGAACCTGCGACACGTTCTGGCCCCCTAACTGGTCGAGGTCGTTCAGCCCGCTGAAGGCGCAAGCCGAGTTCGCGTTCTCTGGGGCCGCGGTCTCGTTGGTGTTGTTGATGGTGCCCGGAGGACCCTTGACCTCACCAGCGAGTGCACCGCTCGCTCCGGCACCCACGAGCACGGCAACAGAAGCCGCAGTCACGAGTAGTCGTTTCATTCGCTGACCCCCTCTGTGTCGATCGACGCTTCCCGTTGGCGTCGAGATCGGCTGAACATACTCCTGGGAAGTGGTCTTCTTCAAGAGGTTGTCCGATAGCTCGTAGAACTTGAGGTGACGGTCCTCCCGCCTTGTCCGGTCGCGTCGCGACTGTGGCGAGTGCGAAGTCGTCAATCGAGAACTCGTCAATCGACAGGGAGGAGGAAGCGCCATGAAGACCGTATCGCGGGAGCAGGTCGCCACGAGCTAGGCGATCGGCGGGCTCGCGTTGCCGCCGCGCGTGCAGGAGGCGCTCGGCGAGCTGGTGATCTCGGGGAAGGAGGGACTGCTGGCGCTGAGCGTCGGTGTCGGGCTCGGTGTGCTCGCCGACAGGCGCGTCCGGGTCGAGCGGCCCACGCGTGCGCAGCGCAGACGGCGGGCGCGATCGACGTCGCGCTCGGCGGTCAGTCGCGAGTTCGTCGCCCACACGCGAGAACCTGCTCTCGCTGATGAGCCGCCGCCTGGACGACGTGCGGCTGGTGGTGCTGATGCTGGACGGCATCGAGCTCCTCCAAGACCTGCTGATGTCGATCGAGAACGCTAAGACGGGAAGTTGCGGCGATACCTCGTCGGTAAGGAGTTGGATCGAGCAGAGGTCGTCGAAAGTGTCTCTTCAGGTGGCACCGAGATTGTCGTCGCAGCCACGTGACAGCTGCCTGGGTGTGCGTTGGAGAAGCCGACGGCTCGACTTGGGAGTGAGGGTGCCCCCGTCCCGTGCATAAGATCTGCATAACAACTGGCCGACCCTCAACGACCCTCATGTGGCTCATGAGTGTCGTTGGCTCCGGGACAAGCCCCTGACCAGGGCGTTCTCCGGGCCCTTACAAAGCGGAGGTCCCAGGTTCGAGCCCTGGAGCGCCCACTCCTGACTTGCTATAACACGCATGTTATACTTCGCGCGTGGATGTGCTTTCCATCCGGAGGCCGAGGAGGAACTGGCTCGCCTCCCGGACGGAGAGAAGCTCGCCATGCATCACGCGGTGGAGAAGCTCGAGGCGCTCGGCCCTCGCTTGCCGTATCCGCACCAGAGCGGCGTCAAGGGTGCGGAAGGCCTGCGCGAGCTGAGACCGCGGGCGGGGCGGAGCCCCTGGCGGGCGCTGTACCGCCAGGTCGGTGGCGTCATGGTGGTCGCCGCCATCGGTCCCGAAGCCAAGGTGAACCAACGCGGCTTCGCGGCAGCGGTTAAACGCGCGCGTGCTCGGCTGGCCGAGTTGGAGGAGCCGCGCAGGAGACAGAAGGGAGCAAGAGGATGAAGCTACAGGAGCTCAGGAACCGCAAGAAGGTGCTCGCCGAGCACCTGAAGGACCCCGCCTTCCGCGAGCGGTGGGAGAAGACCGCCCTGGCTCGAGCCGTCGCGATCCGTCTCGTGGCCTACAGGGCCGAGCGGGACCTCTCCCAGACCGCCCTGGCGAAGGAGCTCGGCATGAAGCAGCCGGCGGTAGCGCGCCTCGAGGCGGGGGAGTCCAACCCGAGCTGGGAGACCCTCCAGCGGATCTCCAGCGCGCTCGGAGTCGAGTTCCTCGTGGACATCTCCCCGACAAGGCGGCGATCTCTAGTGGGCAAGGAGTTGGATCGAGCCGAGGTCGTCGAGAAGCTAGCGTCGGGGGGCACCCAGATCCTCGTGGCAGCCACCTGATACCGCATGGGGTGATCGAGCGCAGTTCTTCGGGAACGGTAGGAGGGGCTCAGCTCGTCAGTTCCAACCAGCATGCGCGGAGCCGACGAAGAAGATTCCGGAGTACGCGCCGGTGACCGGCTCCCCTGAAACTGGTCCACCTGATGTGAGACTCACGAGGCCCGGAAGGGCAGGAGGTGGGTCCCATGAAGAGGACCAGGCACACGCCCGAGCAGGTGATCCGCAAGCTCCGTGACGCGGAGCGGATGCTCGCCGAGGGCAAGGATCTGCAGGAGATCTGCCGGCGTCTGTAGATCTCCGTCCAGACCTACCACCGCTGGCAGAAGCAGTACCAAGGGATGCGCCGCGAGGAAATTGTGGTGCTGAAGAACCTGCAGAAGGAGAACGCCCGGCTGAAGAAGCTCGTGGCCAACCAGGCCCTCGACATCGACATGCTGAAGGATGTGGCGAAGGGAAATTGGTAGGCCCCGAGCGTCGACGTCAGGCGGTCCATCGCCTGCAGGGTCGTTTCGGGGCCTCGGAGCGAAGAGCCTGCGTCGTCGTAGGCCAGCACCGTTCCTCCCAGCGTCACCGCAGAACCCTCGTTCCCGACGAGGAGCACCTGCGCAAGCGCCTGCGTGAGCTCTCCCGGCGCGACTCGCGTCTTGGCTACAAGAAGCAGCACGCGATCCTCCGCCGGGAGGGCTGGAAGGTGAACCGCAAGCACGTGCGCAGGATCTGGCGGGAAGAAGGACTGCAGGGTACCGGCGCGCAAGAAGAGGCGCCGACGGGGGCGCCAGGCCCCCGGGCACGTGCAGGCGTCCCACCCCGACCACATCTGGGCGATGGACTTCCTGTTCGACGACATCTCAAGAGGACGAAGGATCAAGGTCCTGAACGTGACCGACGAGTTCACCCGCGAGTCCATAGCCGGCCAGGTGGCTCGATCGATCACGGCCAGGGACACCGTGGCGGTGCTCCAAGGGATCGTCGGCACCCGCGGTGCACCGGCGAACATCCGTTGCGACAACGGGCCAGAATTCATCGCCCATGCGCTGCGGAGCTGGTGCGCGAGGAAGGGATCGAACACCCTCTACATCGAGCCCGGCTCACCATGGCAGAATCCGTAAGTGGAGTCCTACAACGACAAGATGAGAAGGGAGCTCCTGAACGGCGAGCTGATCGACTCCGTGCTGGAGGGCCAGGTGCTCCTCGATGACTGGCGCGAGGACTTCAACACCTGCCGTCCTCACCAGTCGCTCGGGTACCTCACGCCAGTGGAGTTCGCTCGCCGGTGGAGGATGCAGGACGAAGGTCGAGTCTCACAACGGGTGGACCGACGAGAGGGGCCCGGTCACCTTCGGCCGCCTCGATCAGCTTGAAGCACATGGCGAGCCCCGCCTGACGTGAGCCCGGTCCCTTGGTGACGTCGGTGCGCGCTCGCACCGGCGCGAACGTCGACTCGATGGGGTTCGAGGTCCGCAGGTGGATCCAGTGCTGCACCGGGAAGTCGTAGAAGGCGAGCACCGCCTCCCGCTCCCTGGTGAGCTTGGCCACGGCCTTCGGCATGCGGGCCAACGAGACCGCGCACGCCCAGAAGTGGCGGCGATCCGCGACCTGCCAGTAGTCGTCCTGTTCTGCATGAGCCCCACAACCGTTCGCCTGAGCGAGTCGCCGGCGGGGAGATCCAGCCGCAGTTAGCCAGATCAACTCGTGGATAAAGTGCTACTCCCCGGACCGGGTCGGCCTCCTTCCCGACCACCTGTTCAAGGCAACGTCCTTCTTCGCAAGAACGTGCGCGGGGCGATCGTCGGCGCGGCAACTTGTGGTTTCGGTGTGCCCGCTGACTGGAGTCCCCGACTGCCCCGCCCAACAGCATGCGATGGTGTCCGGACCGAAAGGACCACGGGGCGGATCCGGTCTGTTGTGCGGCCTCACGCGAGAGGCCAAGGGTTTCTGAAGCGCCGCCGGAGTCCAGAGCACGAGAGCTACAAGTGCACGACGGGACAGGTGAGCGTGCGCGTGATGCCCTCGACCGCCTGTATCTTCGCCACCACGAGCTTACCGAGCTCGTCGACGTTCTTCGCCTCGGCACGCGCGATCACATCGTAGGGGCCGGTCACGTCCTCGGCCTCGGTCACGCCCTTCGTCTCGCGGATCGCCTTCGCGACCTGCGCGGCCTTGCCCACCTCGGTCTGTATCAGGATGTACGCCTGGACCGTCATGGCACCTCCCCACGTCCCGTGCCGAGGATGCTAGCCATCAACCGCTTCCCGCCGCAACGTGAGAAAGCGCGCGGACCTCCGAGCGGCGATAATCAAGGCGAAGGTGCCCGGTCGCAGCGTGAGATGGAGGTGGCCGACGGACGGTCCGGCGCTGTTCGAGGACCGACGGCAGGCGGGTGAGCGCCTGGCCGCGGCGCTTCACGGCACGGTCGGGCCGGATGCCGTCGTGCTCGGGATCCCGCGCGGCGGTGTGATCGTCGCGGAAGCGGTCGCCGACGCGCTCGGTCTCCCGCTGGATGTCGTCGTGCCGCGCAAGATCGGAGCTCCGGGGAACCCAGAGCTCGGACTGGGGGCGATCGCGCCGGGGGTTCGCGTGCTGGACCTCGACATCATCGAGCGTCTCCACGTCGGTGAAGACTACCTGGAGGACGAGATCGAAGCGGAGGAGCAGGAGATCGCCCGACGGGAGCAGGTCTATCGTGCAGGGCGGCCGCCGGTCGACCTGGGCGGCCGGACCGCTGTCGTCGTCGACGATGGCGTGGCGACCGGTGGGACCGCGATCGCGGCGCTCCGCTGGGCACGCGATCGCGGAGCCAGCAGGGTCATCCTCGCCGCGCCGGTTGCTCCGCCTGGGGGACTCCCGCGTCTGGCCAAGGAGGCCGACGAGGTCGTGGTCTGCGAGACCCCCGAGCCCTTCGTCGCGGTGGGGGTGTGGTACCGGCGGTTCGAGCAGACCCCCGACGTCGAGGTCGTTGAGGCCCTCTCGCGATCGGCCGGCAGGACCGCATGAGGTACGCGGAGCTGACGATTGCCACACTCCTGGCGCTGGGCGGCGTGCGGGCGCTCCTAGGGTCCCTGCGGGAGCGGTTCGAGGCCGCTGACGTGGGCGATCACCTGCTCTACGCCTTGTACGTGACCGGACACGTCGGGATCTGGTTCGGGTTCGCCGGCCTGTTCGCGATCGTCGCCTCAATACACGTCGAGGGCCGGGCGCTGATCGACGAGTTCCGGCGCTACCGCTGGTACTTCATGGTGCCGCTCGTGCTCGGCGCGATGCAGTTCGTCGGCGGGCAGCTGCTCGCCCGCCGCTCCCCGCGCTAGCCGACCGCGGCCACGATCCCGGGGGTGAGCTCCGGGAACTGCTCGAGGTGCGCGCGCCGCTCCGCCTTGAACCGCTCGACGAAGTCCCGATACTCGTCGCCTCTACCCAGCCGCTCATAGAGGCGGCGCGGCTGTAGCAGCTCGGGATCTTCCACATCCGGCACGTCCGAGGCAACCAGGTAGCCGAAGTCTGGGTCCTCGTCCCAGCCGATCGTGTCCTCGGCGATCGCCTCTACGATCGCAGATGAGTGCGGGATCTTCACCTTCTTCGAGCGCTCGTCGTCCTCCTTTCCGCCGACGCGCCCCGTGTTCATCAGGAACATCTCGATCGGGTGAGAGGCCAGGAGCTCGAGGATCCGGTTGCCTTGCAGTCCGTGGGGCATAGGGAAGAACGGGTTGGTTCCGGGCACGCGGAGGAACTTGCCCTCCTCGGCCTTGCCCCCGGCCGAGGTTCCGGTCGTCTCGCCGAGCATGAAGTAGGCAGCCGCCTGCTCTTGGTCGAGCTTGGCGACCCCCGGGATGATGTTCTCGTTCCAGTTGAGGATCAGCAGGTAGTCGACGGTGCCGACCTGCGTCGCGTCGCGGAAGCGGCCTAGATCGGCCATCCGGAACACCGCGCGCCCGTTCTTCGTGTACGAGGTCTCGAAGAAGTTCACCTTGCCAGCGTCGTCCTGATAGACGTTCTCCAGGTAGGCGGAGGGCTGCGTAACCGCGTTGTAGATGTTCGGCTCGAAGTCCGGGTCGAGCGAGAAGGTCTTCGCGAAGCAGCCGTTCTCGGTGCCGTACACGCGTCCGCCGGGCATGAGGGCGACGAAGTCGTCCTGCACGGGGAGCGATTCGTTCTGGGTCGTGAAGGTCGTCGTCGTCTTGCCGGTGCCCGAGAGGCCGATGATGAGGAAGACCTTCTCGCCGGCCGGCGTGGGTATCACCTTGCAGCCGGCGTGGAGGCCGAGGCCGCCGCGGCCGAAGACGATCGTGTTCCACATCCGCAGGCCTCCCTTCTTCGACTCCCCGAAGTAGTCGGAGTTGAGGACCCGCGTGACACCGTTCTCGAGGTCGACGGCGATGAGCCGGTCGTCCGGGTAACCCGGCGCGGGGAGGTTGGGCGTGTAGATGACCTGGACCTCCGGCTCGCCACCGTCGCGGGGGAAGTACAGCTTCTGCTGCATCCCGGCGACGTTGGCGTTGGCCTTCTCGATCGTGAGACGGGCAGCGGTGCGGAAGCTGGGGTCGTTCCCGATGTAGCCGTCGATCACGACGAGATCGTGCTCGGCCAGGTACTCGTCCTGCACCCTCGCGATGCGTTCGAGCTCAGCCCGGGGGATCGCCTTGCCGCTGGTCGTGGAGGGGTCGTCGGTGACCACGAACGTGCTCGCCGATGAGCGCGAAGTCACTCGCGTCTGGACGTTAGCGTTGTCGTACTCGGTGACGCGGCAAAGCGGCATCTCCTCGGTGAACTTCCGCAGCTCCTCCGGGGAGGGGTTGTCGTAGACCGTGCTCTCGTGCGACTGCAACGGGGTCTCCTTCGGGAGAACGGGCGTGCTCGGTAGGCGCTAGATTCTAGCGGAAGCGGCGGCGCTGCCCGGGGCCGCCGACCTGGGCCAACGGGGCCGATCGCCCTGTACGGAAACGTTATGGAACTGACTGAGGACGAGCTCGTCGCGGCCATCCGCAAGCTGCTCTCGGGGACCCTTCCCGGGGTCGAGGTCGGCGTGGGCGACGACGCGGCCGTCCTCGAACACGGGAGCGGCTCGGTGGTGGTCTGCGCCGACATGCTGGTGGAGAACGTGCACTTCGAGCGGGCGTGGACGTCGGCGCGCGACCTCGGGGCGAAGGCGATCGTCGTGAACGTGTCGGATCTCGCTGCGATGGCGGCGGGCCCCCGCGCGGCGGTCGTTTCTCTGGGGTTGCCGCCCGACGTGGGCGCCGGCTGGGTGATGGAGCTTTACGGGGGGATGCTGGAGGCGTGCGACGAGTACGCTCTCGCGCTCGTCGGCGGTGACCTGTCGCGTGCCGACGGCATCGTCGTCTCGGTTGCCGTGACCGGCGAGGTAGCACCCGGGCGCGCGGTGCTCCGCTCGGGTGCTCGCCCCGGCGACCGTATCGTGGTGACCGGGTCGCTCGGAGCCGCCGCCGCTGGTCTTCGCATCGCGCGCTCGGGCCGGATCGGCGGCGAGCGCGACCGCGCGCTCCTTCATGCGCTCCTCCGTCCGGTGGCGCGGGTCGGGGAGGCGCAGGTGCTGGCCGCCTGTGGGGCCACGGCGATGATCGACGTGTCCGACGGGCTCGCTAAGGACCTCTCCAGGCTCTGCCTGGAGAGCGGCGTCGGCGCGCGGGTGGGTGCTTCCGACGTTCCCGTGGCTGAGGGCGCGACGTCGGAGGAGGCACTCACGGGCGGCGATGACTACGAGCTTCTCGCGACGCTCCCTTCGGACGCGTTCGATGCGGCCGCCGGAGCGCTCCGCGAGCGGTTCGGCGTGACGCTCACCGACGTGGGCGACGTCAGCGAGGGGGCCGGGCTGGTAGCTGTCGACGTCGACGGCAACGAGCGGCCGCTGGAGCCCAGGGGGTGGGACCACTTTGCCTAGACCGAGAGCGCTCTCGATCGCCGGGTCCGACTCGGGGGGCGGTGCCGGGATCCAGGCGGACCTCAAGACCTTCAGTGCGCTCGGCGTCTACGGGATGACGGCGATCACGGCCGTCACGATCCAGAACACCAAGGGCGTGTCCGGATACGAGGCGCTGTCTCCCCGGACCGTCGGCGACCAGATCCGAGCGGTTGCCACCGACATCGGCATCGACGCCGCGAAAACGGGGATGCTCGCGTCCGCTCCCATCGTGGAGGCGGTCGCCGAGGCCGTCCGCGACACCGGCGTCCCAAATCTCGTCGTCGACCCCGTCTTCACTTCCAAGCATGGCCACCCGCTGCTCGCCGCGGACGCGGTCGAGGCGCTGAAGGCGAGACTTCTGCCGCTCGCCACTCTCGTCACGCCGAACCTGCACGAGGCGAGTGGGCTCGTCGGGTTCGCGGTGGACTCGAGCGAGGCGATGAAGCTCGCGGCCGAGGCGATAAGTGCCCTCGGGCCGCGCGCTGTCCTGGTCAAGGGCGGTCACCTCGGGGACACCGACCGCGCCAACGACGTGTTCTTCGACGGCGAGCGGACGGAGTGGATTGGGGCCGAGCGCGTCCACACTCGCCATACCCACGGCACCGGGTGCACCCTGTCGGCTGCGATCGCGGCGCACCTGGCCCAGGGCGAGGAGCTGCTCGAGGCAGTTCGCGCGGGCAAGGCCTTCGTCACCGAGGCGATCCGCCACGCGCTCGCGATCGGCCAAGGCATCGGCCCGGTCGACCAGCTCTGGTCGATCCGGTGAGGTACCGCAAGCTCGGTCGCACCGGGTTGGAGATCTCCGAGATCTCCCTGGGATCCTGGCTCACGTTCGGCGGGTCGGTGGACGAGCAGCGGTCGATCGAGCTGATACGGCGCGCGTTCGATCTCGGCGTGAACTTCTTCGACACCGCGAACGTGTACTCGAGCGGCCGAGCCGAGGAGGTCGTGGGCAAGGCTCTTGCTCCGCTGCCGCGAGACCGGGTCGTCGTCGGCACGAAGCTGTTCTTCCCGGTAGGGCCCGAACCGGAGGACCAGGGGCTCTCGCGCGCCGCGATAGCCAAGCAGTCGGAGGCGAGCCTACGCAGGCTGAGCCTGGACGTGATCGATCTCTACCAGTGCCATCGCTACGACCAGGCGACGCCGCTCGAGGAAACGTGTCGCGCGATGGACGACCTGGTCCGGGCAGGCAAGATCCTGCACTGGGGGGTGTCGGAGTGGACCGCCGAGCAGATCGTGGCCGCAGTCACGCTCTGCGAGCGCGAGGGGCTGGCGCCGCCGGCGACCGACCAGCCGCGCTACTCGATGCTCGAGCCGGAGGCGGAGAGCGATGGCGTGCTCGAGACCTGCGCGCGGCTGGAGCTGGGAGTGGTGGTCTTCTCGCCGCTCGCCCAGGGCGTGCTCACGGGGAAGTACGCGAGCGCAAGCCCTGTCCCGCCCGACTCGCGAGCCGCCGACCCGGCAGGGAGGATGTTCATTGAGAGGTTCCTGAACGAGGACGTATACGCCCGCGTGGATCGGCTGCGCCCGGTCGCGATCGTTCTCGGCGTCACGATCGCGCAGCTCGCGCTCGCCTGGATCCTCCGCCGCCCCGAGGTGACGAGCGCGATCGTCGGCGCAACGAGCATCGCGCAGCTCGAGGAGAACGCCGGTGGGTCGAGCCCGGACCTGGATCCCGATACGGTTGAGGAGATAGGCGCGGCGCTCAGCTGACGGCCAGGGTGCCTCCGTTGGGCGCGCGATCGCGGCAGCCCTCGGAGCATCCGCCGGTCTTGGTCTTGAAGCGGCTCTTCACGGTGATCCGGACCAGGCCCTCTGGGTTCGGGGGCGAGTCGCCCGGGACCCTCACCCTGAGCGTGTGACCGTCGGGGTGTCTCACCCGGAGCTCCTCAAGGACGAGGAAGTCCATGATGAGCTTGCCCTGCCTGATGGAGTAGATGAAGCCCGTGTACTCGAACTCCTTGTCCTTGTCGACGTTGAAGTAGACCCAGACGCGGTTCCTGTGCTTCCGGTTGAGCAGGCTCTTGGCCCAGTTCTCGTAGGTCTCTATCTTGATGCGCAGGGGCCCGTCCGAGTTCTTCTTGTTACCGACCACGAGCGATAGGTCGAGCTTGCCCTTCACGTCGTCGGGGTCGGCGAGCTCCTCGGCAGACGCCGGCGACGCCAGCGCGACGGCGACGATGAAGGCGACGATGAAGGCGACGATAGGCATGGAACGTCTCACGGCAGGCCTCCTTGGGTTTGACTTGCGCGGAGCCTACGCGGCCGCGGGGTCCAGGACAAACGCGGCTTGGGCGCCCGCCAGCACGAGATCCCGTGTCGATCTGGGCGGCCCCGGTCAGCTGACAGCCAGAGATCCCCCGTTGGGCGCGCGATCGCGGCAGCCCTCGGAGCATCCGCCGGTCTTCGTCTTGTACCTGCTCCTTACCGCTATCCGAACCGTGCCCTCGGGGTTGGGCGGCGAGTCGCCCGGGATCTTCGTCTTCAGCGTGTGACCATCCGGGTGGCTCACTCGGAGGGTCTCGAACGCCGAGCCGGATCCCTCGATGTTGAGGCCGAGCTTGCCCTTGGCCGAGGTGATCGTGCCCACGTATTCGATATTCGTGTCGTTGTCGACGTTGAAGAGGATCCAGACCCGGTTCTTCCCCTTCCAGCTGAGGAGGCTGGCGGCCCAGTTCTCGTGGGTCTCGATCCGGATACGCAGCGGGGCGTCCGTGTCGCTCTTGTTGGCGACGACGAGCGAGAGGTCGAGCTTGCCCTTCACGTCGTCGGGGTCGGCGACCTCCTCGGCGGACGCCGGCGACGCTAGCGCGATCGCGAGGATGAAGGCGACTATCGGCAGGGAACGTCTCACGGCGGGCCTCCTCGGGGTTGGACTCCCTCGAGCCTACGTGGCAGGGGCAGCCCGGGCAAACGTGGTCGTCAGACGCCTCGTTGGACCCTGCCGGCCCTGAGGCAGGAGACGCAGACGTTGACGCGCTTGGGAGTGCCGTCGACCAGCGCACGCACCCGCTGGATGTTCGGGTTCCAACGCTTGGGGGTGCGGCGGTGCGAGTGGGATACCTGCATGCCGAAGAACGGCTTCTTCCCGCAGATGTCGCAGACGGCGGCCATGACCGGGCAAGGGTAGCAGAGGCGGCAGAGACCTCAGCCGGCCAGTCGCTCCAGGTACCTGCCGAGCAGCGCCTCGGTGAGCGGCCCGGCAAAGTCGGCGACGACCTCGCCGCGCTCATCGTAGAAGATCGAGATCGGTTGGCCGATGTAGCCGAGCCCGTCGCGGATCGCGCCGCCCGGGTCGAAGACGCTGGGGTAGGTCCAGCCGAACTCCTGCATGAAGGCACGGGCGCTCTCGCGGGAGTCCAGGATGTCGATCCCCAGGAACTGGACGCGGTCGCCGTACTTCGCGTGGGCGCTAGCGAGGAAGGGGGCCTCCTGACGGCACGGCGGGCACCACGACCCCCAGACGTTCACGTAGACGGCGGTGCCCCTCAGTTGCCCGATGAGCCGCTCGAACTCGGTGAGGTCGAACTCGGGGAGGGCGTAGGCGTTCGTGGGCAAGAGCGGCGCCTCGGCGGCGTTCTCCGCGGCCAGGAACTGAGCGTCCCGGTCGGCGGCCGGTGCCTCCCGCGAGCACGCGGCGGCCAGCAGCGAGACGGCGGCCAGGAAGACAGGGAACCGAGAGCGCCCCATACCTGCATGGTAGAACCGGTGCGAGATGCCGACCCTTCCCGGGAGCCCCTGCCGATGCCGCTGAGCCTGGCCGCCCCGGTCCGCGAGATCGACCCGAAGGTCGCCAACCGGCGGGTCGGGATGCGGACCAAGGGGCCGCCCGCGCACGAGGTGCTGGCGGAGTCCCTCGGGGTAGCAACGGTCCGGGACCTGCTCAACCACTACCCGCGCCGCTACATCGACCGCTCGCAGGTCATCCCGATCCGCGGCCTGAAGGTCGGGCAGCGAGCGACCGTGATCGCGCATGTGGACAAGGTGCAGAAGCGGTTGACGCGCCGGCGCCAGTCCATGGTTACGGTGAGGGTCTACGACGGGACCGGGTACCTCGAACTCGCGTTCTTCAACCAGCCGTGGGCGGCGAGGACCTACCGGGAGGGGATGGAGGTCGCGGTCTCCGGCGTCGTGGGCCTCTACCGCCGCATGCTCCAGATGCAGAACCAGGAGGTCGAGGTCCTTCGCGGCGAGGGCGTCGAAACCGTGCACACCGGTCGCGTCACGCCGGTCCATCCAGCGACCGAAGGCGTGACCACGCGGACGATCCGAGAGCTCGTCTTCCGCGCTCTTCAGGCGCTGAAGAAGATCGACGACCCGATGCCCGCGGGGATCGCGAGGGCCGAGAAGCTGGAGTCCTACGACTGGGCCGTCCGCAAGATCCACTTCCCCGAGGACGCGGGCGAGCTCGCAAGGGCGCAAGAGCGGTTGAAGTTCGACGAGCTGTTCGCGCTAGAGCTGGGCGTCGCGTTCCGCAAGCACCGCGTGGAGGCGGGCGAGGTGGGGGTAGCGCACGGGGCCGATGGACCGCTCGCCGAGCGGCTTGTGGCAGCGCTGCCTTTCGAGCTCACCGATGCGCAGCTGCGCGCGGTGAAGGAGATCTCCGCAGCGATGGCGCGACCGCGGCCGATGAACGTGCTCCTCCAGGGCGACGTGGGGTCGGGCAAGACCGCCGTAGCGCTCCACGCGGCGCTCGTCGCGATCCAGTCGAGGCACCAGGCGGCCGTGATGGCGCCGACCGAGGTGCTCGCCGGCCAGCACTTCCGCTCCATGACGGCGCTTCTCGGGCCACTCGGCGCGCGCCCGTTCATCTCGACGTCACCGTCGGGCCCGCAGCCCTCTCTCCTCGACGGCGACTCGCCGGAGCTGACCTACGCTCTGCTGACGGCCGCCGTGACCGGGAAGGATAGAGCCCGGATACTCGAGGGCATAGCCGACGGGCGCGTCGACCTCGTAGTGGGAACCCACGCGCTCGTACAGGAGGGCGTCGCCTTCGCCGACCTTTCCCTGGCCGTGATCGACGAGCAGCACCGCTTCGGTGTACACCAGCGCATGGCGCTCAAGAGCAAGGGCGTCTCTCCGGACGTCCTGATCATGACGGCTACGCCGATACCTCGGACGCTGGCCCTGACCTACTACGGGGATCTTGACGTCGTGGTGCTGGACGAGATGCCGAGGGGCCGGGGACCGATCCGAACCCGCATCGTGCGCAGCGCCGCCGAGCGCGCGACCGCCTACGACCTCGTACGGCGCGAGGTCGAGGCCGGGCGCCAGGCCTTCGTCGTTTGCGCTGCGATCGACGAGGGGAACCGCCTGGAGGTGAAGGCCGCCGAGGCCGAGGCCGAGCGGTTGGCCACGGAGGTCTTCCCAGATCTGTCGCTGGGCGTGTTGCACGGCCGGATGCGTCCGGTGGAGAAGGAGCGGAGGATGGAGGAGTTCCGCAGCGGCCGCTCGCACCTTCTCATCTCGACGACGGTGATCGAGGTGGGCGTCGACGTGCCGAACGCGACCGTGATGCTCGTGGAGAACGCCGAGCGGTTCGGCCTGGCTCAGCTACACCAGCTCCGCGGGCGGATCGGTCGGGGTGCGCACGAGAGCTACTGCATCATGTTCGACGAGAGCGACGATGCGAACGTCGAGGCACGCGCGCGGCTGGAGGCGATGGCCCGGACCACCGACGGCTTCGAGCTGGCCGACGAGGACCTGAGACTCCGGGGCGAGGGGACGCTCTTCGACGTGCGCCAGTCGGGGATGCCCGACCTGAAGCTGGCCCGCCTCGCCGAGGACCTCGAGATAGTGAAGCGCGCACGGGCGCGCGCCTTCGCGGTGATAGAGGAGGACCCCCGGCTCGAACACCACCCCGAGCTGCTCGCTGAGCTCCACTCCCGGTTCGAGCGCTCTATCGAGTGGCTCTTCCACTCGTAGGCTCGGCTTTCCGGGCCGCCGCGGGGCGGTCGATAATGCGCGTGTGGGACCTATGACACCCGTGCGGGTGCTGCTCGTCGACGACGACCCCGACGATCGCGCGCTCGCGCGTAGGGAGCTTGCGCGCGAGATAGACGGACTCGAGACGATCGAGGTGATCGACGCTCATGGGTTCGAGGACGCGCTCGAGACCGGGGGCTTCGACCTGGTGATCACCGATCACCACCTGAGCTGGACGAGCGGTCTGGCGGTCCTCGGGGACGTCCGAGCCCGCTACCGCGAGGTGCCCTTGATCATGTTCACGGGCACCGGCTCCGAGGAGGTCGCGGTCGAGGCGATGAAGGCCGGCCTGTCCGACTACGTGCTCAAGACACCCGAGCACCGGACCCGACTCGTGCCCGCCGCGCGATCGGCCCTCGAGCGAGCCGCCGAGCGACGCGCGAAGCGCGAGGCCGAGGAAGCCCTACGCGCCTCCGAGGCCTTCACTAGTCAGATAGTCGAAAGCGCGAGCGTCGGGATCGCCGTCATGGATCGCGAGCTCCGCTACGTGGAGTGGAACCCGTTCATGGAGTACCTCTCCGGTGTCGAGGCCGCGAGGGTGCTGGGCCTACGCCCGTGGGAGGCATTCGATTTCCTCCCAGAGGAGGCCCTCCGTCCCCTGCTCGAGCGCGCTCTCGGTGGAGAGTTCGCGACGCAGCCGGACATGTTCGTTCCGGCACCTCCGCCGGGCCGAGATGCATGGACCACCGCCCGGCTCGCTCCGCTGAGGAACGCCGAGGGCGAGATCGTCGGCGTCATCGTCTCCATCAACGACATCACCGAGCGCAAGGAGGCCGAGGAACGATATCGCAGCCTCGTCGAGAGCATCCCGGCGATCGTGTACGTGGACGCGATCGACGAGGCCATGACGACCCAGTACATAAGCCCACGGGTGGAGCAGATACTCGGAGTCACAGCGGAGGAGTACACGAGCGACCCTGAGCTCTGGGAGAGGATGCTTCACCCCGACGATCGGGCGCGCGCTGTCGCCGAGTACCGCCACGGGCGTGACTCGGGCCATCCCTTCACGTTCGAGTACCGGGCGATTCGCCCCGACGGCCGGGTCGTCTGGTTCCGTGACGAGGCCGTGCCGTTGCGCGACCGGGAGGGTCGGCTGCAGGGCGTGCAGGGGATCAGCTATGACGTCACGCAGCTCCGCGAGGCCGAGGCCGCCCTGCGGGGGAGCGAGGAGAGGGTCCGTCGTCTGCTGGCGAGGGTGATCGAGGCGCAGGAGGACGAGCGCGCGCGCATCGCCGCCGACCTGCACGACGACTCGATCCAGGTGATGACGGCGGTGGGGCTCCGGCTCGAGGAGGTCCGCCGGCGGCTGGCCGACAAGGAGAGCATCGAGGCGACCGAGAAGCTCCTGGAAACGGTCCACGCTGCGATCCGGCGGCTCCGCCATCTGCTCTTCGATCTGCGGCCGCGGGCGCTGGACGAGGACGGCCTGGCGGCGGCGCTCCGGCTCCACCTCGAGCGCGTGAGGGAGCAGTCCGAGATCGAGTGGCATCTAGAAGACGAGCTCGAGGACGAGCCGTCGTCTCAGGTGCGGACCACGATCTACCGGATAGCGCTCGAGGCGCTGGCGAACGTCCGGAAGCATTCCCGGGCCCGACGCGTCGACGTGAAGCTCCGCAACGAGGACGGCGGTTTCGCCGTCTCGGTGCACGACGACGGTGTCGGCTTCGACCCGGACGGCCTGTCATCGGCGCCGGGGCACCTGGGGCTCTCGGCGATGAGCGAGCAGGCCGAGATGCTCGGCGGGTGGTGGCGCGTGGAGTCCACGCCCGGCGCGGGGGCGACGGTCGAGTTCTGGGTCCCCGACGCCGGCGGCGTCGGGGACCCCTGAGGCGGGACCGGCCGTGAGGGTCGTCGCCGGTACCGCTAAGGGCACCCGACTGGCACGCGCGCCCGAAGGCGTGCGCCCGCTGTCGGCCCGCGCGCGGGAGGGGCTCTTCTCGAGCCTCGGGGAGGTGGTCGCCGGCGCTCGCGTGTTGGATCTGTACGCCGGGACCGGGGCGCTCGGCGTCGAGGCCCTGTCTCGCGGGGCGGAGCGCGCGACCTTCGTCGACCGCGCCCCGGAGTCGCTCCGGGTGGTGCGGGAGAACCTCGACCGGACGGGTCTTGCAGGAGGGGGGAGGGTGGTCCGCTCGGAGGCGCTACGGTTTGTTACGAGAACAGAC
>DATEBA010000039.1:0-12497 GCA_035288045.1 Actinomycetota bacterium
AGGTCGTTCGTGGTCGACGGCGTGACGTGGCTACCCGTGGCGATCGCAGGAACCTCCGGCGCAGCGGGGATCGCGTAGTTCGACATGTTCGACGTGACGAGCTGGCCGTTCTCGTCGTAGACGGCCTCCTCGTAGAGCGCCTCGGCGATGCCCTGGACGACCCCGCCGACCACCTGACCCTCCACGAGCTGGGGGTTGATGATCGTCCCGACGTCGTCGACGGCCACGTACTTGACCACCTCCACCTCGCCGGTCTCGGTGTCCACCTCGACCGCGCAGATGTGCGCGCCGTACGGAAACACGAGGTTCCCCGGGTCGAAGAAAGCGGACTCCTCGAGCCCGGGCTCGACCTCGTCGGGGAGGTTGTGAGCCGTCCACGCGGAGAACGCGATCTCCGGAACCGTCTTGGCCCTATCGGGGGCGCCCTTGACGGTGAACCGCCCGCTCTCGTAGGTCAGGTCCTCCTCGGACACCTCCAGCTCGTGCGCGGCTATCTTCCGCGCCTTCGCCACCACCTTCCTCGCCGCCATGGCCACGGCCGGGGATCCGACGGCGGCGCCCCGGCTCCCGTATGTGTCCCACCCGTTGGGCGAGACGTCGGTGTCGCCGAAGAGGACCTCGAGGTCGTCGATCGGAACCCCGAGCTCGTCGGCCGCGATCTGGGCGAAGGCGGTCTCGCTGCCCTGCCCGTGCGGAGTGGCCCCGGTGATGACCACGACCTTGCCCGTCGGGTGGCACCGGATCGTCGCCGCCTCCCAGCCGCCGCCCGCGTACTGGAGCACCCCGCCGATGATGCGGGAGGGCCCCCACCCGCAGTTCTCAAGGTACGTGGAGAAGCCGATCCCCAGCTGCTTCACGTCCCCGCTTGCCCTGCGGGCTTGCTGCTCCTTGCGGAGCTGCTCATAGTCGGCCAGCTCAAGGGCCTTGTCCAGGGTGGCGGGGTAGTTGCCCGAGTCGATCATGAGCCCGCCGATGGACTGCGTGGCCTCGGTGAAGGGAGGCATGAAGTTCATCCGCCTTATCTCGACCGGGTCCTTGCCGACCCGACGAGCCAGGGCATCGATCGTCCGCTCGATCGCGTTGGTGGCCTCCGGGCGGCCGGCCCCCCGGTACGCGTCCACAGGCGTCGTGTTCGTGAACACCCCGGTCAGCTCGATCTGGTAGGCCTCGCCCGTGTACGCACCGCAGTAGAGGAAGGCACCGAGGACCGGGGTGCCCGGGGCGATGATCCGCAGGTAAGCGCCCATGTTGGCCAGGACCGTTGCCCGGAATCCGCGGATCCTCCCGTCCTCGTCGGCGGCAAGCTCCATCTCCTGGATCTGATCCCGCCCGTGGTGGGTAGCCAGGTAGCCCTCGGATCGGGTCTCGGTCCACTTGATCGGCCGCCCCAGCCGCCTCGACAGCTCGAGGGCGAGGGCCTCCTCGGGGTAGACCTGGAGCTTGGAGCCGAACCCGCCCCCGACCCGAGGAGCGACGATGCGCAGCTTCGACTCGGGGATCCCGGTCGCAAGGGCCATCGCGGTTCGAAGGACGTGGGGGATCTGGGTGGACGACCACATCGTGAACTGGCCAGTGGCGTTGTTGGGCTCCACGAGGATCGCGCGCGGCTCGATCGCGTTCGGAACCTGCCGTTGCACGCGGTAGCGCTCCTTCACGATCACCGGCGCCTCGGCGAAGACCTTGTCGACGTCGCCGTTCGTGTTCGTCCAGACGTAGCAGCGGTTGGTTCCGAACTCGTCGTGGACGATCGGTGCCCCCTCGGCGAGAGCCGCCTCCATGTCGACGACGGCCGGCAGCGGCTCGTAGTCGACGTGGACCGACTCGGCGGCGTCGACCGCGGCCGCTCGAGACTCCGCCACCACGACGGCCACGCCGTCTCCCGCGTACCGCGCCTTGTCCTTCGCCAACGGGAAGTGGGGTGGGTTGTTGATGTCCGAGGTCACCGGCCACGCCATGAGCAGGGGTCCGGCCCAATCGAAATCCCCACCCGCGAAGGCCGCGACGACTCCATCCATCCCCAGGGCCTTCGAGACATCGACGCTCTTGACCCGGGCGTGCCCGAAGGGGCTTCGGACGACCGCCATCCAGAGCATCCCGGGAATGGCCATGTCGTCGGTGTATCTGCCTCTCCCGGTGACGAGCTCCGCGTCCTCCTTCCGCGGAACCGAGCTTCCCACGTACCGTTCGGTCGTAGCCATATCGACCCCCCTCAAGCCTTCGCGCCGCTCATCTGCTGGGAGGCGGCCAGGATCGACTTCACGATGTTCTGGTAGCCGGTGCAGCGGCAGAGGTTCCCCTCGAGAGCCATCCGCACCTCCTCCTCCGTCGGACTGGGGTTCTCCTCGAGGAAGCTGGCCGCGGCCATGATCATGCCCGGCGTGCAGTACCCGCATTGGAGGCCGTGGTTCTCGTGGAAGGCCTGCTGGATCGGATGGAGCTGCCCGTCGGTCGCCATGGCCTCGATCGTCGTGATCTCGCGACCGTCCGCCTGCACCGCGAGGAGGTTGCACGATTTCACCGACTCGCCGTCGAGCAGCACGGTGCACGCGCCGCAGCTCGTCGTGTCGCAACCGACGTTGGTGCCGGTCAGCCCTAGGGTCTCCCGGAGGAAGTAGACGAGGAGCTGGCGCGGCTCGACCTCCGCCTCACGCCGAACCCCGTTGACCGTGACCTCGATGCGCTTCAAGGTGGGGCCCCCTTTCTGCGGGCGAAAGGTCTGCAACGCCGGAGTGTAGTCCGAGGCCGTGCAAACAGGGAAATCGGCGCGCGGTCGTGGCCATGCTCGGGTGATGGTGCGTCCCGTCAGCGCGGTCATCGCGCTCCTCCTCGTAGGGTGTTCCGGCTACCAGGGTGAGGTATCGACCTTCGAACAGAAGGGGGCGTCCTTCGACTTCCCCGCCGAGTGGAGGCTCGAGGTGACGAGGAGGTCACTTCGGACGTGCACGATCGCTCGGAGGAGGAGATGGAGGATCTCTTCGGCATCGTCGCCGACGGAGAGACAGACGCGGGGCCCGAGGACGGGTTCGGATTCGTCGGACCGGCGCACATCCGTCAGTACTTCGGCGTCGCCCCGGGCGGCGGCAACGCCCCGAAGGACTTCTACTCGGTCGGCTGCATCTGGCCGGTGGGAGATCCGGCCGGCGTCGAGGATGCCTGCGCGCTGATCGCCGAATCCTTCCGGCTCCCGTGATCCGGCCTCGCGCCGGCCCGACCTAGTCCCTTACCATTCGCTTCATGAGCGAGATCTCCGATGTCCTTGCGGCCATCGAGTCGCTGTCCGAGCGCGGGGAGCGGATGGCCCTGGCCACGATCGTGGCCGTGAAGGGCTCCACCTACCGGCGCCCGGGAGCCCGCTTGCTGGTCCCCGAGGAGGGTGACCTGATCGGCAACATAAGCGGCGGCTGCCTGGAGGGCGACGTGGCCGACGTCGCACGGATCGTGATGCGCGAGGGCGTCGCCCGGATGGTCTCGTTCGACCTGACGGCCGACGACGACGCCGTCTGGGGGTGGGGGCTCGGATGCAACGGGGCGATCGAGATCTTCGTCGAGCCGGCCGAGAAGGCGGCCGAGGTCGCCGGTGCACTCCGAATTGCGCTCGACGAGGAACGGCCGATCTCGGTCGTGACCGTGATCGAGTCGAACCTGTCGAGCGTCAAGCAAGGTGCCAGGCTCGTCGTGCCGCCGGGCCGCGAGGCCGAGGGCTCGCTCGGCGACGGGGCGGTCGACGCCTCCGCGCGCGACGCCGCGGAGGAGCTGCTCGCCGCCGAGCGCTCGGAGATCCGCGAGCTCGCCGGTGGCGTGCGCGCTTTCGTCGAGGTGCTCGAGCCGCCGCTCCGTCTCCTCGTTTGCGGAGCCGGTCACGACGCCACGCCCGTCGTCGAGGCCGCGGCGCTCCTGGGCTGGAACCCCGTCGTGGTCGACGATCGCCCCGCGTTCCTCACTAAGGAGCGTTTCCCCGAGGCTACGGGTTTCGTCCAAGTCGAGCGCCCGGAGCAGGCTGCTGACCTGGCGCCGGTCGACGACCGCACCCACGTGGTCGTGATGACCCATCGATTCATGAACGACAAGCACTACCTGCGATCGTTCCTTCGGTCGCCGGCAGCGTACATCGCGATGCTCGGCCCGGCCGCGCGCACGCAGCGGATCCTGATGGAGCTCCGCGAGGAGGGTGTCGGGATCACGGAGGGCGACATGGCGCGGATCCACGGGCCTGCGGGCCTGGATCTGGGCGCGGAGGGGCCCGAGGAGATCGCGCACGCGATCGTCGCCGAGATCGTCGCCAAGAAGCGCGGTCGCGGCGCCGGGTTCCTCCGCGACCGCAGGGGCCCGATACACGACCGACCCCAGCCCGTTCGCAGGGAGGCGTGAGCTTTGCTGATCGAGAACGGCTTCGAGATCCCCGCGCCGATCGAGCATGTGTGGAGCTACCTGCTCGACGTCGAGAAGGTGGCGCCGTGCATGCCCGGTGCGGAGCTCACCGAGGTCGTGGACGGCCGCACGTGGAAGGGGAAGGTGAGCGTGAAGCTCGGACCCGTCGGGCTGTCGTTCGCGGGGACCGTCACGATGCAGGAGCGGGACGACGCCTCGCACAGAATCGTGCTGAAGGCCCAGGGGATGGAGCAGAGGGGCAAGGGAGCGGCGTCGGCGACCGTCACGTCCTGGCTCGAGGGATCCGACGATGAAACGACCGTGAAGGTGCGGGCCGACATCTCCCTCTCGGGGATGATCGCGCAGATCAGCCGCGGACTCCTCCCCGACGTCTCGGCCAGGCTCACCGAGGAGTTCGCCGAGTGCCTGCGCGGCTCGATGCTCGCCGCGGAGTCGACCGCGGGGGAGGCCGGCGCAGCTCTCGCCGGCCAGCTGAGCCCCCCTGCCGACCCCGACCCCAAGCCCAAGCCCGTCGCAGGGATCCGGCTCGGCCTGTGGGCGCTATGGACATGGGTCACGCGGCCGTTCCGCCGGAAACCGCCGGCGTGATCTCCGCGATCGTCCTCGCCGCGGGGACGTCTACTCGGTTCGGCGCTACGAAGCAACTGCTCGAGTTGAACGGGAAGCCGCTCGTGCAGCACGTCGTCGATACCGCTGTCGTGGCCGGCGTCGACGAGGTCGTGGTCGTCCTGGGCTACGACGCCGACGCCGTACGAGCCGCGCTCGTGGTTCCACCGATCGGGCGGGTCGTCGGGAACCCGCGCTACGAGGAGGGCCAGTCGACCTCGATCGAAGCCGGCCTGGCCGCGTGCGATCCCGAGAGCGAGGGCGCCGTCGTGCTCATGGCCGACCAGCCGGGCGTAGCGCCGGAGCATCTGGCCGAGCTCATCGAGCGGTTCAGCGAGGAGCGCCGACCGATCACGAGGCTTCGCTACCGAGACGGGCCGGGGCCGGCGCTCCTCGCACAGGAGATCTGGAGCGAGATCTCAGGGCTCACCGGCGACGTCGGCGCGCGGGAGCTGATCGCGGGCCGACCCGAGCGGGTCCACGAGGTCCCCGTGGACGCCGACTCTCCCCCCGACGTTGACGTCCCAGGAGACGAGGCGCGCCTATAGCCGGCCGATCCGACGCGCGGGATCGCCTCGATCTCGAGCTCGAGCCACCTCCCCGTGTGCGAGAACCACGCACGGTATCCTCAAGCCCGGCCCCTAGTTAGGACGACCCGTGGACATCTCGGTCGATCGGGCCGCGCTCCCCATCCTTCCGCACAGGGCCTACCGGAGGCCCCGGGCGATCACGACCCGCTCGGTGGCCGCCTCGCTCACGCTCGCGGCCGCCGTCGAGGCGCTCGTCGTCGCGTTCCTCGGCGACCTGGCCGCCGTGTTCACGCGGGTCTCGGCGGAGCTCCTTCCGGGCGGGGCGAGGTCGGCCGCACGCCCGTTCCTCGGGATCGACCTCCGGCCGCTCGAGATCGAGCTGCAACCTCTCGACTACCGGGCGCTCCTCGTTTGGTTCCTGGCGTCCGCGGCGGCGGCGGCCGTACTCGCCGAGGTGAAGCGGATCGGCGCGCCGGCCAGATACATGGCTATCTATAACCTCGTCATGTTCGCGGTCTCGGCCACGTACATGCTCTTCACCGGCGAGCTCGGCTACGGCGCCGAGTCCTTCTCGGACCTCTACATCCGCTCCGCCGTCGTGATCTGGCTCGTGATCCCGGCGTTCGTCGGCGCGATCTCGCTGTTCCTCCCGTTCACGATCCTCGAACGCGGGCTGCTCGTCGGCGCGTCGCTCGCCTACAACCTCGTGTTCTCTGCGGTGCGGTACGCGCTGTTCGCGTGGATCCTGTCGTGGAGCGGCGCGGTCACGATGGCGAGCCTCTACCTGTTCTTCGGGCCGCTCCTCGACTTCGTCTACGTGGTCGGGGTCTTCTCCGTGTTCCTCGTGCCGATGTCGAAGCGCCTCGGCCGCGAGGGACCGCAGGACGTGTGGACGTGGCTGTAGCTCTCACCGTCTGGATGATCGCGATCGTCGTCGTGATGATCATCTACGCAGGGCGCCACTGGGTGCTCACGCTCAATCGCCTGCTCGGGCATCAACGACCCTACATGCAGGACATCATCGACGAGGACCTGCCCGGAGTGACGGTCCTCGTCCCCATGCACAACGAGGAGCAGGTGGCCGACGGAGTCCTCACCGCTCTCCTGGCGCAGGACTACCCCGCCGACCGTCTGGAGATCATCCCGATCGACGACCACTCGACGGACCGGACACAGAAGATCCTGGAGAGCTACGCCGTGCGGAATCCCCGGATCCGCCCGATCTACCGCCGCGGTGAGGGCGCCCGTGGCAAGCCGGCAGGCCTGAACGAGGCGCTCGGGATCGCCGGCAACGAGGTGATCCTCGTCTTCGACGCCGACTACCAGCCGCCGCCCGACATCGTTCGGGAGCTCGCCCTCGCGTTCCTCGATCCGGAGGTGGGCGCCGTCATGGGGCGAGTGGTCCCCAGCAACACTGCGAGCGGGTTCCTCGCGCGCCTGCTGGACCTCGAGAGGTCCGGCGGCTACCAGGTCGACCAGCAGGCTCGGTACTCGATGAACCTAGTCCCCCAGTACGGCGGCACCGTCGGCGGATTCCGGCGCTCGGTGGTGCTCTCCTGGGGAGGCTTCGACCCTTACGTCCTTGCCGAGGACACCGACCTCACGTTCCGGCTGCTGGTGCGCGGTTGGCGGGTCGCGTACGCGAACAAGGTCGAGTGCTACGAGGAGGCGCCCCAGACCTGGGACGCGCGCTTCCGGCAGCTCCGGCGGTGGGCGCGCGGTCACACCCAGACGATGTTCCGGCACTGGCGCCGCGTGCTGACCTCGCCGAACATGACGCCGGCGCAGCGCGTCGATGGGATGCTGCTGCTCGGCATCTACATGATCCCGCCGCTCATCCTTACCGGCCTCGGCCTATCGCTCGCGCTGTTCATCACCGGAACGATCCCGCTCGCGGCCACGCTTCTGCTGTCGTTCTTCGCGGTGGGCTACAACGCGTTCGGCAACTTCGCGCCCTTCTACCAGGTGGGCACCGCCGGGGTGCTAGACGGCATGAGGGAGCGCCTGTTCCTGCTCCCCTACCTGTTCTTCATGTTCCTGTTCAACTCCTGGGCCGTCACGCTCGGAGCGTTCGACGCGGTCGTCGACGTCTTGGGCGGGCGAGTTCCGACCTGGGAGAAGACCGCGAGGTTCCGGCAGTGAAGGTCGCGATCCTCGTGGGGCTCGGAGCCCTCCTGCTGGCGCTTCCTTTCCTTCCCGGCCTCCGCGAGCTCAGGCAACCGAAGGACGCCGAGCCGATCCGGATAGACGAGTCGTTCACCCGAGATCCTAGGTTCTTCGGCAACTCGCTGCGGGAGAAGCTGGCGCCGTTCCTCGAGGGGCTCCCGGAGCTGCCGGCGCGCCTGGCGATCGAGCTCCGCCGCCCCGAGACGCTCGCGGTGTACGCCGACCTGCGCGTGCCCGAGGGAGCCCACGAGGACGCGCTCGTCGTTGCCCTCGGCGTGGCTGTGCTCGAGCGAGGGGCTCGGCTGGACGAGACGTGGATCCGAGGCGACGCCGACGTCGGCCCGGGCGCGCATGTTCGCGCGCTCGCGTGCGACGGCCAGGCTACTCTCCGGGAAGGGGCCCGGATCCTGCGCTGGATCGACGTCGAGGGGCACCTCCTCGCGGAGGCAGGCTCGGACCTCGGTCTCTCCGCGAGTGCAGCCGGAGCCGTTCGCCTCTCGCCCGGCTGCGCCTTCCGCCGCATCTGGGGACGACCGGTCTTCGTGCGCGGCGAGGCGGTCCGGCCGGCGCCCGACGAGCGCCTCACGATCGAGGACGAGGTCGTGTGGGGACGCACGCGGCTCTCGCTTCCCCCGGGGTTCCACCTGGAAAAGGACGTCGTCGCGCTCACCGAGGTGCGGATCGGACGGGGTGCCGTCCTCTCGGGGACGATCAAGGCCCACGGCCCGATCGTCCTCGGCGAAGGGGTGCGCGTGCGCGGCCACCTCATCTCCCGCAAGCGAATCGAGATCGGGAGTGGCGCCCGGATCTTCGGGAACGTCTTCGCCGAGGGCGACGTCGACATCGGCTCGGGCGCACACGTGGGCCGCAAGGGCGGTACGAAGACGGTCTACTCCGGAGGGCGGGTCCGCATCGGCCCCGGCGCCGCCGTGCTCGGCTGGCTCATCGCCGAGCGAGGGGGCCACGTGGAGTGACGCGGAAGCGGACCTGGTGGGCCTTGCTGGCGCTCGTCGTCCTCGTCCCCGTTTCGCGCGCCGCGCAGCTGTTCCTTGCCGGCTCCGGCTCTGCGATCCTCGTCGGTCTCGTCTACGAGCCCTCGGCCCTGCCCGACCTCGCCTTCATCCGCGACGCGTACACGTCGGTGCTGGAGGAGGAGGGCATCCCTCACGGGTGGGTATCCACGCGAGAGCTGTCGCTCTTGTCGGGGAGCGACGCCGCCGGGCGCTACCAAGCGCTCGTGTTCCCCGACGGTCTCAACCAGTCGATGCCGGTGGAGCTCCGCGACCGGGTCAGCGAGTACCTAGAGGCGGGCGGCAACGTGGCCGCCGTGTACGACCCCGGCGTGCGCGATCCGACCGGAGCCTTCCGCACAGGTGGGCTCCTCGCGGGATCCGTCGGCGTCGAGTACCTGCGCTACCGGCAGGACCCCGAAGCAGCCTACGTCGAGGGCAACGTCCACTTCGTCGCGGCCGACACGGCCCGCCTGTGGGGGGTTCCTTCGGGGAAGCTTTACCGCGGGTCGGTCGTCGGCGGGTACGCCTACGGGAGCCTCACCTATCCGATGGCGAACGCCCGAGCGATCGCCGAGGACCTCGAGCTTCTCGCGGTCTCCGAAGAGGTGCCGGTCCTCTCGCTTCGGAAGGTCGGAGCGGGCACGGCGCTCTGGGTGAACCTCCCGCTCGGGTACTTGAAGGCCTACAGCGACGACATGCCGCTCCGCGCGACGCTTCGTACGTTCCTCTTCGACATCACCGGGATCCCCCACCTCGTGGCGGCGCCGGAAGGCATCGGTGGGCTCGTGATCGACTGGCACATCGACTCCGCCGTCGAGTGGGAGGGCGTGCCGGCGCTGATCCGCAACCGGTTCGTCAGGGAGGGGTTGCGGATGCAGTTCGACGTGACCGCCGGTCCCGACCGCGACGAGGAGGGCGACGGGCTCGGATTCGACGCTTGCGGGCGGGGCGAGGACGTCCTGCGGCGGCTGACGCCGTTCGGGGACATCGGCTCGCACGGCGGATGGGCCCACAACCTCTTCTCGCAGACGCTCGCCGACGGTGCCCTCGGGTTCGAGGGAGCACTCCAGCTCGTCGAGCGCAACGACGACTGCATCGCTTCGCTCACGGGACGGCCCGTGCGCGGGTACTCGGCCCCCAACGGCGCCCATCCGCAGCCGCTCATGACGCGCGTGCTCGAGCGCGAGGGCGTCGTCGGCTACTACTACACCGGCGACACCGGCTCGCCGCCCAACCGCACGTTCTTCGACGCGCGGATGGTCTCGCCGGCCGTCTGGGCCTTCCCGGTCATGCCTAACGGAGTCCTGGCCTCGATCGGCGAGATGGTGAGGGAGGGCCTCGGTCCGCGCGAGATCGAACGCTGGCTCGACGACACCCTGGACTACGTCGTCCGCGAGCGGACGATCCGCCTCCTGTATAGCCACCCCTACGACCTCATGACGAGACCCTCAGGCCGCCCGCTCTCGGCTCCCTACCGCGCGGCCTTCGCACGCTTCCTCGACCGGGTGGAGGACCTCCAGGCGGCGGGTGAGCTGACCATCGCTCCGATGGAGGAGTACGTGGGGTTCCTGGATCGGCTGGTCGCAACCGACGTCACGTTCGAGACCGAGGGCGACGAGCTGGTCGTCACCCTCGAGAACACCTCGGGGCTCAAGGACCTGACCGTGGCGCTTCCCCCGGGCCTCGTGGCGGACGGCGCGCCGGCGCCGGAGGGAACTAACGAGGCGCTCGGGACCGCGGGCGGCGAGCGACTCCTCACGATCACCTCGGACGAGACCCTGGTCGAGCTCCGCGTGCCTCTTGCCTGATCACGGCTCAAGGCGCGCACCCGGGGTGCCGACGCAGTAGGTGACCCGAAGGGTGTAGGCCGGGGCCGGGCGACCGTGCCCGCAGGAAGGAAGGACGTTGGGCGAGCAGGCGATGAAGGTCCTGTCCGTGTTCGGGACCAGGCCGGAGGCCATCAAGATGGCGCCGGTCGTGAAGGCTATGGAGCGCCATCCGGCCGGCATAGCCGGCAAGTTGTGCGTCACCGCTCAGCACCGCGGGATGCTCGACCAGGTCCTGTCCCTGTTCGGCATCGAGCCCGACTACGACCTGAACGTGATGCGACCCGGCCAATCGCCGCTCGAGGTGGCGATCGCCGTGATGGCCGGCCTCGAGCCCATCGTCGCCAAGGAGAAGCCCGACTGGGTGCTGGTGCAGGGCGACACGACGACCGTGATGGCCACAGCCGTCACAGGCTTCTACGCCCGTGCGAAGGTCGGGCATCTGGAGGCCGGGCTACGGACCTTCTCACGACACTCGCCCTTCCCCGAGGAGATCAACCGGCGCCTCACGTCCGTCGCCGCGGACCTCCACTTCGCGCCGACGCTCCGCGCCCGCCAGAACCTGCTTCTCGAGGGCGTGGCCGACGAGCGCATCCTCGTCACGGGAAACACGGTGATCGACGCGCTCCACCAGGTCGCCGCGCTCGAATACGACCCGTCGTCCGGCCCGCTCGCCGACGTGCGCTTCGGGCGGAAGATCATGCTCGCCACCTCGCACCGCCGCGAGAACTTCGGCAAGCCGCTCGAGAACATCTGCGAGGCGATCGCCTACATCGCCGACGAGCACGCCGACGAGCTCGAGATAGTGTTCTCGGTCCACCCGAACCCTGAGGTGCAGGGGATGGTCTACCGACGACTCGGCGACCACCCGAACGTCCGGCTGTTTCCGCCCCTCGACTACATGCCGTTCGTATACCTGCTGAAGCGCGCGCATCTGGTCCTGACCGACTCCGGAGGAGTGCAGGAGGAGGCGCCCGGACTTGGCAAGCCGGTGCTCGTGCTGCGCGAGGTAACCGAGCGTCCGGAAGCCGTCGAGGCCGGGACGGTGCGGCTGGTCGGCACCAACCGCCTGCGGATCGTCGAGGCGGTCGAGCGGCTGCTCTCCGACGAGCGTGAGTACGCGCGGATGTCGCGAGCGGTCAATCCCTACGGC
The DNA here is from genome assembly GCA_035288045.1 of Actinomycetota bacterium. GTDB lineage: Bacteria > Actinomycetota > UBA4738 > UBA4738 > HRBIN12 > DATEBA01. Next base: position 11,684 of record DATEBA010000039.1, read on the forward strand.
GACGGCCACGCGGCGCTCCGCGTTGTCGACGCGATGCTCGAGGCGCGCGGCGGCCTCCCTGCCGTCATGGAGTACGCGTTCCTGTCGCCGTTCTCGACCCCGATCGCCCGGCGGGAGCTCACGGTCGAGCCCTTCCACCCGACCACCGCCGAGGGCTCAGCACTGCAGCCCGAGGCGGCGATGTCCTAGCGCAGGCAGGCGCTCCCGCACCCGTCGGACCTGCTCCAGGTCCAGATCGGCGAATGTTACCCCGACGCCTTCCTCGGCTCGCGCCAGCACTCGTCCCCAGGGATCGGCGACGAGGCTGTTGCCGAAGCAGCGACGACTGTCCGCGGCGGGCCCCCAGGGACCCCACTGCGCCGGTGCGACCAGGAAAGCCTGCGACTCGATCGCCCGGGCGCGGAGCAGGATCTCCCAGTGGTCCCTCCCTGTCTCGAAGGTAAAGGCCGACGGGACGAACACGAGCTGCGCGCCCTTCGCGACGAGCGCGCGGTAGAGCTCGGGGAACCGGAGGTCGTAGCAGATCGACATCCCCGCGCGTCCGAACTCCGTCTCCGCGGTCACGACCTCCTCGCCCGGCGTCCAGATCGCTGACTCGCGGAGAGGCGGCTGACCCGGGATGTCGGCGTCGAAGAGGTGGATCTTGCGGTAGCGGGCCACGAGCGAGCCCTCTCGGTCGAAGAGCGCGCTCGAATTGAAGACCCGGTCACCGTCGCGCTCGTGGAGAGAGCCGCCCAGGACCCACATGCGGTGGCTGCGCGCGCGGCCCGCGAGGCGCTCCGTCGTCGGTCCGGGTATCGGCTCGGCCGCCCCG
>DATEBA010000040.1:0-11091 GCA_035288045.1 Actinomycetota bacterium
GAGCCACGCCCATGAGGCGGGGGGGCTTCCGAGCTCGTCGATCGCGAGCTCGGTCAGCCGCCTGGTCAGCGCGTCGACCGTCACCCCGACGACGTGGCCGACGTCGATCGGATCGGCGCTGGCCTCCACGAGGTCGCACACCGCGCCGGGAAGCTCGCGTGCAGCGGCCACGGCCCCGTCGCGGTCTGAAGCTCGCTCGATCGCGCTCCTGAGGGCGAAAGGCGTGCGTCGCTCGAGCCCCATGAGATCGGTGTCGGTGACGACGCCGACCACCACCCCCCGGACATCCACCACCGGCAGGTGGTGGATCCCCAGCTCGAGCATCAGCCGAAGCACCTCGGTTGCGGGCGAGCCGACGGGCACCGTTCGGACGGGCCGCGTCATGATCTCGGAGACGCGGGTCTCGCCCCCGAGCCCGGCCGCGAGCACCCGTGACCGTAGATCCCGGTCGGTCACGATGCCCCACTCGCCGTCGACGGGCACGAGCACCGACGATATCCGGTGCAGCGCCATCATCTCCGCCGCCTCCCGTACGGTCGCCGTCGACTCGCAGCTGATCGGCTCCCGGCGGATCAGCCTCTCCACGTCGATCCGCCAGGGGTCGGCCCGGTCGGCCTCGAGACCCTCGAGAGCACGCACCATGCGGCGCCGCAGGCTCGCCGAGAGGAAGGTGAGCCCCTCGCGGGTTCCGAGGACGTCCTCCATGACCTCCGCGTCGATCAGGTAGCAGAGCGAGTCCTCGTAGGCGCGAACGGTGAAGCTCGGCTCTGTACCTGCGGTGAGCGAGGGGTGGCCGAACAGCTCCCCCGGGCCGAGGAGGTCGACGAGCCCGTCGCCGTCGAGCAGCTCGACGGCCCCGGAGCGGACGACGTACGCGGCCCGCGCGGGCTCGCCCGACCGTTGCAGGATCACCTCTCCCGCAGGGAAGAACGCGATCTCAGTGCCCTGAACGACTCGCGCCAGCGTCTCCTCGTCTAGCGCGTCGAACGGCGGGTAGGTCCTGAGGAACGACGGGATGTCCACCATGGCGAAGTATCAGCACGGCGGGCTGCGGCTGGCAACGGGGCTACGTGCGTATCGCCTCGCCCTCCGTTACCACCCAGTCGACCGGCAGGTCGTGCGGCTCGGTCGGCACCCGGTCCACGAGCTGGATCCCGAAGCAGACGCCCACGGTCAAAGCGTCGGGCCGCAGCTGCTCAAGGAACCGGTCGAAGTGACCCCCGCCGTAGCCCACGCGGAAGCCGCGGCGATCGAAGGCCAGGCCGGGAACGACGACGGCGTCGACGTCCCGCGGCGGGACCTGCTCCCCGTCCGCCGGCTCGAGCGCTCCGAAGGTCGCCGCCGCCATCGGATCTCCGGGACGGTAGGTCCGCGCCTCCATCACGTCTCCGAGCACTCGAGGAAGCACGACCCGGCGACCATCGCCGTGGACGCGATCGAGGATCGGACGCGTGGGCACCTCCGAGCCGAACGACGAGAACGCGAGGACGGTTCCGGCCCTCGCGAACCCCGGGACCGCGAAGAGCCTCTCGGCGATCTTGGCCCCGAGCACCTCGCGCTGCTCCGCCGGGATCGCGTCTCTCGCGGCGCGAACCCTGGCGCGGAGCTCCCGCTTGACACGCCGCGGGTCGTCCGAGCTATTCACGACCGGTCGATCGCCGGGAGCACGGCGCGCGCGATGAGCTCGATCCGGTCCGGCGGCCCGGCCGCGACGAGGACCGTCCAGCTCGCGCCCGCATCGCCCAGCCGTGCGAGGAAGCGGATCAGGGCTCCGGCGCTCCCTGCCCAGATGTTCGTCTCGGGCATTCCTCTCTCGTAGCGTTGCTCGAGCAGCCGCCCGGCCTCGTCGTCGTCCCGACCAACGAGCACTATGCCGGCCCACGTCGACGCGACGATCCGCCCGACCTCGTCGGAGGCTTCGCGGAGCACGGCGACCTTCCTGGCGAACTCCGGCACGTGCAGCCCCCAGCCGTTCCACGCGTCGGCGACTCGTGCGGCAAGGCGCACGACCGCGTCGGCCTGCCCGCCGACCCAGACCGGCGGCCCTCCGGGCGTGATCGGAGGCGGCAGGAGCGGGCCGTCGATCTCCGCAACGAACTCCCCGCCCGGCCACGACTCTCCGCGGAACAGCACGCGGAGAGCGCCGATCGTCTCCTCCAGGTGCACCCGGCGCTCCTTCACGCCGAGGCTCCCGAACCCGAACGCGTCGTGCTCCGGCAGGTCGATCGGATCCCCCGTTCCGATCCCGAGGACGAACCGGCCGCCGCTCATGTCGTCCAGGGAGACCGCCATCTTGGCGAGGAGCCCGGCCGGACGGAGCGCCGCCCGCGTGACGAGCGTCCCGAGCGTGAGATGCGGGTATCGGGCGGCGATCGACGACAGCGTGGCGAAGGCCTCGAGCGACGGGCGATCCGGCGGCGCTCCGGGTGGGAAGAAATGGTCGAAGGCGAACACCCCGTCGAAGCCCAGCTCGTCGGCGCTGCTCGCGACGGTTCTCACCTTCACAGGATCACCGGAGAACAGCGGGAGGACGATCCCGATCTTCATCGCGCCTCGAGACCGAGCGCGGCGGCGCCGATCGCCCCGGCGTCGTTGCCGAGCTCGGCCGCGAGGAGCGGCACCTCCGGGCGGTGCTTTGGCGCTTCGATCGCCTCCCCCATCGCGCGGCGGGCTGGCGCGAGCAGCAGCTCCCCGACCTCCGCGACGCCGCCGCCGACGACCACCACCTCGGGGTCGAGGATGTTGACCAGTCCCGCGATCCCCTGGCCGAGCCGTCGCCCGACCTCGGATAGGATCCCCACTGCCACCTTGTCGCCCTCACGCGCAGCATGGGAAACGAGCGGACCATCGATGCTACCGGGGTCGCCCCCGGCGAGCTCGGCCACCAATGAGTGCGGGTGTCGCGTCGCGGCCTCGCGCCCGGCGCGCCCGATCGCGTGGCCCGAGGCCACCTGCTCCCAGCACCCCCGGTTACCGCACCCACACAGCGGGCCGCCGGGCTCCACGACTATGTGCCCGATCTCCGCCGCGAACCCGTTGGCTCCGCGGGCCAGGCGGCCCTCGGAGATGATCCCGCCGCCGATCCCGGTGCCCACCGTGACTACGAGAGCGTGCGCCCGGGTGCGAGCCGCACCGAACCGGTACTCCCCCCACGCCGCCGCGTTCGCGTCGTTGTCGGCGACCGTGGGCAGGCCGAGCTCGCCGCCGACCCGCTCGGGGAGCGCCACGTCCCGCCATACGAGGTTCGGCGCGAACCGAAGCGTTCCTCCGAGGTCGACGAGCCCCGCAGCTCCGATACCGACGCCGCTGACCCCCGCGTCGAGGAGGCCGCGAGCGACCTTCAACACCGCCGCGACGGTGGCCGGCGGATCGTCGGCGGGAGTCTCCTCGGCCCCCCGCCCGAGCACCGCGCCCTCGGCGTCGATCCTCACACCGGCGATCTTCGTGCCGCCGATGTCCAGACCGATCGCCTGCGCGCTCACGCGCGGCCCCCTCGGCTCATGCGATGTCGATCTTCTCCAGCCGGGCCGGCGAGCCGGCGGTGTCCACGCGAGCATCGATGAACGACCGCGCCGCGAGCAGCAGCTCCCGGCTCGCCGCCATAAGGTGCTGGACCACCTCCGGCCGTACGTCCTGCATCGTGGTGAGCGCCGTGCAGATCGGACAGAAAGCGACCGAGCACTCCGCGCGCGGGGACTTCGTCGCCCGCGTCCGCTTGCTCGGTACGCTCGGCTTCCTGGTTGGGGACTTCCGAGCTCTCGTCTCAGCCATCGGCTGGCCTCCTCGTCGTCTTCTGGGCGGGGTCCTTGGCGAACAGCACCTCGAGGTGGTCTCCGGCGAAGGTCGCTTCCCTGATCGAGAGCCGCTGCAAACTCTGCGGCAGGATCAGGTTCCGCTTGTAGGAACCGACCCGCACGAACAGCTCCTCGCCTCGCCTGTGCACGTCCATGTCGTCACGCGACACGAACGGCAGGCGCATCGACAACACGTACGCACTGCCGCGGCGACGAACCCGAACGGGCTCGTCGCGGAATAGCACCGACGTCGGATCCTTGCCGCCGTACACCTCCTCGGCCATGTCGAGCAGGAGCGGAACCCCGACCATCTCCTGATCGAAGAGGCGCGAGGTGAGGATCGGCACCGGCTCGAAGGACTCCCGAACCGTCGCGAGGTGCTCCTTCTGGATCTCCTTCCACTTGCCGAAGTAGGGGTCGGTCACCGAGTCGGGGATGATGCGGTTCACGACCACGGCGTCCACGCGGTAGCCGAAGAGCGATAGGTACGTGTAAGTTCGCCGAGCCTCGGCTATCACCATCTTCTCGGGGTTGACCACCAGTCGGACGGTCGACGTGAGCTCGTCGGTCAGGATCCTGTGGACAGCCGACAGGTTCCGGTGCAGGCGTTCCACAGCGTGGAAGAACGGGTCGCCTGCGAGGGGCAACGACGTGATCCGGCTGACGATCGGACGGACAGCCTTAACGACCCGGCGCTCGACCGGGAAGATCCGCTCTATGTACCAGTTCATGACCTCGGGAAGTGAAAGCAGCCGGAGCGTCTCGGCGGTCGGGGCGCAGTCGACGACGATCATGTCGTAACGGCCCGCCTCGACGTGGCGCTTCACGTCGATCAGGCTGAAGATCTCGTCGATCCCGGGGATGACCGAGAGCTCCTCCGCCTGGACCGTCTCGACGCCGGCCCAGTTCATGACCTCCACGAGGTATTCCTGGATGTCGCGCCAGTTCGACTCGAGGCGCTGTTGCGCATCGATCTGCTCGGCCCAGAGGTTGTCGGCAATCTGCGTCGCGTCGGACTCGACCGGAAGGTCGAACGAGTCCGCGAGCGAGTGGGCGGGGTCGGTACTCATGACGAGCGTCCGCTTGCCGGAGGAGGCCGCCCGGGCGGCGGTGGCGGCGGCAACCGTCGTCTTGCCGACTCCCCCCTTGCCGGTGAACAGGAGCACACGCACCGGCCTAGCGTATCGGACGGGCCCTCGCGCGCGGAGGGGCCCTACGTGCGGGACTCGACGCGGTCCTTCAGGCGCTTCAGCGCGTTCTCGATGATCCGCTCGGCGCCCTCGTTCCGGATGAACCCGGGAACGAGCACCGCGAGCTCAACGGCGAGACGGTAGGTGACCTTCGTGCGGTCCTCGACCTCGGTGAGCAGGTACTCGCCTCGGATGTCGCGGACGGCGCCGCGAGCCTCCTTGGTGGTCCACGAGAGCCCGTCGTCGCCCGGAGCGTATTGGTAGGCGAGCGTGTAGGAGGCCTTGCCGAGGACGGGGATCTTGACCTCGTAGGCGACCTCCATGCCGCGACCGCCCTCGCCGCGGCGCACCACGTCGACCAACTCGACCTCGTTCCACTCGGGATACGCCTCGTAGTCTGTGATGACGTCCATCACGTCGGCGGCCGGGGCCTCGATCATCATCGAGCTCTCGGTGTATTCGGCCATCGCGCGAATCCTACCGGCGCGGGGCGCTCACGACGGCCATGCCGAGCAGGAGCGCTGAAACGCCGACCAGCGCGGCCGTGCCCCAGAGCAGTGCTGTGGGCGAAACGAGCGGCCTCCCGCCTCCGGCGATCGCGTACGCCTCGAACGCGCTCCCCGCATAAGAGACAACGGCTGCCGTGCCCGAGAGCACGAGCAACGCCGTCGTCGGGCCGCGGGTGTCGATGAGGAGCAGGAGAACCGCGATCCCGAAGGTCCAGGCGAAGAGCATCGCTCGGGTGAGCCCCTCGATCCCGCGACCGAGCGCCGCGTGGCCGAGTCCAGGGAACAGGAGCGAGCGCGCGAGCGCGCGTCTCGGTTCGACGACGGGGCGGGGCTCTCCTTCCTGCAGGAGGCGGGAGAACGGCGTTCCGCAGACGCCGCACACGTCTGCCTCGAGCGTGTTCCGGTGCTCGCACACCGGGCAGGGCCATCCGGGCGCCGGTTTCCCGGTCGCGGCGATCGGGGTTCGTTCGGGTCTGGGGGCTTCTGGCCCGGGCTCGGGCCGACGGAGCGAGGCGAAGCATTGGCCGCACCACTCCGCGTCGGGACCGACGAGCGCGCCGCAAGACGGGCACCGGTCCTTCGTCATATCGACGCTCCTCGCGGGGACTTGCGCTTCGAGCGTACAGGCCCGGGGCCGGAAAGGTGTTAGGCGCCGGCCTCTCGGAGCCAGGCCCCGAGGCGAGCAGCCATCGCCGGCCACGTGAATGACCGCTCGATACGCGCTCGCCCGGCCTTCCCCATCGTTCGCGCGAGCTCCCGGTCGACGAGGAGCTCAGAGACCGCGCCGGCCACGTCCCGAACGCTCCGTCCGTCGACGAGGATACCCGTCTCGCCGTCGACGATCGCCTCGCGGGCGCCCCCCGAATCGCCGGTGACGACCGGCCTTCCGCACGAGGCCGCCTCGAGGAACACGACCCCGAGGCCTTCGACCTCGAGCCCGCCGAGGCGGGTCCTGCACGGCATCGCGAAGACGTCTCCGGCCGCGTAGTACGAGGGGAGCTCGCCGTCACGCACCTCGCCCGCGAACGCGACCGACCCCGCCGGCGCCTCGCGCGCCAGCACCTCGAGCCGGCGACGGTACGGCCCACCGCCGACGATGAGAAGGGTCGCGTCGGGGACGCGCCGGCGGATCGCCGGCATGGCTCTGATCAGCACGTCCTGGCCCTTCCGCATGACGAGGCGACTCACGCAGACGACGACCGGTCGGTCCACCAGCCCGTATCGGGCGCGCACCTCGTCCCCCGACACGTCCGGATGGAAGCGGTCCAGATCGGCCCCGGGATACAGGGTCGACACGGGCACCTGCTCCGGCACGGCCGTGCGGACGAACTCCGCGATGAAGCGGCTGCACATCACCGGCACCCTGGACGCGATCGACGTCGAGTAGCGGATCAGCGCGTGCGTCCCCGCGAGACGGGACAACCAGTAGGCGAACCCGTGCGCCGCCACGACGTACGGGGTCCCGCGCCTCGCCAGCCTAGGCCCGAGGACCGCGAGCGGCACCACGTCGCCGAACAGGACCACGTCCGCGCCACTCGCGGCGATCACGTCGTCCAGCCGCCTGGCCAGGCGCGGGGTCGGCCAGAGGAAGTCTCCCGGCAGCCGGAAGACCTCGTAGGGTTCCGCCTCGTCGAAGCGAAGGTGCCCGTCTGAGAACGGCGCCAGCACGGAGACCAGGTCGTGCGGCAGCTCGGCAAGGAGGCTGTGGAGCACGCGCTCGATGCCGCCGACCCGGGGAGGGAAGTCGTTGGTCACGACCAGCGTCCGCGGGATGTTCATGGGCCCGCCTATCCTCTCAGAAGATGGTCGAGCGAGCGCAAGCGGTCCGAGAGCAGATCATGGCCCTGGAGGAGGGGCGGGCCTTCGTCGACCTCTCCGGGATGCGGAAGATCCTGGTGGCGGGCGATGATGCCGAGCGCTGGCTGAACGACCTGCTGACGGCCGGACTGGCCGACCTTCGCGTGGGCGATGCCCGAAGGTCGCTCCTCCTCACCCCGACGGGTCGGATCCGCGCCGACCTCCACGTCGCCCGCACCTTCGCCGGGTTCCTCCTCCTGCAGGACGGCAGACAGCCGCACCCCGTCCAGGAGCTTCTCGCCCCCTACGTGCTCTCGTCGGCCGTGTCGCTCTCGGACCGTACCGACGGCCTCGCCGTGCTGGCCGCCCCGGACCTGCCCGTCGAGGCCGAGGCCGAGCGGTTCCGGCCATCGCCGCTGGAGTGGGGGGTCGGCCTCGTCGTGAACGAGGCCCGGCGAGGTGAGATCGCGGCCGCCCTGCGGTCGACCGCGATCTTCGAGGCCTCGCCCGATGCGGTCGAGGTCCGGCGGATTCGCCTTGGTCGGCCGAGGTTCCCGGGGGACCTGGACCAGGACTCCCTCCCGGCCGAGGGAAACCTGGAGCGCCTGATCGACCTGCTGAAGGGATGCTTCCTCGGACAGGAGTCGATCGCCAAGGTCAGGAACCTCGGTCACCCGCCGCGGGCGGTCGTCCGGTTGCGCGCCGATGCTCCCGTGGCCCACGGTGACACGGTGATATCGGGTGACCAGCAGACGGGCAAGATCACAAGCGCCGTAACGGAAAACGGCGGGTGGGCAGTCCTCGCACGGGTCCGATGGGAGGACCGCGACGGCGATCTTCGCACGAGCACCGGCATCTACCTGCATCACTTGGACTAGTCCAAGATTCCCCCTTCCCTCGGGCCCACGAGGTCGGGTAGAAATACGCAGTCGCGGACTTCCCCGGGGTTCGAGCCGCGACACGGACCGATACCCGAGGGAGGCAGCGATGGCGCAGCGGCTCCTGGATGTGGATCTCCGGACGCTCCCCCAGAACCCCACCCCCCCAGACGTTTGGCAAGACAGAGCCGCTTGCTACGGGATCGACCCTGACGTTTTCTTCCCGCCCTCGGAGGAGGACGCCGGGCCCGCCCTCACCTACTGCCGAGTGTGCAACATCCGTACGGAATGCCTGGCCTGGGCGCTAAAGAACGGCGAGCGCTACGGGGTCTGGGGTGGAACCACTGAACAGCAGCGCCGCCGCGTCATCCGAGTCGCCTGAGCGGACCCGGCGACCCCGTCGGTCTGTGTACGCGGCTTGACCGTCGAACGTCTGTTCGATAGGCTTCTCTCCTCCGCGGCCCTCGCGTGGGAAGGGGAAGGGTGCAGGCGCTGGCGATCCAGACCTCCCTTGAGGAGAGCGTCCCGCTCCACGAGGTGACGTTCTGCGTCGTCGACCTCGAGACCACGGGCGGCTCGCCCACGGACAGCGCGATCACCGAGGTCGGCGCCGTTAGGTACCGAGGCGGCGAGCGGATCGGAACCTTCCAGGCCCTCGTCGACCCCCGGCAGCCGATCCCCCCGTTCATCACGCACCTCACCGGGATCGACCACCTCACGGTCGCCGGCATGCCGCCGATCGAGGCAGTGCTCCCGGCGTTCGAGGAGTTCGCGCGCGGATGCGTCTTCGTCGCACACAACGCGCGGTTCGACTGGTCGTTCCTCAACGCGAACCTCGTGCGCCTGGACTACGACCCGATACCGCCGCCGCCGGTGTGCACGGCCCGCCTCGCGCGCCGCGTCGTGTGGCCCGACGTGCCGAACGTTCGCCTCCACACCCTGGCCGAGTACTTCCGGACGTCGGTGCGGCCCGAACACCGCGCGCTCGCCGACGCGGAGGCGTGCGCCGAGGTGTTGCACGGCCTACTGGAGCTCGGCGGGCGGCTCGGGATCCTCACCCTCGGAGACCTCCACAACGCCGTCCGGGCCCGTGGTCGCCCGAACTTCGCGAAGATCCGCCTCGCCGATCATCTCCCGCACGCAGCCGGCGTCTACCTGTTCAGAGGGCGCGCCGGCCAGGTGCTCTACGTCGGGAAGTCGAAGGACCTCCGGGCGCGCGCCAAGAGCTACTTCTACGGCGACGGGCGCAAGAAGATCGAGGACCTGCTCGCCGAGACCGCCTTGGTCGACGGCATCGAGTGCGAGACGGAGCTGGAGGCGCTCGTTCTCGAGGCCCGGCTGATCCGCCGCCACGAGCCGAAGTACAACCGGCGCGGGAAGACGTGGCGCCGCTACGCGTACCTGAAGGTCGACACGGCCCAGGCGTACCCGCGGATCAAAGTCGTCCGCGAGCCGAAGGGCGAGGGCGCCTACCTGGGGCCGTTCAACTCGAGCTCGCAGGCGCAGCTCGCGAAGGAGGCGCTCGAGGACGTATTCCCGGTCCGCCGCTGCACTAAGGCCATGGGCGCTCGGACGCGGTTCGCGCCGTGCGCGCTGGCCGACATTGGGCGGTGTCTCGCGCCGTGCGAGGGCCGCGTCGGCCGCGAGCGCTACGGAGAGCTCGTCCGGCAGCTCGTCTCCTCCCTCGGTGCTCCGGGCGAGCTCCTCGCGACGCTCGAGGAACGGATGAAGGGCCTCGCGAGATCCGAGCGGTTCGAGGAGGCCGCGATCGTCCGCGACCGGCTCCGCGTGCTCGCGGAGCACCTCGCCCGCGCGAGGTTCGACCGGTGGCTCGTGGAGGCAGGTGAGCTGACGCTCCGAGACACAGACGGCAAGCTGGTGCGGTTCTCGGGCGGCGCTCTCGTTCGCGGCGAGGACGACGAGCCGATCCCGCTCCCCTGCCCGCGCGACCGCGTCGACGAGCTTGCGGCGGTGCGCGGCTGGCTCGCGCGCAACTCGGTCGTGGTCGAGCGAGCAGACCGCCATCCGGCCGAGCCGGCGGAGGGCGGCGTCCTGCTCCACCGCGTCTTGGGACGCCTCCGCGCCGCCCAGACACCGCTCGGCGCGGCCCGCCGGGAGCTCGTCAAGGGCCTCGCACGCGCGTCCGGCTGAGGTCGAGCGGGCACATCCCTCGCGGCGGCTAGACTGAGGGCGTGGAGCGGGCCGTCATACTCGAGGGCGCACGGACGCCGATCGGGAAGTTCCTCGGTTCCTTCTCCGAGCTTCCCACCGTCCACCTCGGCGTTCTCGCCGTGAAAGAGGCCCTCAGGCGGGCAAACGTCGAGCCCGGCCAGGTCGAGCAGACGATAATCGGGCACGCGCGCCAAGCCGGGAACGGGCCGAACACCGGCCGTCAGGTCTCGGTGGGAAGCAGCATCCCGAAGGAGGTCTCGGCCTTCAACGTGAACATGGCCTGCGCCTCCGGCATGAAGGCGGTGCAGCTCGGGGCCCAGCAGATCATGCTCGGTGAGGCCGAAGTCGTGGTCGTCGGCGGCATGGAGAACATGACTCGCGTACCGTTCATCCTCGACCGGATGCGCCTGGGCTATCGGCTCGGTGACGCGACGGCCTACGACGCCATGTACCGCGACGGCCTGCTCGACCCGCTGTGCGGTCTTGTGATGGGCGAGACCGCCGAGAACCTCGTGGACATGTACGACATCTCGCGCGAGGAGCAGGACGAGTTCGCTCTCGAGTCTCAGCAGAAAGCGGAGACAGGGAAGGAGCGGCGCGCGCTGGAGATCCTCCCGATCGAGGCCCCGGACCCGAGGGGCAAGGGCACTATCACGGTCACCGAGGACGAGCACCCGCGCCCGGAGACGACCCTCGAGACCCTGGCGAAGCTGCGGCCCGTCTTCCGCGAGAACGGCTCGGTCACCGCGGG
>DATEBA010000041.1:0-25602 GCA_035288045.1 Actinomycetota bacterium
GAGATGGTGATGCCCGGTGACAACGTGGAGATAACCGTCGAGCTGATCGCACCGATCGCCATGGAGGAGGGGCTTCGCTTCGCGATCCGCGAGGGAGGCCGCACCGTTGGCGCCGGTCGGGTAACGAAGGTCGTCAAGTAGAGGAGCGAAGGTGGCGTCACCGAGGATAAGGATCAAGCTCCGCGCCTACGACCACAGGGCGCTGGACGCGGCCGCGCGCGACATCGTCGAGCACGTGACGCGGACAGGCGCCAAGGTCGTGGGCCCGGTGCCGCTTCCCACCGAGCGCTCGCTCTATACGGTCGTTCGGGGGCCGCACAAGCACAAGGACTCGCGGGAGCACTTCCAGATGCTCACGCACAAACGGCTGATCGACATCGTGGACGCGACCTCCAAGACCGTTCAGGAGCTGCAGCGGCTGAACCTGTCCGCCGGCGTGGATATCGAGATCAAGCTGTGATGGAGACCAAGGGCATCCTCGGGACGAAGCTGGGCATGACCCAGATCTTCGATGACACCCGGGCCGTGCCGGTCACGGTCATCCAGGCCGGGCCGTGCTACGTGGCCCAGGTCAAGTCGCCCGAGAAGGACGGCTACGCGGCGGTCCAGATCGCCTACGCGGAGCCTCGGCGCCTGTCGAAGCCGATGAGGGGCCACTTCGACGAGCACGGGGGCGCTCCCGGTCGCTACATCGTCGAGCTCCGCACCGACGACGCGGCGACCTACTCGCCCGGGCAGGAGATAAAGGTGGACATCTTCTCCCCGGGCGAGCTGGCCGACGTGGTCGGTGTCTCCAAGGGCAAGGGCTTCGCCGGGGTCATGAAGCGCCACGGCTTCTCCGGGCTCTCCGCCTCGCACGGGACGGAGCGCAAACACCGCTCGCCGGGCTCCATCGGCGCGTGCGCGACCCCCTCCCGCGTGTTCCGTGGAACGAAGATGGCCGGCCACATGGGCCACGAGCGTGTGACGATGCTGAACCTCGAGGTCGTCTCCGCCGACCCCGAGAGGAACCTCCTTCTGGTGCGCGGCGCGGTGCCCGGTCCAAGGGGCGGCCTCCTCATGGTGCGCTCCGCGGTGAAGGCCGCGGCGGGGAAGGCCGGCGCGTGATGGCGAAGGTGGACGTGCTCGACGCCGGGGGGAAGAAGGTCGGCAGTCGCGAGCTCGCGGCCGAGATCTTCGAGGTCGATGTGTCCGTGCCGCTCATGCACCAGGTCGTCGTCGCCGGGCTCGCCGCGCAGCAGGCGGGCACGCACTCCACCAAGACCCGCGGCGAGGTCTCCGGCGGTGGGCGGAAGCCCTGGCGGCAGAAGGGCACCGGGCGCGCGCGCCACGGCTCGATCCGCTCCCCGATCTGGACGGGCGGGGGCGTCGCCCACGGGCCGCAGCCGCGCGACCACGACCTCCGCGTGAACAAGAAGATGAAGAGGGGCGCGCTGCGCTCCGCGCTCTCCGACGCGCTTGCCTCGGGCAAGATCGCCGTTGTCGCGGATCTGTCCTTCGACGAGCCGAAGACCAAGGAGGCGGCCGAGGTGCTCGAGGCGCTCCGGCTCGCGGGGAGGATCCTCCTCGTGCTCCCCGAGCCCGACGGACAGGAGAACGTCGCGCTCTCCTTCCGGAACCTGCCGAGCGTGCGTATCGGTTTCTCCGGCGGCCTCGGCGCGTACGAGGTCGTCGCGGCCGACCGTGTGCTCTTCACCCAGGCTGCGCTCGATCGCTTGGAGGGCAAGGGCTCCGCGCCCGCTCCCTCCGCTCCCTCCGATGAGGGCGGTGAGACCGAGTGAAGAGCCCCCGCGACGTAATCTTCCGGCCGATCGTCTCGGAGAAGTCCTACGCGGGCCTTGAGAAGAACACCTACACGTTCCTCGTGGACCCGCGCGCGAACAAGACGGAGATCAAGGAGGCCGTGCAGGCCATCTGGAACGTCCGGGTGCTCTCGGTGAACACGTTGAACCGTAGGGGGAAGACCAAGCGCTACCGCTTCACGCGGGGCACTCGCCCCGACCAGAAGCGGGCCATCGTCACGCTGGCCGAAGGCGATTCGATCGAGATCTTCGAGGGCGGGGCGTAGCTATGGCCGTTCGCAAGTACAAGCCGACCACGCCGGGCCGAAGGGGCGCCAGCACCTCCGGATTCGAGGAGATAACGCGAGCCGAACCCGAGAAGTCGCTGCTCGACAAGGGTCGGAACCGCGCCGGGCGCAACAACAAGGGACGGATCACGATGCGTCACCAGGGGGGCGGCTCGAAGCGGCGCTACCGGACCGTCGATTTCCGGCGTGACAAGGACGGCATCCCGGCCAAGGTGGCTCACATCGAGTACGACCCCAACCGGAGCGCCAGGATCGCGCTGCTCCACTACGCGGACGGCGAGAAGCGCTACATCCTGGCGCCGCAGGGTGTGAAGCAGGGCGACCGGCTGATGTCGGGGGAGGGCGCCGACATCCGGCCGGGCAACGCTCTGCCGCTCCGCAACATCCCGGTCGGAACGGTGGTGCACGCCGTCGAGCTGAAGCCCGGCGGCGGCGCGAAGATGGCGCGTTCCGCAGGCTCGAGCGTTCAGCTGATGGCCAAGGAGGGCAAGTACGCGACGCTTCGGCTGCCCTCGGGCGAGACGCGGATGGTCGAGGCGGCCTGCAGGGGGACGGTCGGGGTCGTCGGCAACCCCGAGCACGAGCTGACCTCGCTCGGCAAGGCCGGCCGGAGTCGCTGGCTCCGCAAGCGCCCATCGGTGCGGGGCGTCGCGATGAACCCGGTCGACCACCCGCTCGGGGGCGGAGAGGGCAAGGCTTCCGGCGGCCGGCATCCCACCTCGCCCTGGGGCAAGAAGGAGGGCCGCACCCGCAAGAAGGGCAAGCGGTCGGACAAGCTGATCGTCAGGCGTCGCGGGAAGGGGCGTGGCTGATGCCAAGGTCGATCAAGAAGGGACCGTTCGTCGACGAGTACCTCATGGTCAAGATCGTCGAGATGAACAAGCGTGGAGACAAGAGGGTCGTGAAGACCTGGTCGCGTCGCTCGACGATCGTGCCCGAGATGGTCGGGCACACGATCGCCGTCCACGACGGTCGCAAGCACGTTCCGATCTACGTTTCGGAGTCGATGGTCGGGCACAAGCTCGGCGAGTTCGCGCCGACCCGCACCTTCCGCTCGCACGCGAGGTCCGAGCGGAGCACGACGGTGAGGTAGGGGAGTGGAAGCGAAGGCGACCGTGAAGTTCGCGAGGATCTCGCCGCGGAAGATGCGGCGGGTCGTGAACCTCATCCGGGGGCGGCACGTCGAGGACGCGAGGCGGATCCTCAGGTTCTCGCCGCTCGGCGCGTCGCGCGACGTCGGGAACGTGCTCGACTCCGCCGTCGCCAACGCCGAGCGCACGCCCGGCGTGGTGGCGCAGAACCTCCTCGTGGAGCGCGTGTGGGTCGACGAGGGCCCCACGATGAAGCGCTACAGGCCGCGCGCGTACGGCCGGGCGGCTCGGATCCGCAAGCGGACCTCGCACGTGACGGTCGTGGTGAAGACCATGGAGGAGCAGCAGGTTGGGGCATAAGGTCAATCCGTACGGGTTCCGCCTGGGGATCATCTACCCCTGGAAGTCCAACTGGTACGCCGGCCGCGACTACGCGGAGGCGCTCCACGAGGACGTCTGGATCCGGAGGCACATCCGGTCGCGGCTGTCCCGCGCCGGCATCTCCTCGATCGACATCGAGCGCAAGGGCGACCAGATCTGGGTGTTCATCCGCACGGCCCGGCCCGGCATCGTGATCGGCCGCAAGGGCGCGGAGGTCGATCGGATCCGCAAGGACGTGGAGCGCTACACGAGGAAGCGCGTGGACGTGAAGGTCGAGGACATGAATCAGGCGGCCTCGGAGTCGCGGCCGGAGACCGACGCCGCACTCCTCGCGCATGGCGTGGCCGACCAGCTGGTCGGACGCGTGTCGTTCCGCCGGGCGATGCGGCGCGCCGTCCAGACCGCGATGCGCTCCGGAGCGCTCGGCGTTCGCGTGCAGTGCGGCGGGCGCCTGGGCGGCACCGAGATGTCGAGACGTGAGTGGTACCGGGAGGGGCGCGTTCCCCTGCACACCCTCCGGGCCAAGATCGACTTCGGCGTAGCCGAGGCCAAAACGACGTTTGGGCAGATCGGCGTGAAGGTCTGGGTCTACCACGGCGACGAGATCCCGGCCGCGGAGCAGGAGACCGAGCGGGCACGCGCTCGTGCCCTCGCGCAACTAGGCGCCGGTGGTGGGGGCGCGTCCACGGGCGCGCTCATAACCGACGAGCGCGAGGTGCTCGGCGTCGCCCCGGTCGAGGAGCCCGAGAGCCCGGTGGTCCCGGCGGAGCCGGCTACGGAGCCGGCTACGGATGCGGCTACGGATGCCGCTACGGATGCCGCTACGGATGCGGCTCCCGATGCGGCCGCGGCGGAGACTCCGCCCGAGGGGAGCGAGTCCTGATGCTCGCGCCCAAGAAGGTCAAGCACCGCAAGCAGCACCGCGGGAGGCGGCGGGGCATCGCCAAGGGTGGAACCGAGATCCACTTCGGCGACTTCGGGCTGGTAGCGCTCGAGGCGGCGTGGATAACGAACCGACAGATCGAGGCCGCACGTGTGGCGATAACGCGGCACATCAGGCGCGGCGGGAAGGTGTGGATCAACATCTTTCCCGACAAGCCCTTCACCAAGAAGCCGGCGGAGACCCGGATGGTCTCGGGAAAGGGCAACCCGGAGGGCTGGGTGGCGGTCGTCAAGCCCGGCCGCGTGATGTTCGAGTTGGCTGGCGTTCCCGAGACCCTCGCCAGGTCAGCGATGCTCCGTGCCGCGCACAAGCTGCCGATCAAGACGAAGTTCATCTCCCGTGCGGGCGGTGGTGAGTAGATGCCGAAGAACCTGCCGGGGCTTCGAGCGCTCGACTCCGGAGATCTCATCGAGCAGATCGAGGCCTCGAAGGAGGAGCTGTTCAACCTGCGGTTCCAGCTTGCGACCGGCCAGCTCGACAACCCGATGCGGCTGAAGCAGGTGCGCCACGACATGGCGCGGATGCTCACGATCCTGCGCGAGCGGGAGCTCGGGCACGAGCCGTTCGAGGCGGAGGAGACCGAGGTTGCTGCGGAACGCCCGAGGCGGCGCCTCCGCAAGCGCGCCGAGGAGGCTCCCGCCAAAGAGACCGCGGCCCCCGAGGCCACCGAGACCTCCGAGGGTGAGAGCGAGCCCGGCGACGCGCCGGTCGAGGAGGGGGAGGACTACTCGTGAGCGAGCAGCAGACCGAGGGGCGGGCGAGCCGCAAGGTCCGGACCGGCGTCGTCGTCTCCGAGAGGATGGACAAGACCGTGCTCGTCAAGATCGAGCGGTCGATGCGGCACCCCGTCTACAAGAAGACCGTCCGCCGCTCCTCGAAGCTCGCGGCCCACGACGAGAACAACGATGCGCACCTGGGCGACACGGTCCGGGTGGTGGAGACACGCCCGCTTTCCAAGACAAAGCGCTGGCGGGTGGTCGAGATCGTGGAGAGGGCCAAGTAGTGATCCAACAGGAGACGCGCTGCAAGGTCGCGGACAACACGGGAGCGAGGGAGCTCCTGTGCATCCGCGTGCTGGGCGGCTCCCACCGACGCTACGCGGGCATCGGCGACGTAATCGTCGGCTCCGTGAAGGATGCTCTTCCCGGCGGCGCGGTGAAGAAGGGCGAGGTCGTGAAGGCGGTCGTCGTCCGCACGGCGAAGGAACGGCGACGCTCCGACGGCTCGTATATAAGGTTCGACGACAACGCCGTGGTCCTTCTAACCCCCGACTCGAGGAACCCGCGCGGCACGCGCATCTTCGGTCCGGTCGCCAGGGAGCTCCGCGAGAAACGGTTCATGAAGATCATCTCTCTCGCCCCGGAGGTGCTGTAGCCATGCCGGGCGCAAGAATAAAGAAGGACGACACGGTGATGGTGCTCGCCGGCAAGAGTAGGGGTCACACCGGCCGGGTCGTGACCGTCCTGCCGCGGGAGGGACGTGTGCTGGTGGAGGGCGCCGCCCTCGCGAAGAAGCATCAGCGCGCGAGCGGCAAGAAGTCCAAGAGCGGCTCCCAGCTCCAGCAGGGCGGCATCATCGACAAGGAGATGTTCATCGACATCTCGAACGTGCAGATCGTGTGCAGGTCCTGCGGCAAGCCGACCAGGGTAGGCCACCGGATCGAGGGCGACGACAAGGTACGGATATGCCGGAAGTGCGAGGCGGCGCTGTGAGCGAGAAGCCGAGGCTCCTTCACCGGTACCGGGGGGAGATCGTGCCCCGTCTCATGCGCGAGCTCGGGTACGGCAACCCGATGCAGGTCCCGCGGATGGACAGGGTCGTCGTGAACATGGGCGTCGGCGATTCCCTGAAGGACGGGAAGATGCTCGACGCGGCGCTCGAGGACCTGCAGGTGATCACGGGCCAGAGGCCGATCGTGACCAAGGCGCGGAAGTCGATCGCCGGGTTCAAGCTCCGCGAGGGGATGGCGATCGGCGCCAAGGTGACCCTGCGCGGCGACCGGATGTGGGAGTTCCTGGACCGTCTGCTGGCTCTCGCGATCCCGAGGATCCGCGACTTCCGCGGTCTGGACACCAAGTCGTTCGACGGGCACGGGAACTACACGATAGGCATCACCGAGCAGCTGATCTTCCCCGAGGTCGACTACGACAAGGTGCTGAAGATCCGCGGGATGGACATCACGGTGGTCACCACGGCGAAGAACGACGAAGATGGGTTGGCCCTGCTCCGAGCGCTCGGGTTCCCGTTCGCGGGACAGCCTGCGCCGGCCGAGGCGGCGGCGTCCTAGGGGGATCGGATGGCAAAGAAGGCATTGGTCGAGAAGCAGCGACGGCGGAAGAAGTTCCGCGTCCGCGACTACACGCGTTGCCGGCGATGCGGCCGGTCTCGCGCGGTGTTCCGGCGGTTCCTGCTCTGCCGGATCTGCTTCCGCGAGCTGGCGCACGCCGGCGAGCTCCCGGGGGTGACCAAAGCCTCATGGTGACGCTCCGGACCAACGTCTCCGACCCGGTGGGCGACCTGTTGACGCGCGTCCGCAACGCGAACATCGCCTACAAGGAAGAGCTCGTCGTCCCCGTCTCGAAGATGAACGAGGCGCTGCTCGGCATCCTCGAGCGCGAGGGCTACATCGGGGGCTTCGGTCGTGAGGGCGAGGGCATCCACTCCTCCTTCCGTGTCCGCCTGAAGTACGACCGCAGCCGCAAGCGGACGATCTCCGGGCTGAAGCGCGTGTCGACGCCGGGCCGGCGCGTCTATGCGAAGCGAGACCGGCTGCCGCGGGTGCTGGGCGGCCTGGGGATCGCGATCCTGTCTACCTCGCAGGGCCTGATGACCGACCGGGAGGCCTCTCGCAAGGGCGTGGGCGGCGAAGTTCTGGCGCACGTGTGGTGAGCGAGCGATGAGTCGGATCGGGAAGCAGCCCATAAAGATCCCAAGCGGTGTCGAGGTGACGGTGACCGCGGACAACACGGTTACGGTGACCGGCCCGCGAGGCACGCTCTCGCAGCGCATGCACGCCGACGTCCGGATCGCGCAGGAGGAGGGGGCCGTGCGGGTCGAGCGCTCGAGCGACGAGGGGTTCCACCGAAGCCTCCACGGGCTCACGCGCTCGCTGATCGCGAACATGGTCGACGGCGTGACGAAGGGCTTCGAGAGGAGCCTCGAGATCGTCGGAGTCGGGTACCGTGCCCAGATGAAGGGCCAGGACCTCGAGATCGCGGTCGGCTACTCTCATCCCGTGGTGGTGCGGCGCCCCGAGGGCATCGAGTTCGAAGTGCCCGCGCCCACGCGGATCACGGTGCGAGGCAACGACAAGCAACTGGTGGGCGAGACGGCCGCCAACATCCGGAAGCTCCGCAAACCCGAGCCATACAAGGGCAAGGGCATCCGCTACGAAGGGGAGTTCGTGCGCAAGAAGGCTGGGAAGGCCGCGAAGGGGGCGGTTGTCTGATGGATGCCGAGAGGAAGCGTCTCGGCCGCATCCGCAGGCACCGCCGCGTTCGGAAGAAGATCTCCGGGAGCCCGCAACGCCCGCGGCTGGCCGTGTTCCGGTCGAACCGGCACATCTACGCGCAGCTGATCGACGACGCCTCGGCGCGGACCCTCGCGGCCGCCTCGGACCTCGAGGTGAAAGCCGGAGGCGCCAAGACGGCCCGAGCCAAGGCAGTGGGCGCGCTCCTCGCCGAAAGGGCCAAGGAAGCCGGCGTCGATCGGGTGGTGTTCGACCGTGGCGGCCGCCTCTACCACGGCCGCGTGGCGGCCCTCGCCGAGGGCGCCAGGGAGGGAGGGCTCACGATCTGATGAGGCGCTACGACGCGAGCGAGCAGAAGAGCCCGTTCGAGGAGCGGGTCATCTCCATCAACCGGGTCGCCAAGGTGGTGAAGGGCGGCCGCCGGTTCTCGTTCGCTGCGCTCGTCGTCGTGGGCGACGGCGCAGGGCGCGTCGGCGTTGGCTACGGCAAGGCCAAGGAGGTGCCGGCCGCCATCTCAAAGGGGGTCGAGGAGGCCCGCAAGAAGATGTTCGAGGTGCCAATGATGGGTACCACCATCCCGCACGAGATCGTCGGCGAGGACGGCGCCGGCGTCGTCATGTTGAAGCCGGCCGCGCCGGGCACCGGGGTCATCGCCGGCGGCCCCGTGCGCGCGCTCGTCGAGTGCGCCGGCATCAAGGACATCCTCTCCAAGTCGCTCGGCTCCTCCAACGCCATCAACATCGTGAGGGCCGCAGCGGTGGGTCTGAGGTCCCTGCGGAAGCCGGAGGAAGTCGCGCGGCTGCGCGGGCGCGACGTGCAGGCCGTGGCGCCCAAGCCGATGGTCGAGGCCGTCGCGGCCGCCGAGGCGCGGATGAACGCCAAGCGCGCCGAGGCTCTTCAGGAGGTCTACGGTGACCAGGCTTAGGGTGACGCAGCGTCGCTCGGCGATCGGCCGGCCGAAGGAGCAGAAGGACACGGTCAGGCGCCTCGGCCTTCACCGGATCGACGATTCGGTGATCAAGGAGGACCGTCCCGAGATCCGAGGGATGATCGCGAAGGTCCGTCACCTCGTCGATGTCGAGGAGGTGGAATGAAGCTCCACCATCTCCGGCCCGCCGAGGGCGCGAAGAGCGGCCGCAGGCGCGTCGGCCGAGGAAAGGCCGCCGGCAAGGGCAAGACCGCCGGCCGTGGCACCAAGGGGTACAAGGCTCGCCACCAGTCCAAGCTGGGTTTCGAGGGCGGCCAGATGCCGCTGCAACGCCGCGTGCCGAAGCTCAAGGGCTTCCAGAATCCCAACAGGGTCGAGTACGCGGCCGTGAACGTCGAGACGCTCGGTAAGGTCTTCGACGGCGGCGAGGTCGACCCGGCGGCGATGCTCGCGCATGGCCTGGTGCGCAAGGGAAAACCGGTCAAGGTGCTGGCCCGCGGCGAGCTCGGCAAGGCGCTCGTCGTCCGCGCGCACGCGTTCTCGGCTGCGGCGCGCGCGAAGATCGAAGGTGCCGGGGGCCGCGCAGAGCTGATCTCCTAGTCGGGGGTAGAATCGAGGCCCTGTGCTCAAAGCCTTCGTCAACGCCTTCAAGCTTCCGGACCTTCGCGCGAAGATCCTCTTCACGCTGTTCGTCATCGCGGTCTACCGGTTCGGGTCGCACCTGCCGGTCCCCGCGGTGGACGTGAGCCAGCTGCAGGTGGAGCTCCAGAAGCAGTCCGGTCAGGGATTCCTGTCGTTCATCGACATCTTCTCCGGCGGGGCGCTCACCCGCATGGCCGTGTTCGCGCTCGGCATCATGCCCTACATCACGAGCTCGATCATGATGCAGCTCCTCACGGTGGTGATCCCGAAGCTCGAGGAGTGGCAGAAGCAGGGCGAGACGGGCATCAAGAAGATCAACCAGTGGACGCGCTACGTGACCGTGATGCTGGCGCTCCTGCAGTCGACGGGCCTCGTGTTCCTGTTCCACTCGGGCCAGCTGGGCGTGAACATCCTGCCCGGCGACCGCTGGAACCCCGGCAACGTGATGCTGATCGTGCTCATCCTGACGGCGGGGACCGCGCTCATCATGTGGATGGGCGAGCTGATCACGCAGCGGGGGATCGGCAACGGCATGTCGGTGCTGATCTTCGCGAGCGTCATCTCGCGACTGCCGCAGGAAGGGCTCGCGATCTTCCGGCAGAGCGGGTGGGGCAAGTTCTCGATAATCCTGGCGATCGGCGTCCTGATCATCGTCGCCGTGATCTTCCTCGAGCAGGGGCAGCGGCGGATCCCCGTGCAGTACGCGAAGCGGGTCGTCGGGCGCAAGATGACGACCGGCGGCAGCACCTACATCCCCCTCAAGGTGAACCAGGCCGGTGTCATCCCGATCATCTTCGCCTCGTCGGTGCTCTACTTCCCGACGCTCATCGCGAGCGTGTACCACGCCTCCTGGTTCAAGTCGGTGGCCGACCAGCTCACGAACCCGCAGAGCGTCCTGTACATGGTCGTGTACGGGATGATGGTCGTGTTCTTCGCCTACTTCTACACGGCGATCGCCTTCAACCCGGTCGACACCGCGGACAACCTGCGGAAGTACGGGGGGTTCGTCCCCGGGATCCGGCCGGGCCCGCCGACCGCAACGTACCTGAACGATATCCTGGTCCGCATCACCCTGCCGGGGTCGCTGTACCTGGCGACGGTGGCGCTCGTTCCGTCGATCGTGCTCGCGTTCTGGGCGTTCCAGCAGTTCCCCTTCGGCGGGACCTCGATCCTCATCACGGTCGGCGTCGCGCTGGAGACCATGAAGCAGCTCGAGTCGCAGCTGATGATGCGGCACTACGAGGGCTTCCTGAGGTAGCCGGGATGCGGATCGTCCTGCTCGGCCCGCCGGGGGCAGGCAAGGGAACGCAGGCCCGCCGCCTGGCCGAGCGCTACGGCATCGCGAACATCTCGACCGGCGATATCCTCCGGGACGCCGCGGCGAAGGGGACCGAGCTGGGGCTGGCGGCAAAGGACTACATGGACCGCGGTGAGTACGTTCCCGACGACATGATGGTGCAGCTCGTGATGGAACGCCTGGGCCGGCCTGACACGAGGGACGGGTTCATCCTCGACGGCTTCCCGCGGACGGTGCCGCAGGCGCAGGCCCTCGAGAACGCGCTCGCCGAGATCAGTAGGCCGCTCTCGTGCGTGCTGAAGTTCAAGATCGGGGACGAGATGGCGGTGAAGCGCCTGGCTGCGCGCTGGACGTGCCCGTCGTGCAAGCGCACGTACAACATGGAGTACAAGCCGCCGAAGCTCGACAAGGAGTGCGACGTCTGCGGCGCGCCGCTCCGGCGGCGCGACGACGACGACGAGGTGACGGTGAGGCGCCGCCTGGACGTCTATCGCGAGGATACCGAGCCGCTCGAGTTCTTCTTCTGGGAGCGAGGATTGCTGCGCGAGGTCGACGCGGAGGTGCGCGAGGACGTGGTGACCGAGCGAACCCTCGAGGCCATATCCGACATAGTCGACCTGGCCACGTGATCGACTACAAGACGCCGCAAGACCTCGAGCGCATGCGCGAGGCGGGCCGCATCGTGGCCGAGACCATAGACCGCGTGCTGGCGGCGGTGAGGCCGGGAGCGACGACGGCGGACCTCGATCGCGTGGCCGAGGAGTTCATCCGGTCGCTCGGCGCGGCACCATCGTTCAAGGGCTACGGTGGCGGTCACCGACCGGCCTTCCCGGCTTCGATATGCGCGTCGCTCAACCACGAGGTGGTTCACGGGATCCCCTCCAGGGATCGGGTCCTTCGCGATGGCGATCTGCTCTCGCTGGACTTCGGGGCGATCTGGGACGGGTTCCACGCGGATTCCGCGGTAAGCGTCTTCGTGGGGGGCCGGGCGCCGAGCGCAGAGGCCGAGAAGCTGGTGTGGGTGACCGAGGAGGCGCTCGAGGCGGGGATCTCACAGATCCGACCGGGCGGGCGGCTGTCGGACATCTCCCACGCGGTCGAACAGGTGGTGGAGGGTGCCGGGTTCTCGATCGTGCGTGAGTACGTGGGCCACGGGATCGGGCGGAACCTCCACGAGGACCCGCAGGTGCCGAACTACGGGCCGCCGGGGCGGGGGCCGGAGATGCGGCCCGGGCTCGTGGTCGCGGTCGAGCCGATGGTGAATCTGGGCGTCTGGGAGACGGCGGTGCTGGCGGACGAGTGGACGGTCGTGACGGCAGACCGATCCCTCTCGGCGCACTTCGAGCACACGATCGCGATCACCGGCGACGGGCGCGAGGTGCTGACGGCACGAGGGTGAGCCCTGCTCCGACGCGGTCGGTTCGCGATCACGGCGCTGCGGCTGGCCCCGTCGGCTGGACGATCCAGAGGCCGCTGCGCATGTCGCTCGCGTAGACGATGCCGGTCTCGGGGTCGATCGCGACCCCCCACACGAGCGGGAACGGCGCCCCGAAGATCCCTTCGAACCGGCGTGTCGCCGGCGGAATGAACTGCCCGACCATCGATGGGTTCGCCGGGTTCGACATGTCTAGCGCGACGATCCCGTTCGTGTACCAGGACGAGTAGGCGCGGCTGCCGTTGACCTCCGTGTTGTGGATCTCCCAGGTTCCCGCCGGCGGCTCGATCTCGCCGATCACGTTCGCCAGGTCGTTGAACGCGCCGACTTGCCGGTACTCGAGGACGCCGTCCCCATCGAGATCCCGTACCGACGATTCGCGGAAGACCCGGAGGTACCCGCGGTCGGCAACGCCGGGTTCCAGGCGCATCGTGACCCGCTCGCCGGCGTCCAGCGCGCTGCGGATCGCCCGCACCTGGTGGTCGATCCGGGAGATCCCCACGATAGGCATCCCGCCCGTCTTCCGCTGGACCTCGCGGAACCTACCCTGGAAGTACGGGTAGGTGTTGTCGGGACTGACCAGGCTGGGCAGGAACGCGATCGCGTCGGCCTGGGCCGCCAGGATCGCCTGCTCGCCCACCTTGCACGGAGGCCTCGGCCAGCCCTCGATTAGGCCGCGGTAGAAGGGGTCGATCGCATCGGCGATGACGATCCTTCCCCCGGCGTGGCGGTAGTCGCGTGGGGCGCACCCCTCGCCGGCGTCGAACACCCTGCCCTCGAGCGGCCCGACCGAGTAGAGGGGGGTGGGGGCCCACCACATCTCCACGCCGCCGTACTTCGTGTCACCCGTCGCGCTGGAGGTTACGGTGGGAACCGGCGTGGCCTCGCCGTCCTCGTCGTTCGTCAGCAGGTATCGCTGTCCGCCGGCGTCGTAGGGCGTCATCGAGTGCGCCGATCCGTCGGCGTCGATCGGGAAGGTCGTCCGGCCGACGAGACTGGGGTGCGACGGGTTGGAGATGTCGAACTTCAGCACCCCGACGTCCCACCACGAGGCGTACGCCGTCATGCCGTCATCCGCCGCGCGGACGCTGTGGTCGAGGATCACGGCGCTGTTCCCGAGGCCCTGGAAGGTGCTCCTGAAGGGCCGTGTGCCTGACGGGATCGGGATCGACGCGTCCGCGATCACGCCCCAGTCGGCGAGCTCGACCGGCTTCGAGGGCTTCGTGATGTCGACGATGCGGAGCTCGCCGCCGTTCTCTTGGCCCAAGTACGTGTTGCCGAATTCCAGGAACGGCAGGGCCAGCAGAGCGAGCGCGCGTCCGCCCGGCCGCACGGCTATGTCGAGCTCGTGGACGCCGCCGGGGGTCTTGAAGAACCGGATGTGCTCGGGGTGCCGCGGGTCGGTGACGTCCCAGAGGTCGAGGCCGCTGCGCCCGTCCCGGCCGCACTGCTGGACGCCGATCCCGAGGATGTCATGACCACCGATCCGGCGCACGACCACGTCCTCGTGCGACTCTCCGGGGCGCGAGCCCGCGATCGCGACAAGCCGCGGGTTCGAGGGGTCGCTCACGTCGATCACGTTCACGCCGACGCCGGCGCAGCGCCCGCCCCATGAGCCGATGTACGCGAACTTCCCGAAGCGCCTGCCGTGATCGTAGAAGAAGACGTCGCCGTGCACCTCGTCCTTGAGGAGCCGCTCGTGCCCCAGGATTCGGAAGTTCTGGGTCACGGCGGGCGCGATCGGAGCAGATGGTGACGGCCCGGCGGGCGATGTGCGAGCGAAGACGAGGTCGAGCTCCTCGTGGAGGCGATGGAGGGCCCGCCGTTTCGGATCGTGCGTCCCGGCCTGCGCCGTCGCCGATGCCTGCAGGAGCGTCGGGACGAGTGCGGCGAGCGAGCAGAGCGTGAGCACGCGCCGAACGACCGGGCGACGATGCCTCATGGGGAACCCCCTTATCGGCAGAGCAACCACCCTAACTGCAGCTCGGCAACCGGCGCAAGGTCGATGCCTCCTCTGCGGACGCCGTCGCCGTGACTCACGAGCTCGTGGGCGCCGAGCGTGGACGGACCGCGCAACCTGCCCCTATACTGTGCCCTCGGCCCTCCGGGGGTCGTTCTTGCGCGCCCCGGCAAGGCCGCCAGCCCGTCGACGAGGATCAACTGGAGCTTGCCGAAGAAGGACGCCATCGAGGTGGAGGGAACGGTGACCGAGCCGTTGCCCAACGCCATGTTCCGGGTGGAGCTCGAGAACGGGCACAAGGTGTTGGCCCACATCTCTGGGAAGATGCGGATGCACTACATCCGGATCCTTCCCGGGGACCGGGTGCTGGTGGAGTTGTCGCCGTACGACCTGTCGCGAGGCAGGATCGTCTACCGGTACAAGTAAGGGTGAGTGAGCGGATGAAGGTGCGTCCGTCGGTGAAGACGATGTGCGAGAAATGCCGCGTGATCCGCCGACGCGGCCGGATCCTCGTCATATGCTCGAACCCCCGGCACAAGCAGCGGCAGGGGTAGACAAGAGGAGGTTACCGCGTGGCACGCATCGCAGGCGTCGACCTCCCCCGCGACAAGCGGGTGGACGTCGCGCTCCGTTACATCTACGGGATCGGCGAGACTCGCGCCTTCCAGATCGTCGCGGGGGCCGGCGTCGACGGCGGAACGAAGGTGCGCGACCTCTCCGAAGAAGAGGTCGTCCGCATCCGCGAGTTCATCGACAAGAGCTACAAGGTCGAGGGCGACCTGCGCCGCGACGTCGCGCAGGAGATAAAGCGCAAGATCGAGATCGGGGCCTACCAGGGCGTCCGCCACCGGCGCAGCCTTCCCGTGCGCGGCCAGCGGACGCACACGAACGCGCGCACGCGCAAGGGCCCGAAGAAGACGGTGGCCGGGAAGAAGAAGGTCGGGAAGAAGCACTGACATGGCGAAACCCAAGGCCAAGAAGAGCAAGAAGAAAGAGAAGAAGAACGTCGCCCACGGTCAGGCGCACATCAAGTCGACGTTCAACAACACGATCGTCACGATCACCGATCTGCAAGGGAACACGCTCTCCTGGGCGAGCGCCGGCAACGTGGGATTCAAGGGCTCGAGGAAGTCCACGCCCTTCGCGGCGCAGCTCGCCGCCGAGGCCGCTGCGCGCAGGGCCCAGGAGCACGGCCTGCAGAAGGTGGACGTCTTCGTGAAGGGCCCGGGCTCGGGCCGCGAGACCGCGATCCGCTCGCTCGCGGCGGCCGGTCTGGAAGTCGCCGGGATCCAGGACGTGACGCCGGTGCCGCACAACGGCTGCCGGCCGAAGAAGCGCCGGCGCGTCTAGCGCCCGGTCGGACCGGGGACCAGCCCCGGTCCCTTAGGGCGGGGTAGAAGTGGATGATCCCCCGCCGGAGGAGGTAGGGCAGTGTTCATCGTCGCGAGACCCCAGATCCAGGAGGAGCCCGTCTCGCCGACCCGCTCGAAGTTCGCCATCGAACCGCTCGAGCCCGGGTTCGGCTACACGGTCGGCAACTCCCTCCGCCGCACGCTCCTCTCGTCGATCCCCGGCGCCGCCGTTTCATCGGTCCGGATAGAGAGCGTGCTCCACGAGTTCGCCACGATCCCCAAGGTCCAGGAGGACGTGACCGACATCATCCTCAACCTGAAGGGCCTCGTCGTCCGCTCCGACGTCGAGGAGCCGGTCACGATGTACCTGAAGGCCAAGGGCCCCGCGGAGGTCACTGCCGGTGACATCTCCCCGCCCGCAGGCGTCGAGATCCTGAACCCCGACCACCACATCGCGTCCCTCGGCAAGGGCTCGAACCTCGAGATGGAGATGGTGGTCGAGCGGGGAGTGGGATATCGATCCGCCGACCGCAACAAGAAGCCCCGCGACCCGATCGGCGTGATCCCCGTCGACTCGATCTTCTCGCCGGTCCGCCGGGTCACATACTCGGTCGAGAACACGCGGGTCGAGCAGATGACGGACCGCGACCGGCTGATCCTCGACGTCGAGACCGACGGCTCGATCACGCCGCGCGAGGCGCTCGCCTCCGCCGGCGGCACGCTCCTCGAGCTCGTGCAGCTCTTCTCGGAGCTCGCCGACGCCGCGAGCGTCACGGTCGGTCCGGCCGAGGACGAGCAGGTCCCGAGCGACTACCAGATCACGGTGGAGGAGCTGAACCTGTCGGTCCGCTCCTACAACTGCCTGAAGCGGGAGGGCATCAACACGGTGGGCGACCTCGTGCAGAAGTCGGAGTCCGAGCTCATGGACATCCGCAACTTCGGCCAGAAGTCGATCGACGAGGTCAAAGCCAAGCTCGAGGAGCTCGGCCTGGGGCTACGGGAGGAGTAGTCGATGCCCAAGCCCCGCAAGGGACCCCGCCTCGGCTCCGGTCCGGCGCACGAGCGCCTGCTCCTGTCGGGCCTTGCGGCGCAGCTGTTCGTGCACGAGGGGATCAACACGACCGAGGCCAAGGCGAAGGCCGTGCGACCGCTGGCCGAGCGCCTGATCACCTTCGCGAAGCGCGGTGACCTCGCCGCGCGCCGCGAGGTCCTGAAGGTGATCCCCGACCGTGACGTCGTGGCCAAGCTGTTCCACGAGATCGCTCCGCGCTTCGTGGAGCGGAACGGCGGGTACACGCGGATCCTGAAGACGGGACAGCGGCAGGGCGACGGCGCGCCGATGGCGCGCATCGAGCTCGTCTCGGGGGAGTAGCCGCACGGGCAGGGGTACACGCGTCGTCCGCCTCACGCTCGCGTACGAGGGGACCGAGTTCAGGGGCTGGGCGCGCCAGCCCAGGCAGCGCACGGTCCAGGGCGTCCTTGAGGTGGCACTCGAAAGGGTGCTGGGCGGCGTCCCGAAGCTCTCCGCCTCAGGTCGCACGGACGCCGGCGTGCACGCCCGCGGTCAGGTCGTCTCGTTCGAGGCCGAGATCGATCCCGAACGTCTGCAGCGTGCGGTGAACGGCATGCTGGCACCCGAGGTCGTGGTCCTCGAGGCGCGCGCCGCGGCCCCCGGCTTCGATGCCCGACGGAGCGCCACCGCCCGCGAGTACCGCTATCGGATCGACACCGGCTTCGTGCCCGACCCCTTCACCGCGCGGTTCGTCTGGCACCGGCCGGGAGATACCTCTCTCGCGCGGATGCGTGCCGCGGCGCGGGTACTGGTCGGTGAGCACGACTTCGCGTCCTTCTGCAGACCGCCGAAGGACGGGTCTTCGACCGTGCGGAAGATCGAGCGCCTGAGCGTTGCTCGGTCGGGCGAGCGGCTCGAGATCACAGTGCGGGCCAACGGCTTTCTGCACCAGATGGTGCGGAGCATCGCGGGGACGGTGGTGGACGTGGGCGAGGGTAGGATCGAGCCGGCGGAGGTCCCGGCGATCCTCGCCGCACGCGACCGCTCCGCCGCCGGCCGGATCGCGCCACCCCACGGGCTCACCCTCGAGCGAGTCGTATACGGCCGTGGCTGAGGGGTCCCGAGCGGGCCGGGGCCAACGGCACGGCCGAACGGCGCTCCGGGGGCCTAGCGTGATCCCGGTAGCGGACAAGGAGGGGAGCCATGGCCCACCCAGTCGTGCACTTCGAGATCGCGGGTCCGGACCTCGAGAAGACCCGGGCCTTCTACGGGGAGCTCTTCGGCTGGCGGGCGGACGAGCAGATGCCCGGGTACGCCATGGTCGAGACCGGCACCGACGTCGGGATCAAGGGCGGACTGATGCGCGCACCGGAGGGCGCGCCCCCGTACGTGACGGTGTACGTGGAGGTCGAGGACCTCGAGGGCTACCTCGACAAGGCCGAGATCCTGGGCGGCAAGACGATCGTCGAGCGGATGCCGATCCCGGGCTTCGGAGCGTTCGCGATGTTCGCCGACCCCGACGGGAACGTGATCGGGCTGTTCGAAACCAAGGGCGCCACTCAGTAGACAGGCGCCTTCTCCTTTGACGGGGCGCGTCGCCGCAGGTAGCATGTGGCGTCGGCCGCTCCGGCCGCCTTTCTTCGTATGAAGACCTACGCTCCTCGACCGCGCGACATCGAGCGCCGTTGGTATCTGGTCGACGCCGACGGGGCGGTCCTCGGCCGCCTGGCCTCCGAGGTGGCGAGTATCCTTCGGGGCAAGCACAAGCCGATCTTCGCGCCCCACGCCGACAC
Organism: Actinomycetota bacterium; assembly: GCA_035288045.1. Taxonomy (GTDB): domain Bacteria; phylum Actinomycetota; class UBA4738; order UBA4738; family HRBIN12; genus DATEBA01. The sequence continues at coordinate 18,393 of DATEBA010000041.1, forward strand.
CGGCGACAACGTCATCGTCGTGAACGCCCGCGGCATCCGCGTGACCGGCGGCAAGGAGACCAAGAAGTTGGCCTACCGTCACTCCGGCTACCCCGGAGGCTTGACGGCCGTCGACTACGCCACTTTGCTGGAGACGCGACCGGTCAAGGCGGTCGAGAAGGCAGTGAGGGGCATGCTGCCCAAGAACAGCCTCGGCCGCGCGATGCTCGGCAAGCTCAAGGTCTACGAGGGGTCGGAGCACCCGCACGCGCCGCAGAAGCCCGCGCCGCTCGCGCTGGGGGAAGTTCCCCCCTGGGATGGGCTCCCGGCGCTAAAGGAGGAGCCGAAGGAGAAGCCAGCCGCCAAGCCTGCGGCGAAGCGGGCGAGGGCGAAACCGGCGGCGACGCCCGGCGCTCCGAAGGCGGCGGCAAAGAAGACGGCAGCTAGGAAGATCCCGGTCAAGAAGACCGCGGCCAAGAAGACCGCGGCCAAGAAGACCGCGGCCAAGCGGACGGCGGTCAAGGCTCCCGCGAAGAAGCCCGCAACCTCCGCGAGACGTTCGAAGAAGCAGGAGGGCTAGGTGGCGCAGATAGTGACGGGTCGGCGCAAGGAGGCCGTCGCCCGGGTCCGGCTCGTTCCCGGCACCGGAACGTTCCGGCTGAACGGACGTCCGCTCGAGGAGTACTTCCCGACGCGGGCGCACCGCATGACCGTGACGGCGCCCCTCCGGCTCGTGGGCAAGGACAAGGACCTCGACGTCGTCGCCCGGATCGAGGGCGGCGGGGTCTCCGGCCAGGCGGGCGCTCTCCGCCTCGGCATCGCCCGCGCTCTCATCGAGCTCGAGCCGGAGCTGCGGGGCCAGCTGAAGGCCGAGGGGCACCTCTCGCGGGATGCGCGGGAGAAGGAGCGCCGCAAGTACGGCCTCAAGAAGGCCCGCAAGGCGCCGCAGTACTCCAAGCGCTGACGCCGGATCAGTCCGCCCCATCCCCGCTCGGCAGCGACTCCAGGATCAGCCGCGCCTGGACCTCGAGCTCGGAGGGAACCCACAGGTGCACCGGGCCCATCCTGTACGGACCCTCGCCCTCGCCCTTGAGGAGCACCGGGATCCCCTCGGCCTCCAGCCGGCCCTTGGCGAGATGGCCTTCGGGCACCGACGCGGCCGAGAATACGAGAACGAGGTCCACGCGTCCGATCCTCGCACGTCGGCATCGGCGGATGCATTGACGATCCTCGATCCACGTGCCAGGCTGTTTCATCGAGTGTCATCGATAAAGAGAGGTCAGGGGCATGATTCGAGGCGATGTAGCACCTCCCGTCGTGTGCTGCGGGCCGATCGCGGCTCCCGACATGGGCGAGGGGGACGCGACGGCCGCGGCCGAGGTCTTCCGCGCGCTGTCCGACCCCGGCAGGATCCGGATCCTCAACCTCCTCGCGAACTCGCCCGACCCGCTCTGCGTTTGCGACTTGCAGGCTCCGCTCGGCCTGTCGCAGCCGACGGTGAGCTTCCACTTGAAGAAGCTCGTCGCGGCGGGACTCATCCGCGGCGAGCGGCGGGGAACCTGGGTCTTCTACTCGCCCGAGCCCGGCGCGCTCGAGCGGGTCCGTACGATCTTCGAGTCGGGGGGCGTGATATGAGCGAGATCCGAGAGCAGGTTCGGGAGAAGTACGCGGCGACAGCAGTCGACTGTGGGGGCGGCCGATCGTGCTGCGAGGACGAGCCCGGGTTCGGGGCCGAGCTGTACCGCGACGACGAGCGCGCCCAGCTCCCCGACGCCGCGGTCCTGGCGAGCCTCGGCTGCGGTAACCCGACGGCGGTGGCGGAGCTGCACGAGGGCGAGACCGTGCTCGACCTCGGCTCGGGAGGCGGGATCGACGTGTTCCTCTCGGCCAGACGGGTCGGCCCATCGGGCTTCGCGTTCGGGCTCGACATGACCGACGAGATGCTCGACCTGGCGCGCAGGAACGCGGCCGAGGCAGGAATCGAGAACGTCGAGTTCCTGAAGGGGTTCATCGAGGAGGTCCCGCTCCCCGCCGCGAGCGTCGACGTCGTCATATCCAACTGCGTGATCAACCTGTCGGCGGACAAGCCGGCCGTGCTTGCGGAGATGTTCCGCGTGCTGCGAAGCGGCGGGCGCGTCGGGGTCTCCGACGTCGTCGCATCCGACGAGCTCGCCCCCGAAGAGCGCGCTGAGCGGGGGAGCTGGGTCGGTTGCATAGCCGGCGCGCTGTCGTTCTCCGAGTACGGGTCGGGTCTCGAGGCGGCGGGGTTCATCGACGTCGAAGTGACCCCAACGCACGAGGTCGCGCCCGGCATGTTCGGGGCGATCGTCCGCGCGCGGAAGCCGTGACTGCTCGGACCGTGCTGTTCGTCTGCGCGCACAACGCCGGGCGGAGTCAGATGGCGGCGGCGCTCCTGTCGCGCCACGCTGGCGATCGCGTCGACGTTCGCTCCGCCGGGAGCGCGCCGGCGGAGGAGGTCAACCCCGCCGTCGTCGAGGCGATGGCCGAGCTAGGGATCGACATCTCGGCCGAGGTGCCGAAGAAGCTCGAGGACGCGGCGGTTCGAGCCGCAGACGTCGTCGTCACGATGGGATGCGGCGATGCCTGCCCCGTATACCCGGGCAAGCGCTACCTCGACTGGGAGCTGCCCGACCCCTCGGGAAAGAGCGTCGAGGAGGTCCGGCCGATCCGAGATGCGATAGACGGAAGGGTTCGCGCGCTGCTCGAGGACCTGGTGCAGTAGCCTTCGGCGCTGTGGGAAGGCTCTTCGGCACCGACGGCGTGCGCGGCCTCGCGGGAAACGAGCTCTCCAGCGAGCTCGCGTTCGCGCTCGGTCGATCCGCCGTCGTCGTGCTCGGCCCGGAAGGCGGCGCCGCGCCCTCGTTTGTCGTCGGGCGCGACCCGCGCGAGTCCGGCGAGCTCCTGGAGGACGCGCTCGTCGAGGGGATCCGGAGCGCTGGTGGCGACGTCGTGCTCGCGGGGGTAGTTCCCACGCCTGCCGTGGCTTTCCTCACCGTGGACCTCGGGGCGGCCTCCGGGGTCGTGATCTCGGCGTCACACAACCCGCCGGAGTACAACGGCATCAAGTTCTTCGGGCCCTCCGGCACGAAGCTCGCCGACGACATCGAGGACGAGATCGAAGCGGGGCTGGACCGGCCCGCTTCGAGCACCGCCACCGGCAGCATCGTGCCGGCGGGCGACGCGGTCGATCGCTATCTCGACCACGTGGCCGCGGCCGCCGAGGCGCCGCTCGACGGGATGCGGGTGGTGGTCGACTGCGCGAACGGGGCGGCATCGGCTTTCGCGCCCGAGGTGCTGCGTCGCCTGGGCGCGCAGGTCGAGCCGATCTTCGACCGTCCGGACGGGACGAACATAAACGTCGGGTGCGGTGCCTTGCACCCCGAAGTCGTGACGGCCGCGGTCGTCCGGGCAGGGGCCGACGTGGGGGTGGCCCACGACGGAGACGCCGACCGCGCCCTCTTCTCCGACGCCGCCGGCAACGTGCTCGACGGCGACCACGTGCTCGCCGCGTGCGCGATCGACCTGAAGGAGCTGGGACGCCTTCCGGGGGGCACCGTTGTGACCACCGTGATGGCCAACCTGGGGTTCCACCGCGCGATGGAGGCCGCCGGCATCACCGTCGTGTCGGCCGCCGTGGGGGACCGCTACGTGTTGGAGGAGATGCAGCGGACCGGCGCCGCGCTCGGCGGCGAGCAGTCGGGCCACATCGTGTTCGCGGAGCACGCGAGCACCGGCGACGGTCTCCTGACGGCGGTGCGGTTCCTTTCCCTCGCAGCCCGGCGCGGCGCGACGGTCGCCGAGCTTGCATCGGCGGTTCGGAAGTTCCCTCAGGTCTTGGAGAACGTGACCGTGTCCGAGCCCGGTGCTGTCGTCCGGTCCGAGTCGGTCTCTCTTGCCGTTAGAGCAGCCGAAGCAGCCCTGAGCGGCGACGGCCGCGTTCTGGTTCGCCCCTCGGGCACGGAGCCGCTCGTGCGCATCATGGTCGAGGCCTCGACCGAGGCGGCCGCACGCGCGCACACGGAGGCGATCGCCTCGGTCGTGCGTGCCCACGGATGACGTAGGCCGTTCGGGTCATCGTCCCGCGCAACCCCCCCTGCTACCCTGGGTTTCCCTCATGTGCGGCATCGTGGGCTACGTCGGGCCCGACGAGGCACTGCCGATCATCCTCGAAGGCCTCCGGAGGCTGGAGTATCGCGGATACGACTCCGCGGGAGTCGCGCTGCTCGACGGCGAGCTCCGGGTGGCCAAGCGTGCGGGCAAGCTGGCGGAGCTCGAGCACGCACTCGACGCCGGCGAGCGGCCGACAGGACGGATCGGGATGGGGCACACGAGGTGGGCGACGCACGGCGAGCCCAGCGACGCGAACGCGCATCCTCACACCGACTGCCGCGGCCGGATCGCGGTCATACACAACGGGATCATCGAGAACTTCGCCCGCTTGCGGGCGAGCCTGGAGAAGGAGGGGCACACCCTCGTCTCGGACACAGACACCGAATGCATCGCTCATCTGATCGAGGACCACATCGAGGCAGGGCCCGGGCTCGCCGACGCCGTGCGAGCCGCCGTCCGCGAGCTCGAGGGCGCGTTCTCGCTTGTCGCCCTCTCGATCGACGATCCGGGCGTGATAGTGGGCGTGAAGGTCTCCTCGCCCCTCGTCGTCGGGCTCGGCGAGGGCGAGAACCTCCTAGCGTCCGACATCCCGGCCCTCCTTCAGCGGACACACCGAGTGATCCCGGTGCTCGAGGGCCAGGTGGTGGAGGTCCGGCGCGACGGCGTCGTCTTCACCGACTTCGACGGGAACGTCGTCGAGCACGAGCCGCTAGAGGTCGACTGGGACGTGGCACGCGCCCAGAAGGGCGGCTTCGACGACTTCATGCTGAAGGAGATCCACGACCAGCCCGCGGCCGTCCGGGACACGCTGGTCGGGCGGGTCGACGAATCGGGCCGGCTGGCGCTCGACGACCTCCGGGTCTCCGACGACGTGCTCCGGGAGGTGAACAAGGTCTTCGTGGTCGCCTGCGGGACGGCGTTCCACGCGGGGCTCGTGGCGAAGTACGCGATCGAGCACTGGACGCGGCTCCCCGTCGAGATCGAGATCGCGTCGGAGTTTCGGTACCGCGACCCGGTCCTCGGCCCGGACACCCTTACTCTTGCCGTCTCGCAATCCGGCGAGACGATCGACACCCTCGAGGCGGCGCGTCACGCTGCCAGGCAGGGCTCGCACGTCATGGCGGTGACCAACACCTTGGGGTCCTCGCTCGCACGCGAGGCCGAGGGCGTGCTCTACACGCACGCGGGGCCCGAGATCGGAGTCGCGGCGACGAAGACGTTCACCACGCAGATGGTCGCGCTCGATGTCGCCGCGTTGTTCCTCGCGCAGGTCCGCGGCGCGATGTTCCCCGAGGAGATCGCCGAGGTCGTGGATCGCCTGCGCGAGCTTCCGGGACAGGTGGAGGAGGCGCTCGCGCTCGACCCGAAGGTGCACGAGCTCGCCGAGAGGTTCCACGATGCTCGGGACTTCCTGTTCATCGGCCGGCACACGGGCTACCCGTCCGCGCTCGAGGGGGCGCTCAAGCTGAAGGAGATCTCCTACATCCACGCGGAGGGCTACCCGGCGGGCGAGCTGAAGCACGGTCCGATCGCGCTCGTCGAGCCCGGCGTGCCCGTCGTGGCCGTCGCGACGGAGTGCCACGTCTACCCGAAGGTGCTCTCGAACATCCAGGAGGTGAAGGCGCGCGGAGCCGACGTGATCGCCGTGGCGAGCGAGGGCGACCGTGAGATCACGAGGCTCACCGACCACGTTCTTTACGTGCCACGCACGCCGGAGCTGCTCTCGCCTGTGGTCGTCTCGGTGCCCATGCAGCTCCTCGCGTATCACATCGCCAAGCTCCGTGGCTGCGACGTGGATCAGCCGCGGAACCTCGCGAAGAGCGTCACGGTCGAATAACCAGGGCGGATCTTCCGCCCGTCACGCACACATCCCCCCGAGGCATGGAGGGGACATGAGGCGGCTCCTGAGGATAGGGATCGTCACCGCGGCCGTCGGGCTGATCGTGGCGGGCACGGCGGCGCCCTGTTTCGCGTGCTCGTGCGCGTTCGTTCCCCCCAGGCGGGCGCTACAGGGAGCGGAGGCCGCGTTCGTCGGAACGCTCGTCTCCCGTGAGGAGCCGGCCGCCGAGGACGGGCTGATCAACACCGGGCAGCAGGTCGATTGGACCTTCGACGTCGACGAGGTGCTCGTCGGCTCGTTGGCGGATCCGCTCGTGGTACGCAGCGCCTGGTCGGGTGCGTCCTGCGGGATCGAGGTACGGGAGGGGCAGCAGGTCGGCCTGATCCTCTTCGAGGAGGAAGGCGTGTGGAGCTCAGGTCTGTGCTCCCAGTACGGAGCGAACGAGCTCTCTCGGGCCGCCGCGGACCTCGGCGTCTCCGGGACGATCGCCGGAGGCGCGGGCCCGCTATCGACAGACGGCGGCGCGCCGAAGGCGGTCGCGATACCGGAGGCCGCCGGAGGGAACGTGTGGCCGTGGCTCGCCGCGGGCGGCGCCCTGGTCGTGGTGCTTTTCGTGCTGGGGAACCGCGGGACGAGGGCGGGCGCGGGGTAGCCGGCAGCGGCCTCGGCTACGCTTCCACCGTGAACATCGTCGGCGTGGGCGTCGACATCTGCGACGTGGGCCGCATGCGGCGCGCGCTCGAGCGCCATCCGTCGATGCCCTCCCGGGTCTTCACCGAGGAGGAGGTGGCTTACTGCGAGACCAAGGCCGCGCCAGCCGAGTGCTACGCGGGAAGGTTCGCAGCGCGTGAGGCCGTGATCAAGGCGCTCGGCGGCGTGCGCGGCGGGAGGTGGAAGGACATAAGCGTGGCGAGGGCGCCGAGCGGCGCCCCGGGGATCATGCTCGCCGGCGCCGCGAAGGCGCGTGCGGACGTACTGGGTATCGAGCGCCTGCTCATCTCGTTCGCCCACGAGAGGGACGCCGCCGTCGCGTTCTGCATGGCGGTGGGGCGGTGAAGCCGATCCTCGCGCCCGAGGAGAGCGCCGCCCTCGACCGCGCCTCGCGAGAGCGGGGCGTCGAGGCGACATCGCTCATGGAACGCGCGGGAAGGGAGGTCGCCCGCGCGGCGGTCGACGCGACCGGCGGCGTCTACGGGCGGCGCGCGGTGGTCGTCTGCGGCAAGGGGAACAACGGAGGCGACGGGTTCGTGGCGGCGCGCT
>DATEBA010000042.1:0-3109 GCA_035288045.1 Actinomycetota bacterium
ATCCTCAACTTCGTCGTCGATCGCGTCTTCGAAGAGGTCGGCGAGGGCCGCGTGCGACAGCCGAGCCTCAGCCTCGGAGGGCCGGCAGGAAAGGGTCCTGAACCCCCGCTCCTGGGCGAGCGACAGACCGGCACGCCAGAGAGTCGACTTGCCGATCCCGGCCTCGCCCTCGAGGAGCAATGCCGCGGGTGCCTCCAAGGCTGCATCGACGAAGCGGTGCACCGCCTCCAGCTCCGAGACGCGCCCGAGGAGGATCTCGGGCGATTCCCGCGCCGTGGCTCGAGCGAGCGGAGAGGGAAGATCTGCGCTCGCGGGCGACTCGCGCGGAAGGACCGATGCGGAACGCAGGGCGATGGCCTGCGCGGGATCGAGCGGCCTCGGCGCGGGCGAACCATCGACGTCGACGACACGGCTAACGGGAACCGCCTCGGCGACGCCCTTCAGGCGGTGGGTCCCGGCGTCGACGACCGCGACGTCCGAACCCGACAGGAGCGTCGCAGCCGTGGAGGAGACCAGGATCTCGGAGGGCGCCGCTAGCGGCAGGATTCGAGCGGCGACGTGAACGGAGATCCCGACGGGCTTCTCGCCGTCGGATTCGAGCGCACCCACGTGGACCGCCGCCCTGATCTCCAACCCCAGCGCCTGCACCCGCTCGATCGCGTCGGCCGCGCACCGGATCGCGGCACCCGGGTCGTCGAACACGGCGAAGAAGCCGTCTCCCGCGGTGTCGATCTCCCGGCCGCCGGCGCGCCGCAGGCAGGCTCGCATCTCCTCGTGGTGACGCGCGAGGAGCACCTGCCAACGCCGGTCGCCGAGCTCCTCCACGACCGTTGTTGAGGACACGATGTCCGTGAACAACATCGCGGCGATGCGACGCCCGCTCGCCCGCCTCCCCACGGGGGAAGTCTCGGCGCCGGCGCTCCGCGAGGCAAGCCGAGCCTGCCGACGCCTTCGCGCCTACTCCGTACGTGCGCACGGGTGGGTTCGCTTGCGCACAGCAGCGAGCGGCGCCTACCATCGTTCAGATCACCCCACCGCCTCCCGGGCCCGAAGAGGCCTGAAGGAGCGCGATGATCGCGAGCGCCCAGGCGAGACTGGCGCTGGTCCTCGCGCTCGTAGGACTCCTCGGCGTCGACGCGATCGTCGCCGTCGCCCTCGCGCAGGAAGGGGACGGCGGCAACGACGAGAAGGTCACCTTCACGTGGGCTGCCACCGGAGAGCCGACCTCCCTGAACCCGATGACCGGCTACTCGGTGACCGACTTCTACTTCTGGACGCCGAGCTACCATCTCCTCGTCGACTTCGACCAGGACTTCGGGGCCGAGCCCTTCGGCGGACCGGACGCCGGCCTCGCGATCGACATCCAGGTCAGCGACGACAGCATGGAGTTCACCTACACGATCCGTGATGACGTCGTGTGGTCCGACAGGACCCCGCTGACCGCCGAGGACGTCGCCTACACGCTGAACCTCTACAAGGGGAACCACGCGTACCTCCCCCAGAGCTACCTCACGCTCATCGACGGCCAGGTCGAAGCGCTCGACGAGCACACCGTGCGGTGGCGGACGAAGGAGCCGACGGGCCTCTACTCGGGCGAGTTCCCGTACATGTACGACTACATCCTGCCCAAGCACGTCTTCGAGGAGCTCGAGAAGCCGAAGCAGTTCGAGAACGTCCCGAACGTCGCGAGCGGTCCGTTCGTGATCCAGGAGTACCGAGTCGGAGAGTTCGTGAGGATGGTTCGCAACCCCGAGTGGACCGGTCCCGAGCCGTTCATCGACGAGATCGTCTACAGGATCTACAAGAACGACGACGCGATCGCGACCGCCCTCCAGACCGGCGAGATCGACTTCGCGTACGTCACGACGCCGAACGTCTTCGACTCGCTGAAGGGCAAGGAGCACATCGAGACGATGCTCGGCTCCGCCCCGTCGTTCTCGGAGATCGGGCTGAACACGGGCTCGTCGTTCCAGGAGCCGGACGGAGCCTTCACGCCCCACGGCGACGGCCATCCGGCGCTCTTGGATGTCCGGGTTCGTCAAGCGATCCGGATGGCGATCGACAGCGAGGAGCTGGTCGAGAAGGTCCTGCTCGGCCAAGGTCTCCCGGGCACCACGATCATCCCGCCGGTGTCCGTCGAGGGCGCCCGTTGGGAGCCGACGGGAGACGAGATCCTCGCCTGGGACATCGACGGGGCGAACAGGCTCCTGGACGAGGCGGGCTACGAGGACGCCGACGGGGACGGCGTCCGAGAGATGCCGTCCGGGTCAGCCGAACCGGGGCGCCCGCTCGAGCTCCGGTACTACGTGCGCACGGGCGAACAGACCTCCGTGGACGCCGCCGGCTTCATCTCGGAGTGGCTGAGCCAGATCGGTATCGAGACGAACGTGGAGGCCGTGACCTCCGGACGCCTGGCCGACCTTCTCATCGGTGGGACGTACGACATGTTCAGCTGGGGCTGGTATACGGACCCCGATCCTGACGCGGCGCTCTCATGGCACCTGTGCGACCAGCGTCCGGCCGATGACAAGACCTTCGGCACCAACGACACCTACTACTGCAACCCGGAGTACGACAGGCTGTACGCGGAGCAGCGGACGCAGCTCGACCCGCAGAAGCGATGGGAGATCGTGCACCGGATGCAGCAGATCTACTACGAGGACGCCGCGTACGCGGTCATGTGGTACGACTCGATCTTCTCGGCGTGGCGGACCGACCGCTTCACCGGCTACTACCCGCAACCGAGCCCGAACGGCGACCCCCTGGAGTCGTGGGGCGGGCCGAGCGAGGTCTGGTGGAAGCTCCGCCCGGTCGGCGCGAGCACGGGGTCGAGCGACACATCCGGGATCCCGGCCGTGGTGTGGCTCGCAATCGCCGGGGCCGCGATCGTGATCGCCGCATTCTTCATCGCGCGCGGCCGCAGGTCCAGGGAGGGCGCTGCTTGACGTCCGTCCGTGCGGGCTACGCCACGGCGCCGTGGCACTTCTTGTACTTCTTGCCGCTGCCGCAGGGACACGGCGCGTTCCGCGGCACCTTGTCGCTGCGGGCCTGGGGTGAGGCGCCGGCGTTCACGGCCTCCCCGGGCAAGCTACGCCCCTCCTGCACGCGC
>DATEBA010000043.1:0-17867 GCA_035288045.1 Actinomycetota bacterium
AGGCGGGCGCGCAGGTCCGGATCGAGTCGGTTCGTGGGATGGGCTACCGCGTATCGACAAGTCCCGGAGTTGGACGGTGAACTGCAAAGGAGCTGGTCACGCAAGCAGGCGGCTCTGACCAGCACCCCGACGAGGCGGAGCCGGGACGGCGCCAGCACGCGGCGGAAGCAAGGCCAGGGCAGAGCCGGTTGACGACAGGGGGCAGCAGACACGTGCTCCAGAGCACAGACCGAGCTGTCATCCCTAACCCCTACCCAATATCGTCGGCGCCGTTGGGCACAGCTCGGCGAGCGGACACTCCTCGCACCTGGGGCTCCCCGCTTTGCAGATCTCGCGGCCAAGCGTGATGAGCCCGACGTGCAGGCCGACCTTCAGCCTGGCGGGAACGACCTCCTCGAGTAGGCGGTGCGCGGCTTCCGCGCTCGTCTTCAGCGGCACGAGGCCGAGTCGCCTCGACACACGGTGGACGTGGGTGTCGACGGGGATCGTCGGCCGTCCCAGCGCGAAGGCACGCACGACCGCTACGGTCTTCGGTCCGACCCCAAGAAGCGAGCGGAGGTACTCCTCTACCTCTTCGTCGGGTGCCGTTCGCATCCAGGAGAGATCGAACGAGCCCTCGCGTTCGTGGATCTCCCGAAGGATCGCCCGGATCCGCGCGGCTTTCGTATTGGCAAGCCCACCGGAGCGGATCGTGTCGGCCACCGTCCTCGTGCGCGCGCGCACGACCGCATCCCAGGTGGGGAACCGCTTCCGGAGCGCCGCGTACGCGCGCTCGCTGTTCGCGTCGCTCGTGTGCTGCGAGAGCACGGTCAGGATGAGCTCGTCAAGCGGGTCGGTGCGACGCGGAGGCCGCAGGGGGCCGAGCCAGGCGCGAAGCCGCCGGTGTATCTCGCGTATCGCCTCGGGATCGGGGGCCGTCACGTGCCGGGATGGTAGTCCCGGAACTGCGTGAGGTGCGGCAGGAACGTGAGCGGCACCGTGTCGGTCGGCCCGTTCCGGTGCTTGGCCACGATCAGGTCGGCCAGGCCGCGCTTGTTGGGGTCCGAGTCGTCGCGGTGGATGAACATGACGACGTCTGAGTCCTGCTCGATCGCTCCCGATTCCCTCAGGTCGGCCAGCTGGGGCTTCTTGTCCTGGCGCCGCTCCGGATCTCGGTTGAGCTGAGAAACGGCGATGACCGGGATCTCTAGCTCCTTGGCCAGCAACTTGAGCCCGCGGCTGATCTCCGCGACCTCCTGCTGACGGTTGTCGACCCGCCGGTGGTGGGACATGAGCTGGAGGTAGTCCACGATGATGAGCGACAGGCCCCGCCTGCCGCCCCGCATGCGGCGCGCCTTCGCGCGGATGTCCACGAGGGTCACGTTGCCGCTGTCCACGATCTTGAGGGGAGCGTCGTGGAGGATCTCCGCCGCCTGGACGATATTCGCCCAGTCCTCCGGACCGACGCGCTTGTTGCGGATCCGATCCCAGGGGACGCGTGCCTCGCCGCAGAGCAGGCGCATGCCGATCTCCCAGCGCGACATCTCGAGCGAGAACATCCCCACAGGGTGACCCGCGTCGACCGCGACGTTGCGGGCCACGTTGGTGACGAAGGACGACTTCCCGATGCCGGGACGGGCTGCGATCACCACGAGGTTGCCCGGCTGCAGTCCCGATAGGAGCGAATCCAGGTCCCGGAACCCCGTCGGCAGTCCGGCGAACGCCGACTCGCGGTTCTGGATGTGCTCGAGGTCGACCATAGCTTGGTCGATCAGGTCACGCATCTCGGCGACCTGATCCTTCTCCTCGCGGCGGGCCACCTCATAGATCCGCTGCTCGGACTCGTCCGCGGCGCGCTGCGGGTCCTCCGGCGCCGAGTAGGCGATGTCGATGATGTCGGCCGCCGCGTCGACCAGCCGGCGGAGTAGCGCTCCCTCCGAGACGATCCTGCCGTAATGCGCGGCGCTCCCCGGTGTAGGAACGCGCTCGACGAGCTCGTGGATGTAGAGGTGCCCGCCGACATCCTCCAGGGATCCACGCCGCTTGAGCTCCTCGACGCCCGTGATCGCGTCCACGGGGTTGCCACGCGCGTAGAGGGAGCGGAGGGCGTCGAAGATCTCCCGGTTCGCCGAGACGTAGAAGTCATCCGGCCGCAGGAGCTCCACCACGTCGGCGATCGCCTCGGCCGAGAGCATCATCGCCCCCAGGACGGACTCCTCGGCCTCTATGTTGTGGGGAGGGACCCGGTCGGGGCGCAGACGACGGACGTCGTCAGCCGCGCGCGCCACGGGCAACCCCCTTCCGAGCCGGACCTGGAGTGGAGAGGCTACGGGGAGCGGGCCACCGCGCGAAGGGGAAAACCGCTGTGGATTGCTTCGCCGCAGGTCGTGCTCGGATATTCCCTGTCACTCCCGCCTCCACCAGGGAATCCACATGTGGAGAACCCTGTGGATATCTGTCTACAACGCGGCAGTGACATCCGACGGAGGCCGGCTCGCCGGCTGCCTAGTCCGCCGGTACGACCTCGACCGAGACGACCGGGTCCACGTCTCGGAACACGTGGACCTTCACCTCGTGGACGCCCACGCTCCTGATCGGCTCCTCGAGGTACACGTCGTGACGGTCGACGGCCAAGCCGGCCTGGCGCTCGATCTCGGCTGCGATCTCGGCGGCGGTGACGCTCCCGAACAGCTTGCCCTCCTCGCCCACCTTCGCGGCGACCCGGATCGGCGCGCCGGCGAGCCGAGCCGCCACCGCCTCCGCCTCCGCCTTGGCCTTCGTCGTCCGCACGTCGTGGGCTCGCTTCAGGCTCTCCACGTGGCGCAGGGCCCCCTTCGACGCCGCAACCGCCAGGCCCCTTGGGAGGAGGTAGTTCCGGGCGTAGCCGTCCGCCACCTCGACGGTGTCGCCGGGTACACCCAACTTGTCGACCTGCTTCTGAAGGATGACCCTCATCGCGTCGAGAAGGGCAGCAGGGCCATCTCGCGAGCGATCTTGATCGCCACAGCCACGTCGCGTTGGTGCTGCGAGCAGTTGCCCGTCACTCGGCGCGCGCGGATCTTGCCGCGGTCGGAGACGAACTTGCGCAGCGCGGCCACGTCCTTGAAGTCGACGTGGTCGATCCGGTCCTTGCAGAAGGCGCAGAACTTCTTCTTGGTCTTCTTCTGCCAGCCCTTCTCCTCGTCTTTCTTCTTCTTCTTCGGCTTAGCCGGCATCCAGCGGTGTCTCCTCCTCGGCCGTCGCGCCCGCACCAACCGAGACCTTGTCGGACCAGTCCGAGCTGCTTCGGGACTGCCGCTCCACCTTCGCGGTCGCCCAACGCAGACTCGGGCCCACCTCGTCCCCCTCGATCTCGACGGTCGTTCGCTTCTCCCCCTCCTGGTTCTCCCAGGAGCGCCACTGCAGCCTGCCCGCGACCACGACTCGCATCCCGCGGGTCAGCGACTCGGCGACGTTCTCGGCCAGCGTCCGCCACACGTTCACGGTGAAGTAAGAGGTCTCCCCGTCCTTCCACTGACCGCTCTCATCCTTGAACCGACGGTTCACCGCCACGCGGAACTTGCACACGGCGGCCCCGTTCGGCGTGTACCTCAGCTCTGGGTCATCGGTCAGGTTCCCGACGATCGTCACCTGGTTGTCGCTCGCCATCTTCCTCACCACCTATCCTGCTCGCTCCCGGGGGATGGCGCCCAGCGGGAGAGGGAAGCCCTGGCCCTAGGCCGCCCGCACGACCACCTTGTGACGCAGCACCTCATCCGCGAGATGCAGCGTCCGCTCTAGCTCGGGGATGGCCGAGGGCTCGGCTCTTACCTCGGCCACGACGTAGTAGCCCTCGGACTGATTCGAGATCTCGAAGGCGAGCCGCTTGCGGCCCCACCGGTCGACGTTGGTCACCTCGCCCCCCGAGTCGGAGACGATCTTGGTGATCCTGTCGACCGCCCCGCCCACGACCGATTCGTCGGCCTCCGCGGACAGGATGAGCATGACTTCGTACTGCCTCAACCCCACCTCCTCTGGTCTGGTCGGCCCCCTCGGGGGGAGCAGGAGTGGACCTCCAGAGTCTACCGGGCGACTGCTAGGGCGACCCTAGCACCCCCCTCTGACACGACTCTGGGTGTCGGCTGCCCAGGGTAGGGTAGGCCTCCCGTCGGTCCGGCAGCCGGAAGGGTGATTTCCGGCCGAGGGACCCTAATCCCGGTCGCCGGGCGGCCGATACCATTGGAATAGGGAAGGGGTGGTAACGGTGAGAGTGCTCAGGGTCCCCGACGAGCCCTCCCCCCCGGTGCCGGAGCGAGAGCTCCGGGAGGTGGAGGAGGAGCCGGAGGCCGAGAGCGCGCCCCCCTTTCCTCTCGTCCTCGTGACCTGGCGCGACGCCTGGTTCGACGCGGACCAGCAGGACACGAAGGACTGGCGCGCCGACTACCTCGTCCACACAGTCGGATACCTGGTCCGAGAGGAGAAGGGCATCGTTTCGATCGCCTCTGAGGTGCTCCCACAGGGCGACGGCTTCCGCGCCGTCACACACATACCGAAGGCGATCATCAAGAGCGTCACCACCCTGGTTCCGGTCGACCCCGACGGGCAGGCCGCCGACCTCACGGCCTGACGGTCGTTCCTCCCCCCTGGCGACCTGACGTACACTTCCCCGAAGAGCCGTGCACTTCGGAAGGGAGGCGCGAGCCATGTCCGTGACGACCCAGGACCTTCGCACCTGGAAGGCCGAAGGCAGGCGGTTCGCGATGCTTACCGCCTACGACTACCCGACCGCTCGGATCCTCGACGCCGCCGGCATCCCGGTGCTCCTGGTCGGGGACTCCCTGGCGCAGACCGTGCTCGGATACGAGACGACGCTGCCCGTCACGATGGAGGAGATGCTGCACCACGCGCGGGCCGTGGCCCGCGGAGGGCGGAGCGCGCTCGTCGTCGCCGACATGCCGTTCCTCTCCTACCAGATCTCGGTGGAGGAGGGCATCCGCAACGCCGGGAGGTTCCTCAAGGAGGGCGGCGCACACGCGGTGAAGCTGGAGGGACCCCAGATCGAGCTAACGCACGCCCTCGTCAGCCTGGGAGTCCCCGTTATGGCCCATGTGGGCCTCACGCCGCAGTCCGTCCATGCGATGGGGGGGTACCGAGTGCAGGGCCGAACCGAGGAAGCCGCCAGGAGGATCCACGACGAGGCGCTCGCCCTGGAGAAGGCCGGGGCGTTCTCGATCGTGCTCGAGGGAATGCCATCCGAGGTCGGGGGTGAGATCACGCAGAGCCTGACGATCCCGACGATAGGGATAGGCGCCGGCCCTCACTGCGACGCGCAGGTCCTCGTGATAACCGACCTCCTCGGGCTCGGGGAGGGCACCCCGCCGAAGTTCGCGAAGGCCTACGCCGACCTCGGTGCGCGGATAGATGAGGCCGCGCGTCGGTTCGCCGATGAGGTCGAGGCTGGAACGTTCCCCGACGCCGAGCACTCCTACGGCTAGCCTCCGACGCCGCGGGTCGGAGAGGACCTAGACTCGCTCCGGTGTCCGGCTCCGCCCGACGCACGCCCATCCTGCCGGTCGTCGCCCTCGCCGGGGCGACCGCCGCGGCGACGCTCTTGCCGGCCGGCTCCTTCGCGACGCGCTCGAACTCCTCCCACTTCGCCTTCGAGGGCCTGATCGCGGGCGGAACCATCGCCGTCGCCATCTTGGCGATCTCACGCTACCGCGACATCGGGGACGCCCATCCCCTTATGGTCTCCGTAGGTTTCGCCGCCCTCGCCATCCAGAACCTGATCTTCGGCATAGCCGCCCCCATCGCCGACCCTTGGCCCTGGGACGGCTTCGCCTTCCCCTCTCACGCCTGGCAGGTCGGATGGCTCGTCGCCGCCGGCTGCTTCGCGCTCGGAGGAAGGATCGGTCGGTGGACGGATCCAGGGCGCGTGCGGGAGGCGACGGTAGCACTGGGAGCCCTCCTCGCTCTGGCCGGACTGGACCTGGTGCTGGTGCTAGGGCGCCGGTCGCTGTCCGCGCTCTCGGACACAGCCCTCGTGGATGACGACCCAGCCGCGTTCTCGCTCTCCTCCCCGCTCCATTGGATCCTCATGCTCCTCACCACGGGATTGCTCCTCCTCGCGGCGTGGTTCGAGCACCGCGCCCGGCCCTCTCCCAAGAGCGCGCACCCGTGGCTCGCCGCGGCCTACGTCGTGGCGGCCGCCGCACAGTTGCCGTTCGCCGCGCTCCCGACGCAGTATCGGCCGCTCGTGCAACCAGCGGACTTCCTCCCCCCCACCGCCGTCGCCCTAGCGTTCGCCGGCTTCGTCACGGCAGGTCGCGCCCGCGCGTCGTCGCTCCGGGTCGAGGCCGAACAGGCGCGGGAGGTGCAGAGCGGCCGCGCACAGATCGCCTCGATGATCTCCCACGAGCTCAAGAACCCGATCATGTCGATCAAGGGGTTGGCGTCCACTGGCTCGCGCATGTACGCGTCGATGAGCGACGACGAGCGGCTGGAGTTCTTCGGGCTGATCGACGAGGAGGCCGGACACCTGAAGGCGCTCGTCGATGAGACGGCAACCGCCCTGAAGGTGGACGCGGGAACGCTCGCATACTCCTTCGGTCGAGCCGACGTAGGCGAACTCGTCCGGGAAGCCGCATGGAAGTCACCGCACGGCGAGCATCCCCTGGTCGTCGAAACCGAGCCGGGCGTCACCGTATCTTGCGACCGCCTGCGGCTCTCCGAGGTGATCGAGCATCTGCTAGACAACGCGGCGAAGTTCTCGCCGGCCGAGGAGCCGATCGAGGTCCGCACCTACCGTTCCGACGGAACCGCCGTGATCGAGGTCACGGATCGCGGACCGGGGATACCTCCGGAGCGTCGCGAGGATGTGTTCGAGAAGTTCGCCCGGTACCGGCCGCGTGGCTACGAGGAGCTCCCCGGAAGCGGCCTCGGTCTGTACATCTGCAGGGCACACGTGATCGCACACGGCGGTCGGATCAGCGTTGAAGACCCCCCCGGGAGCGGTACGATGCTGCGCGTCACGCTTCCCGAGGAGAGGAAGGAGCCGTGAGCAGCGGCATCGGCGAGAAGGTAAGCCTCCTGATCTGCGACGACCACAAGATCCTGACCGACGCGCTCAAGATGGTCGTCGACAGAGACGAAGGCTTCGCGATGGTGTCACCCCCCGTACACACGCCCGAGGAGGCCGTCGAGCTCTGCGAACGGCACCAGCCTGACGTCGTGCTCATGGACATCGTCTTCAAGGGGCATATGAACGGCATCCAGGCAACCCGCAAGATCAAGGAGCTCTCCCCGGCGACCAAGGTCGTCATCATGACCGCGCACGACGAGGAGCGACTGCTCGTCGAGGCCGTCGAGGCCGGCGCCTCGGGGTTTCTCGGCAAGGACGAGGCCGCCGATCAGGTCCTGGCGGCGGCCAAGCAGGCGGCCGAGGGCGAGGTCCTGATCGATCCAACGACCCTCACGCGACTGCTCCACCAGGTCGCTCGCGAGCGCGAGGCGCGGCGCGACGCCCAGGCGCTGCTGTCCGAGCTCACCGACCGGGAGCGCGAGGTCCTCCAGCTCCTTGCCGAGGGGATGCGGAACGACGGCATCGCGCAGAAGCTTTTCATCAGCCCGCAGACCGTGCAGACTCACGTTCGCAACATCCTGCAGAAGCTCCACGTTCACTCGAAGCTCGAGGCCGTGGCCTTCTCGGTGAAGCACGGCGCGATCACGGTCTAGGTACCCGATCCCGGGTACCCGCATTTACCCCCCAAAGGGTATCCACGGCGTCCCCCCACCGCCCGACACTGTGGGTGAGGTTCCGCCTCAGCGGGGGCACTCGAAAAGAGTGGCTCAGCGGGAGCCGCCTCCCCCTCGGCGGCTCCCGCACCTCCTCTCCCTCGGCAGCGCCTCCTCTCGGCGTGGTGGACCCTCGCGCTCAGGTAACCGGCAGCCTCTGCCGGTGCACCTTTCCCAGCGCGCTCACCCGAGGTAGCTCGGCAAGGAGGACCACCTCCCGCGGCGCCTTGTAGCGCGGTAGTCGCTTGGCCGCGAAGCGCCGGAGCGCATCGAGCGACGGGGGCCGTTTGAGCTCCCGCGGGACCACGAAGGCGACGACGCGCTCGCCCCAATCCGCGTCCGGCCGCCCCGCGACGGCGACGTCTGCGACCCTCGGATGTAGCCGCAGGACGGCCTCGACCTCGTCGGGCCACACCTTCTCCCCGCCGGTGACGATCAGATCGTCGAGGCGGCCGTCGACCTGCAGCGACCCGTCGGGCGCGAGCTCCCCGGCGTCGCCCGTAAGGAGCCATCCATCGTCGGTGAAGACGGAATCCGTGGCATCGGGATCGAGGCGATAGCCCTTCATCACCGTCGGCCCGCTGAGCTGGACCTCGAGGTTCGCCCCTAGACGAACCTCCGTCCCGGCGAGCGGCCGCCCTTCGTGCACGACGCCTCCGCACGACTCTGTAAGCCCGTACGTGCGTACGATCGGGGCACCCGCGTCCCTCGCGCGCTCGGCGAGGGCCGGATCGAGGGACGCGCCGCCGACCAGCACGGCTCGGAAGCGTGAGAGGTCGATGTTCGCGTCGAGCAGCCGCTTGAGCATGGTCGGCACCACCGAGATGAACGCCGCATCGCTCTCGCCAGCTACGAGCTCGGTATCGAAGCGGGGATGAACCGATACCGGCGAGTCCGTGAGCACCGCGCGAAGGAGAACGAGCAACCCTCCGACGTGCGCGAGCGGAAGGCAGCAGACCCAATGATCCCCCGGGCCCGCCTCGAGCGCGAGCGTTGAGGACGAGACCGCGTGGTCGATGGCCTTGTGCGTGAGCTCGACCAGGCGCGGTACCCCTCCCGTTCCCGAGGTGGGGATCACCACTCGCACGTCGGGCTCGACCGGAACGCCCTCGGCCAGCTCCGCGACCCTCTCGCCGTCGAAGAGCATCTCGGGTCGGGCGCGCTCAAGGAGCGCGCGCACCTCGAGATCGGGAAGCCGGTGGTCGATCGGAAGGAGCGCGGCTCCCGACGCCCACAGGCTCTCGACGGCCTCCCGCCAGGCGGGCCCCGCAGGCATCCTGACCGCGACGAGGGCAGTGTGTTCCCTGGTCTCCGCCATATCGGCTACCCTATCCGGAACCATTCGAGTGCGCGCTCTAGGAGTAGATGGTCCTATGGTGGATTGGCAGCGTTCAGGCGAGTACGGGGACATCCGTTACGAGACGGCCGAGGGGATGGCGAAGATCACCATCGACCGTCCCGAGGTGAGGAACGCCTTCCGGCCGAAGACGCTTTTCGAGCTCTCCCTGGCGTTCGACGTGGCGCGCGACGATCCGACGATCGGCGTGATCGTCCTGACCGGCGCCGGCACGGAGGCGTTCTGTTCAGGCGGCGACCAGAGGGTTCGAGGCGACGACGGTTACCGCGATGAGCACGGAGTCGGGCGTCTGAACGTGCTCGACCTCCAGGTCCGGATCCGGCGTCTTCCAAAACCGGTGATCGCCATGGTGGCCGGCTTCGCGATCGGGGGCGGACACGTGCTCCACCTCGTGTGCGATCTCACGATCGCGGCCGAAAGCGCGATCTTCGGCCAGACGGGCCCGAAGGTCGGCTCGTTCGACGCTGGATACGGGAGCGGCTTGCTAGCGCGCACGATCGGGTTGAAGCGCGCGAAGGAGATCTGGTTCCTGTGCCGCCGCTACGACGCCCGCCGGGCGCTCGACTGGGGACTCGTGAACGCCGTAGTGCCGCTGGAGCGCCTCGAGGAGGAGACCGTGGCCTGGTGCCGGGAGATCCTCCAGATGAGCCCGCTCGCGCTTCGCCTGATCAAGGCCGGCTTCAACGCCGACACCGACGGGCTGGCAGGGATCCAGCAGCTCGCCGGCGACGCGACGCTGCTCTACTACATGTCCGAGGAAGCGCAGGAGGGGCGGGATGCTTTCATCGAGAAGCGCCCGCCGGATTTCTCGAGGTTCCCCCGAAGACCGTGAGCTCTCTCGCCGTTTGGTGGCTCGGCGCTCGGCCTCGAACGCTCGGAGCCAGCGTCGCTCCTGTCGTCGTGGGAACGGCCGCCGCGGGACACGCGTCGGCGTGGCGCTTCGTCGCGGCGCTCCTCGCGGGAGCCGGGTTGCAGGTCGGCGTGAACTACGCGAACGACTACTTCGACGGCATCCGGGGGGTCGACACGACCGAGCGCCTGGGGCCGCCGCGACTTACCTCGGGAGGGTTCGCGTCAGCGCGCGCGGTCGGGATCGCCGCACTCGCCGCCGTTGGTGTCGCCGGGTTGGCCGGGCTCGCGCTCGCGCTCGCGACGACGCTCTGGCTCGTGCCGCTCGGAGCCGTCGCGATGCTGGCGCTCGGCCTCTACTCGGGGGGCCCACGGCCGTACGCAGCCCTGGGCCTGGGCGAGCTGATGGTATTCGTCTTCTTCGGCCTCATGGCGACGGCGGGGACCGCCTACGTTCAGACCGAGCGGGTGCCGGCCGCAGCGTGGTGGGCGTCGGTGCCGATCGGGCTGCTCGCGGTCGCTATCCTCGTGGCGAACAACCTCCGTGACATCCCCACCGACGAGCGGGCGGGCAAACGCACGCTCGCCGTGCGACTCGGCGACGGGAGAACGAGGGCGCTGTTCCGGGTATTGGTGGTTGCAGCGTTCGCCTCCTTGGCAGGAGGCGTGCTCGTCGGGATCGCCGACGCCCGCGCGGGTCTCAGTCAGTGGGCGCTGCTGGCGCTCGGGTCTTGGCTCCTCGCGATCCGACCGATGGAGAGCGTCGGAAAGGCCGAGGGTCGCGAGCTCATCCCGGTGCTGACCGGTACCGCGCTGCTCCAGATCGGGTTCGCCGGCCTCCTCGCGCTCGGCTTGTGGATCGCCGGGGCGACGTCATCGTGAGCGAAGGCGACGTCGCACTCGGGTGCGTCTCGATCCTAGTCGACGAGCTGGCCCGGGCCGGCGTGGAGCACGCGTGCGTCTCCCCCGGCTCGCGCTCGACGCCGATCGCGCTCGCTCTCGCGCGCGACCCCCGCATGCGCGTCCACGTCCACCTGGACGAGCGCGCGTCGGGTTTCTTCGCGCTCGGGACCGCCAAGGCTACGGGTCGGCCGGCCGCCGTCGCGTGCACGAGCGGAACCGCAGCCGCGAACCTCTGGCCGGCCGTGGTCGAGTCGTCGCAGTCTCGCACGCCGCTGATACTCCTGACCGCCGACCGCCCACCGGAGCTGCGGGGAACCGGGGCCAACCAGACGATCGATCAGGCCGGGCTCTACGGCAGCTACGCGCGGTGGTTCGCCGAGGCTCCGCTTCCGGCCGAACGCGACGGCGCCGCGTGGAGAGCGCTCGGTAAAGAAGCGGCGGCCCGCTTGCTCCGGTACCCCCGCGGCCCGGTCCACGTGAACCTCCCCTTCCGGGAACCGCTGGTGCCGGAGGGGACCACAGTTGGTCTCGACGACCCCGGGCCGACCGGCGCGGAGGCTGACGACGAGACGGGCGCTCCGTCGGACGACGACGCCGCGCGGCTGGCGAGCGCGATCGCGGGAGTCGAGCGTGGTCTCGTGGTGATCGGCGAGATGCGCGCGCCTGCCGAGAAGATCCTCGCGCTCGCCCGTGCATCTTGCTGGCCGGTGCTCGCGGAGCCGATATCTCTCGCTCGTCGCCAGGGATGGGCGCTCGCAGCCGGACAGGCGCTGGTGTCGTGCAACGATTGGCTCGAAGCGCATCGACCGGAGGTCGTGCTCCAGGTCGGGGCGGTGCCGAGCACGCGGGCCGTGCAGGCGCTCGTCGGCTCCGTCGATCGCCTGCTCGTCCTCGACCACGACCACCTCGATCCCGACCCCGAGCACCGCGCGGCGGTCAGGGTGCGCGCCGATCCCGACGCGACCGCGGCGCTCGTCATGCGGGAGATGCGTGCCCGGGCGCCGTCGGACTGGTACCGCGACTGGCGGTCGGCCGATGCCGTGGCGCGCAAGGCGATGGACGAACTCGTCGACTCCTGGGAGGAGCCGTTCGAGGGGCGCGTCGCCCGCGACCTCGCGGCGTTGGTTCCCGCAGGCGGAGTCCTGGCGGTTGGCTCGAGCATGCCGATCCGAGACCTCGACTTCTTCATGGCGCCCCGCGAGGGGACCCGGATCCTGGCCAACCGTGGCGCGAGCGGGATCGACGGGTTCGTCTCGACGGTTCTCGGGATCGCGGCGACCGGCCCACCGACTTTCGCGTTGTGTGGCGACCTCACGCTGCTGCACGACGCGGGCGCGCTTCTTTGGAGCGCGAGGCGGGGGCTCAACGCTTTGCTCGTGGTCCCGAACAACGACGGAGGCGGGGTGTTCTCGTTTCTCCCTCAGCGGGAGCTCCCGGAGCACGAGGAGCTCTTCGTCACCCCGCACGGACTCGACCTCGCACGCTTCGCCGAAGCCGCAGGCGCAGGATACGAGCGCGTCGAGAAGGCCAGCGAACTGGTCCCGGCCGTGAGCCGGGGGACCGCAGGCGGTGTCCGGCTCGTTGAGGTGCCCTCAGACCGCGACCGCAACGTCGCCCGTCACGCCGAGGTGCAGGCGGCCGTCGGGCGAGCTCTCGGAGTCGTCTAGCCTCACACCCCCACCCCGACGATACTTGTGCGAACCGACGAGGAGGGGCGCATGGACCTGGACATCAGGCGGTTCGAGGCACCCGACGAAACCCGAGACTTCGAGAACGGCACGTTCGAGGTGATCCGGATCGGCGGACTTACGCTCGGTCGCGCCACCTACGCCCCCGGCTGGAAGTGGTCACAGCACGTCGGACCCATCGCCGGGACCGACAGCTGCCGCGTCGAGCACGTTGGGATGGTCGTCTCCGGACGTGCCGTCATCGCGATGGACGACGGGCCCGAGATAGAGGTCGTCCCCGGGGACCTGTTCTACTTCCCGCCGGGCCACGACGCCTGGGTCGTGGGCGGAGAGCCCTACGTGTCGCTCCACTTCCTGGGCGCCACCCAGTACGCGTCCGCCGTGGAGGGCCCGGGCGGATTCGAGGGCGTCTGACCGATTGACCCGGGGAGCCGGGGAGCACTAGCCTCGCTCACGAGGGAGCATCCCCATGGACCGGTTCCGAACCGTGGCCCACCGCCTGGTGCTGTTCGGCGTCCTTATCTTCGAGCTGGCGGCCCCGGCCTCCGCGGCACCCGGCGACCTCGACTCGACGTTCGCCTCCGGCGGGGTCAAGATGATCGGCTTCGGCGACCCGGCGGTTGCCGAGGACGTCGCGATCCAGGAGGACGGGAAGATCGTCATGGCCGGCTACGCGGTGGTGGGCGGCGACGACGACTTCGCCGTCGCGAGGCTGAAGCCGGGAGGCACCCGCGACTCGACTTTCAGCGGTGACGGGAGACGCACTACGCCCATGGGGACGGGCCATGGGGTCGGCCTCGCGGTCGCGACCCAGCCCGACGGCAGGATCGTCGTCGTGGGCTATGCATCGAACGCGACCGGGGAGGCCTTCGCGATCGGGAGGTTCAAGCCGAACGGGAGCCTGGATCCCACCTTCAGCAGCGACGGCAAGAAGCTGGTCGACTTCGGAGGCGGTTACGACGAGGCGAACGACGTTGCGATCCAGCCGGACGGAAGGATCGTGGTCGTCGGCTACGACGACGACGGCGTCGGCACCGACGACTCCTTCGCGATCGCCCGGCTCCGCCCGAACGGGTCGCTCGACGACACGTTCAGCGGCGACGGCAAGAAGACCACGCAGTTCGGGATGGGGGTAGACATCGCGAACGCCGTCGCCGTCCAGGAAGACGGGGATATCGTCGTGGCCGGCTACAGGGACGGTGGCCTCCGGATGGCGGTCGCCCGATACACGCCCAACGGGCACATGGACTCGACGTTCGGCACGGGAGGGCTGGTGAGCACTGGCATCGGGTCGGGCGCTGACCTGGCGGAGGCCGTGGCCATCCAGGACGACGGTCGGATAGTGATCGCCGGGGCGACCGACAACGGCACCGACATGGACTTCGCCGTGATCCGGCTCCGCCGGCGCGGCGCCCGCGACAACGACTTCGACGGCGACGGGGCGAAGGCCACCGACCTTGGGACCGGGAACGAGACCGCGTACGGGGTCGGTATCTCCGACGACGGGAAGATCGTCGTGAGCGGGAGCGCCTCACCGGATCCGGAGATGGGCGTCGTCCGTTACCTACCCGACGGTTCGGAGGACCCGACCTTCGGCGTCGGTGGCATCGTGACCAACCCCTTCGGGGACGGCCGCGATCTGGCGATCCAGTCCGACGGGAAGGTCGTCGTCGTCGGATCCACGGGCGGAGCCACAGACGACTTCCTGGTCGTCCGGTACGAGGCCTGAGGCGCGTGTGCGCTCCGATTGACCGGTCCCAGATCGGACCGATAGCCTGGCGCCCTGCCCGGAGGTTCGCATGGACCGCTACGTGAAGCGCGCGTCGAGGCTGCTCATCGTCGCGCCGCTGGTTCTCCTCCCCACAGCCGCATCCGCCGCCGCCGGCGACCTCGACACGACATTCAGCGGCGACGGCAAGAAGACGACCGACATCCTCGGGCTCTACAACCCAGGGTACGGCCTGGCGCTTGCTCCCGACGGGAAGATCGTCGTCGCGGGTACCGCCAATACGGGCCCCGGCAACGACATGGGCATGGTCCGCTACCGGCCCGGCGGCAACCTCGACGACACCTTCTCCGGGGACGGGATCCGGACCCTGGACCTCGGGGCCGGGAACGAGGGAGCAGAGGACGTCGCCGTGCAGCCCGACGGGAGGATCGTGGCGGTGGGCTACACCGAGGGACCGGGAGGCACAGACTTCGCGGTCGCTCGCTTCCGGGAAGGGGGGGCGCTCGACGCAAGCTTCGCGGGCGATGGGATAAGGACTACCGACTTCGCTAGCGGGCTTCAGGAGTCGTACGGCGTCGCGCTCCAGGACGACGGCAAGATCGTCGTCGTCGGCTACACGGACGACGCCGGCGGGACGGAGGCCGATCTCCTCGTCGTGCGGTACGAGGCGAACGGCGCGCTGGACCCGACCTTCAGCGGCGACGGCAAGAAGGTGACCGACTTCGGCCCGGGTGACGACATCGCCTACGACGTGACGGTACAGCCCGACGGGAGGATCGTCGTGGTCGGCTCGGCCTCGAACGGGGCGTCGCTTGACTTCGCCATCGCGCGGTACGACACCAACGGGAGCCTCGACGATACCTTCAGCGGAGATGGCAAGAAGATGATCGACTTCGGCTCGAGCGACGGGCTCCAGGGCGTGGCGATCCAACCTGACGGCAAGATCGTCGTTGCGGGATGGTCGTCCAACGGATCGGATCGGGACGTGGCGGTCGCACGGTTCCGTCCCAAGGGCAAGCCGGACGACGCGTTCTCCGACGAGGGCTTCGTGCGGCACGACTTCACTTTCGGCGACGACGAAGCCCACGACGTCGCGCTGCAGGAGGACGGCAAGATCGTCGTGGCGGGCAAGGCCCGGCTCGCCACCACTCGCTTCGCGGTTCTGCGGTTCCAGACGGACGGCGACCTCGACCCCGCGTTCGGAGGCTCCGGTTGGGCGACCACGTCGTTCGGCCCCGGCTCGAGCACCGCAAACGGCGTCGCGATCCAGACCGACGGCAAGATCGTGGCCGCCGGTCAGCTCTCGGAGGTGACGGGCACGGACTTCGCGCTTGCCCGCTACCTCGCGGTCTGATCTATCCCCAGCGGAGGGAATCGAGCAACGCCCGGAACTTGCGCTCGGTCTCGTCGAGCTCGAGCTCCGGAACGGAGCCGGCGACGATGCCCGCGCCCGCGAAGAGCCGCGCCGTGGAGCCGGACAGCTCGGCGCACCGGAGAGCGATCGCCCACTCGCCGTTGCCATCGGCGTCCATCCACCCGACGGGTCCGGCGTAGCACCCGCGGGAGATGCGCTCCAGCTCGCGGATCGTAGCCAGGGCGGCGTCGAGGGGCGTGCCGCACACCGCCGGCGTCGGGTGGAGCGCTGCGACGAGCTCGAGCGCGCTCGCCCGCGGCTCGCGGAGTACGCCGTGGAAACCGGTCGCGAGGTGCCACACGTTGGCGGTTCCGACGGTCCTCGGCAGGGCATCGAACGCCAGCTCGTCGCAGAAGGGCTCCATCGCGGCCGCCACCGCCTCTACGACCGCGGCGTGCTCCTCCCGATCCTTGTCCGAGGAGAGCAACGAGCTGCGAGAGGCCTCGTCTTCCTCTGGATCCCCGAACCGAGGCGCCGAGCCGGCCAGCGGCCTCGCTTCCACCTCCCGTCCGTGTCGCGCCACCAGAAGCTCGGGGCTGGCGCCCACGAGTGTTGGTCCGGAAGGTCGGGAACCCTCCGACGCCGCGAACGCGAAGCATCCTGGGTCCACGGCCCTGAGGCGTGCCAGGAGCTGCCGGGGGTCGAGCTCCCTACCCGCCTCCACGTCGAGAGCCCTCGCGAGAACCACCTTTCGGAGCGGGCCGGTCGAAATACGTTGCACCGCAGTGGCAACTGACCGCACGTACTCGTCGGGCGGAGGGATCGGACGGAGCTGGATCTCGGCGAAGGCTTCGTGCGGT
Source organism: Actinomycetota bacterium (assembly GCA_035288045.1). Taxonomy (GTDB): domain Bacteria; phylum Actinomycetota; class UBA4738; order UBA4738; family HRBIN12; genus DATEBA01. The sequence continues at coordinate 16,493 of DATEBA010000043.1, forward strand.
GCGCTCACCCCGACACGGGGCTCGAAGGGCGCGGGCCCCTCGTCCTCCCCAACGAGATCGATGAGATAGGTCTCGCCCTCCCACAGTCTGACGACCGTCCTTCCGTAGATCCTCATCGACGCCGGCTCGAGGCGATCGAACGGCAGCACCCCGACCGCGATCGCGCCGGGTCCCTCGCCTTCCCCTCGCGCGAGCGATCGCAACAGCTCGACGGTCCGCCTCGACAGGAGCCCCAACCCTTCGGGGTCGGCGGAACCGATCGAGGCGCCCATACCGCCGTGCGGTCGCGACGTCGCGATCCCCAGACCGCCACGTTCGAAGAAGAAGCCGACCGGGCCCCCGTAGGCGGCGAGGAGGTCGAAGGCACGTCCGAGTCGCGTCGATCGGACCCGGAGCGTTCCCAACGTCATCCGCGCGTCCCGACGAGCAGCTGCGCGATGCCGCCGGAGAGCGACAGCCGCCTCGCGTCCGGGAAACCCGTCTCGCGAAGCATCCCGACCATCTCCGCCGTAGGCGGCAGGTATGCCATCGAGGCCGGCAGGTACCGGTAAGCCTCGCGGCTGGAGAGGAGCCCCCCGATCATCGGCACGACCCGGTTGAAGTAGACGGCGTGGCCCGCCCGCATGAGGCCTCTGTCCGGTTGCGAGGCCTCGAGCAGCGCGATCCTGCCCCCGCGCCTAACCACCCGCGCGCTTTCGGCGAAGAAGGCTCGAAGATCGGTCACGTTCCTGAGCGCGAACCCGCATACGGCGCCGTCCGCGCTCGCGTCCCGCACCGGTAGTTGCAGCACGTCCGCCACCGTGAGGGGCGCGAGCGTCCGCGACTCGCGCAGCATCCCGAGCGAGAAGTCGAAGCCGACGGAGCGGTACCCGGCGGCTCCGAGCTCGCGGCACAGATCGCCCGTGCCGCACGCGAGGTCGAAGACCAGGCAGCCCCCCGGCAGCCGCAGCTCGCGAACGGCCCGGCGGCGCCACCCGACGTCCATGCCGAACGTCATCACCCGGTTCACCAGGTTGTAGCGACCGGCGATCGCGTCGAACATCCCGCGAACCCGCCAGGCCTTTTCCTCGCCGATCGGCAGCTCCGGTTCCGTCACGCCCGCCCCAGGCGTCGGGTCTCCGCGTGGGTCGCCTCGACCTCCGCTGGGTCGCCCACGCGTTCGATGTGCTCTTCGGCGGTAGCCAGGAGCACGCGCCGGAAGTGGTTCGACACGAGCTCGGTGACCGCCGGAAGCAGCTGACGGAAGGCTTCGACCATCTGTTGCGCCGCCTGCTCGTCGGACGGCGCGGTGTCGCGGATCGGCTTGCGCACGTGCTCGTCGAACAGCTCGACCGCCCGCTCGGCGAGCAAGAGCATGGATCCGTGCGCCTCGCGC
>DATEBA010000044.1:0-33149 GCA_035288045.1 Actinomycetota bacterium
CATCAGCACGAGGTCGCCGGGACGGACCCGCCAGTCGACCACGACGTCGCCCGGATCTCGAGAGCCGCACACGGCGAACCGCGCGGCGCCGTACAGCGTCACGACCGCGACCAGACGCCGGTACCACTTGCCGTCGAGATGCGGGGTGATGCCGATCGACCCGGGGAGGTAGTGCGCGACGCCGACCTCGTTCGGTTTCCAGCTCGCTAGCCCGCGGACGCCGCCGCCGTGCGAGCGGACCAGGACCCGGAGGTGCTCGCAGAGCTGCCGCGTGAGCGGGAACGCGTCCATCGGCGCGCGGATGTCGTAGCCGTCGATCTGCTGCCGCACGGGACCGAACTCCTCCTCGAAGGGAGCGAACGGGCCGGCGTCGATCTCGCGTCGGAGCCGGCGGCCAAACCCGTCGTCCAGCGCACGCGGCACGTGGGCGGCACCGTCGCGCGCGGCCGCGCGGAGCGAGGCGCGAAGGTCGAGATCGCGAGCGAGCGCGGGCATCTTCAGAACCCCGGCAGCCGGTCGCGGAAGAGGATGAAGCCGACTCCCGCGGCGACGTCGAGGAGGAAGTGGGCCACCACGAGCGGCCAGGCGCGCCTGGTCCGCAGGAACACAGCGCCGAAAAGGAGACCGAGCGCGAGGTTGCCGGCGAACGCGCCCCACCCCTGATAGAGGTGGTAGGCGCCGCGAAGGAGGGCGCTGGCCCCGACGGCGGCCGAGCCGGTCCACCGCAGCTGCCGCAGACGTGTCACCAGGTACCCGACCGCGACGACCTCCTCGAGGAGGGCGGCCTGCACCGACCCGAGGAGGAGTACGGGGATCGTCCACCAGTGCCCGAGCGGCGGCACGGGCACGACGAAGCGGTTAACGCCAAGCTCGACGGAAACGAGGTAGACCCCGAGGCCGGCGAGGCCGGTCACGGCGAAGAGCGCCAACCCGCGGACGAAGTCCCGGCCTCGCCGGCCTCGGCCCAGCCCGATCGCCTGTGCCCCCTCGCCGCTCCGGCGCACCAGGTGCAGGACGAGCCAGACCGGAGCCAGGTCAAGGATCGTGCCGGCGAGCTGCCGGGCGAGATTCACCTGCGGGAACGAGAAGGTGTAGACGCCCGCAACCGGTGCCTCGAACAGGTCGATGACGGCGTAGACGGCGCTCCCGACGAGCGACAGCGCCAGGACGACACCGACCTCCTCGGCGAGGGTCCTCGCGGAGGTCGCGGGCGCAGGCACGCGCTCCTCCGTGCGCATGAGGGCACTCTACGCCGGCTCGCGGCTTGCGCTGGGCGCGCAGGTCAGGAGGCCGGCAGCCGGACCTCCACCATCAGCAGCTCCGTCGGCTCCTCGGCCTGGAGCGCGATCCTCGGTTCGACGACGATGCGCGCCCCGTCCCCGGTGAGTACCTTCTCGTCGTTCACGCTTAGCGACCCCTCGATCACATAGAGGTACCCGCCCTGGTCTCGATCGAACTCGTGGTTCAGCCGGGAGCCTGCGGTCATCGACGACACGTACACCGCGGCGTCCTGATGCACGCGCACCGCGTCCCTCCCCTCGCCGCTCACGACCTTCAGCAGCCGGTCGGTCCGGTCCTTTCTCGAGAACGCCTTCTGCTCGACCCCCGGCTCGAGCCCGGGCTCCGCGGGAAGGATCCACATCTGGATGAACCGAAGGGGTTCGGTTTCCGAGCCGTTCTGCTCCGAGTGCCACGCGCCGCGGCCGAGCGTCATCCGCTGCACCGATCCGGCGGGCAGCATCCCGGGAGGCCCGCCCACGTCGTCTTGGTGCCGGAACGTCCCTGACACGACGAAGGTGAGCCCCTCGATATCGCGGTGAGGATGCATCGGCCAGATCGCACCGGGGACCAGCATGTCGTCGTTGAACACCCGGAGCGTGCCGAAGCCCATGTTCGTCGGGTCGAAGTACTCGTCGAAGGAGAAGTGCCAGCGGGCGCGGAACCACCCGCCGTCCTTCGCGTAGATCTCGGCGTCGCGGCGAACCTCGATCACGAGGCCGAGCCTAGCCCGACTCCCCGTTAGGGGCTACCAGCCGCCCGAGCACTGAGACGCGCTCGACGTGTCGACGCGTCCGTAGGTGACAAGGTCGTAGGTGGCCGCGATGCAGAGCGCCGTGCCCGACCCGCTCTCCGTCACCATCACGACCGTCGTGTCGGTCACGCCGCGGATGCCGATCTGCTCGGGGCCCGCAGCTCCGGTAGTGAAGGAGGCGCTCGGCTCGTACTGCTCGGCGACCTGCGGCGAGAAGCCCACGAACGACCCACGGTCGACGAAGTACACCTGCGCTCCCGCCATGGCGTTCCGCAGGTCGGTCTGGGCCGAGAGATTGTTGGCCGTCGAGACCGTGGCGAGCCCTTGATCGAGCGCCCCCTCCTGACGGTCGACCAGGAGGAAGATCGGAAGGGTGGCGAGGACCCCGGCGAGGAGCACCATCGCGACCACCGGGCCAAGGCTCATCTCCCCGCGTTCCGTGCGCATCGCACACCTCCGGCGACAGCGCGGGGCTTCCGCGCCGCATCCTAGGTAATCGGCGCGGGACGCGGCTCGCTGAAGCGACTAGAACTGGAGGACCGGGCAGGTGAGGGTGCGGGTGACCCCTTCGACCTCCTGGATCCTGAGCACGACGCTCTTGGCCAGCCCGTCGAGGTCGTCGGCGTCGGCACGGGCTATCACGTCGTAGGGACCGGTCACACCGTCCACCGCGATGATGCCCTTTATCCCCGAGAGCTCACGGGTCACGTGCGTGGCCTTGCCTACCTCGGTCTGGATAAGGATGTATGCGCTGACCACGGTCGCCTCCTCGGATCAGGGACCCACATCGTAGCCTTTCCCTCGGAGCGCCCGCCAACGAGCGGTGCGGCGCCCGTCGGGGGGTCGCGACAGGGATAGCGCCCGGAGCCGCGCTGGTATCGTTCGTGACTCACTCGCAGGGAGAGGACATGCCCAAGGTCACCCTGATCGGCGCCGGCAGCGTCGAGTTCACGCGGAGCATCCTCGCGGACATCTGCTCGTTCGAGGAGCTCCGGGGCCAGCTCCGGATCGCGCTCCACGACATCGACCCGGAGCGCTTGGCGACGGCCGAGAAGGTCGCCCGCGTCACGAGCGAGCGCACCGGCGCCGGGGCGATGATCGAGGCGCACGTCGACCGCGGTCCGGCGTTCGACGGCGCCGACTACCTGGTGAACGAGATCCAGGTCGGCGGCTTCGACGCGACGCTCCGAGACTTCGAGATCCCCCGGAAGTTCGGCGTTCGCCAGACGATCGCCGACACGCTGGGGATCGGCGGCATCTTCCGCGGCCTCCGCACGATCCCGGTCATGGTCGTGATGGCGAACGAGATGGCGGAACGTTGCCCCGACGGGCTGCTCCTCAACTACACCAATCCGATGGCGATGGTGCCGTGGGGCATATACGCGGGCTCGCGATTCGGAAACGTTGTCGGGGTCTGCCACTCGGTGCGCGACACGCACGCGTTCCTCGCCCGGACGGTGGGAGTCCCGCAGGACCAGATCGAGTTCGCCACGGCCGGCTTCAACCACCAGGCGTTCGTCCTCACGTTCCGGCGCAAGGCAACAGGTGAGGACCTCTACCCGCGCCTACGGGAGATGGTCGAGGCCGACCCCGATGGGTTGGGCCGCAGGGTTCGCGCGGAGCTCTTCAAGCGGTTCGGCTACTTCCCCACGGAATCGAGCGAGCACTCGAGCGAGTATGTGCCATGGTTCCTCCCCCACGAGGACCAGATCGAGCGGTTCCGGATCCCCGTCGACGAATACATCCTCCGCAGCCGCGAGAACCTGGAGGAGTACGAGCGCGTCAAGGCGGCGGTCGAGGGGGACGGGTTCCCGATCGCCCCTACGAGCGAGCTCGCCTCCGAGATAGTGCACGCGATCGAGACGGACGCGCCCCGTGAGCTGTACGTGAACGTTCGGAACGGCGACCTGATAGACGGGCTCTCCGCGGACGCCTGCGTCGAGGTGCCGGCGACCGTCGATGCCGGCGGCGTCCACCCACGACGGATCGGTGCGCTCCCCTCGCAGCTCCTGGCGCTTCACCGAACGTTCCTGAACGTCGTCGAGCTCACGGTGAGCGCAGCGCTCGAGGAGAGCCGCGACCTCGTCTACCAGGCGGCGCTGCTCGACCCGAACACCGCCGCGACGCTAACGACCGAGGAGATCGTCGCGATGTGCGACCAGCTGATCGAGGCTCACGGCGCGCTGATGCCCGCAGGCATACGTCGTTAGCCGGCCTCGGAGCCGTGCGGCGGCACCGGGGCGACATCGATCTCCTGCGGTCGGCGCAGAAGAGGGGTGTCGAGAGCGAACGCGGCGAGCGCGGCTCCTGCGAAGGCGAGGGCCGAGGCCGCGACGTAGACGGTGACCGAGCCGAAGCGACCGTAGAGGAACCCGCCGAGGAGGCTCCCGAAGATCTGGCCCATGCCGAACCCGACCGTTCCCGAGATCGACAGACCGGTTGAGTGCAGCGCCGGGCGCACGAGTTTGCCTACGATCGCGATGCCGCTCGTGAACAGCAACCCGAACCCGACCCCCTCGAACACAGTGGTGAGCGAGAGGAGCACCGGGCTGGTGATGAGCCCCCAGACGAGGAAGCCGGTCGCGTACACGACCGCCCCGACCAGGTAGACGAACCGCAGGCCGAAGCGCGCCGCCATCCGGGATGAAGCCAGCATCACCGGCACCTCGACCGCACCGCCGAGGGCGAGACCGAAGCCGACCGTGCGCAGGCCGCCGCCACTGTCCTCGATCCGGAGCGCGATGAAGTTCCAGGCGGCGGCGAAACCGGTCCACGTTAGGAGCGACGCGGCGAGGAAGGCCCGGTAACGCGAGGACTCACGTAGCACGGTCCCGACGGCGCCCAGACGACCGTGGCCCTCCGAGCGGCTCGGCTCGTCGCGCCCGAGCGCGAAGCTCCACGCGAGGATCGTCACCGCCATCGCCGCGAAAGCGATGAGCGTCCACTCAACGCCCACGCTCGAGAGCCACAGACCGAGCAGCAGCGTCATGAGCGCGTAGCTCAGGCTCTCCCAGGCACGGATGAAGCCGTAGCGGTGGATGCGCTCCTCGCCCAACAGCGCCAGCGCGATCGCGTCGACGTTCGGGCCGAGGGTGCCCCCGACCGCGGCGAAGAGCATCGCCGCCGGCGCTATCACGGCGAAGCCGCCCTCCGCGGCGAAGAGGAGGAGCGCGAACACCGCGGCCGCAACCGACCCGGTCTGCAGGATCGTGCGACGGCCGAACCGGGTGTCGGCGAGATGCCCCCACCAAGGGTTCATCGCGATCCGGGCCAGCGCCATCAACGAGAAGACGGTTCCTATCTGCTCGGGGCGAAGATCCCTGGAGCGCAGGAACGGCGCGAAGAACGGGAAGAACGCCGCGATGAGCATCCCGAACAGGACGAAGAGCACCTGCACCCCGACCAGCGCCGACACGCGGGTGGCCTTCACGCGGCGAGTCTGGGGATCAGCCGGAGCGCGTTGTCCGCGTAGACATTCCGGAGCTCGTCGTCGGGGAGACCGAGGCCAGAGATCGCCCATCTGCCCTGCGGCGGAACCTCTTCCGTCGAGTATGCGAAGTGCTCGTCATCGGTCTCCAGGTACCGGAAGTGGATCGCGTACTCGGCGATGTCCGGCGTGAGATCCATGCCGAAAACGATGCGATCGGGATGCTCTAGGAACAGCCGCCTGGCCGCACGAGGCTGTCGGCCGAGCTCGGCGATCCGCGCCGCGATGTCGACGTGGAAGTTCGGGTAGGCCTCGAGCATCCCCGAGACCCACGCGAGGTCCTCCGCGTAGCACCCGACGTGGGCACCGACGAACGTCGTCCGATGGTGCCGGGCCACGAGCGACTCGAGCGCATCGATGATGCGCTCGAACGCCGGGAAGCGTTCGCGGTCCCCGAACCACCAGTCCGGATGCGCGAGCAGCTCCTCGAGTCGCTCGTTCGTAGCATCGAGCGGGCCGAAGAAGGCGACGGGATCGCCGACGTGGATGAGGACGGGCAGCCGGAGGTCGGCCGCTGCCTCCCAGAGATCCGCCAGGCGCTCGTCGTCGGGCATCAGGAGCTCGCCGCGTTCATCGCGGAGCCGGAGCCCGAGGTCCTTCCAGACCTTGAGGCCCTTCGCGCCCGCCTCGGCAGCCCGTTCCAGCTGTGCCGCAAGCCGTTCGCCCGATCCCGGATCCCCGAGCACCGACCAGTCAGGGTGGCAGAAGGTCGCGAACCGCCCCGGGTGGGCCCGGTCGTACCGATCGAGGTTCGCCTCCAGCTCGTCACCCCAGAGCCCGTCGAGGTTCACGACCGCGCGCAAGTTGCATGCGTCCATCAGATCGAGCAGCGCCGGTACGTCGGGCGCGGCCCAACCCCGCCCCGGCTCGGGCCAGCGTCCCAGATGGTTGTGGGCGTCGACCACAGGGAACCGGGCGCGCGGAACCTCGTGGGCCTCGAGCCGGAGCGATGGCGCCGGCCGGTAGTCGCCCAGGCGGAGCTCGCGGAGGGCGGGGTCGATCCCGGAGGGGTCCACAGACTCAGACCGTCGTGACTTCGACGCCGCCGTCCGCCAGCGCGGCAAGCGTGTCGCGGTCGCCCGGGTCGTCGGTGATCAGACGGTCGACCAGCTCGATCGGGCAGATCTGCGCGAACGCGACCCTGCCTATCTTCGAGCTATCGGCGACGACGACGACGCGCTTCGCCCTCTCGACCAGCGCGCGGTTCGTGCGAGCCTCGATCTCGTGGTGGGTCGTCAGCCCAACCTCCGACGAGATGCCGTCCACCCCTAGGAATACGACGTCCAGGTTCAGACCCGAGAGACTGTGCTCCGCGAGAGGGCCGACGAGCTCGTAGGACTCGCTCCTGGCGACACCTCCGGTGACCACGAGCTTCAGGTTCGGTCGGACCGCAAGCTCCGAGGCGATGTTCAACGCGTTCGTCACGACGGTGAGCCGCCTCCGGTCCACGAGCGCCCGCGCCACCTCGGTCGTGGTCGTCCCGCCGGTGAGCCCGACCGCCATGCCGTCGGCAACCATCTCCGCGGCCGCTCGAGCGATCCGGCGCTTCTCCTCATGGTGGTGCGCGCCCTTGTACCGGAGCGGCAGCTCGTAGGACACGCCCTGCGCCACGGCGCCGCCGTGGGTCCGCGCCAGGAGCCTCTGCTCCTCCAGTAGCTCCAGATCGCGCCGCACGGTTGCCGCCGAGACCCCCAGGTCGGCGCAGAGGGCCGCGACGCCGACGCTGCCCCCGTCGGAGAGGCGCTCGAGGATCGCGGAAAGGCGCTCGGCCTGGCGCATGTCCCGAGTATAGGGAGCGAGCGCGGTTCGCGTTGCATTCGTGCACACTTCTGCTCTAGAGTGCCTCCGAATGAGCGAAATCGCGCGCGAGATCGCGACCCAGCCGGAGTGCTGGAGGAAGGCCGCCGAGGCAGCTCCTACCCACGCCGACGCCCTCCCGACCCCGGGAGCTCGCGTCGCGGTCGTCGGCTGCGGGACCTCGTGGTTCGTGGCGCAGTCGTTCGGGGCGCTGCGCGAGGCGACCGGGCAGGGCGAGACCGACGCCTTCACCGCCTCGGAGATGCCTCCCGGCCGGGCCTACGACCTCGTGCTCGTGATAACGCGCTCCGGCACGACCACCGAGGTGCTAAGACTCCTCGAGACCCTCGGCGGCTCCGCGACTACCGTCGTTACCGCCGTCGACGGCTCCCCGGCCACCCGTTCGGCCGGGGCCACGATCACGCTCCCCTTCGCCGACGAACGCTCGGTGGTTCAGACGCGATCCGCGACCTCGGCGCTGGCGCTCCTGCGCGCGCACGTCGGCGGTGACCTCGAGCCCGCGATCGCCGATGCGGAGGCGGCGATCGCCGCTCCCCTGCCCGTCGATCCCGCGAGGTTCGATCACTTCGTATCCCTTGGAAGGGGGTGGACGGTGGGGTTGGCGAACGAGGCGGCGCTCAAGCTCCGAGAGGCGGCGGGCGCGTGGGCGGAGTCCTACCCGGCGATGGAGTTCCGCCACGGGCCGATCAGCCTTGCCGGACCGCGCAGCCTCGTTTGGACCCTGGGGGCGCCCGACCCAGATCTCGACCGTGACGTGCGCGCGACCGGTGCGTCCGTCCTAGGCGGCGAGCTCGACCCGATGGCCGAGCTCGTCCTCGTGCAGAGGACCGCGGTGGCCCTGGCGGAGGCCCGCGGTCTCGATCCCGACAAACCCCGCCATCTCTCCCGCTCGGTGGTGCTCTCGTGAGCCGTGGCGGATCCCCCACGGGAGGTGTCCTGACACGAAGAGCGGACGGGGAAAAGCTAGACACGACGCGATGAAAGGAGCGGTCATGGCGCGACGCGTGACAGCGGTCCGATGGTCCACCCTCGCGGTAGTGGTCATGCTGGTCGCAGGATCGTGCACCTTCGGCCCGGAGGAAGGCGGAGGCGATGTTGAGCCCGGCGGGCCCATCAAGGTCCGCGTGTGGACCCACCAGAACAGGTCGTTCAACCGTGGGCTGAATGCGCTGGCTGATGAGTACACGCAGGATCACCCGGAAGTGACGTTCGAGTTCGAGACGTTCGACTACGAGACGTACATCCAGACCCTGCAGACGGCGCTCCCGGCCGGGACGGAAGCCGACATCCTGCAGATGTTCGGGACGTGGACCTGCAGCTACGCGGACAACCTGGCACCCGTGCCGACGGAGGTGGCGCCGCTACCCGACGTCGAGGACGCGTTCTTCGCTGCCCCGCTCGGGGGATACATCTGTGACGATACGCTCTACGGCTTCCCGCAGGAGTTCAACATCGAGTACGGGGCCACACTCGTGAACACGGGGATCGCCGAGGCCGCCGGAGTCGACGTTGCGGCCGGGTGGGACTCGTGGGATGCCTTCCGCGCGGACGCGGTCGCGATGACGAACGTCCAGGACGGCGCCATCACCCGAGCCGGGTACCACTTCACGGCGGCCGACGGGCTCTCCTACTCGTTCTTCTCGCTCATCCTGCAGGGTGGAGGTCAGTTCCTCGGCGAGGACGGCACGTCGTTCACGATCGACACGCCCGAGGGTAGAGAGGCGCTCGAGCTGCTGATGTCCTTCGTGGAGGCAGGGGCGATCGACCCGGTGCTCTTCAACGACGAGTCCAACTGGGTCGGCGACTGCTACTTCGAGGAAGCGTGCGCGATGGGCCTCGTGGGTCCATGGGTGGTTCCGGAATACGCCGGCGACTTCCCCGAGGTTGCCGAGAAGACGGTGTACGTCCCGCTGCCCACGCTGAGCGGTTCGCCCGACTTCGTCGCTGATTCGGGATGGGGCCTGACCGTGTCCAAAGGGAGCGCCGCTGCCGACGCGGCCTGGGACTTCATCTCCTTCGTGACCCTGGACGCGGAGAACGCCGCGGAGTGGAACGCCGCGTCGGGCACGCTACCCGCGTTGAGGGAGAACGCCGAGGGAAGCGCGCGTGATGTGTTGGTTGCCGAGTTCCCGCACTTCGAGCCGTGGTTCCCGCTGCTGGAGAGCGGCCACTACGTCGGGAATCTGCCGGACCGGGACCTGCTGTGGTACGACATCGCCTACCCCCACCTCCTCAACGCCCTTCAGGGAGCGGAGAGCATCGACGATGCGCTGCAGGCGATGGAGAGGGAAGCGAACGAGTCCTTCGGATAGGAGCCGCCCAGCCATCGACGTCGGGACGAAGCGCCGCTGGTTCGGCGGGCGTGAAGGCGCCCAGAAGCGGTTCGTCGCCGCGGTGATCACGCCGGCCGCCCTCTACATGGCGGCGCTCTCGCTGCTCCCGATCATCTGGGCCGCCGCGCTCGCCTTCTTCGAGTTCAGCCCCCGTCGCACCGGCGGCCCCATCCTGGGGCTCGGGGCGGAGAACCCGTTCGTCGGGCTCGACCACTTCCGCGCGATGCTCGACTTCTCGGAGCAGGCGCCGCTCAACGTCAGACAGTTCCATACGGCCGTCAAGGTCACGTTGATCTTCGCGTTCCTTGTCCTCCCCCTCAACCTGGCGATCACGCTCCCGCTGGCGGCGATGATCGACTCGGTCCACGATCGGCTGAAAGTGGTCTTCAGGACGATCTTCTTCCTTCCCGTCCTCACCTCCGCGGTCGGCGTCGCCATCATCTGGGGCTTCGTCCTGCACCCGCAGCGCGGCCTCCTGAACGGCCTCATCTCGAAGATCACGGGTAAGGTCACGGTCATCGCCTGGATCACCGACCCGAACTTCCTTTTCTTCGGGATCCCGGTTGCCCTGCTCGCGATCATCGTGGCCTACCTGTGGCAGGACATCGGCTACAACCTCGTGATCTTCATCGCCGCCCATCAGGCGATCCCGCAGTCGGTGAAAGACGCGGCGCTGGTCGACGGGGCAAGCGCCTGGCAGAGGTTCCGCTACATCACCTTGCCGCTGCTCAAGCCGACGATCCTGCTCGCATCGGTCCTCACGATGATCTCCTCGTTCCAGGTGTTCGACCTGTTCCAGGTCATGACCGACGGCGGCCCCCACGACCAGACGCGGGCCCTCTCGCTGGACATCTACCAGAACGCCTTCCGCTTCCAGCGTATGGGATGGGCCGCCGCCGTATCCGTGGTGCTGTTCGTGCTGGTGTTCGTGATCTCGCTCGTGCAGACCAGGTTCCTGCGGTCCCAGTGGGAATACTGAGATGGCGACCACCCTCAAGCGATCACACGAGACCGAGCGGGATCCTCGGCGCGGCGCCAGCCGACCCCTCCGACCGTCGCGCCGGAAACTCGCACGGGTGTGCCTCTACTTGGTGCTCGGGCTACTCGGCATCATCGCGGCGATCCCGTTCGTGTGGATGATCCTCGCCTCGTTCAAGTCTGGAGCGGAGATCCGAGAGATCCCACCGACGTTCTGGCCCCGGGACGCCTCCCTCGGGAACTACGAGACGATCCTCAACGACCCGGAGCTCCCGCTGACGCTCTTCTATCGCAACTCCCTCTTCGTGGCGGTGATGAACGTGCTCGCCACGTTGTTCACCGCTTCGCTGCTCGGCTACGTCTTCGCGAAGTACACGTTCCCCGGGAGACAGGCGTTCTTCTGGTTCATCCTCGCCACGATGATGATTCCGGCCCAGGTGACGATGATCCCCGGTTACCTGATCCTCGTTCAGCTCGGCCTGCTCAACAACCTATGGGGCCTGATCCTCCCGTCCCTGATCGATGCGTTCGCCGTCTTCCTGATGCGCCAGTTCATCGTGTCCATACCCAACGACGAGATCCACTCGGCACGCGTCGACGGCGCATCCGAATGGCGGATCTACCGGTCGGTCGTGCTCCCGCAGCTCAAACCGGCGCTGGCCACGCTCGGAATGTTGACGTTCATGTTCCACTGGAACGCCTACCTGTGGCCGCTGATCGTCCTCACCGAGCAGAGCAAGAGGACGCTTCCGATCATCCTCACCTGGTACTCGGGGCAGCACGACGCGCAGCCCAACCTGGTGATGGCCGCCTCGGTCTTGATGGTGATCCCCGTGCTGATCGTCTTCGCCCTCTCGCAGAAGTGGATCGTCCGCGGTCTCACCCTCACGGGAGCGAGATGATCGCCCCGAACGCGGCGCTCTCGGCGTCCGTCCCCTGCCGGTCGTGACGCTCGCCGCGTGCGACGCTCGAGGGGAAGGGGCCAAGACCGACGGGCTCGAGCCCGTCCCTCCGGAGATCAAGGCCCAGCGTGATGATCGGCCACGTCTCCTCGCCAGCCGTTGAGGTCGGAGGATCGCCCGCACGGACGGGTGCTGGCCTCGACCGGGTCGACGCCGTCGTTGCCGGGCTCGTCGCCCTCGCGACGTTCTTCCTGTACCTGAGGACCCTGGCGCCCGGCCTCCTGATCGACGACAGCGGCGAGTTCCAGACCATGACCCGGCTGTTGGGCCACACCCACCCCACCGGGTACGAGGTGTACACGGTCGTCGGCAGGGCCTTCGCGGCGATCCCCATCGGTGAGTTCACGAGCCGGGTCTCCGCGTTCTCGGCGTTCATGGGCGGGGTCACCGTCGCCCTGCTCTACTTCCTGGCCCGGCTGCTCCGGGCGCCGAAGGTGATCGCGGTCGTCCCCGCGTTGGCCATCGCTGCGTCCCCGACGTTCTGGTCCCAGGCGATCATCGCCGAGGTGTACACACCTGCGGCGGCGCTCGGCACGCTCGTGCTCGTGGCGGTCCTTCTCTGGTACCAGAGGTTGCGACCACGTTGGCTCATCGTGGCCGGCGTGGCCGGCGGGATGAGCCTCGGCGTGCACTTCACGATCGGGCTGTACCTGCCCGCCGTGGCGGTGTTCCTCCTGCTCGCGGCGCGACGCCACTGCGGCGGCGTGATCTCCGTCGCCGCCGCACGCGCCGTGTGGCTTCCCGCGATGGTTGGCGCGACGGCGGGGGTCGCGACGGCACTCGCCGCCTTCGTCGCGGTGGACGTCTCCGATCCTCCGTCGCAGTACTTCGACGCCGTCGTCGCTCCGTCGCATTCGGCCTGGGGTCTCGAGCCGAGCCGGATCGACGGCCCGTTGGACAGGCTCCGCTTCGACTGGACCGCCCGCCAGTTCAGGTCGTTGATGTTCAGAGATCCAATGAACCTGATGTCCGAGCGTTTCGCGGAGTTCCGAACGACGCTGCCGACCGAGGTGGCGCTGCCCCTGCTCGGTCTCGCCGCAATCGGTGCCCTATGGCTGCTGCGGCGGGAAGGGCGAGTCGCCGCGCTCGTGCTCGTCGCCCTCGCGACCCACCTGCTGTACGCCTTCAGCTACGACATCGGGGGGCTCATCTACGTCTTCTACGTACCCGCGTACCTGCTGATCGCCCTCCTCGCTTCGGTTGGAATGAGCGCCGTTGCCCGGGTCGTGGCGAGGATCCCGGTGCCGGGGGTGACACGAATGATCGCAGCGGCCATCGTCGCCGTCGCCGCTCTTCTCGTCGGCGTCCTCCCGATCGCACGTCAGAACCTGTCCCAGGCCCTTGCCGGCGAGGTCCCGCCCTTCGAGTACGAGGGCTACCCGTACGACGACTATGTGGCGACGACCTTGCACCCCGCGCTCACGGCGACGGTTGCGGAGCTCCCCGAGGACGCGATCGTCTTCACGGACTGGGAGCTGCTCTACCCGTACGTCTACGTGGCCCACGTGGAGATGGGCAGGACGGACCTGATGTTCCACGAGACGTATGCTGCTGACGATCTGGATGGGCTGGCCGCCTCGGTCGTCGACTACATCAGGGAGCAGAGCGCGACGAGACCCGTGCTGGTCTCCGAGCGCCTCTCCGAGCTGAGCGCGGCTGGGTTCTCGTACGTCCCGGTGCGTGTCGGTCCGACGAGCCTGTTGAAGGTGGTCCCGCGACCGATGGGCGAGTGACTGTCGGTGTCACGCTCCACGGATCGCGAGGCCATCCTCGGGATCGAAGAAGTGCAGTCGCGAGGTGTCCACGGCGAGCTCCATCTGCTGGCCCTCGCGCGCCCCGGTCCGGGGGTCCAATCTGGCGACGAAGATCGACTGCCGCTGCTGCGCGAGGTCTTCGAGATCCTCGCTCGTGCCGAGGTCCCGAGCGAGCTCCTTCGTGTCCTCAGTTAGCACGGGCGGAGCGTCCACCGAGAAGTAGGCGAGGACCTCCGAGCCCAGCGCCTCACGTAGATCGACCCTCGTTGCGAGGCGGCGCTCCGGAGGCGCGCCCGCAGCGATGCTCACGTCCTCGATGTCCTCGGGGCGGATGCCCACGACGACCCTCCTGCCCGCGTACCGCCCGAGCGTCGGACGCTCCCCGATCGCCTCCGGGTCGATCTCGAGTCGGTGGGATCCGAACCCGACGTAGAGGCTGCCGTCGTCGCGGGTAAGGCTCGCCTCCACCATGTTCATCGCCGGGGATCCGATGAAGCCCGCCACGAAGAGATTGACGGGACGGTCGTAGAGGATCTGCGGCGCGTCCACCTGCTGGAGGTGCCCCTTCTTGATCACCGCGACCCGGTCTCCCATGGTCATGGCCTCGGTCTGATCGTGAGTCACGTAGATCGTGGTGACCCCGAGGTCCGCCTGGATCCGGGCGATCTCGGCGCGCATCTGGACGCGGAGCTTCGCGTCCAGGTTCGAGAGCGGCTCGTCCATCAGGAACGCCTGGGGCTCTCGCACGATGGCCCGGCCCATCGCCACACGCTGCCGCTGTCCACCAGAAAGGCTCTTGGGCTTCCGTTGGAGGAACTCCATCATCCCGAGGATCCGCGCCGCATCTTTCACGCGGCGCTCGATCTCGCGCCTGCCCATCTTCCGGATCTTCAAAGCGAAGGCCATGTTGTCGTACACGGACATGTGCGGATACAGGGCGTAGTTCTGGAAGACCATCGCGACATCTCGGTCCTTGGGTGGGAGCCCGTTCACCACGCGGTCCCCGATCCTCACCGTGCCGCGTGTGATGTCCTCGAGACCGGCGACCATCCGCAGGCCGGTTGTCTTGCCGCACCCCGACGGTCCAACGAGCACCATGAACTCGCCGTCGTCGATCTGAAGGTCCAGATCGACGACCGCCTCCGTGCCGTCCGGGAAAATCTTGGTTACGCCGTCGAGCGTGATCCCTGCCATAGCATCCTGCACCTATCCCACGATGACAGCGTTCCGTGGGGTCGGCGACGATCTTAGGGAGCTCAGGGTTCCGCGGCAACGCAGCCACTGCGGCTGGCCACTCGCCGCTGATAGGCTCCCGGGCGCAGTGAGCGAGCTGCCCGCGGTCGAGGCGGAGGGCCTGGTCAGGACGTTCGGAAAGGTCCGGGCGCTGGACGGGCTCGATCTCTCGATCCAGTCGGGCGAGATCCTCGGGCTCGTAGGGCCGAACGGTTCCGGCAAGACCACGTTCATCCGCGTCGTTGCGGGTCTGCTCAAGCCGACCGCCGGGCGCGTCACGGTGCTAGGCGAGGTGCCGCCCAGTCGGCGCATCGCCGCCGACGTCGGCTACATGACGCAGGCGTCGGCCCTCTACGACGACCTGCCGCTTGCGGACAACATCGTGTTCTTCGGCCGGCTCTTCGGGATGACGAAAGCGGACGCCAGGAAGCGCGCGGCCGAGCTCGCCGAGCTAGTCGCCCTGACGGAGAAGTTCCAGACCCGCGTCCGCGATCTCTCCGGAGGCATGCGCCAGCGGACGAACCTCGCGTGCGCGCTCGTTCACCGTCCGCGGCTCCTCCTGCTGGATGAGCCGACCGTCGGCGTCGACCCAGTGCTCCGGCGCGCGCTCTGGGACCACTTCGCGGAGCTGAACGCCGGCGGTACGACGATGCTAGTCACCACCCATGTGATGGAGGAGGCGGAGCGCTGCCGCCGGGTCGCGATGATCGCGTCGGGACGCGCGATCGCCGTAGGCACCCCGGACGAGCTCCGCGGCAGGACGAACGCCGCGACGCTCGAGGACGCCTACCTCTCCTTCAGCGACCTGGACGGCGTCGCGTGATCGTGGGGCGCATCCTCGCGATCGCCGGGCGGATCCTGAACCAATTCCGCCACGACCGCCGGACGGTTGCGCTCATCGCGATAGTACCCCTCGTCGTGACCGCGCTCATCGGCTACCTCGTCTCCGAGGACAAAGAACCCCTCGAGGTGGTCATCGTGAACCGAGACACCGGGGCGCAGGCGCCGATCGGCATCGTAAACGTCGGGGCGGAGTTGGAGAGAGCCCTTGAGGATTCGGAAGGTATCGAACCCGTGGCATCGAAGGACGTCCAGGAAGCCGAGGACGACGTGCGCGCCCAGGACGTCGCGGGGGCGGTGATCGTTCCAGCGGACCTGACCGCGAGCCTACTCGGCGGGGAACGCGCCTCGATCGAAGTTGTCGTCCGCGGCGTCGACTCCGGTGTGGACGGACCGGTTCTACTCGGGACTCAGCGAGCCCTCGCGAGCCTAGCCGACCGTCTGTCCGGCCTCGCCCCCCAGGGCACTCCGGGCTTCGGGGGGATAGAGATCGAGCGTGTGGCGACGTCGGGCATCGGCGCTCTTCCCTCGATCGACCATTCCGCGCCCGTGCTGATCGTCGCGTTCGCCTTCCTCTTCACCTACCTCCTGACGGGGATCTCGTTCCTAAGGGAGCGACAGTCAGGGACCCTGGAGCGGCTCATGGCCTCGCCGGTGATCAGGCTCGAAGTGCTCCTCGGCTACCTGCTCGGGTTCCTTGGATTCGCGATGATCCAGGCGCTCTTGATCCTCGGCTACATCGTGCTCGTCCTGGACGTCCGCGTGGCGGGCTCGATCTGGCTCGTGCTGCTGATACTGGCGATCATGGTGATCGGAGTCGTGAACGTCGGCATCGCGCTGTCCTTCCTCGCACGCAACGAACTCCAAGTGATGCAGTTCATCCCTCTGGTGTTCGTGCCCCAGGTGCTGCTCGGGGGGCTCGTCTGGCCGGTCGAGACCCTCCACCCGGCGCTCCGGTGGATCTCGCAGGCCTTCCCGATCACCCACGCAGCCGCGGCCCTCCGGGAAGTTATGGTCGGCGGCGCGGGGTTCGCCGATGTCGCCGGTCGTGTTCTCGCGGTCCTCGCGTTCGCGCTCGCGATGGTGCTGGTGGGAGTCGTGGCCCTCCGCCGCCAGGCAGCGTGATAGCCGACTCGGGCTCTAGGTGCACCGAGAGGGCGGCTACAGGCCCCCGACTTCGGCTTCGCCGACGAGCGAGGCTGCTCGGGAGGGGTCGAGGCGGCCGGCGCCGGCGAGCTCGGCGTTGGCGGCCGCCGCCGCGAGCGCGAGCCTGAGCGCGTCGGGCCAGGGTCCCCCGCGTTCCAGACCCGTCACGAGCCCGGCCAGGAACGCGTCGCCGCTCCCGACCGGATAGCGGCCGCCCACGTACAGCCTTCCCTCCCACTCAGAGCCGTCAGGAGCGACGGCAGCCACCCCCTCGGCACCGCGGGTGACGACACCGGCATGCCCGTCTCTGCCGGCGCGCTCGCGAAGCTCTCGCGCGGCCTCGATCGCGGCCTCGCGATCGGCCACGCCACGACCCAGCAGCTCGGAGGCCTCGGAGGCGTTCACCTTCACGACGTCGGGCCCGGCATCGAGCGCGAGCAGAAGCGGCTGTCCGCTCGCGTCGAGCGCGACTGCGACGCCGGCGGCCCGAGCCTCGACGACGAGGCCCGCGTAGCCGTCCGCCGGAGCACCCGGCGGAATCGAGCCGGAGATCGTGAGCCACGACGCGCCGCCGAGCAGCTCCCCCACCGCGTGAGCCAGCTCGGGCCAGCTCGACGCCGGCACCTCGGAGCCGTGCTCGTAGAACTCCGTGAGCCCACCGCCCTCACCGTCGGCGACCGAGAGCGAGGAGCGGCTCTCGCCGTGGGTCCAGACCGCGCGGCAGGCCACGCCCTCCGCCGCAAGGGCCTCCTCGATCCACTTGCCGGCGTGCCCGCGGAGGAGCGCGACCGCTCTCACCTCTGCACCGAGCGCGGCGGCGGCCCTCGCGACGTTCAGCCCCTTCCCCCCGGGAACCTGCACGAACCCCCTCGGCCGATGGATCGCGCCGAGGGTCACGCGTTCGACCTCGAAGAGCTTGTCGACGGAGGGGTTGGCCGACAGGCAGACGATCACGACGCAGACACCGCCTCGAGGGCCTCGTCCATCGTCGGTTGGGTCGCCGTGCCGCCGATCCCGCGCGCCGACAGAGACCCGCACGCCACCGCCAATCCGAGGCAGCGCTCGAGCGGTAGCCCGGCAAGGCGACCGACAACGAACCCGGCATCGAAGCCGTCGCCGGCGCC
The DNA here is from genome assembly GCA_035288045.1 of Actinomycetota bacterium. Lineage (GTDB taxonomy): Bacteria > Actinomycetota > UBA4738 > UBA4738 > HRBIN12 > DATEBA01. The sequence goes on from DATEBA010000044.1 coordinate 17,708, forward strand.
GGTCGCATCGACGACGTCGACCGCGGGAGCCGAAGCGCGCAGGACCCGGTGCCCCTCGATCGCGAGCCCGCCCTCCCTCCCGAGCTTCGCGGCCACTACGGGCCCGCGTTCCGCGAGTGAGGCGCACGCCTTCTCAACGTCGTCCTGCGCCGCGATGCGCCGCGCCTCCTCGGCGTTGGGAAGGAAGATGTCCGTGACCGCGAGCAGGTCGCGGAGCCCACCGTTCCAATCCTCCGCCGGGTCGAAGTTAGGGTCGACCGAGGTCGTGGCGCCCGCCCCCCGGGCCTCGTCGAACAGCTTCGGCAGGTCCTCGCGGAGCTTCGTCTGAAGGAAGTAATGGCTCACGTGCATGTGCCGCGTCGAGCGCAGGAGGCCGCGATCCACGAGCGAGCCGCGCAGGTCTGCGATCGTTCCCCGCGAGGTGAGGATCGCGCGGTCGTCGCCTCGCGCGAGGATCACGCTCACGCCGGTGGACCGCTCCTGGTCGACGACGCAACCGGAGACGTCGACTCCACGTTCGACCAAGGCATCCAGCATGAACCGCCCGAAAGCGTCTGCGCCGACCACGCCGACGAACGCCACGCTGAGCCCGAGCCTCGCCGCACCGCACGCGAAGATCGCACCCGACCCGCCTGCCACGAGGCGCCCTTCGTCGACCAGACGCTCGGTCTGACCGAACTCGGGCTCCACGTCGCCGCCGCGCAACACGAGGTCCGGGTTCGCGTCGCCGAGCACCAGGATGTCGAGGTCCGGCACGCGCGTACCATACCCGCATGGCCCGGATCGTTCTCGTGCAGGGCGACATCGCGGAGCAACGGATCGACGCGATCGTGAACCCCGCCAACTCCTCGCTCATGGGCGGCGGCGGCGTCGACGGCGCGATACATACAAGGGGCGGCCCGAGCATCCTGGAGGAGTGCAGGGAGATCCGGCGCACTCGGTACCCCCACGGCCTTCCGACGGGGAAGGCCGTAGCCACCACCGCGGGTGAGCTTCCCGCCCGCTGGGTGATCCACACGGTCGGGCCGGCGTACTCCGGCTCGCCGAAGGACCCCGAGCTGCTCGCGAGCTGCCACAGAGAGGCGATGAAGATCGCCGACGAGCTCGGCGCGAGGACTGTCGCGTTCCCGGCCATCTCGACGGGTGTCTACGGCTACCCGCTCGACGAGGCCGCGCCGGTCGCGGTCGGCGCCGTCGAAGCGGGCCGAACGCACGTCGAGGAAGTCCGCTTCGTCCTCTTCGACCGCGGCGCCTACGAGGCCTTCGAACGCGTGCTCCGTTCGGCGGAAGACTGATGCCGAATCGCACCCCGTTGCTAGACTTCTCCTCGTGAGCGACCTCACCCACCCCAAGGGCATCTACGAGCGTCTGGACGAGATCCAACTGGTCGACTGCCGCGAGCAGAACGAGTGGCACGCCGGGCGCATCGAGGGCGCGCTCTTCCTGCCGCTCAACCAGATCATGGCCGGCGCCGGAAGCGAACTGGACAAGCGCAAGCCGGTCGTGGTCGTGTGCCGCTCTGGGAACCGGAGCGAGCTCGCCGCGTTGCTCTTCCAGGCCCGCGGCTTCGAGGCCTACAACCTGGAAGGCGGCATGGAGGAGTGGGTGAAACTGGGGCTGCCCTTCACCGCCCCCGACGGCAGCCCCGGCCGGGTGGCCTGACCCAAGGTCACGCCGCATGGACGTTCGGCCACTTGACCCTCGGAGCATCCGGCGGCAAGGATGCTGTCCATGCGGCGGATCGCCCTGTTCGCGACGCTCCTAGCGTCGCTTTCAGCCACCGCGGGAGCGACCGAGGCCGGCCCCGCCCCGCTCGATCCGGTCGTCCGGATCGCGTCCGCCGGCGACCTCGCGTGCAAGGATCCTCCCAAGAACAACCGGCGCGTTTGCCAGTACGACGACGTGTCCGAGCTCGTTGCCGCCGGCGACTACGACGCCTTCCTGGTCCTGGGCGACGTGCAGTACGAGTACGGCCGCTACCGGGACTTCGTGGAGAACTACGATCGGTACTTCGGCCGCTTCATGGACTCGTCCTACCCGGTGCCGGGGAACCACGACTACGGCGTCGAGGGGGCCGCCGGCTACTTCCGCTACTTCGGCGAGCGGGCCCCGGGGCCCTACTACTCCTTCGACCTCGGGGCGTGGCACGTGATCGGACTCGACACCGATCTGTGCAGCCCGTACTACGGCGACCCGTGCGGACGCGGGGATCCGCAGTACGAGTGGCTGAAGGCCGATCTCGCCGCCAACGCCGACGCCGAGTGCACGCTCGCGTTCTTCCACCATCCCCGGTGGGACTGGCTGAAGTACCAGAACGCGAGCTGGACCGAGAGCTTCGACCTGGAGCGCTCGAAGCCGTTCTACCGGTTGCTCTACGACGCCGGCGCGGATGTCATCCTCGCGGGCCACAACCACAACTACCAGCGGTACCTTCCCTCGGACCCGCACGGGAACGTCGACCGCCGGCGAGGGATCGTGGAGTTCGTCGTGGGGAGCGGCGGCAGGAACCTGAACGACCTCGGCGCCGAGTCGACCCGCCCCGACAACTTCGCGGTCGGAACCGACGACGACTTCGGGATCCTCGAGATGACGCTCCACGACGGGAGCTACGACTACCGGTTCGTTTCGACCCGGCCGAACGGGTTCATCGACGCCGACTGGGGCGTCCCCTGCCGCTGACCCGACACGAGTAGCATCGGGGGGTGGCCTCCCACTCGCCTCTTGCGCTTGTCGCGGAGCTGGAGTCCGCGCCCGGGAGCGTGGGGCTATGCTGGCTCGGGCAGGCAGGGTTCCTCATCCGATACGGCGGAACGACACTACTGATCGACGCGTTCCTGTCGCCGCGCGACGGCAGGTTGTACGAGGCCTCGATGTCGCCGGGCGAGTTCACCGATGTCGACGTCGTCCTCTGCACCCACGAGCACGTCGACCACCTGGACGCGCCGGCCCTGCCGGGGATCGCCACGGCCTCGCCCGACGCGCGCTTCGTGGTGCCCGCTCCGATAGTCGACCAGGTCGTCGCGGCCGGAGTCGACGCCGAGCGCGTTGCCGGCGCGCAGCCCGGCGACCGCCTCGCGTTCGGCGAGGTGCTCGTCCGGCCTGTGCCGGCCTGCCACGGCGTCACGATCGAGGACGCGTACGGCTTCGGGCGCGAGCTCTCCGGTGGCCTCGTCCGCTTCCTCGGGTTCGTGCTCGACTCGGGCGGAGTCCGCGTCTACCACGCGGGCGACACGATCCGCTACGACGGGATGGAGCACGACCTGCGTGCCGTCGGCGTCGACCTCGCGCTGCTCCCGATCAACGGAAGGGACGCAGAACGCGAGGCCCGCGGGCTGGTGGGCAACCTGGACCACAGGGAGGCGGCGCACCTGGCGATGGACGTGGGTGCGAGCGCCGTCGTCCCGATGCACTACGACATGTTTGCGCGCAACCCCGGCGACCCCTCGAAGCTCGTCGAGATCGTCGAGCAGGAGAGCCTGCCGCTCTCGGTCGTCCTGCCCGAGCGCGACCGACCGTTCGTCTGGACTCCGGCGTGACCGGGGTCGAGGAGGCGCGAGGAGAGCTCGTCGCGGCTCTCGGCGAGGAGAACGTCCTGTCCGACCCGCTGGCGCTCCGGCTGTACGCGCGGGACGCGTCGATGGTGGAGGGGGGTTGCGCGCTCGTCGCGCTGCCGCGCAACCTGAACGAAGTGACCGCCTGCGTGCGTATCGCGGCCGATCGCGGCCTGCCGGTCGTCCCGCGCGGCGCCGGCACCGGCCTCGCCGGCGGCGCTACGCCGATCGGCGACGCGCTCGTCGTCGTCACCTCCAAGATGACCAAGATCCTCGAGGTTCGCCCCGAGGACCGGCTGGCCTGGGTCGAGCCCGGAGTCGCGAACCTCGATCTCGCGAACCACCTCCGGCCGTACGGCTTCACGTTCGCGCCCGACCCATCCTCGCAGCAGACCTCTTCGATCGGCGGCAACGTGAACACGAACGCGGGAGGCCCCCACTGCCTGGCGTACGGCGTCACCGCGAACCACGTTCTCGCGCTCGACGTGGTCATGCCCGACGGCACGGTCGAGCGCCTGGGGTCGGAAGGCCCCGAGGCGCCGGGGTACGACCTCCGCGGCGTCGTCGTCGGCTCGGAGGGAACGCTCGGAGTGGTCGCCGCGGTCTGCGTCCGGCTCACGCCCATCGCGCCGGAGGTCCGAACGATGCTCATGGACTTCGAGACGATCGAGGACTGCGCGCATACCGTCTCCGACATCATCGCGAGCGGCGTGGTTCCGGCGGCCGTCGAGATGATGGACCGCGGCATCGTGGTCGCGGCAGAGAACTTCGCGCACGCCGGCTACCCGACCGACGCTGCGGCGATCCTGATAGTCGAGGTCGACGGGCTCCCGGCCGCGGTCGAGGAGCAGGGTCGGGCGGTCGAGGAGGCCGGCCGGCGGAACAACGTCCGAACGATCCGCGTCGCCGCCGACGAGGACGAGCGAGCCCTGATCTGGAAGGGACGCAAGAACGCGTTCGGCGCCGTCGCCCAGATCGCGCCGCACTACCACCTGCACGACTGCGTCGTTCCCCGGACCAAGCTCGTCCAGGTCCTCGCCGGCGTGTACGAGATAGCGCGTCGCCACGACCTCGTCGTGACCAACGTCTTCCACGCTGGCGACGGGAACCTGCACCCGCTCTTCTCGTTCGACAGGCGGGTCCCGGGGACGCTGGCGCGGGTGCTCGAGGCGGCCGACGAGGTCGTGCGCCTCTGCGTCGACGCCGGAGGGATCCTCTCCGGCGAGCACGGCATCGGTCTGGAGAAGCGCGACTTCATGCCGCTCGTCTTCACCGCAGACGACCTCGCGGCGCAGGCGTGCGTGCGCGGCGCGTTCGACCCGGAGCGACGCATGAACCCGCAGAAGGTGCTCCCCGACGGCGCGCGGTGCGGCGATTTTGCGATGGCCCGCGGGACGAGCATGGAGGAGTCGCTCGAGCAGATGCCCGACGGAGCGTGGATATGACGATCGAGGTGCTCCACCCGTACGAGAAGGGCGAGGTCGTGCAGCTCCTTCGGGCGGCGAGCCGCGACGGTCGCAGGATCCTCGCCGTCGGCGGCCGGCAGCACATGGACAGGGGAGAGACGTGCGAGATGGACGCCGAGCTCTGGACCCGGCAGCTGGACGGGCTCGTGTCTTACGAGCCCGCGGAGATGGTGGCGGTCGTCGGCGCCGGCATGCGCGTCGGAGAGCTGCAGCGGATCCTCGCCGGGGGCGGACAGGAATGGCCCGTCGACGCGCCTGCAGAGGCCACCGTCGGAGGCGTGATCGCAGCGGGAGCGAGCTCGCCGCGCCGCATGCGGGTGGGGACCGTTCGCGACACGGTGCTGGAGGTGGAGCTCGCGACCGGCGACGGCCGGCTCGTGAAGGGCGGAGCGCGCACAGTCAAGCAGTCCACCGGCTACAGCCTGCCTCGCCTGGCGACCGGCTCGCTCGGTACGCTTGGGGTGATCGTCCAGGCGGCGCTCAAGGTTCGCCCGCTGCCGAAGTCGCACCGAACGCTCATCGCCCAGGGCGACGGGCTGTCGCTCAGCGGCCGGATGCTAGACGTCGTGCCGCTTCCGGCGGCGGTCCTCGCGACGCCGTCGGCGGCCGAGGTCCGACTGGAGGGATGGACCGGAGAGGTCGAGGAACAAACCGAGATCGCCCGCTCGGTCGCACCCGACCTAGAGGTCGAGGACGACGTTCCGTTCCCGTCGATCGCGCCGTGGGACGCCATGCCCATCGTCACCGAGGCCGCCGTGCCACCCTCCCGGCTGCCCAGTCTGGTAGCGGCGTCGGGCGACGCGTGGGGCGCGCTGCTGGGAGTGGGAGTCGCCTGGATCGGACTACCGGAGGAGGGAGACGCTCTCGAAGTCTTGCGTCGCAAGGCGAGCGAGCTCGGCGGGATCGCCCCCGTCATCCGCGGCGAGGGCGGCCTCGGCTACCCCGTCCCGGCTCCCGAGGTCCACCGCCGCCTCAAGCAGGCCTTCGACCCGGCCGGGATCCTGGCACCCGGCCGACTCGGGAGCGGCTCATGACCCTCGGGGCGGAGATGCCCGAGGGCGTGCGGTTCGTTGGGCCCGAGGCCGACGTCGTGCCGAAATGGTCCGGCCCCGACTTCCCCACCGACGCCGATCTGGACAGCTGCGTAGCGTGCGGGTTGTGTCTCCCCCACTGCCCGACTTACCGCCTGACGGGTGAGGAGTCGGCCTCCCCTCGCGGCCGCATCGCCGCGATGCGCACGGTCGCCGAGGGCCGCGCCGACGTCGACCCCACGTTCGTCTCGTTCATGGACCTCTGCCTGTCATGCCGCGCCTGCGAGGACGTCTGCCCGTCCCACGTGCCGTTCGGACGGATGATGGAACGCGCCCGAGTGCAGGCCGAGCCTTTGCGCTCGCGTCGCGCGCGGTTCCTGCGCTGGCTCGGGCTCGAGGTCGTGCTGCCCCACGCGTGGCTCCTCTCGCTGGCAACCGCACTGGCGCCGGTCGCGCGACTCTTCATGCCCGCCCGCCTCCGCGCCCTGACCCCTCGCATGCCCGCGATCCACTGGAGGCTCCCCACCGTCACCGAGCCCGACGGCAAGGATCGCGGCACCGTGACTCTCCTCACCGGCTGCGTGCAGGATCGTTGGTTCCGGGAGGTTAACCTCGGGACGATCCGGGTGCTGGCCCGGAACGGGTGGCGGGTCGTGGTTCCGCGGACCCAGACCTGCTGCGGCGCGCTCTCCGCGCACCACGGGCGGCTGGACGCCGCGCGCCGGATGGCGCGGCGGAACCTCGCCGCGTTCGCGGGCACGAGCATCGTCGTCGTGAACGCGGCGGGATGCTCGGCGCACGTGAAGGAGTACGGCGAACTCGTCGAGGGCGCCGCGCTTCCGGCGAAGGAGCTGACGGAGTTCCTGCACGAGACCGGTATCGAGGAGCCGCCCGCGAACCCGGGGTTCGGCTGCGTCGCCTACCACGACCCCTGCCATGCGCTCCGGGCCCAGCACATCCGCGCGCAGCCCCGCGAGCTCCTTTCGCAGGTCCCCGGCCTCGAAGTGGTCGAGGTTCCCGACGGCGACCGCTGCTGCGGTGCGGCCGGCCTCTACAACGTCCTCGAACCCGAGCTCTCCGGAGAGCTGATGCGGCAGAAGGCGGAGGCGATCTCCTCGACCGGAGCCGAGGTCGTGGCTTCGGCCAACCCCGGATGCTCCATGCAGATCGCCGCCGGCCTGCGCTCGCTCGGTCGCAAGGTGCCGGTGCTCCACCCGGTCGAGATCCTCGACCGGGCCTACCGCGGCGGGTAAAAGTAGGAGCCGGCCCGCAGGCCGGCTCCCATCAACGCGGAGGCGGAAGGCTGGCCTACATGCCGAGCGCTGCGCGCGCCTTCGCGTTGTCGCTCGAGACGAGGACACCCCTTGTGCGGGTCGCGAGGTATGCCACCTGGACGTTCACGCCGGCGTTCGCGATCTTACGCGCCATCATGCCGAGCGCGCCCGGCCGATCCTCGGCGCCGACGTCCATCACCAGCGCCTCGGACTCGCCCTCGACCTTGATGCCGGCTCCCTCCAGGGCCTTGCGGGCGGCTGTGGCGTCCTCGACGAGGACGTGGATGATCCCACGGCCCTCGACCCCCAAGCCGCAGAAGCCCTCGATGTTGACCCCTGCGTTCCCGAGGGCCTCGCCGATGTCGGCGAGGGTCCCGGGGCGGTCCTCGACGGATACCGTGAGGTCCTTCATCTACCCCCCTTTCCTCGCTTCACTACCGTCCTACTCCTCCTCGCGCGCGGCAGTCAACTCCGCCGACAGCAGTGGGGTGACGGGCGTAGGCCGACTAGCCCGCCAGGACCCGGCCGAGCTCCTCCAAGCTCTCGAGGTTGTGGCCGGGTAGGAACACGTCTATCGAGGGAAGGGCCGCCGCCATCCCGCGGGCCAGCGGCTCGTAGCGAGGCGAGCCCTTGAGCGGATTCACCCAGACGACCTTGTGAGCGAGCCGCCGGAGCTTGGCCATCTGCTCGCGGAGCAAGTCGGGATCCCCGCGCTCGAGCCCGTCGGAACAGACCACGACGACCGAGCCGCGAAGCGCCGCCCGCTGGCTCCATGCGTCGAGCAGCGCCTTCAGCGACTCGCCGATCCGCGTGCCGCCCTCCCAGTCGGCCACGCGCTTGCCGATCTCGTGCATCGCGCGATCGGGGTCCTTGGTACCAAGGGTTCGGGTCACCCGCGTGAGGCGCGTTCCGAAGACGAAGGCCTCGACCTTCCTCCCGGCCGCCATCGCGGCGAACGCGAACTGCATCAGCGCTCGAGAGTAGGGAGCCATCGAGCCGCTGATGTCGAGGATCACCACAAGAGGCCGGGTTCGGCTCCCGCGGGCCCGCCATGCCCGGTGGAAGGGCTCGCCCTCGGTTCGAAGCGACCGCCGAAGGGTCCGGCGCATGTCGAACCGCGTGCCGTCCTCGGCGGGTCGGAACCTCCGGGTTCGCCGGAGCGGCACGGCGACCGCCAGCTGCCTGATCAGCCGCGACACGCGCGCCCGCTCCTCGTCGGAGAGGTCGGCGAAGGACTTCTTGCGCAGGACCTCCACGCCGCTGGCGATCAGCCGGACCGCCGCCTCGCCCTCGGCTTCGTCTCCCTCCTCCACCCGGTGCCACTCCGCTGCGGTCTCCGAGACCTCGACCTCCAGATCCTCCGGGAGCTCGACGGGAGCACCTACTGCCTCCCGGGGCAGGCGGAGGTCCATGACCGACTCGGCGACGCCTATCCCGCGGAAGTACTCCTCGAAGGCGGAGTCGAACGCCTCGAAGTCTTCTTTCCTGCCGACCAGCGACGCCCGCCCGGCCCAGTAGAGTCGCTCTCGATCGAGCGGAGAAAGAGCCACGGTCGCGCGGCAGAAAGTGAGGATGCGGCCGGTCCCGACCGGAAGCCCGCGGCGGCGGAGCTCTCGACCAAACCCGACGAGACGCCCAAGGGCGTCGGGCTCAGCCATCCTCCTCGCCCAAGACCTCGGCCAGGCGCGCGCGGGCGAGCTGCTGGTCCTCGTGGTCCTTCAGCACCGAGCCGAGCGTCGCGTCGGCGACCTCGGTGTCCAAGCCGCCGACGCCGAGGAACGACAGCGCGTTCGCCCAGTCGATCGTCTCGGCGACGCCGGGGCGCTTGGCGATCTCCATGCCTCGGAGCCGTGCGACAGCAGAGGCGACGTCGCGAGCGAGCGCCTCCGTCACCTTCGGCGCGCGCGTACGGATGATCTCGATCTCGCGATCCAGCCCGGGGTGATCGATCCAGTGGTAGAGGCACCGCCGCTTCAACGCATCGTGGAGCTCCCGCGTGCGGTTCGACGTCACCACGACGACAGGCGGCTCCTCGGCAGCGACGCGACCGATCTCGGGGATCGTCACTGCGAACTCGGAGAGGATCTCGAGCAGGAACGCCTCGAACTCGTCGTCGGCGCGATCGAGCTCGTCGACCAGCAGCACCGCCTTGGACCCGGCGCGTATCGCGGCGAGCAGCGGCCGCTCCACGAGGAACTCGGGACCGAACAGGTCCTGGACGTGCGCCTCGGCGACGTCCTGCTGCATGGCTCGAACGGCGATCAGCTGCCGGGAGTAGTTCCACTCGTACAGCGCCTGCGACGCGTCGATCCCCTCGTAGCACTGGAGGCGGATCAGCTCGCGCCCGAGCACGTCGGCCAGGACTTTGGCAACTTCGGTCTTGCCGACCCCGGCCTCGCCCTCGAGAAGCAGAGGCTTGTCGAGCGAAACGGCGAGGTAGATAGCGGTCGCAAGCCCCCGGTCGGCGAGGTAGGACTCACCGGCTAGGGCCCCCTGGAGCTCCCCGACCGAGGCGAAAGGCAAGGATCGATCGGTCACGGGCAGATGATACGTGGGACCCAGCGGCCCGAAGCCGGTCACAGACGAAGCAGGTCACCCGCACGATGATCAGCAGAGATGCCCGGCAGACGAGGACCTCTTCCCCAAGCCCATGACCTGGCCCATAAGGCCGCGAATGAGTGACGCAGGCATCTCGAAGGGTGCCACCGACGGGGTCCCAGCGGCAACAGGTCCTCTGGACCTAGGCGAGGACGGCGCTGGCCTTCAAGGATGGATTCGTGGCAGGTTGGCGAGCTAGCTCGCTCCTCCTCTTCCTCAGCCTGATAGCCACGGCGTGCGTTCAAGCGGCCGGAGGCGAGGGCGGAGGCAGCGCATCCGGAGGCCAGATTGTCCTTGAAGCGGGACCTCCGGCGCCGCCCGCCCCATTCCTAACCGACTCAGCGATCGTGGGATTGCCACAAGGGTCAGTTCACCTGTCGGGACGCCCGTCGGGTGGGCTAATCGGGTGGCTCTCACCCGTCGGTGTGCCGTCTGCCGACGGTCGGATGGTCGCCTACAACGCGTGGGAGGAGCTCACTCCGATTGACCCCCACGAGTCCCTCTCGCAGCAAGGAGTGCAACCTGGAGATGCGGTCGGCACGCCGTCGATTCGACTGATCGACCTCCAGACCAGCGAGGACACTCTGTTCGAGCAGGGAGCCTTCTCGATCGCATGGCGTGCGGACGGAGCCGTCGCATACCTGGAGGGGTCCGAACAGGACTTTCACGTCAACCGGCCAGGTCGTGTCCCGTCAAGTGGTTGAAATCCGTCACCGCCATCCTCGCTCCTCACGCGATCTGAGCGAGCAGCTCCTTGGGATCCTCACCTCCTTCGAACGCGTCCACTTTCGCCATCGATCCCACGCTGAAGTAGCGACGGTCCGCCACCTGCCACTCGTCGTCCTGCTCGGCCAGGAGCGTGCCGACGATCCGCATCAGGGAGTCGCGGTTGGGGAAGATGCCGACCACACGGGTGCGGCGCTTGATCTCCTTGTGCAGGCGCTCGAGCGGGTTGGTGGAGTGGAGCCTCCGACGGTGCTCCAGCGGGAAGTGAAGGTGGGCCAGGATGTCCTCGGCCGCCTCCTCCAGGAGCTCGGCCGCCTGCGGGAAGCGGGGCTCGAGCATCCGGGCCGCCTCGTGCAGCTGGGCCATGGCCGAGGCGTGATCGGGGCAAGAGAAGACCGTGCGCACGATCGCCTTGACGGCATCCTGAGCGCCCTTGGGGACCAGGGAGAGCAGGTTACGCATGAAGTGCACGCGGCACCGCTGCCAGGCGGCCTCGTGCAGGACCTTCGCGATCGCCTGACGCAGTCCCTCGTGGGCATCGGAGATCACCAGGCGCACGCCTCTTAGCCCTCGCTTCACGAGTGAGCGAAGGAACGAGGTCCAGAACTGGTGGTCCTCGGAAGGCCCGGTGGCGGCTCCGAGCACGGTGCGCTCGCCCGTCGAGGCGACCCCGATCGCCACCACGGTTGCGACCGAGGTGACCCGGCCGGCCTCGCGGACCTTGTGGAACGTCGCATCCAGCCAGAGGTAGGGACACTCGGCGTGGATCGGACGGGAAAGGAAGGTCCGGACCTCCTCGTCGAGCACCTTGCAGATCCTGGAGACCTCGCTCCTTGAGATCCCATCGATCCCGAGGGCCCGGACGAGGTCGTCGACCTTGCGCGTGGAGACCCCCTTGACGTAGGCCTCCACCACGACCGCGTGAAGCGCCTTCTCGGCCCGCCGGCGAGGCTCCAGGAGCGAGGGGAAGTAGCTGCCGGCGCTCACCTTCGGGATCTTGAGCTCGATCGTGCCCGAGCGAGTGTCCCACCGCCTGGTGCGGTAGCCGTTTCGGTAGGCGGTGCGCTCGGGGCTCCGCTCGTAAGCAGCCGCGCCGATCTGGGTCGAGACCTCGGTCTCCATCACGGCTTGGGCGAGCACCCGTACACCTTCATGAAGCAGATCGACATCGTCCTCCTAGAGCAGCTTGCCGACGAACGACGTCATGTCCATCCTGGGGGTGGCCATCGTCCCTCCTCATCTGGTTGTCCGACCTTTGATGAGGATGGCGGTGGCCTTCTACGTCACGGGGATTTCCACCCCAGAAGTCCACCTCGAAAGTCCACCACTTCTCGGGACGCTAACCCGATCAGGGTGCTTCGCCGCCGCAATAGACTCCCTCTCGATGGCTGAGCTTGGCGCGATCCTGGATCCGGTTCTCCCCTGGCTGCTGGAAGACGACGACCCGGCAGTGAGACACCAGGCGCTGCGCTCGCTCCTGGATCGGCCGGAAGACGCGCCGGAAGTGCGAAGGGCCCGTCGGGCGGCGATGAGAGCGGATCCGATCCGAACGATCCTCGAGGCGCAGCATCCCGACGGCTACTGGGTGAAGCCTGGGCCCGGATACGCGCCGAAGTACACGGGCACCGTCTGGCAGCTCATCTTCCTCGATCAGCTGGGCGCCGATCCGAGCGACCAAAGGATCCGCAGGGCATGCGGATACGTTCTCTCGCACACGCAGGCAGAGTCGGGCGGGTTCGGAGCGTCGGGCCGGGTCGACGCCCTGCGGCCGCCCTCCTCCGAAGTCGTTCACTGCCTGAACGGGAACCTGCTTCGCGCGCTGATCGGCTTCGGGTTCCTCGAAGACGAGCGGGTCGGGCGGGCGATCGACTGGGAAGCGCGCGCGATAACCGGGCAAGGCGACGTCCCCTTCTATCAATCGGGTACCAGCGGCCCTGGGTTCCGATGTGGGATCAACGAAGGGCTTCCGTGTGGATGGGGAGCATCCAAGGCCCTCCTCGGCCTCGCCCGGATCCCTCCCAAGCGCCGCCGACCGATCGTTCGACCAGCCCTTGAAGAGGGGATCGAGTTCCTCCTGAGCGTCGACCCGGCCACCGCCCTGTACCCCATGGGTTGGGGGAACACGGAACCCAGCAAGCTCTGGTTCAAGCTCGGGTTCCCGGCCGGATACCAAGCGGACTTCCTGGAGATCCTCGAGGTGGCGACCGAGCTCGGTCGGGCACGCGACCCGCGCCTCGGCACCTCGATCGAGCTCCTTCTTTCCAAGCGCGGGCGCGACGGCCGCTGGTGCAACGAGCACGCGTTCAACCGCAAGACGTGGATCGACTTCGAGAGGCAGGGGAAGCCGAGCAAGTGGGTCACGCTCCGAGCCTGCCGCGTGCTGCGTCGCGCGCTCAGCTGAAGCGGGAAGCCGCCGAGTTGCCTAGCCGGCCGGCGACGTACCGGGTCCGGCAACGGACGGGATCGGGCGCTTTATCCCCTGCTGATCGAGCCGTTTCGCGATGAGCTCGCGGAGCTGGCGCTCCACCTCGGGGCGCTTCGAAGGCCGCGTGTCGGCGGTGATGCGCACCTCGAGCGCGTAGTCGGCCATCCGCTCGACGCCGAGCACGCTCGGGCCGTCCATGATCCAGTCCTTGAAGCCGGCATCCATACGGATCTCCTCGAAGAGATCATCGAGGATCTGTCGCACCCGCTCGACGTCCTCTCCGTAGCCGATACGCACGTCGACGATCGCGCGCGCCCACCCGCGGGAGCGATTCGACACGACTTGGATGTTCCCGTTAGGCACTACGTGTAGCGTCCCGTCGAACGCTCGCAGTGTTGTAACGCGCAGCGTAAGACCCTCCACCTTGCCCGACATAGGGCCCCCGGTCGTGTGGAGCTCGAGGACGTCGCCGACACCGAATTGGCTCTCGAGGAGGATGAAGAACCCAGACAGCGTGTCCTTCACGACGCTCTGCGCGCCGAAGCCGAGCGCGACGCCGGCGACGCCGGCACCCGCGATCAAGGGCGCGAGGTTCACGCCCACCTGGTCCAGCAACAGGAGCGCGGCGAGCGCCCAGATCACGACGACCACCGCGGTCGAGAGAGCGTGCGTCACGGTCGCGGCCCGTTGGAGGCTGTGCTCCTGCGTCATCGAGACCGTCCCCTCGAGCCTGCGCCGGAAACGCGAGACGGCCAGGCGCGCGACGAGGGTGACCACGATCGCTACTCCGAGCACGACGAGCACGGGCAGACCGTGCTCCTCGAACCAGGCACCGAAGTCGGGGCTCTTCGCCAACACGCCTTCCACGCTAGGCGCGGGGGCGGCGGAGCGTCAAAGGCCGCCTCAGAGCTGCGCGATCACCTCGAGCTCGTCCACCGACTGGACCGTCCCTCCCATCGCGGTCACGGTCTCCTCGCGGATGCTCTTGACCGCTTCGCGGCTGGCGATCAGATCGGCTTCCGACTCGAAGATCGTCACAGCCACCGTCTTCCCCGACGCGTCGTCGGAGAGGAAGTAGGCGTTCCTCAGGCCCGAGATCCCACCGAGCCGCGGAAGCACCAACTCGTTGATCCGCTGGGCGACGTCCTTTATCTGGCCCGGCGAACCGGTTACCACCGTCAAGCGCGCGTGCATGCGCGTCCCCCTTCCTGCGGGCTATGTAAGGGCCGGTCGTCCCGGGTGGGACGACCTAGCCCATCGAGCGCTCGAGCGCCCTTCGCACGAGCACCTTCGCCAGCTCCTGCCTGTACTCTGCGCTCCCGAACGGGTCGCTCGGCGGGCTCGTTCCCTCTGCGGCGCGCACCGCAGCCGACGTCGGATCGGCGCCGCCGGCGAGAGCCTCCTCCACGCCGCTCGCGCGGATCGGCCTGTCGCCCATGTTGGTGAGCGCCACCCGTGCGCTTTCGCCGTCGAGCGCCGCGACGCCGACAATCGCCCAGTCCTGGGCCCTCCGGTGGAACTTCTGGTAGTCCCACCCTCGACCGGCCGTGTTCGGGACCCGGATCTCGGTCAGGACCTCGTTTGGAGCCAGGTCCGGCGTGAACAGGCCCTTGAAGAAGTCGCCGGCCATGACGGTGCGCGAGCCCGAGGGTCCCTCGATCACGAGATCGGCCTCGAGCGCAACGAGCACCGTCGGCATGTCCGAGGCCGGGTCCGCGTGAGCGACAGAGCCACCGATCGTGCCCATGTGGCGAACCTGCGGGTCGCCGATCTCCCCCGCGGTGTGGGCCACGATCGGACAGAGCTCCCGGAGCGCCTCGCTGGTGTTCACGGCATCGTGAGTGGTGAGCGCCCCGATCGCCACCTTGTCTCCGTCCTCGCGGACGTAGGACAGGTCGCCGATCCGACCGATGTCCACGAGGAGCGACGGCCGGGCGAGGCGGAACCGCATGAGCGGGATAAGTGAGTGCCCGCCGGCAAGGACCTTCGCGTCCTCGCGAGAGCCGAGCAGGCGGATCGTCTCCTCGACCGACTCCGCGCGTTCGTACTCGAAGGTCGCGGGGATCATGCCGCACCTCCTTTGGCCCGCTGGATGGCCCTCCAGACGTTCTCGGGGGTCGCAGGGCGTTCGATCTCGCTCACGCCGAGCGGCGTGAGGGCGTCGACGACGGCGTTCAGCACCGCCGGTGGCGACGCGATCGTGCCGGTCTCTCCCACCCCCTTGATCCCCAGGTCGTTCGTGGTCGACGGCGTGACGTGGCTACCCGTGGCGATCGCAGGAACCTCCGGCGCAGCGGGGATCGCGTAGTTCGACATGTTCGACGTGACGAGCTGGCCGTTCTCGTCGTAGACGGCCTCCTCGTAGAGCGCC
>DATEBA010000045.1:0-37257 GCA_035288045.1 Actinomycetota bacterium
TTCGGATCGGCCGCAAGCGGGCAGGACCCAGATCGCGTCCCCAGACATCTGAGGTAACAGGGGCACGCCGCGTGGACGTCCCCGGATCCCTGAACCGGGTCTCCCTGCTCGGGTGGCGTTCGACGCTCACGGGTTCGAAGCGGGCACCATGCCCCTTCAGTCACTGACCCTCAGCCGCTCGACACCCGATCCGGGAGGCAATCTAGGGCAGGGCCGACCTTAGATGTCACTGGGGGGAGGTATGGTCGTCGCGGACCATGGAAGAGGCGAGCATCCGGCGCCTCCCCCTCCATGCCGGCGGCACCCTGGACACGGTGGACCTGGCGTCGCTCGAGCGCTCCCACTGGCGTGGGCGGCCGATAGTCCGCCAGGGGGAACCCTGCGGGCGGCTGTTCCTCATACGTTCGGGCGTCGTTCGCGAGAGCTCCGTCTCGCCCAGCGGCAGGGAGGTCGTGCTCGGGCTCTGGGGTCCGGGCCAGGTCTTCGGTCGCCTGCCGCCGCTCGTGACGCTCCCCTCGCCGACTTACGCTCGCGCACTGACGGAGTGTCGGGTGATCGGGCTCGGCCCACCCGAGCTCCGGACGCTGCTGACGGACCGGCCTGCCTCCGCGGCCGCCTTGATGGCCGCGATCAGTGACCGGGCGCGCCGGCTGGCTGAGAACCTCGACAGGACGCTCGGCAAAGACGTCCCGGGCCGGGTGCTCGATGCCCTCCGATCGCTCGCTCGCGATCACGGGCGGCCGTGCCCGGAGGGCGCCGTGATCGACCTCGCCCTCACCCAGGAGGACCTCGCCGGGATCGTCGGGGCCTCACGCGAGGCTGTGAACCGCTCGGTAGCGTCGCTGATCGCCGGCCGGCGAGTGCGGATCGACCGGCGCCGCTACGTCGTTCTCGACCAGGATGGGACGTGGGAGGACCAATCGGACCAGGCCGGCTAGGACCCCTCGGGTTGCTCCTGGAGCACGGCAAGGCTGCAGCGGTCGCAGAGCGTCTGCTTGCCGCGAACCGGCCGGCCGCACCGTCGGCACGTCGTGGCTTCGGACCGGACGTAGGTCGCCTTCGTGCCGGTGCCGTTGTGGTCGGCCCGGCCCTCGGTCTCCAGCTTCAGCAGGTGCGCGAGCACCGACCGCGCCGCCAGCGGGCGGACCTCGGGCGGGTAGTCCGCGTATATCTCCGCCACGAGCGCATCGATCGTACGCGGGCCTTCCGAGAGCGCAGCGAGCACCTGCTCCTCGCGTTCGGCTCGGTGTCGGACGTACTCCTCGAGCTTGCCATTCGCGTCGAAAACGGTCGGCCCGTGTCCCGGGTAGATCGTCCGCGGCCGGAGTTCCCGCATCCGCTGGAGCGAACGAAGGTACGCGGCCAGGTCGCCCTCGGGTGGATCGATCACACTCGTCCCCCGCCCGAGTATCGCATCGCCCGTGAAGAGCGCGCCCTCAACGGCGAGGAAGATCACCACGTGGTCCGGACTGTGACCCGGCGCGTGGTGCGTCGTGACCGCGGTCCGCCCCGCCGATATCTCCTGTCCGTCGCGGACAACGTTCGCTCCGGCTGAGCGATGGAACGCGTAGATCGGCGCGCCCGTCGTCTCGGAAAGCCGCGGCGCCCCCTTCGCGTGGTCCTCGTGATCGTGTGTGACCACGATCGCTCCGACGCGGCCGGCGCTTCGCCGCACCTCCTCGATGTGCCCCATGTCGTCCGGACCGGGATCGATCACGATCGAGGGGTCTTCGCCGACCACCCACGTGTTCGTGCCCTCCAGCGTGTACACGCCGGGATTGGGCGCAAGCACGCGGAGGATGCGGGTCACTCGTCGTCCTGATAGAAGGTCGATCGCGGCATCCGCTCCTCGTCCTCTTCCACGGGCTCCTCCTGCTGGATCCGCGTGGCGAGGACCCCGTCGACGCTCACGCACCGGGCGAGCGCCTCCATAATCTTCATGGTCGGCCAGTACAAGCGGCACCGTTGAGCCGCCCACTCCTCCATGAGCACGGCGGGCGACGACCACCACGCGCGGGCCGTCTCGCCGCCGTCGGGACGCGGCTCGACGTCCTCCGGCGCTTCTAGTGCGAAGAAGCGTGCGTCGAACCGCACCGGAACGTCCTCGGGCGCCACCCAGTGCGAGATCTGGCGGAGCTGCTCCACTCTGGGGGGTTCCGCATCGACCGATTCGAGCCCTCCTGCGAGGAGGCCGCCGGCCGTAAGCGCAAGCCCGGCCTCCTCCAGCAGCTCGCGGACCGCGCATGCCCGTGGAGCTTCTTCGGCTGTCCCGAACCAGCGCCTGGCGTGCTCGTGATCCTCGGGGTCCACCGCGCCCCCGGGGAACACCACGTATCCCGGGAGGAACCTGCTCGTGGGGCTCCGCTCGAGGACCAGCACCTCCACTCCCATCGCACCCTCCCGGGCCGCGATCACCGTGGCCGCTACCCGCGGCTCCTCCACTCCCACGGCGCGCATTCTCCCAGGGCGCGCGGCGTGCCGGATACTGCGAGCGGTGAGTGCGGCAGACGAGATCCGGCGTGTCGTCGAGGACCACGGTCCGATCACGTTCGCGGAGTTCATGGAACTCGCCCTGTACGGGCCGGGCGGGTACTACGAGCTGCATCCCGTCGGCCCTCACGGAGACTTCGTGACGAGCCCTCACGTGCACCCAGTGTTCGCTCGGCTCCTCGCCCGCGCCGTACGAGAACTCTGGGCAGCGCTCGACCGCCCACAGCCGCTCACCATAGCGGAGGTCGGCGCGGGAGACGGAACCCTCGCGCGCGAGCTCGCGCGCGAGCTCGAAGGACTCCCGCTACGCTACACGGCGCTGGAGAGAAGCCCCGGCGCCCGGGCGGCGCTCGAAGAGGTCGACGACCTGGTCGTGTCCGAAGAGCTCCCGGCCGGCGCGCACGTCGTTCTCGCGAACGAGCTGCTCGACAACCTCCCGTTCAGGCTGTTCCGCAACGGCCACGAGGTGCGGATCGGGCTCGAGGGAGGCCGACTCACCGAGACGGAGGCGCCGATCGATCCTCCGCTACCGCGCGCACCGACGGATCGGACTGAGTACGCGTATCCAGAAGCCGCGATCGTGTTCCTCGAGCGGATCGCAGGCGCGATCCGACCCGGATACGCGCTGCTGATCGACTACGGGTTCGAGGGCAAGAGCGGCGAGGTCCACGGATACCGGGCCCACCGAGTCGTCGAGGACGTCCTCGGAGATCCCGGCGGGACCGACGTCACAGCGGGCGTGGACTTCGCGTTCCTCGCGGCGATCGCCACCAACCTCGGCCTGGTTGCGCTGGGCACCGTGAGCCAGCGGGCCGCGCTGCTCTCGCTCGGCTTTGAGGGGTGGCTCGCGAAGGAGCTAGACCGCCAGCAGATCCTCCTCCACCAGGGCAAGGGACTGGAGGCGGTTCGCGCCTGGGGCGACCGCAGCCGCGCCACCCTGCTCGTCTATCCAGCCGCTCTCGGCCGCCTGCGCTGGTGGCTAATCGCCAGCCGGGGCCTTCGGCGCCCGGGTTGGTGGACCACCGCGATCGACCTCGAGCGCGGGATGCGACCACCGGCCGATTGACCCATCGTTCAGGTCCGCACTAGGGTCCGGTGCGTACCAATGATCGGGGAGGCGGATCAAGGTGCGGTCTCGAGGACGCGCGTTGCAGGCCGTAATCGGCCTCTCTTTGCTGCTAGCCGGCGGGGCGTCGCTCGGCGGGCCGTCGGGGCTAGTCGCCACGCGATCTCCGGCCCGCGGCGCTGCCGAGGAGCTCGAGGAGCAGCGGGAGACCACCGAGCAACGCCTGGAGGCGCTCGCCGCGGCCCGCGCGGCCGGCATCTTCGGCGCCCGCAGCCCGATCTCCCGCGAGCCCGCGCCCGGCTGGGTCGGCGAGCGCCTGTTCAACCCTAAGACCGACGACTGGGAGCCGGCCGTCGCCGCCGACCCCGAGAAGCCCTACGTCTACATCCTCGCCACACGATACGGGGAGGCCAAGCCCTGCCCCGGCAACTGTCCGACGCCCTACATAGCCCTGGAGATCTCGAAGGACGGGGGCAGCACGTGGAGCGACGGCAAGCCGCTCTGTGCGTGCAAGGGCGAGGGCCAGTACGACCCGATCATCGAGGTCGTGGCCGACACCGGCGACGTCTACGCCCTCTACATGAACGGCTACAACGTCGTCTTCATGAAGTCCTCGGACCACGGGAAGGTCTGGAGCGACCCGGTTCCCACCTACGGGAAAGTGTCCTGGAACGACAAACCGGTGCTCGCCACGAGCGACGATGGCAGGCACGTCTACGTCTCCTGGAACGGCCCGCAGGGCGGCGACCCCTGGATCGCACAGTCCCACGACTACGGCGAGACCTGGACGCAGACGAAGGTCCTCGAGAGCAAGCGCTACTTCTTCGCGTACGACGCGCGGGTGCTGGAAGACGGCACGATCGTGTTCTCCGAGAGCAGCCTGTCCTACACGGGCCCCGGTGCCGCGGCCGAGGGACAGGTGTGGCACCACGCGTTCATCTCCCGGGACCGCGGCACCACCTGGGAGAACGTCGTGATCGACCGCGTGGAGCTAGGCGAGCCCTGCGTCGCGTACGGCTGCTACGCGGACTTCTACGCCGGCCAGACCTCGGTCGTTCAGGACGCCGACGGGGATCTGCTGTTCGCCTACGAGGGCGCGAGGGTCTACTACGGCAAGCAGCGTATCTACGTCCGGACGTCCACGGACTTGGGGCACACATGGGGTCCGCGCCTGGCGCTCTCGCCGGGGAACGAGATGGCCACGGGGCCAAGGCTGGACGCCTTCAAGGACGAGATCCGTGTCTGGTACATGCAGACGAGCGAGGGGAACCACAACCGCTGGAACGTCTGGTACCGCACCTCGGACGACGGCGGAGCGACGTGGGGTCCACCCGTCAAGATCTCCGACGCGACCTCCGGCGCTCGCTACAAGTTCGAGGACGGGTTCAAGGAGGTCTACGGCGACTACGGCGAGATCGACGTGACCAACACCGGCAAGACGATCGCGGTCTGGGGCGAGGGCTTCAGCTGGATCGGTCCCGGCGGAGCCTGGTTCAACCTCGAGCGCTGAGCCGCGGGTCTCAGCGGTCGACGTCGCCGACGACGAAGAAGATCGAGCCCAGGATCGCGATCAGGTCCGGGACGAGGTTCCCCGGGAGCATCGCCGGCAGCACCGAGACGTTGGAGAACGACGGCGTGCGCATCTTCAGCCGGTAGGGCGTCTTCTTGCCGTCCCCCACGAGGTAGTAGCCCATCAGCCCGAGCGGGTTCTCGGTCCGGACGTAGATCTCACCCTCGAGCGACAGCTTCTTCGGAAGGCTGCCCGCGCGGAACTCACCGGCCGGGAGCTTCTCCATGCACTGCTCGATGATCTTGCAGGATTCGTGCATCCGCTGGACGAGAACCCACAGCCGGTCGTAGCTGTCGCCGTTCATGCCGATCGGCACGTCGAACTCGACCTCCCCGTACTTCTCGTAGGGCGAGTCCTTGCGCGGGTCCATCGGCATGCCGCTCGCGTGCAGCACCGGCCCGGAGCACCCGTACGAGATCGCGGTCGCACCCGGGAGTATGCCGACGTTCTTGGTCCTCGCGTGGATGATCTCGTTGCCCATCACGAGGTTGTCGAAGTCCTTCAGCTTCTTGCGCACCCACCTGAGGACCTCGCCCGAGTGCTTGAGGAAGCCTCGAGGGAGGTCGTCCTTCAATCCGCCAACGCGAGCGTAGGAGTGGTGCATCCGCGCGCCCGTCGCGGACTCCACGAGGTCCTGGATCATCTCGCGCTCGCGGAAAGCGTAGAACATGGGGGTCATCGCACCGAGCTCGAGCGGGAACGAGCCGCAGAACATGAGGTGGTTCAGGATCCGGTTCCATTCGGCCATCATCGTGCGGATCCACTGCGCCCTGTCCGGCACCTCGATGCCGGAGAGGCGCTCGACGGCGATCACCCAGCCGAGCTCGTTGTTGAACGCCGACAGCCAGTCGTGTCGGTTCATGAGGACGAGTACCTGGCGCGCGTCGCGGTGCTCGGCCAGCTTCTCGGCGGCGCGGTGCATGTAGCCGATCACCGGCTGCGCGCGGGTGATGACCTCGCCGTCGAGCTCGAGCACGACCCGGAGCACGCCGTGCGTCGACGGATGCTGCGGGCCGATGTTGAGGATCATCTCCTCGGTCCGAAGTCCCCCCTCGGCGATCTCGATGTCGAGGCCGCCGCCGCGCACCATCGAGGCGACCTCGGCGCTACGCGTCGCGGGTCGGACCGGCGTCTCCACGGTCGCCTATTCTCCCCCAAACGCGGCCGGCTGCCCACGCCGGCGAGCGGGTACGCTTCCGGCGATGGGGGCCTCCGCCGGACTCCGCAGGAAGATCCCCTCGGTCGACGCGCTCCTGCGCTCGGACCCGGGGCGCCGGGCGTCGGCAACCCTCGGACGCCCGTTGCTCAAGCGCTGCATACAGCAGGTGCTGGACGAGACGAGAGCCGCGACCGATCGCGGCGCCGAGCCACCCCCCGACGACGTCCTGCTCGCCCGCGCGTTGGCGATCGCGTCGCGGACGGCCACGGGCCTCACGCCCGTGATCAACGCGACCGGCGTGGTGCTTCACACGAACCTCGGGCGAGCGCCTCTCCCCGAGGAGGCCGTGAAGGCGGCGGCCCGCGCGGCTCGCTCCTACACGGATCTCGAGATCGATCGTGAGACGGGAAAGCGGGGGAAGCGCTCAACCCGAGCCGAGCTCCTGCTCACCTCCCTGACGGGCGCCGAGGCAGCGCTCGTCGTGAACAACAACGCCGCTGCAGTGCTGCTGGCCCTGGCCGCGCTCGCCAAGCGCAAGGATGTGCTCGTCTCGCGCGGCGAGCTAATCGAGATCGGCGGGGAGTTCCGGATCCCCGACATAATGGCGGCGTCCGGGGCCTCGCTCGTCGAGGTCGGGACGACGAACCGGACGCGGCTACAGGACTACCGGTCGGCACTCACCGAGAAGACCGGTCTCATCCTGAAGGTACATCCGAGCAACTACCGGGTCGTTGGATTCACCGCCGCCCCCTCGGCCGCAGACCTCGTGCAGCTCGCGAGGAAGAGCGGCGTTCCGTTCCTCTACGACCTCGGGTCGGGGCTCCTGGACCGCTGGAACGGTGTCCCGCCGGACGAGCCCGCCGCGACCGAGGCGCTCGAGGACGGGGCTGACCTGGTCTGCTTCTCGGGCGACAAGCTGCTCGGCGGCCCTCAGGCGGGCATCGTCGTGGGGCGAGCCGACCTCGTCGGGCGACTACGACAGCACCCTATCGCTCGAGCGGTCCGCGTTGACAAGATGCAGGTCGCCGCGCTCGAGTCCGTGCTCGCCGCGTACGCCGCGGGGCACCACGATGACCTGCCCGTCCGGCGGATGCTCCGCGAGCCGGCGGACCGCGTGAGACAGCGCGCCCAACAGCTCGCCGGTGCTCTCGACGGCGACCTCGAGGGCGCACACGTGCGCCCGGTCGAGTCGGCTGTGGGTGGCGGCTCGATGCCTGGACACGCGATCCCTTCGTGGGGGGTCGAGCTCAAGACCCGGGGGGCGGATGTCCTCGCCGCGCGTCTGCGCACCGGCAGCCCGGCCGTGTTCTGTCGCGTCGACCGCGACCGCGCGATCTTCGACGTGAGAACAGTTGCACCGGAGCAGATCCCCCACCTCGCCCGCGCGATCCTCTACGCGCTCGAAGGCGATGACCTCGACGACGAGGGGTGAGGCGGGCCTCCAGGTCGTCGCCACCGCGGGGCACGTCGACCACGGCAAGTCCTCACTGATCCTGCGCCTCACCGGGATCGACCCCGACCGCCTCGCCGAGGAGAAGCGCCGCGGCCTCACGATAGACCTCGGTTTCGCTTGGTGCGCTCTACCGTCGGGGCGCGAGATCGGCTTCGTCGACGTCCCCGGCCACGAGCGCTTCGTGAGGAACATGCTCGCCGGCGTCGGTCCCGTCCGCCTGGTGCTCTTCGTCGTGGCCGCCGACGAGGGATGGAAACCGCAGTCCGAGGAGCACCTCGCGATCGTCGACGTGCTGGGCGCGCACGCGGGCGTCGTGGCCCTCACGAAATGCGACCTGGTAGACGAGATGGCGCTCGACCTCGCCGTCGAGGAGACCCGGGAGCGATTGGCCGGTACCGCACTCCAAGACGCTCCGGTGATCCCGTGCTCGTCGGCCACCTCCGAGGGGCTGGACGAGCTCACGGACGCCCTGGACGCGATGGTGGCAGGCGCGCCTCCGCCAGAGGACCACGACCGCCCGCGCCTGTTCGTCGATCGCGTCTTCACGATCAAGGGCGCCGGGACCGTGGTGACCGGGACGCTCACCGGTGGGACGATCGAGGTTGGGGAGGAGGTCGAGCTCTTCCCGACAGGCCGGCGCGCGCGCGTCCGCGGCCTCCAGACCCACAAGCGCGCGATCGACGTGGCACGGCCGGTGTCGCGCGTAGCCGCGAACCTCACCGGGATAGAACGTACCGCCCTCGAACGCGGCGACGTCATCGGCCTGCCCGGACAGTGGCGCGCGACCGGGGTCCTCGACGCCCGCGTGAGACCGGTTCGAAGGCTCGCCCATCCGCTCACCTCGCGTGGCGCCTACAAGCTCTACGCGGGCTCCGCGGAGCGCGACGCGCGCGTCCGTTTCTTCGGCGACCCCGCAACGGGAGCATTCGCCCGGATACGGCTCTCCTCGCCCGTCATCCTCGACGCGTTCGACCGGTTCGTGCTGCGCGACGTGGGCCGGCGGGAGACCGTGGCGGGCGGGACGGTCCTCGACCCGTTCCCGCCGACGAGACCCGGCCCCGACGTCGATCGCCGGCTGGGGGCGCGCGAACGAGCCTCGCGCGACGAGCTGGCGGCGCTCTTCGTGTCGGAGCGGGGGGCGGTGCGCGCCGACGAACTCGCGGCGTCGGGCGACGTGCACGGCGCCCTGCGCGTGCACGCGTGGTGGATCCACGAGACGGCGCACGCGGCGGCGGCAGACCTTCTAGAACGAGCGCTGGCGAAACACCACGAGGCCAACCCGCTGCTCGAGGGTGCAGATCTGTCCGAGGCACGCCGGGCCCTGGCCGAAGCGCTCGCCGCGCGAGGCATCCGCGGTGCGCCGGATCTCGTCGACGCCTTGCTGGACGATCTCGAGGATCGTGGGCTCGTCGCTCGCTCGGCTACCTCGATGCGCCTCGCGACGCACCGGGTCACCCTCGCCGAGGAGGAAGTCGATGATCTACTGGCGGCCGTCAAGGAAGCGGAGCCGTCGCCGCCGACGGTTCCCGACCTGGTCGTCGCCGGCTTCCCGAGTGAGTTGATCGAGGCGGCCTCCCGCGCCGGCACCCTCGTACGCGTGTCCAAGGAGCTGGTGTTCACACACGAGCTCGTAGCAAGGGCGGAGGCGATCGTCCGAGGCGCGCCGCAGGGGATCACCGTGAGCGCGTTCCGCGAGCAGCTCGGCACCTCGCGCAAGTACGCGCTCCCGCTGTTGGAGCACTTCGACCGCTCCGGCGTCACGCGGCGGGACGGCGACCTGCGCTACCCGAGGTCCTAGGCCGAGACCTCAGCGACGAGAGCTACCTCGACGGGCGCGCCCAACGGCAGCTCTACGACGCCGACCGCGGCACGGGCGTGCCTGCCGTCGTCGCCGAGGAGCTCCACGAGCAGGTCGCTGGCGCCGTTCGCTACCTTCGGCTGGTCGTTGAAGCCGGGGGCGGATGCGACGAACACCGTCACCTGAACGATGCGCGCGAGTCGGTCCAGCGACCCCAGCTCCTCGCGGAGCGCGGCGAGCGCCTGCAGCGCGCACCGGCGTGACGCCTCGACCGCCTCGTCGAGCGAGACCTCGGCGCCGGCGTGCCCCGGATGCCGGACCTCGCCGTCCACGAGCGGGATCTGGCCCGCCACGAACGCCAGCCCGCCGACGACTCGCACCGGCACGTACGACGCGACCGGTCTCGCTGTCGGAGGCAGCTCGAGCCCGAGCACCGCCAGCCGCTCCAGGATCGTTGCCTCGGACATGGCGCGGATACTGCCACGAACGGGATGAACGAGGCGAGCTCGCACCGAGGTGAGCTACCCCGGCCGCCTACCCGGCGCGCCGCTCCCGCGTGCGGAGGAGCGCCCGACGTTCCGCCTCGTTCAGGCCCCCCCAGATGCCGTGCGATTCCCGAGTGCCCAGCGCGTACTCGAGGCATTCCTCGCGGACCTCACACCGGGCGCAGATGACCTTCGCCTTGGCCTCCCGAGCGTCCTTCTCGCCCTTCTTCTCGAAGTACCCGGGGGCGAAGAACAGGGCCGCATCCTCGCCTCGACATGCGGCACGGAACTGCCAGGCGGTCTCCTCGACGAGCGATTGCATGCCTGCCGGCCGCCGGAACGGCCGCTCCCTCCTCAAAAGGGTGTTCGTAATCCGACGCCCGTGCGGTTCGGGCGGTTCCGTTGAGAAGGTGTTGCGCCCGAGTCAGTCCTCGTCGCCCGGCTCCGGCTCGACCCGCAGGATCAGCCCGTCCACGCCCCGGACGCGGACCCGAGTGCCCGGCGGGATCGGCCCGTCACCGCTACGACCGCGCCAGAGGGCGCCCTTCACGTAAACCGGTCCCTCCGGAGAGAGCTCTCCTCGGGTCTCGCCGAGGAGCCCCACGAGCCCGACTTGGGTGGAGGTGATCCGGTCGCGGGCCTGGAGAGCAACCGTGAGACCGAACCCGTAGTAGAGGAGGCTCGCAACGACCGCGAGCCCGATCGCCCATGTAGAGACACGGATCGGATCCGCCGCATCCCAGAAGGCGAGGATCGATCCGCCGAAGAACGAGAGTAAGCCGGTCCCCGTCGCGAACCCTAGACGCCGTAGTCGAACGTCCAGCACCATGAGCCCCACCCCGCCGACGAGCAGCACGAGCCCCGGCACCGAGACCGGCACGACCGTGAGCGAATACACGGCAAGACCGAGCAGGAACACCCCCGAGAACCCCGCGAAGCCGAACCCGGGCTGCGTGAGCTCGAAGGCGAGCGCCGCGAGAGCGAGCACCAGCAGCAGGTACAGGGACGATGGGTTCGAGATCGCGTGGAGAACCGCCCGGATCGGTCCGAGATCGTGGAAACGGAGCGTCACCTCCCCGACCTCGGTCTCCTTGGTTGCAACGTTGGTCTGCAAGGTGACGGGTCCGGCGGGAGTCTTGACCGTGCGCCCGTCGATCTTGCCGAGCAGATCGGGCACAGAGATCGCCGCGGCCTGGGCTATGTCACGGTGGCGAGCCTCCGAGGCCGTGAGCGGTCGGTCGTTCCAATCGGTGACGGTCTCCTTGCCGCGGGCGGCGACCCACCCGTCGATCGTCGCGCGGAGATCCAGGAGGTCCACGGAGCCATCTGCAAGGTCGAGCGGAAGGAGCGGGCCGGTCTGCGAGCCCGGAGAGACCGCCGCGAGCGAGGACGCGTACATGAAGAGCAGCCCCGCGCCGCTCGCCCGCGCCGGCGGCGGCCCTACCCAGACGATCACCGGAACGCGAGCGTCGAATATCCGCTGCGCGAGCCCGACGGCGTCCTGGTCGAGGGTCCCGGGGGTGTCGAGCTGCAGCACCAGGACGTGCATTCCACGTTCGGCCTCGTCGATTCGCTCCTCGAGATAGGCGACGAGCGGCCGGTCGAGCGGCCCACGCACCTCGACGATGTCGACAGTGGTCAAGGCGGCCGAAGCGGGCTCGGGCATGAGCCCGAGCGCGACGAGCACGAACGACAGAAGGACCGCGCGACGCATCCGCCACATGCTACCGGCGCCGTCGTCCGGAGGGGGCCACCGGGGTATGCTGGCCGCGGTTTTCCCATGCGCACCGCGCCACCCGTCGAACCGAAAGCCTCCAGGAAGCGGCCCGCCCGCCGGCGGCGTCGCGTTCGCAAGGCGCCGGTCCCGCTCCTGCCGGTGCTCTTCGCGATGTCGATCGGTCTGGGAGGGATGCTGATCGCGCTCCTCCTCTTCCCGCTGTTCGCGGGCGTGGGAGCCGGCGTGAGCATCGTGAGCGACAGGCTGGAGCTCGAGAGCGACTGGTTCAAGCGGATACCGCACTTCCCCGAGCGCTCGATCATCTACGCGGACGACGGGAGCGTGCTCGCGCGCATCTACCTCGACGAGAACCGCCGCGTCGTCCGGCTTCAGAACGTGAGCGAGGAGGCTTGGGACTCGGTGCTTGCGATCGAGGACGACGGGTTCTACGAGCACGGCGCCCTGAACTTCACTTCCCTCATCCGCGCGACGCTCGCGAACCTGGCGGCCGGCGACATCGTTCAGGGCGGGTCCACGATCACGCAGCAGCTCGTGAAGAACCGCGTGATCGCCGATCCATCGCGTACCTACGAGCGCAAGTTCAAGGAGGCGGCGCTCGCGATGCGGGTGGAGCAGGAGTACACGAAGGACGAGATATTCGAGCTGTACCTGAACGACGTCTACTTCGGCAACGGCGTGTACGGGATCGGAACGGCTTCGCGCTTCTACTTCCGCAAACCGGCGGCCAAGCTCTCGCTATCGGAGGGGGCGACGCTCGCAGGGCTGATCCAGTCTCCGGAGACCTTCGATCCGCTCGACGAGCCGGCGGCCGCTCTCGTTCGCAGGAACGAGGTGCTCGAGCGTCTGGCCGTTCTGGGCTGGTATCCACGCGAGCAGATCGACAAGCTGAAGGCGCGCCCGATCCGGCTCCCGAAGAACGCCGGCGTCCGACAGGAGCTCTTCGAGCCGTTCTTCGTCTACTACCTGAAGAACCTCATCCTCGACGAGGACAACCCGGAGTTCGACGCGTTCGGCAAGAGCTACGAGCAACGGCGCCAGACGCTCTTCCAGGGCGGCCTGCGCGTCTACACCACGCTGAAGCCGGACTGGCAGCGCTTCGGCGAGCGCGCGGTGCGCCACGGCATCACCGGACCCGAGGGGCTCGACGCGTCGCTCGTGTCGGTGGAGACTTCGACCGGCGCGATCCGGACCATGGTCTCCGGCCGCGACTACAAGCACGACAAAGAGGACCTCGTGTGGCGGGGTCGCCGCCAGGTCGGCTCGGCGTTCAAGCCGATCACGCTCGTCGCGGCCTTCAAAGAGGGCATCTCGCCGCACCGCGTCTACTCGTCGCGCTCCCCGCTCCCGCTGCCACAGTGGAACAACGACTGTCACTGCGTGACTAATGCCGAGGGCGCGTCGAACCGTGGACTGCTGGATCTATGGGAGGCCACGGCCGGCTCCGTGAACGTCGTCTTCGCGCAGCTGGCGCTCGACGTAGGCGCGACCGACATCGTCGAGACCGCGCACGAGCTCGGGATGACGGCCCCGATGGACGCCGTTCCGTCGATCACTCTCGGCGCCGAGGAGGTCTCGACGCTGGACATGGCTACGGCCTTCTCGACCCTCGCCAACGACGGCAAGCACTGCGAGCCGTTCGCAGTCGCGCTCGTCAGGTCGCCCGATGGGGTGCTGTACCGGCATCCGCCGGATTGCGAGCAGGTGATCGAGGCCGACATCGCGCACCTCGTCACGGCGATGCTGCAGGGAGTCGTCGACCACGGTACCGGCACGGCCGCCGACGACGGGATGGAGTTCCGCCCCATCGCCGGCAAGACCGGCACGGCCCAGGACTACACGAACCTGTACTTCGCGGGCTACACGCGCCAAGTGTCGACGGCCGTATGGGTCGGTTTCCGCAAGGGTCAGGTGCCACTGAACGCGTACTTCAGCTCACCCTTCGGCGGTTCCGTGGCGGCCCCGATCTGGAACGACTTCATGGTGCGCGCCACGGCGGGTATGCCGGTCTTGGACTTCCCCGAGCCCCCTAAACCGGAACGCAGGAGGCTTCCCCGCCTGGTCGGACTCGAGGAGGACGAGGCCATCGACAAGCTCGAGGAACTCGGCTTCGAGGCCACGATCTCAAGGATCAACTCCCTCGAGGATGAGGGGATCGTGGTCGCGCAGAGCCCGGCACCGGAGTACCGGGCGATCGTCGGCACGCTCGTCCGGATCTCCGTCTCCACGGGCATCCCACCGACCGTGGAGGTACCCGACGTGGGCGGCATGGACGCCGAGGAGGCCCGGGCGGTGCTACTGGAGGCGGGGTTCAGGCCGCGCGCCGTGCAGAGGGAGGTCGTCGACCCCAAGAAGGCCGGCATCGTGCTGATCCAGTACCCGCGCGCCGGCGACGAGGTCCAGCAGAACTCCATCATCACGATCACCATCGGGAAGCTTGTCCCCGAGGACGGTGACGGCGGGGGCGGGGGCGGAAACGGGAACGGCAACGGGAATGGCGGTGGGGGCGGTGGGGGCTAGCCCCCGCCGAGCCTGCCCTTGACCTTCTCCTGCACGAGGGAACCGTCCACTCGGCCCTTGGCCTTGCCCATGACGAGGCCCATCACCTTCCCCATCTCCTTGGGCGACGATGCACCGGTCGTAGCGATCGCCTCGTCGATGAGCGCGTCGACCTCCGCCTCGGAGAGCTCCTCGGGCGCGTAGGCCTTCAGCACCTCGCGTTCCTCGCGCTCGCGTGAAGCGAGGTCGACACGGCCGGCCGGCTCGAAGGCCTCTATGGACTCGGTCCGCCGCTTGACCTCCTTCGCGGCGACCTGCCGGACCTCCTCGTCGTCCAGCTCGTGGAGCACCTCCTTCTCGCGGTTCGTCACCTGCGTCGAGAGCATGCGAAGCGCCATCAGGCGCGTCTTGTCGCCCGACCTCATCGCATCCCTGATCTCGGCCGCCAGCCGTTCCTTCAACGTCGTCACCGTAGACTCGGCTCCATGCTCTTCACCGTGCTTCTGATCCTGCTCGGCGCCGGCGCCGTCTGCGTCGCATACGGCGTTGTCGTCGAACGACGCTGGTACCGCGTGGTCCGCCGCCGCCTCGACATCCTACCGGCCACCGGCCCAGAGCCCCTCACCGTGCTTCACCTCTCGGACCTTCACTTCGTGCGCGGCGACGCCGCAAAGGCGCGATTCCTGGCTGGCCTTCCGCCCGCCGACGTCACCGTGGTCACGGGCGACTTCCTCGCCGAGCCGGAGGCCGTCGCGACCGCGGTCGAGGCGGTACGGCCGGTGCGGGGGCGCCTCACGTCGTGGTTCGTCCTCGGGTCGAACGACTACTTCGTGCCGCGACTGCTGAACCCGCTGCGATACCTCCTGCCCAGGCGGCGACACAGGATCGGCGTCCGCGGGCCGTGGAGGGAGCTCGAGGCCGCGCTCGAGGGCGACGGCTGGGAGCATCTGCGGAACGTCCGCATGGAGGCTTCGCTCGACGGATCGCCGATCGAGCTGCTCGGCCTCGACGACGCGCACCTAGGCTGGCACGATCTCCGCGTTGCCCTCCGGGAGTCGCCCGACCGTTTCGGTGTCGTCGTCGCGCACTCTCCCGATCCCGCCCCGGAGCTCGCCGCTCTCGGGTACGACCTCGTGATTGCCGGGCACACGCACGGAGGCCAGGTGAGGCTGCCGTTCCTCGGCGCGCTCGTCACCAACTCCCACCTGCCGCGCCGGCTCGTATCGGGTCTGTTCCGGCTTCCCCCGGCTTGGGTTCACGTTTCAAGGGGCGTGGGCACCGGCAAGTACGCGCCGTTCCGCTTCCTGTGTCGCCCGGAGGCGACTTTCCTGGAACTCCGGCGTCAGCCGGAGAGGGCGCGATCGAACACCGCCTCGTAGCCGGCGACCATGGCATCCTTCGAGAAGAGGCGCCGCACGCGCTCGCGGCAGGCGCTCGGGTCGATGTCGGAGAGGCGCTGCAGCCGATCGGCGGCTTCGCGCGCGTAGTCCTCCACCGGAACGATCCACCCGGTCTGGCCGTCGGCGATCACCTCGGGCACGGAGCCCCGCGGCGTCGCTATCACCGGCGTGCCGCAGGCCATCGCCTCGGTCATCACCAGGCCGAATGGCTCCGGCCAGTCGATCGGGAACAGCACCGCCTTCGCGCGGGCCAGGAGCTCGGCCTTCTCCTCGTGGGTGATTTCCGCCAGGATCTCGGCGTCCGGAGGCAACACCGGCTTCACGTCGCGCTCCCAATGCTCTTCCTCGATCGGGTCGGCGATCTTCAGCGCCGCGACGAGCTTCACGCCGGCCTCGCGGGCGGCGAGGACGGCCCGCAGGAGTCCCTTCTCCGGCGCCGCACGCCCGAGGAACAGCACGAAGTCCTCCTTCTCCTTGCGCAACGGGTACCGGTCGAGGTCGATCCCGTTGTAGACGACGCCGCCGTATCTGAGCTCCTCCATTCCCCGCTTCTGGGCCTCGCTGATCGCCACGAACCAAGCACGATCGGCAACCGCCGAGTAGAGCTGGCGCATCTGGTCCGTGAAGGGCCCATGAAGGGTGTGGACGGCGGGAACCGGCGTCTGCACCGCCGCTGCCAGGGCCGAGAACGGCGCGTGCACGTGGAGCACATCGAACCGCGATGGGTCGCGGAGCGAGACGAGCGTGTGGATCGTGTCCAGGTAGATGTCGTTGATCGTCTTGGGACCCGGGGCGACCTCGAACGCGAACTCCAGGCGCGCCTTCGTTAGGGAGTCGCCGGTTGCGAAGAGCGTCACCTCGTGCCCCCGCTCAGCGAGCCCGTCCGCCAGGAGCGCGACCACCCACTCGATGCCGCCGTAGCCCTTCGGGGGCACGGCCAGCCACGGAGGAGCGACCTGGGCGATCCTCATGAGCCCGAAGCCTACCCCGGGCCGGGACCGGGGGTTCGCTACACTTCCCGGGCACGGGACGTAGCGCAGCTTGGTAGCGCGCAGCGTTCGGGACGCTGAGGTCGCGGGTTCAAATCCCGCCGTCCCGACGGAACGGCAAGAGGCCCCGGGACTCCCCCGGGGCCTCTTGCCGCCATCTGCTTCCGCTCCGGCTTTCGCGGGGTTTGACGCCCCTACGGGGGCCGGGTAGCCTCGTCGCGGGGCTGCTTCAGGCAGCCTCTTGCGTTATGTGGAGGCAGGAACGGATCCGGGGGAGGTTCGCGCGGCTCGCACTCGCCGCCGTACTCGTCGTTCCCCTGGCCTTCGGATCCGCGCCTTCTTCGGCCGCCCCCTCCAAGGCCGACCTCGACGCCGCGCACGACAAGCTCCGCGAGCTCAACGAGGATCTCTCGCTGCTGGTCGAGCAGTACAACCAGGCTCGCCTGGCCCTCGACGAGGCTCGCGGCAGGCTGGCCGCCGCTCGTCGCGACGTTAGGGAATCGCGCAACGCCGCGGATGCTGCGCGCGAGTCGCTGTCGGATCGGGCGGTCAGCGCCTACACGGACGCGGGCTCCGAACTCGGGATTCTGCTGGGGGCGGAGAGCTTCGGCGACTTCGCCGACCGCATCGAGTTCCTCGGACAGCTGGCCGAGCACGACAACCAGCTCGCGCTCGAGGCCCAGTCCGCCGGGCAGCGGGCATCGTGGGCGGCCGACCGGCTGGCCGACGCAGTCGACGCTCGTGAGGACGCCCTCGCGGCGGTCCACCGCAAGACCGGCGAGATCAAGGGGCTGATCGCCGAGCAGGAGGCGTTCGTCGCCGACCTAGAAGAGGAGCTGGCAGAGGCTCGACGCGAACGTCGGCAGGCGCTGCAAGAGGCGCTCGAGGAAGCTAAGGAGTCCCCGCCACCCCAGCCGACGGGGCCGCCGCCGCCCGCTCCAAGCTCCGGGGCACAGGCGGCGATCGACGCCGCGTACTCGGTGATCGGCACCCCCTACCGGTGGGGCGGCTCGAGTCCCTCGACCGGGTTCGACTGCTCGGGCCTGACGATGTGGGCCTGGGCTCACGCAGGCGTGTCGCTCACACACTCCTCGGCCGGGCAGTACGCGTCGCTCCCGCACGTAGACCGGAACCAGCTGCAGCCGGGCGACCTCGTCTTCTTCTATTCACCGATCCACCACGTGGGGCTCTACATCGGTGGCGGGAAGATGATCGACGCGCCGCACACCGGGGCATACGTCGCGGTACGCCCGGTCAACTGGCCGGCGTACGTGGGCGCGGCTCGTCCCGGCTGAGCGAAGCCCTCTTGAAGGGCCGTCCTCGCAGTTGCCAGGGGTAAGCTCCGGCCGTGCAATCGGGGACCGATCGCGATCTCGACCTCCTCGACGCGCTCCGCGCCGGCGACGACGACGCCTTCATGGAGCTCGTGGAGCGCTACCAGGCCATGATGCTCCGGATCGCCGCGATGTTCGTGCCCTCGCGCGCCGTGGCGGAGGAGGTGGTCCAGGAGACCTGGCTCGGCGTCCTCCAGGGTATCGACCGCTTCGAGGGGAGGTCGTCCTTCCGCACCTGGCTGTTCCGGATCCTTGTCAACATCGCGAAGACGCGCGGGCAGCGGGAGCGGCGGAGCGTCCCGTTCTCCTCGCTCCTACCCGGAGACCCGGAGGAGTCGGCAGTCGACCCCGATCGCTTCCAGCCTGCGACCGGCGACCTGCCGGGTCACTGGGTGACGTTCCCCGCCCACTGGGAGCAGGCTCCCGAGGAACGCCTACTTGCCGGCGAGACCCGAGGGGTCGTCGAGGGCGCGATCGAGGGACTCCCGCCCGCGCAGGCCACGGTCATCCGGCTGCGCGACGTCCTCGGGTGGTCGTCGCAGGAAGTGTGTAACGCCCTGGACATCAGCGAGACGAACCAGCGTGTGCTCCTGCACAGGGCGCGCTCGAAGGTTCGCCGCGCGCTCGAGCGCTACCTGACCGAGGAGATGGTCGAGACGTGACGGCGCCCGCCGAGCTGACGTGCAAGGAGCTCGTGGAGCTCGTGACCGAGTTCCTCGAGGGCTACCTTCCCGAGCCCGACCGCGAGCGCTTCGAGGCCCACCTCGCGATCTGCGATGGCTGCACGGCCTACGTGGAGCAGATGCGCACCACGATCCGGGTGACCGGGACGCTCACCGAGGAGCAGGTACCGCAGGAGGCGACGGATCGCCTGCTCTCAGCGTTCCGCTCCTGGAAGGATCGGTAACGCCGGTCCCCGAGCAGCGCGATTCCCCCTCAGTGGGTCAGGCGCACGTGACCGTTGGTTCTTACCGCCTCGAGGTCCCAGTGCGTCCCGAACGCGTGCATCCCGTGGATGAAGATGCGCCCGACCTCCTCGGGAACGCGCGGGTCAAGCCGCACCTCGCCGTCGCGGACGTCCAGTCCCAGCATCGTCTTCACGAACACGAACGGCGCGCCCGTGGCCCACGCCTGCGGCCTACACGCGGTCGGGTACGGGACCGGGAACCGGCCCACGCTCCGGTCGAATCCCGCGAACGCCTCCGGCAGCCGGAAGTCGCTGAACGACGCGGCCTCGAGCTGCGCCCTCGCGATCCGGTTCGCCTCGTCGCGGAAGCCGTACCGGACGAGACCTTCGACAAGGATCGAGTTGTCGTGCGGCCAGATCGTGCCGACGTGGTAGCCGATCGGATTGTACCCGCCGTCTGACCACGACATCGTTCGGACACCCCACCCGGAGAACATGTCCGCGGACATCAGGTGATCGGCGACGATGCGCGCGCGATCCTCCGGCACCATCCCCGACCACAGCAGGTGCCCCATGTTCGAGGTCATCGAGTCGATCCGGCGCTTGTCGCCGTCGAGCCCGACGACGTA
Source organism: Actinomycetota bacterium (assembly GCA_035288045.1). GTDB lineage: Bacteria > Actinomycetota > UBA4738 > UBA4738 > HRBIN12 > DATEBA01. Next base: position 19,515 of record DATEBA010000045.1, read on the forward strand.
GTAGCCGCCGCGCTCCTCGCTCCAGAAGTCCCTGTTGAACCGCTCCCTCAGCTCCTCGGCTTCCTTGCGGAGGCGGGAGGCAAGCTCCGCGTCGCCCATCAGGTGCTCTGCGATCTCGGCCGCGCGGAGCTTCCCGTCGTACACGTATCCCTGGATCTCGGCGGCGGCGATCGGCAGGTACGGGATGCTCCCGTCGGAGAACTGGATAGCGTCCCAGGAGTCCTTCCAGCACTGGTTCCCCAGGCCCTGCGAGGAACGGGTCTGATACTCCACGTAGCCGTCGCCGTCGCGATCTCCATGCTCGTCGATCCAGTCCAGAGCCGCCAGCACCTTGTCCCAGCGGGCCCGCACGAAGTCGTCGTCGCGCGCGTACCGCCAGTACTCCGACATGAGCACGAGGTACAGGGGAGTGGCATCCGCCGTCCCGTAATACGGGCTGTGCGGCTTCTCGCCCATCACCGTGAGCTCGCCGCTCCGGATCTCGTGGAGGATCTTGCCCGGCTCCTCGTCGCGGAACTCGTCGACCTTCGTCCCCTGGAGCGCGCCGAGCAGGTGGAGCGCGCCACGCGCGAGCTCCGGCCCCACCCAAAGGGTCTGGAGCGCCGTGATCAGAGTGTCTCGACCGAACAAGGTCATGAACCACGGCAGCCCGGCAGCCGGCAGGACGTAGGCCTCCCCCTGGAACTCGCCGGCGATGCGGAGGGCAGCGAGGTCGACGATCGACTTGTCGAACACCGCCTTCAGCACGGCATCGTCCGACCGGAACCGCGGCACCTCCTCGAGCCAGCTAGTGAGGGCTCCCTCGGCGTGCTCCTGCTCCTCGCCGAAGGACTCGTGCGTCGGCTCAAGCACCTTCTCGTTCACGCGGACGGTGATGCGCAGCGCGACCACTAGGGCGCTCCTGGAGGGCAGCTCGACCTCCCACACGAGGTCGTTCCCGTCGATCCGCGGCCTCGCCTCCCGCGTCGGCGGGACGTCGAGAGCTGTGGCCGGGTTCACACCCTCGGCTATCGCGCTCTGGGCGACCCGCACGTTCGTCTCGGCGAGGAACCCGCCGTTCTCGTAGTGGAAGTGAAGACTCGACTCGTCGGGGTCGTGCTCCGTATCCGTGCGAGCGCTCCTGTCCCGGACCCGGCTCTTCACCTCGAACAGATCGGCGAAGTCGGCCTCGACGGCCATGCGGAGCTCCACACGAACGGTCTCGGTGGCCGCGTTGAACACGATCAGCTGCTCGTGGAGGCCACCGCCGACGAACCTGAAGCGCCGTACGGTGAGCGTGTTCGCGCGGATCCCCGGCAGGTCGGGGTTCGTGAGGAAGAAGGCCGCCGAGTAGTAGTCGACCACGCCCGACTTCAGCAGAGAGGGCGGCCGTCCGTTCAGGGTGAGCATCCACCCGGAGAGGAACCGGGTGTCGTCGTGGAGCAGCCCCCCGATGGATCCGGGCGGGACGTCCCCGATCGAGTCGGAGTACATGAAGGTCCGGCCCTCGAGGATCGCCACGGCGTCCGTTCCGAGCTCGGGCGGGTACGCCTTCTCGTCGCCCTCCCCCTCCTCGTCCCGGGGCGCGGGGTAGGGGTCGAGCGGCGTCGGCCGGCGCTCGGCCGCTCCGGCGATCGGTGGGTGTACGAGATCGGCGAGACGCTGCTCCGCCTGGGCGACGAGCGCGTCGTTCCCGATCGCCCTTGCCTCGTCCCGAGCACGCTCGAGGAGCTGGCGCGCCTGTCCCCTCCTCGCGTCCTCCATGGCGGGCGTGGCGTACTTGAGCTTCTCGTCGGCCTTCACGATCAGCTCGAAGATCTCGCTCGGCTCCATGGGCTTCCTCCTCGCAGGCTAGCCCGCGATCTCGACCACGGTCTTCACGTCGTCCGGTCGGCGCTCGAGCGCCTCCCCCCAACAGTCAAGCGGCACCCATCGCGTCACCAGCGAGTCGAGCCACGTCGCGTCGGCCGCCGCGAGCGCCCTCGCCGCCTGCTCGTAGTGCCGGAGCCCGGCGTTCACCGAGCCGAAGACGACGTTGTTGTTGAGCACCATCTCCTTGTTCAGGGCGTCGAGATTCAGCTTCTCCGAGCGTCCCGCGGGCGAGATGCCGGTGAGGCACATGATGCCGTCTGGGGCGAGGTGCTCGATCGCGTGGAACACGAGTGGTCCGACGCCCGTGCACTCGATCACTACGTCGAAGTCCATCCCGGCGTCGTCGAGAGATCCCACGTGGTAGGTCGCCCCGAGCTTGGCCGCGAGATCGGGCTTGGGGCCCCTATCGACGACGTCGAGCAGGTGGACGTCGAGACCGCGCTGCACCCCGAGGAGCGCACCGAGCAGGCCGAGCGGTCCCGCCCCTGTGACGAGCGCGTTTCGGGGGGCGAAACGGGCTCGTGAGCCGATCCGCTCGATGTGCTCCCACGCCTTCGCGACCACGCTGGCGGGCTCGGCGAGCACCGCGAGCCGCCCGAGCCGCGGGTCGACCTTGACTGCGAACGCGGGCTCGATGCGGAACCGCTCCGAGAGGAACCCGTCGCGGCCCTTGATACCACGCTCGGTGTACATGCCGTTCCGGCACATGTCCCACTCGCCGACCGCGCAGTTCTCGCACGGCACAGGGTCGGGCCTACGCACGACCCCGACGACGAGGTCCCCGGGCGCGAACCCGCCCTCCACGGGAGCCTCCAGCACGCGCCCGAGCGACTCGTGGCCGAGCACAAGCCGGTCGCGCCCCGGCGGGGCCTCGCCGTACTTGCCCTCGACGATCTCGTTGTCGGTGCCGTCGACCCCTACCGCGAGGGTCTGGCACAGGATCTCGCCATCATCGAGACCAGGCTCGGGAACCTCCACCAGCTCCGCCGACATCGGGGTCGGCGGCGTGGCCGTTAGCGCCCGCATCGCTAGGACCTCTCGAGCTTCTCGAGGTAGGCGCGGATCGCGATCGCGGCGGCGGCGCCCTCGCCGACGGCCGACGCGAGCTGCTTGGTCGATCCGCTCCGAACGTCGCCGGCCGCGAACACTCCCGGCATGCTCGTCATGCAGCCGGGATCGGTCACGATCAGCCCACGGTCGTCGAGATCGAGCATGCCCTTCAGGAATCCGGTGTTCGGATCGAGCCCGATGAACACGAAGCAGCCGTTCGGGTGGAGTTCCTCGGTCTCGCCGGTCTTGCGGTTCTCGACGACCGCCGCGCCGAGCTTGCCGCTGCCGTCGTCCTTCGGCTTGAACTCCTTCACGGCTCGGTTGGTCCGCACCTCCATCTTCTTGTGCATCGCCACCTTGTCCTGGAGGAGCCTGTTCGCCTTGAGGGTCGGGTTGTACTCGATGACCGTCACCTTGTCGGTGAACTGCGTGAGGAATAGGCCCTCCTCGAGGCCGCTGTTGCCGCCGCCGAGGATCATGAGCTCCTTGGAGCCCTTATAGAACGGCCCGTCGCGGGTCGCGCAGAAGTGGATGCCGGCGCCGATCAGATCCTCCTCGCCCGGGACGTTCGTGCGGCGGTACGTCGAGCCGGTCGCGATCAGCGCGGCGCGGGCGTGATAGTGGTCTCCGGTGGCGGTCTCGACGTCGATCTGACCGTCGTCGCGCGTGATGCCCTGCACGGACACAGCCTGCAGCATCTCCACCCCGTAACGCTGCGCCTGCTGCACGATCCTGTTGGCCAACTCGGCACCGCCGATCCCCTCCGGGAACCCGGGGTAGTTGTCGAGACGCTCGGTCACGCCAGCCTGGCCGCCGAGCCCCTTGCTGTCGATCACGAGGGTCTGGAGGTTCTCGCGGGCCGCGTAGATCGACGTCGTCAGGCCGGCCGGTCCGCCGCCCACGACGACGAGGTCGTAAACGTGCATCATCGCCATGCGCTCGAGGCCGATCTTCTCCGCCAGCTCCTCGTCCGAGGGCTCGGACAGATGGGTGTCGTCAGGGAAGATGATCGTGGGTATGACGTTGTTGCCGTTGTTCCGCTCCTGGACGATCCTCGGCCCTTCCGGATCGACCTCGATGTCGTGCCACTCGAACGGGACCCGCTGGTCTGATAGGAAACGCTTGGCCCGCCGGCAGTCCGGGCACCAGCTCGCTCCATAGACCTTGATGTCTGCCACGTCGGGTTCCCCTTCCTGCTTCGACGGCCAATCGTGTTCCCGGCCGACCCCTCCGTTACACGACAGGGTGGCGCAACTGGGACCCGCAGGTCGAGTCCGGAGTAACGCGGCCGCAGTCGGAGGAGGTGGAAGCACCCGTCTGCCGCTTCGGATCACCGCGGCGACGGCGGCCCGGCCCGCGCGATCGTCACGGAGCTCTGACGCCCCGTTCGGCCAGCGGGACGAGGTCGGCAGCTTCGGCTTCGATCGCGTCACGGTCCCGCAAGCGCTTGAGCCACGCGAACGGCAGGCCGCTGCGACCGACGGCCGCCCCGAGGAGGGCCCCGGCGACGGCAGCGTTCGTGTCGGTGTCTCCCCCGAGCGCGACGACGTGCCGGAGCCCGGCTTCGGCGTCGTCGAACCGCAGCGCTGCCTGCAGCCCGACGCCCGCGGCGAAGAGGCAGAACCCCATGTCGGGACCGTCGACGGGGCGCGCCGCGCCCACTTCCTCGACCAGGAACTCGAGCTCCTCGGCGCCCTCGCGTCCCGCGGTCGACTGCAGCGCGTCGGCCACGGCCGCCTCGCGCGCCTCTCCGCGAACGAGCGCGGCCACGGCCAGCGTCACGGCCAGCGTTGAGGTCCGGCACCGCCCGTCGAAGTGGGTCAGCGCCGACAGTCGCGGGGCCAGCTCGTGAAGACGCGTGGGTCGGTTCGCATAGGCGATCCCAAGCGGTCCGCAGTACATCACCGAGCCGTTCCCGGCCGACACCTCCGGGCCTCGCTCCTCCCACACGGCCCGGGCAGCCTCGGCAGCCGGCTCTCCCCGAGTCGCGCGCGCGAGCACCTTCCGAGTCAGGCTCCCGACGTCGGGCGGGTCGCTCGCGAGCCACTCAACGTGTCGACGGATCAGATCGTCCTCGTCGAGGCCGCCGCACGCGGCCAGGCTCCAGGCGAGGTTCCGCGCCATCGCGGTGTCGTCCGTCGTCGAGCCCGGCGGGAGCCCCGTCCAGGGCAGCTCGAGGCCCGGAACCGGATCCGGGACCTCGTTCGCACGACGGAACTCGAACGGGGCGCCGAGCGCGTCGCCCAGCGCGAGCCCGAGGAAGCTGCCGATCACCCGGTCTGCCAGGTCCATCCACGGATGCTACCGAGGAAGGTCGGCTCGCCCGGTCGCTTGGTACGCTGGACGGCCGCATGGACAAGATCGGACCACGTCATCGCATGTGCCGTCGGGTCGGCGCCGCCCTTTGCGGGCGCCCGAACTGCCCGGCCAACAAGCGTCCCTACCCGCCCGGTCAGCACGGCCGCGGCCGCAGGCGCATCTCCGAGTACCAGACCCGGCTCCTGGAGAAGCAGAAGCTCCGCGCGATCTACGGGATCGGGGAGCGCCAGATGCGACGATACTACGAGCACGCGACCCGAAGGATCGGCCATACGGGCGAGGAGCTGATCCGGCAGCTCGAGACGCGGCTCGACACCATCACCCTCCGTCTCGGGTTCTCTCTGACGACGCGCCAGGCCCGCCAGCTCGTCTCGCACGGCCACGTTAGGGTCGACGGCAAGCGCATCGACGTCCCGAGCGCCCAGGTGAGACCGGGCCAGACGATCCAGCTCTCCGACAAGGCCAGGAGCTTCATCTCCGTCCGCGAGGCGCTCGAGATCACGCCGGATCCTCCGCCCTACCTGTATCGGAACAAGGAACAGGTCGAGGGAACGCTCTCGCGCATGCCAGAGAGAGGCGAGGTCCCGCTTCCGGTCGAGGTCGAGGAGCGGCTCGTGGTCGAGTTCTACTCCTGACTACTCCCCACTATTCGTAGAGCTCCCGAAGCTCCCGCGCCGCCTGCTCCATCGAGCCCAGGATCTTCCGCGCCGTCTCCGGTGGGATCGTCGACTCCACGGTCGAGCTGTACAGGTCCTCCTCCTCCTCGAAGTGCACGCGCACGACCGTGTGCAGCCCGTAGAGCACACGGCGAAGCTCCTGCTCCTGGCGCGGGGAGGTGCCGAGCGAACCTCGCAGTCGCGCGACCTCGTCGGCGAAGCGCCCGAGCTCGACGTGGCAGCGGTTCATCCGCACGGTGACCTCCGGCGTTCCGGACACCTGCCGGACCACGGGGTAGAGCACCCGCCCCTCGGCCACCGCGTGTGGAATCAGCTTGTGCGAGAGGAACTCGTGGATCTCGTCGAGCATGGCCCGCATCGCCCCCGGCGGGAACTCACCGACACCGTCGGCGGCCTTGCGGATCAGGTCCAGGTACGGCACGAACTCGGCGTGCTCGTCGTGGAGGGTTTGCTTCGTGGTCGTCATCGGAGGCCTCCTCCGGAAGCTGGCACCACCTCAAGCGTAGGCAGGGGCGAGGGCCCTCATAGCGGCCATGTGACCCGCGGCCGGGGGGACCCGCCGGATCAGCGCATGAGGCCCTGGCGGACGGCCTTGGCGACGAGCTCCATCGACCCGAACAGCTCGTCGGCCTCCTCGGGGCTCAACCGCTCGTCGAGGATGGGCAGATAGATCTCCTCCTCCTCGGCGAAGTGGACGCGGACCAGCGCGTAGAGCCCGTAGAGGACGCGGCGAAGATCTAGCTCGACCTCCGCCGGCCGACGACCTTCGGCCAGCTCGACCCGCAGCTCACCGAGCTCCTCCGCCAGACGAACGACCTCGACGTGGTCGAGGCTCATGGTCGCCGTCGCCCGCGGCGCGCCCATCAGCTCGGCAACCTTCGGGTAGAGAACGCGATCCTCAGCCACGGCGTGCGGCATGAGGTGACGCGTGAGGAACCCGTGGATCGAGTCCACCTCGCGACGCAGCTCGTCCTCCGTCAGCACGCCGACGCCGTCCGCGATCGTCCGGAGGCGTTCGATGTGGGGCAGGAGGTCCAGGTGCTCCTTCCGCAGCGGTGCCGTCACGGTTCTCACGACTCCTCCTCCTTCCTTCCTTCCGGACGCCACCGTAAGTCCGCCCCCATGGAGGGCCATCGGGCCGTTCTACCCACCTGCGCCGGGACTAGCGCGATGCCCGGGAGGCGTCTTCCCCGGGAACCAGCGCGCTCCGGACGAACGCCACGACCTCGCGCTCGCGCCGGCGGAGGGAGGCCCGGCTCTTGTCGGCTCCAACGACCGCGCGAAGCACGCTTGCCTCCGTGAGCGAGCCTACGACGGCCGTGTAAAGGGTGAACAGGAGCAGCGCAGGGTCCTGGCGCCGGATCTCGCCGGCGTCCATCGCTCGATCGAGGAAAGCGATCGCGCGTCTGCGGAGCGGGTCGAGCGCCGCCGCGAACCGCTGAAAGGCGTCGGGGCCGAGGCGTCCCGCCTCGCGCACGAACGCAGGGAACTCCGGCCACTGCTGCGCGAGCGCGAACACCGAGTGGATCACCGCCTCGGCCCGGTCCCAGGTGGCGTCCTTGCCGGAGAGTGCGTCCTCGAGCGCGTGAGCGAGGCGCTCCCCCGCCGCCGACATGCATGCCTCGAGCAGGGCGTCCTTCGTCGGGAAGTAATAGAGGAGCGTCTGCTTGCGGACACCGACGGCTGAAGCGACGGCGTCCAGGCTCGTCCCGTTGTACCCCTCCTTGCCGAAGAGGCGGATGGCCTCGTCGATGAGGACCTTGCGCCGTCGCTCGCCCCCGGTCCGGCTCATCGCCGCCAGGCGGGCCGTCGTCCGCGCCGAGGGAGCGATCGCGAGGCCTCCCACGCGCGGAGCCACCGCGGGCCCTCCGGGCCGGACGGCGCCGGGGTCTCCCCACGCTCGGCGCGCCGCACCGATTCGAACCACGTCGTCGAATCCTCGTCGAAGAGCTCGGCAACCGCCTGGAACATCCTGCGGGTCAGCGAGCGGTGGTCCTCATCCTCCCCGGGATGTAGCGGTCGGCCGAACCGGACGGAGATCGCCAGGCGCCCCGGCCGGGGCCAGTTCCGGCCCTTCGGCATCGCGGCGTACGCGCCGCGGATCGCGATCGGCACGACCGGCACCGCGTGCTGGACGGCCAGACGCGCCGCGCCGGTGCGGAACCGCTGCATCCACCCGTCGGGCGAGCGCGTCCCCTCGGGGAACACGATGAGGCTCCAACCGTCGTGCAGCATGTGGGAGGCATCCGTAGCCCCGTGCCCTCGACCGGTGCGGTCTATCGGGAACGCGTTGTAGACGAGCGCGGTGAAGATCGACCTCCACCACGTATCGAAGAAGTAGTCGGCGGCCGCGCCCGTCGCGGTCTTCTCCCGCCACTTCCTCGGCAACGAGGTCATGATGAGCGACGCATCGAGATGGCTCGTGTGGTTGCTGACGAGGATGACCGGCCCTTCCAGCCCCTCGAGGTTCTCAAGGCCGTGGACCTTCGGCGCGGTTTCGTTCCGCACGAGCGGCCGGAGGCCGTACGACAGGAGCACCTCGCGCGCGGCCTTCGCGACCGGCGTCCGCGCCCAAGCGGTCGGAAACTGTCCCCGAAGGCGGGTCGGCGTGTGTCTCGAGGCCGAGCGAGGCACGAGCGTGCGCCGCCCCCACCGCCAGCCCTTGGCGACGTCGCGGAGGTCGCCCCAGGCCCCCATCAGCGAACCTCTGCGATCGCGAGTGGCGGAACGTGGAGGTATGTGATCGACGGGCTGGCCCCGACGGTGTCGGTCGCCATCTCGAGAGCGTCGCGGAACGACGAGGCCGTCCTGTAGCCCATGCGAGCGCACGAACGCGGATCGCCGCCGACGACTATGACGTCCGCGGCGTGGTCCATCCCGTGCGCGCCCCAGTACCACATGTAGAACGGGTGAACGCCGTGGTACGCGTGGCTGGTCCGATACAGGTGGACGTACCAGGGGTCGGTCGCGTAGCGCTCCTCGAACTTGGACTCGATCGTCTTCGGATCTGCCGTCTCCACGAGGACCTCCTCGAAGAAGTCGACGTAGGAAGGGTGATGGATCTGGTGGAACTCCCAGGGCACGGGGTGGAACATGATGACCGCCCCGCCCTGCCGCACGAGCGGCTGGTTCCTGTACATGTTGAACAGGTACCCGAGCCCGAGGCAGTGCACGAGTATCGGGTTCATGATCGAGTTCACGTTGTAGGGACCCACGTAGGGCACCCCGAGCACGAGCACGTCGCTCTGGCCACCCACCTCGACCAGCTGCTGGCGGTACAGGTTCGCCAGGGTTCGCTCGTGAACGGCCTCGGTCTCGCCGGCGTTCACACCGGTGACCCCGTAAGGCGCCTCGATCCGTCGCCACACCTCGCGCCGCACCCGCGGCGGCGCGAGCTCGTTCGCGCGCTTGGCGGCCAGGAACAGCGCCTGGTCCTTGAGGGACCACTCCCACTCGCGCTTGTTCAGGAAGCCGAACTGCGACGGGAAGGTCTGGCTGTTAAGCGTCGTCTCGATCGCGAAGATCCTGACGCCGTTGTCCCGCAGCACGTGCCCCATCCGCGTGGCCGAGTCGTGGATCGCCGAGCGGCCCGGCCTCGGGTCCATGTAAGACCGCGAATGCAGCATCGTGTGGACGTTGTGGTGATGGCGGAGGCTACGGTAGCCGGCCAGCCCGATCGCGACGGACTTGTGGCCGCCGTCCATCGCCACCAGGTTGATGTTCACGTACACGATCAGGTCGGACTCCGCGGCGCGTTTGGAGATCTCGACCACCTCGCCCTCGTCGGTCGTGCCGATCTCGAGCAGGCTGCCGGGCTCCTCGGCGTCGAAGTTGTAGAGGTCCTTCGGGTAGAACGAGCGGAACACGCGCTCGCCGACCATCCGCTTGATCTCGTCGGCCGTCATCCGGCGGTGGAGCGCGGTCGCGACGATGATCTTCGCGTCGTCGACGCCGTTCCGCGCGGCGGCCTCGACCACCTGCTCGAGGATCCTCTGACGGATGTCGGGGGTCTTCATCGGGGGGAGCGGGATCGAGATGTCGTCGACCGCGATCGTCAGCCGCATCCCGGGCTTCAAGAGCTCCGAGAGCGGCTCGGATCCGACGGGGTTCTCGAGCGCGTGGCGGATCGCGGCGCCGACGTCCTTGATGCCGGGGAGCGGGTCGGGCGGGTAGACCACCCGCGAGCCGAGCGGGAACCGCTGTAGGCGGAACCCCTCTCCCTCGTGAACGAGGACCGGCGGCGTCCGCTCGTCCACCTCCAACACGAAACCGGGTCTCGGCACGGCTTCCTCCTAGCCTTCCCTCGGGTCGAACGCGACCTTGAGCGTCCCCAGACGCCCGGCCGCGAGCGCGTGGTCGATCGCCTCGCGCCACTCCTGCAACGGGTACACGGCGCCGACCAGGCTCTCCAGCGGAGCGTCCGAGGCGAGCTCGATGGCCAGTTCGAACGCCGAACGGGCCTCCCCGTCCACATGCTCGGTTCCACCCGTGTAGGCGCCGACGACCTCGAGCTCACGGAACCAGACCGGCGTGAGGTCCACTCCTGCGGCCGGGATCCCCGAGAGCACGACGCGCCCGCCGGCACGGGTGGCCCGAAGGGCGAGGTCGAGCGAGCCCTTCGAGCCGACGCAGTCGATCGCGACGTCGGCGCCGCCCAGGAGGAACGACGAGCCCCGCTCGGGCTTCAGCTTGAGAGCGCTGGTGGCGCGGCGGATCGCGTTCATTCCCTCGCCGGGTTCGACGACGTCCGTCGCTCCCAGCCGCCGCGCGAGCTCCCGCTGGGCGCCGTGCTTCGCCACGACCGTCACGCGGCCCGCAGGGGTCAGCTTGCGGAGCGCGAGAACCGCCAGGACGCCGATCGTCCCGGCCCCGACGACCAACACCTCGGCGTCGGGAGCCACGCTCGCCCGTAGCGCCGTGTGCACCGCGCACGCGAGCGGCTCAATGAGCACGGCCGCCTGGTCGTCGAGCGCGTCGGGGACCGGATGGAGCTGCGAGCGGTGGGCGGCGAAGATCCGGCCCCAGCCGCCGCCGGTGTCCTTGCAGTAGCCGGTCTGCAGCCCGGGCGAGACGTGCCCGAGCGTGACTCGATCGCAACGACCGGTGAAGCCGGCGGAACAGGCAGAGCAGGGCTCGAGCCCGCGGGCCCGGCAGCCGAGCACCGGCGAGAGCACCACCCGGGTGCCCGCCGCGAGATCGTCCACGCTGTCGACGAGCTCGCCGACCACCTCGTGGCCAGGCACGAACGGCAGCGACACGAGCGGCGAGAAGTAGAACGAGGACCTCCCCGAGAGCGTCGCGAGGTCGGAGCCGCAGATGCCCGAGAGCCGCGTCCTGACACGCGTCCAGCCGGGATCGGTCGGCTCGGGGTCCTTCCTGTTCACGAGGCGGATCGGAGCGAGCGGACCAGCGACGAGCCCGGGTGCCCGCCCGCTCATCGCTCGGGCCGCGAGGTACCGCGGGATCGACCGGTAGATCTCGAGCGCGAGGCTCATCGGACCGCCGGCCTCGGGAATCGGACGCGAGGGGTGCCCCCCGACATCTCCCAGATCTCGATCGGCCACCGCCGCCGCTTCGCGATCCGGAACAGCGCGGAGTCGGGCGAGACGACGACGGGGTTCCCCACCGCCCGGAGCAACGGCAGGTCGGAGTGGCTGTCGGCGTACGCATAGCTCGCCCTCAAGTCCGCGCCCTCGGCCTCCGCGTAGCGGCGGAGCCAAGCGGCCCGCGCCTCCCCGACCAGCGGAGGCTCGGCCATGTAGCCGGTGTACCGTCCCTCGCGCGCGTCGAGTTTGGCGGCGACGATCAGGTCGAAGAGCGGCGCGAACGGCCGGCAGAACGCCTCGGCCGCGGCCGTGAGCAGGAGTGTGCGGTGCCCGGCCGCGCGGTGCTCCCTGACCCTTCGCAGCGACGCGGCCGAGGCCTTCTGAAGCGTGAACTCGGCGACGACCTCGTCGATCAGACGGTCGAGGCGATCGACCGAGACCCCCTCGTACCTCCGGAAGAACGCGCGCAGGAACTCCCCCCGATCCCTCCGATCGGCGAGGAGGTACGCGGGGATCCTCGAGAAGACGCTCGACAGCTCCGAGGCCCAGCCCTCGGCCTCGAGGTCCGCCATCCGCGCCCACACGTAGGACTCCACCACGTTCGATGAGATAAGGGTCCCCTCCATGTCGAAAACCGCGAGCGTCAGCCGCTCGTTCTCCCGGATCTGGACGACGGGCTCGGTGCGCGTCTTGGACAGACGCCTGAGCGACCGCGTCACGCTCGGGCAGTGGACTTCCTGGAGGTAGTACTTCCAGTCGACGACGCGCGGGTCGAACGGGAATCGGGCCTTGTCCTCGACCGGAAGCCGATCGAAGAGCGCCCGCGCGCGGTCGTCGGTGTAGATGACCTCGGCCTCCGTATACGCGCGGTAGAGATCGGCGTACCGGCGGATGAACCCGAGGCGGTCCCTGTCGCGATCCACGCGCGACACCGCGTCGCGCATCGTCTTGGACTTCGGAAGGTGCGTGACGACCTTCTCGGCTAGGTCGAGAACCTTCTCGCCGGAGCGGAGCATCCGCTCCACCTTTAGGTTCCCCGGGAAGTCCCAGTCGGGAACTCGGATCTCGCCGCGGCCACGCTGCGGGAGCGGATGCGCGCCGAAGTACTCGCGAACGAGCTCGTACAGCTCGTGATACTGGAGCGGGTTCCTGTTGCCCGAGGAGACGTGGTAGTACGCGGGCGCCTCCGGCAGCGGTGGGTTCCCCGCGACGGCCAGCATCGCGTTTACCACGAGATCGACCGGGATGATGTCAACGATGCCCTCGGGGATGCCGGGGAACTCTGGGATGTTGCCCTGGCCGTAGGCGAGGATGATCGGCTCGGCCATCTTGAAGCCCTCGATCCAGCCGGGCCGCGGGTGCACGAGCGCGCTCTCGATGATCGAGGGGCGAACGATCGAGAGCGGTAGATCCGCCGCCGCCGCGAGCTCCTCTACGGCTCGTTCACCCATCGCCTTTGTGAACGTGTAGACGTCGGGCCAGCCAAGCGTCTGCGCCCGGGCGCGCCCGTACTCGCTCAGTCGCTTGGACACCCAATCGCGCCGGCGCTGCTCGGCGTTCTGGGCCACGGTCTGCGGGCCGGCGCGGCTGTGCCGGCGGCGCGCCTTGGCGACGAGAGAGTCGAGCAGCTCCGGCTTGCGCGACTGGGCCTCGACGTCGCGGCGGGCCTGAAGGGCGAGGTCGGCCTCGGTGCGCCAGTCGATCCGGTGGTCCAGGGTCGCCTCGGGGATCACGCCCTTCTTCGTGCCGGCAACGTAGGCGGTCGAGACGTGGACCAGGTGCGCGCGGTTCCCGGCGTCGCGCACCGCCTCGTAGAGCTGGAGCGCGCCGAGCAGGTTGGTCTGGAAAGCCTCGTCGATCGGAGGGTCGAAGGCTACGGCGGCGGCGCAGTGGAAGACGACGTCGACGTCACCTGGGAGCGCCGGCGGCGCCTCCGCGAAGTCCCCCTCGACGATCTCGACCCGCTCGTCGAGGAGCCGCGGCAGGCCGTCCTCGCCCTCGCGCTCGCGCAGCTCGTCGAAGGTGGGCCGCTTGAGGAGCCCCTCCACCCGCTCCCGGCCGCCCTGGCCGACCTGGGGACGCACGAGGAGGACGAGTCGGGTCTCGGGGAAGTCGAGGAGGAGCCGCTCGAAGACGACCTGCCCGAGGAAACCCGTCACGCCCGTGATCAGCAAGCGCTTGCCGGCCAGGCGCTCGACGATTGAGGGAGCGCCCTCGTTCTCTACCATGCGGCAGATTATGACTCTCTACCGCTTGGTAGACAAGTCCCCCTCCGACCAGGATCAGCCTGCGGGTCCGGAGCCGAGAGTCAGCAGCTGGACCGGCCCCTCGACGAGCAGCTCGCCCTTGATCCCCTCGCCGTTCACGACCAGGACGTCGTCCCACCCGTCCTGGTCGTAGTCGATCATCGCCGCGACGTCGCCGCACCCGGTCTCTGCCTGGGGGACCTCGATCTCTGAGAACGCCTTCCCGGAACCGTCGTTCAGCAAGAGGGCGTCCGGTCTGTTCACACCCCTACTGCACGCCTGGACGACGTAGAGGTCGGCCGACCCGTCGCCGTTGACGTCCCCGCCGACGACCCATTCGCCGATCGTGAGATCGCGAACGGGGATCCGTCGTCCGAAGTGATCGGAGCGCCAGAGCTGAACCCTCAGATGACGCCGCCGGAGCGAGACCAGGTCGAGATCCTCGTCCTCGTCGAGGTCCACGAGGTCGGCCGAGACGGCGAAGGCTGCCAGGCGGAGCGAGTCGTCGACCTCGGCGAAGCTCGCCCCGTCCTCGTTCCGGTAGAGCTTCAGCTCGTCCTGGCCGCAGACGAGCACGTCGTCCCAGCCGTCCCCGTCCACGTCGGCCGCCTGCACGCAGTACGCGCCGACCTCACCTCGGACGCCGTAGTCGACCTCCTCGAACGACTCCCCGTTCCGGTTTATGAAGAGCCGGTTGGGCGAGGTCCGCTCGTCCTGCCGCGGATACCGGTTGCCCACGAACGGATCCGGGTAGGCATCATGGTTCACGTCGAGGAACGTGACCTGGCGCCCACGGCCGTATGGGTCGGTGACTCCGTACTCGGAGGCCCGATCCACGAAGGATCCGCCGGGCTGATGCATCCACAGCTCGTTCGCCTTCGAGATGGTCCCGTGCTCCGCCCCCCGTGAGCAGTAGATATCGTCGAGCCCGTCCCGGTCCACGTCGCCCCAGGCGCAGCCGTGCCGGTCGTTGTCCGCGGCAAGCGTTCCGGCCGCGTACTCCGAGAAGGTGCCCCCGTCGTTGTGGTAGATCCTCGCCGCGAGGTCGTGCCGGCCCATGAGGACATCCTCGAGACCGTCGCGGTCGAAGTCACCGACGGCGAGCGACCAGCTCCTCGTGATCTCGTAGATCCGCGCCTCACTCGCGGCGTCCCACACCGACTGCGCGGCAGCGCTGCCCGGTCCGCGAGGTTCGAGCACGAAGCTCAAAGCCAGGAGGGCGAGGGCCCATCTTGAAACCTCTCGCCCCCGGGATCCGGCTTTCACGGGTCCCGCCCTACGGGCAGGCGTTGCCGCCGGAGGTGCCGGCGCAGTCCCAGTCGGCGTGAAGCTGCG
Organism: Actinomycetota bacterium; assembly: GCA_035288045.1. GTDB lineage: Bacteria > Actinomycetota > UBA4738 > UBA4738 > HRBIN12 > DATEBA01. Next base: position 34,539 of record DATEBA010000045.1, read on the forward strand.
TCTCGTACGCACCGTAGTCGGGGTCGTTCCCCGCGTCCTCGTCCTCGAGAAGGTTGACGAGCTGGAACGGGTCGGAGTCGAGGTCGTAGTACTCCCTGAACAGGACGTTCGCCGAAGGCGGGTTGTTGCTGTCGTACCACTCCGTGTACTGCACCGATCCGTCCCAGTAGGCGGCCCACGCGGGGACGCCGGGGGAGTCGGAGCTGTTGAAGTACTCGAGCAGCATGCGGCCCCGCGTGCAGGTTCCGTCGGTCTCACCCAGGAGCGAGTGTCCGTCCAGCGGGTACTCGAGAGCCGGCGAGAAGTCCGCCGCGTCCAACATCGTGGGCAGAAGGTCCACGTTGGCCACGAAGCAGGAGCTGTTCGCGCCCTTGGGCACCCCGCCCTTGGGCCACCGCATATAGAACGGCACCTTGAAGGCCTCCGTGTAGGCGAAGCGCTTGTCCGGCCCAATCTTGTGCTCGCCCCAGAAGTATCCGTTGTCGGAGGTGAATATCGCGATCGTGTTGTTCTCTCCGAGGTTCTTCATCCGCTTGAAGATGGCACCGACCATGTCGTCCACCGACATCAGGGTCCTTAGGTACTCCTCCCGGTAGGGCGCGACCTCGTCCCCCGTCCAGTTGCGGTTTCGCACCCACGCCGGCTTGTCGGTCCGAGGCGACTCGTCCACCGACGGAAGGCGGTCCCAATTCGGCACAGGCGCCTCGTCGTACTTGGGCTCTAGTCGGAACTGGTACTCCGGGTCGTTGGGGTCGCTGCGGTCGAAGGATTTCTTGTCGTGCTTGTGGGGGGCCTGAGGCGCGACGTAGAGGAACCACGGCTTCCCGTCGTTCGCGTCGTTGAAGTACTGGAGGTACTCCAGCGACTTCTGCTTCGTGATGGTCGTCGTGTACTGGTCGCCGGGGTTGTTGAAATAGGAATCGTCGAAGTTCCAGTCGCCGTAATACCCGCCTCCGGTCAGAGAGTACCGGTCCCAGTTCGGGGGGTTGTCCTGTGAGAACGGGTAGTTGATCAGCATCTTCCCCACGATGCCCGTGAAGTAGTTGCCGTCGTCTTGGAGGTACTTCTGGATCGTCGCATTCTGGTCGACGATGGTCGTGCCGCTCCCGTTGGTCTTCACAAGGTGGTTGTGCGCGTACCGCCCGCTGAAGATCGTGGAGCGCGACGGGCAGCACAGCGGCGTGGTCACGAATCCGTTCGTGAACTCGGTCCCATTCTGGTCGAACTTCGCGAGCGTCTTCGGCATGACGGCCATCGTCCCGTTCAGCCGCTGGTCGTCGGTCACGATGATCAGAACGTTCGGCTTGGCGGCCGCCTGCGCGGAGCGCGTCGCGATGATCGGCCCCCCGGGCAGCGGGAGCCCGGCCGCCACCGCGGCGGCGATCGTCAGGGCGAGCAGGAGCTTCACGCGCATCTCGACCTCCGGGGGGAGCGGCCACCGTGGACCGCACCGTGAACACAGGAGCCTAGCCGTCGGTTCTCGCTATCACAACGGCCGAACGTCTACGCGCCCCCCATCGTTCGGACGCCCGAGTCGCGGACGAGGCTAGACTCGGCCGACCAATGGACATCTCGGAGCTGCCGGTGGTCCGCTTCGCCCGCCCGGACGACTGGCCCGCGGTCGCCGGCCTGCTGGTTGAGCTGGGCCGCGGGGTCGCGGAGGGGACCGCCGACGATCCGACCCACCAGATCCAGTTCGCCGGCCACATCCGCCGCCTCGAGACCGTGACGCTCGTCGCCGAGATGGAGGGTCGCGTCGCGGGAGTGCTCGACATGGAGTACCACCAGCGCCTGGGTGACCACCGACCGCAGGCCAGAGTCCACGACGTCGTCGTGACCGAAGGCTCGAGGCAAACCGGGGTGGGCCGTGCCCTCCTCGGCCGCGCTGAAGAGCTCGCCCGCAAGCGTGGATGCTTCCGCATGACCCTGGTGACTGCGAACTGGCGCGACTTCGCTCACCGCTTCTACCTGAAGCACGGCTGGGACGACTACGGAAAGTGGTTCGTGAAGAACCTCCTGGGACCCGAGAGCGCGTGATCGCGGCCGACGGTCGTCCCACCCGAACTCCGTAGCCGCAGGCTCAAGGTCAGGCCGCTCCGCGCCGATGCGCTAGGCGTGATGAGGGGATCGCGCCTCCTAGCCGCCGCCCTGTTCGCGACCTGCCTCGTGGTCGCTGTCACCGGGACCGCCGGTGCGGCCGTTCGCGCCCCACTCAAACCCTCCTCCCGCGGGGCCTACTTCGGGGCGTACGTCCCGCCGAGGGAGTGGACGGAGCCCGGCCAGAAGAAGGCGGTCCGCAGGTTCGAGGACACCATCGGTCGACGGCTCGACGTCGTGAACATCTACTACCCCTGGGACAAGCCGTTCCCGAACTGGCGCGAGCCGTGGCACCTGCGCAATGGCCGGATCCCGATGATCTCGTGGAACGGGACCTCCACGCCGGCGATCCTGTCGGGCCGCTACAACGCGATGATCCGCGAGCGCGCGGCGGCGGTGGCGGCCCTGCCCGGCGACGTCTTCATCCGGTTCTTCTGGGAGATGGACGGCAACCTCAAGGCGCCCTGGGTCGAGTCGCCTGCGCGGTTCGTCCGCGCCTGGCGACGGGTCCACGGCATCTTCGAGCGGGCCGGCGCGACGAACGTCGCCTGGGTGTGGTATCCAAACGCGTCAGCGTTCGAGGAGGGGACCGCCATGCGGTACTACCCGGGCGATCGCTACG
>DATEBA010000046.1:0-81538 GCA_035288045.1 Actinomycetota bacterium
GATCGCGAATCCCGCCGCGACGGCGGCGACGACGGCGACCGGGATCCCTTCGAGCCGGAGCCCGAAGATGCTGATGCCAGTCGATCCGTCGATCCCCAGGATGAGCGCGAGCGTCACGCCGGCGCAGCCGATGCCGAGCACGATGAGCTTGTAGGCTCGGCCGAGCCTGCCTGAGTCGTGCGGGGAAGTGGACACGGCGGGTACAGCCTTTCTCGCCTGATCGGCGCCGTCAAGTGGCCCTTCGGCTGGAGATGCGCCGGGGTGGCGAGCCGAGCACCACATCGAGTAGATTGCGGCGGGGACCTGGTGACGGCGGCGCCTCGATCGGGAGGCGCCTCGGAGCGAGGGGGCGACCACGAAGGCGGGCGACCTTCCCCCGCCCGATGCCTCAGGCCTCGGGCGACTCGCCGAGCTGGGGCTCACCCGGCGCGAGGTGCTTCGCCTTGCGGCCACAGGCGGCACCGGCGTCGCGCTTGCCGTTCTCCTGGCTCTCGGCATCCGCGTACGGTCCTCAGACGAGCCGACTGCAGGGACCGGGCCGATCGGGCAACGGAACTGGGCAGCCTGGTGGGCGCAGCAGGTCCGGACCAACTCCTTCGTCTTCGCCAACTGGCCCTACTACATCGACCGCGGCGACGGAGGCCGGCCTTCGCTCGAGCTGTTCATGCGAGAGACCTCGACCTACGTGGACTATCGCCGCCCGATCCGTGACCTCGCCCGGTTCTACGAGCGGATCAGGCCGGCGCTCGAGTCCGGCGAGCCGACGGGCTACGACCTCATGGTCATCACGAACGGCCCGTGGCTGGCCAAGCTCATCAGGAACGGATGGCTCACGCCGCTCGATCACGAACGGCTGCCAAACTTCGCGCAGCACGCCAGCGATCTCGCCAAGGCCCCACCCTGGGATCCCGGGAACCGCTACTCCGTGGCGTGGCAGTCGGGTCTGACCGGCATCGCCTATCGCCCCGAGGCGGTCGAGGTGCTGGGGCGGAAGCCGCGGAGCATCCACGATCTGTTCGATCCGCGGTTCGCCGGACGCGTGGGCATGATGACCGACCTCATGGATCTCGGCAGCTCGGGGCTGCTCGCGCTCGGGATCGAGCCATCCACCTCGACGGCGGCCGATTGGCCGGCCGCCTCCGTGCTCCTCAGCGCACAGCGGACGGCGGGATTGGTCCGCAAGTACTACGGGCAGAGCTACCTGTTCGCGCTCCGCCGCGGCGACGTCTGGATCACGCAGGCCTGGTCCGGCGACATCTTCCAGCTGAACCAGGAAGGTCACCCGGAGGTCGAGTTCGTCGTGCCGGACGAGGGGGCGATGTTCTGGACCGACAACATGGTCATCCCGGTACACACGGAGCACGCGGTGGATGCGATCACCTACATGGACTACGTCTACCAGCCCACGATCGCGGCGATGATCGCCGACTGGGTCTGGTACATAAGCCCCGTCCCGGAAGCTCGCGACATCATCGCGAACGAGTTCGACAACCAGGCTGTCGCCGACAGCCCGCTCGTGTTCCCCGATGCCGTGGCGGGACCAGAGTTCACGGGCAGGTTCCACAGCTACCGCGTCTTCGAGACCGAGGAAGAGGAGACCGAATGGAACCGGGTCTTCGGATCGGTCGTCTCGACCTAGTCGGGGAGGACGACGAAGCGGGTGCGCTCGGCCTCGATCTCGCCGGAGATCCGCTCCAGGACGCGAGGCGGGATCGGACTGTCGACCGTTAGTCCCATCAGGGCCGTGCCGCCCATCGACTTGCGGCCGACCTCCATCGTGGCGATGTTGATCCCGTTCTCGCCGAGGATCGTGCCGACCTTGCCGATCACGCCCGGCCGGTCCTCGTAGGTGAAGAACAGCGAGTACTCCGCCGGCGGCATCTCGATGTCGAAGTCGAAGACGTGGACGACGCGCTCCGCGTTCCGCTTGCCGGCCAGCGTCCCGCTGACGGCGACCTCGCCGCCCTCGGTATCGGCCCGGAGCGAGATCAGGTTCACGTAGTCGCGCGAGACAGTCGATCGGACCTCGGATACCTCGATGCCTCGCTCGCGCGCGATCATCGGGGCGTTCACGAACGAGACCGGTTCGTGGACGACCCCGGTGAGCGACCCCTTGAGGATCGCCAGAGTCACGACACGCGTGTCGGCCTCGGCGATCCGCCCTAGGTATGCGCATTCTATCGAGCGTAGGGCGCCCTCCGACAGGCCCGTCAGAAGCGCGCCCAGCCGCTCGGCGAGGTGCAAGAACGGCCGGACGACCTCCGGCACCTCGGCGCCGGCCGAGACGTTCACCGCGTAGGGGACGAACTCGCCACGAAGCGCGAGGCGAACCATGTCAGCGATCGTCGTCCCCGCCTTGTCCTGGGCCTCGACGGTCGAGGCGCCCAGGTGCGGGGTGACCACGACGTTGTCGAAGTGGAAGAGAGGGCTGTCTGTTGTCGGCTCCTCGGCGAAGACGTCGAGCGCGGCGCCGCCGAGGTGGCCGCCCTCGATCGCCTTCGCGAGGGCCTCCTCGTCCACTATCCCCCCACGGGCAGTGTTCACTAGTCGAGCGCCCTTCTTCATGAGGGACAGCTCTCTCCCGCCGATCAGCCGCTCGGTGTCGGCGGTCCGGGGCAGGTGGATCGTCACGAAGTCCGACTGGACGAGCAGCGCCTCGAGCGTCGGCATCAGGTCCACCTTCATCTCCTTGGCGTGATCGCGGCCGACGTAGGGATCGAAGGCGATCACCCGCATGCCGAACGCCGCGGCCCGCAGGGCAACCATGGCTCCAACCCGTCCCAGACCTATCACGCCGAGGGTCTTGCCCGTGAGCTCGACTCCCTCGTACCTCGTTCGCTCCCAGGCGCCTCCCCGGAGGGCCAGGTGAGCCTGGGGGATGTTACGGGCCTGCGCGAGCAGCAACGCCATCGTGTGCTCGGCGGCCGAGACGATGTTCGACTGGGGCGCGTTCACGACCATCACGCCGCGCCGCGTGGCCGCCTCGACGTCGACGTTGTCGAGACCGATGCCCGCCCGCGCGATCACCTTCAGGTGCTCTCCGGCCTCGATGACTTCGGCGCCGACCTGCGTCTGTGAGCGAACCACGAGCGCCTCGTAGGGCCCGATCTCGGCGGCGAGGTCGCCCCTCGCGAGGTCCTCGCGAACGTCGACCTGGAAGTCCTTCTGCAACAGGTCCAGGCCGCGTTCCGACAGCGGCTCCGTGACCAGGACCCGCACCTTAGTCCCTCCCGGCGAAGACGCCCTCCGCGGCGGACACGGCTGCGCCCCGCTTCACCGGGTACCCCATGGACTCGAGCGTCATCTCGAGCGCGGCCAGGCCGCGCACGATGTCGAGCGGCTCATAGTAGCCGAGATGGCCGATCCGGAAGACCTTGCCCTTGAGCGGTCCCTGCCCCGGCGCGAGGATGACCCCGTGATCTGCGCGCACGCGCGCGACGAGCTCGTTGCCGTCGAGGCCTTCCGGGGCGCGGACGGCGGTGACGGTCCAGGCCCGATGCGGGTCCTCACCGAACAGGTCGAGCCCCATCGCGCGGATACCCTCCTTCACGGCGCGAGAGAGGAGCTCGTGTCGGGCCAGCCTCGCCTCCCGACCGTCTTGGAAGTAGAGCCGGAGAGCTGCGTGGAGCCCCTGCATCACCGAGATCGCCGGGGTCCAGGGGTTCTCGGGCTCGTTCAGATCGTACGCCTGCTTCGCGGCCGTCCAGTCGAAGTAGAACCGGGGACAGGTCGCGGTCTCGTGAGCCGCCCACCCCGCCGCGGAGATCGCGACGAACGCGAGCCCGGGCGAGGCCGACAGGGCCTTCTGCGAGCCGCTGACGGCCACGTCGATCCCCCAGCCGTCGAAGTCGAATGGCACGGCGCCCAGGGAGCTCACCGCGTCGACCAGGACCAGCGCACCTGCGTCCTTCGCGGCCGCCGCCACCGACTCGACGTCGTGGACGACGCCCGTCGAGGTCTCGCTGTGGGTGAGGAGCACCGCCTTGGCGGGGCGCTCGGCGAGCGCCGCGGCCACGTCGGCCGCCTTCACCGTGCGCCCCCAGTCGCACTCGATCGTTCGCACCTGGAGGCCGAACGCCCGCGCGATCTTCGAGAAGCGCTCGGCGAAGTAGCCGGCGAGCGGCACGAGCACCGTATCGCCGGGCGAGAACGCGTTCGCGATCGCCGACTCGAGGCCGCCGGTGCCCGACGACGTGAGGACGAGCACATCGGAGCGGGTCTGGTACAGCTCCTGCAATCGCTCGGTGACCTCCCGCAGGATCGCGCCGTATCCGGGCCCGCGGTGGTACACGATCGGGCTTCCCTGCGCGAGGTAGACCTCGGGCGGGATCGGCGTGGGGCCGGGTGCGAGGATGATCTCGGGCCTGTCCAATTGACTCCTCTTGACTCCTCGGGACGCATTTTTGCCCGAGGGTATCACGCGGTCCCTACGCGTCCCGCGGCGTGAGGGTCCGTAGGTCGACCTCCGGGTCCCTGAGCGAGGCTGCACGGATCCGAGCTCCGATCAGCGGCATGGAGCGCCGCACGTCGCGCTTCCAGTTCATCGAGACCGCCTGCACGAGCATGCCCTCGTCGAGGTAGAAGGCGCAGAAGCTTCTTTCCTCGAGGATCCCGCGGACGATGACCTGGTCCCATCGACGAGCGACGCCGGCGCTCTGGATCTGCGCGTCGTATTGGTCCGACCAGAACCAGTGGGGGTCGTCGAAGACCTCTTGGCGCCCGAGCATGTTGCGCGCGGCCGTCTCGCCCATCTTGATCGCGTTGTCGAAGTGCTCCACGCGGATCCGACCGAAGACGGGGTGGTCGTGGCTCGCCACGTCTCCCGCCGCGAACACCCACGGGATCGGGGTCTCGAGGGTGGGACCCACCTCGATCCCTCCGTCGTGGGCGACGGCTGGCCCTTCGACCACGTCCGGCGCCGTACCGATGCCAACGACGGCGAAGTCTCCCTCGACCCGTTGGCCGGACGAGGTCACCGCGGCCTCGAACCTCCCCGCGCCCTCGAAGCGCTCGACTCCTTCCCCGAATCGCATCTCGACACCGTGATCGGCGTGCAGCGCGGCGATCGGCCGCCCGAGCTCGGGGCCGAGGGCGCGCGCCAGCGGCGCCTCGAGCGGCTCGATCACCGTGACCTCGAGCCCGAGCTGCCTGAGCGAGGCCGTGACCTCCGCGCCGATGAAGCCCATCCCCACGACGACCGCCTTCGACGCGCCGGCGGCGGCGTCTCTGATGCGGTCGGCGTCGGTCACGAAGCGTAGGTCGAAGACCCCGTCCAGGTCGGCGCCTGGGACACGCAGCCTCCGGTTGCGGAGCCCGGTCGCCACGACCGCCGCGTCGAACGCGACCCGCTCGCCTCCGGTTAGGACGACCCTGCGCGCCTCGAGCCGCGCTGCCCGCACTCCGAAGCGAGTCTCGATCGCCTGTTCCTCGTACCACTCCGACGGCCGCACGAAGCCTTGATCGAGCGTGTACTCCCCCCGCAGGTACTCCTTGGAGAGCGGCGGGCGCTCATACGGCGGGAGCGTCTCCTCGCCGATAAGGACGATGCGGCCGCCGAACCCGTCCTCGCGCAGCGTGGCAACCGCGGTGGCGGCGGCGAGCCCGGCGCCCACGACCACGAATGTTCGCTCGGCCACAGATCAGGCCCCGACCTTGAGGTCACCGCCCTCCTCGCGAACCTCGAAAGTGGCGATCGGCTCGGTCGCCGGCCCGTTCAGGACCGCCCCCGTCGAAAGGTCGAACACGCTGCCGTGGCACTCACATTCGATGGTGGTGCCCTCGGGCTCGCTGGCCGACAGGTTGCACTGGCGATGCGTGCAGATGTCGCCGAACGCGTACACGCTACCTTCGACCCGTGCCAGCGCGACCGGTGTGCCGAGCACGTCGAAGGCCCGGACCTTCCCCTCCGCGACGTCCTCGGCCCTTGCCACGGTCACGAACTCGGGCATCGTCCCTCCTTCCTCAAGCTTCCGCTCCATGATGGCCGAAACCAACGGAGATGACTCCGTTCTTCCCGTCTCCGACGGCGCTACACTCCAGGGCGAAGATGCAGCGGCTACACGCACGTTGCTTCCCCCTCCTACGCGTAGGCGAGGCATAGGGCCGTGGAGCGCGCGACCCAGGCCCCGCACCGGCACCTGGGTCTCGCGGATTCCGACGCCCTGTCGATGTATCGGACGATGCTCCTCGGCCGCGTCTGCGACGAGGTCGAGTTCCGGATGAACCGCCAGGGCAAGGTGCCTTTCGCGGTGCCGAGCGCCGGGCACGAGGCGACGCAGGTAGGCACCGCCTGGCCGCTCAAGCGCGGGGTGGACGTGTTCGTGCCCTACTACCGCGACCGGGCGGTGGCGCTCTGCGCGGGCTTCACCGCCTATGACATCTTCCTCGCCGTGTTCGCCAAGGCCTCCGATCCGGCATCGGGTGGGCGCCAGATGCCCTCGCACTGGAGCTCCCGACGCCTCGGGATCGTGACGGGCTCCTCGGTCATCGCGACCCAGGTCCCGCACGCCGTCGGCATCGCGTACGCGATGAAGCTACGCGGAGAGCCCGCCGTCGCGGCCACGTGGTTCGGCGAGGGCGCCTCGAGTAAAGGGGACGTGCACGAGGCTATGAACTTCGCAGGGATCCATCACCTGCCGGTCGTCTTCGTGTGCGAGAACAACGGCTACGCGATCTCCGTGCCGTTCTCCAAGCAGATGGCCGTGGAGAGCGTGGCCGTCCGCGCGGCCGGCTACGGGTTCCCGGGCGTCACGGTGGACGGGAACGATGTGCTCGCCTGCTACGGGGCCATGCAGGAGGCCGTGGGCCGCGCCCGCGATGGCGGCGGGCCGACGCTGGTCGAGTGCAAGACGTATCGGTTCATGCCGCACACCTCTGACGACGACGACCGGCGCTACCGGAGCCGCGAGGAGGTCGAGGAGGCCCGCCGCCACGACGCGCTCCTCGAGTTCGCGGAGTACCTGACGATCCAAGGACTGCTCGACGGGGCGGCGACCTCCAGGATGCGCGCGGAGGCCGAGGCCGAGGTGCAGGAGGCGGTGCGGCGGGCCGAGGCCGCACCGGACCCGGAGCCGGGGTCGATGGCCCTCCACGTGTTCGCGGAGGAAGAGCCGTGACCGAGAAGAACCTCGTCACCACGATCCACGACGCCCTGAAGGAGGAGATGGAGGCCGACGAACGCGTGGTGATGCTCGGCGAGGACATCGGTCGAGACGGCGGCGTGTTCCGGATCAGCGAGGGTTTCCTCGACGCGTTCGGTGAGGGGCGCGTCATCGACACACCTCTCGCGGAGAGCTCGATCGTCGGAATATCCATCGGAATGGCGCTCCACGGGCTCCTTCCCGTCGCCGAGATCGAGTTCGCCGACTTCATCCACTCCGCCTTCGACCAGATCGTGTCCGAGGCGGCCCGGATCCGCTACCGCTCCAACGGAGACTTCGGGGTGCCGCTCGTGATCCGCGCCCCGTGGGGCGGAGGCATCCACGGCGCGCTCTACCACTCCCAGTCGATCGAGGCGCTGTACGGACACATCCCCGGCTTGAAGGTCGTCACCCCGGCCACCCCCTTCGACGCGAAGGGCCTGCTTCGGGCGGCGATCCGCGACCCCGACCCCGTGCTCTTCCTCGAGCCCAAGAAATGCTACCGGACGATAAGCGGCGAGGTGCCGGACGAGACGTATGAGGTCCCGATCGGGCGGGCCGACGTGAAGCGCGAGGGCGAGGACCTCACCCTGGTCGCTTACGGGTGGATGCTCCACGTATGCCTCGAAGCGGCGCAGCGACTCCAGGAGGAGGACGGTGAGACCGCCGAGGTCGTGGACGTCCGGACGATCTCGCCGCTGGACAAGGAAACGATCCTTGCCTCGGTCAGGAAGACCGGCAAGGCGATGGTCGTCTACGAGGACAACCGAACCTACGGCGCCGGAGCCGAGATCGCCGCGACGATAGCCGAGGAGGCGATGTTCGACCTCGACGGACCCGTCGTCCGCGTCGGCGGGCCCGACGTCCCCGCGATGCCGTTCGCCAAAGCCCTCGAGGACGCGTACCTCCCGAACGCGGACACCGTCTTGCGGAAGATCCGCGAGCTCGCCCGGTTCTAGGCCGGTAGCCCGAGCTCGCGAGCGATGACCATGCGCTGGATCTCGCTCGTTCCCTCGGCGATCTCGAGCACCTTGGAGTCGCGGTAGTAGCGGGCGACGGCGGACTCCTCGATGAACCCGTAGCCGCCGTGGACCTGCACCGCCTCGCGCGCGCACGTGACCGCGATCTCGCTCGCGTACAGCTTCGCCACGGCGGCCTCCGTGGTGAAGGGCCGCCCCCGATCGCGGAGCCACGCCGCGCGATACGTGAGCAGCCGCGCGGCCTCGACGGCAACCTTCATGTCGGCGAGCTTGAACCGGATCGCCTCGTGGCTCGCGATCGGCTTGCCGAACGCCACGCGCTCACCGGCGTAGCTCACGCTCGCGTCGAGGCATGCCTGGGAGAGCCCGACCGAGAGCGCCGCGATCCCCACCCGCCCGCCGTCGAGGGCCGCAAGGCACTGGCCGAGCCCGGACCCGCGCTGGCCGAGGAGATGGTCCTCCGGCACGCGGCATCCCTGGAACGAGAGCTCGTGGGTGTCGCTGGCGCGCCAGCCGAGCTTCCTGTAGTGGGGCGCGACGGTGAGCCCCGGCGTGCCGGCCGGGACGACGATCGTCGAGTATTCCTTCTCGCCCTCGCGATCGCCCGTGACCGCCGCGACCACCATGAACCCGGTGATGGATGTTCCGGAGTTCGTCGTGAACGCCTTCGAGCCGTCGATCATCCACTCGCCGTCCTCCAGACGCGCGGTGGTCGCGATCGCCGAGGTATCGGAGCCTGCACCCGGCTCGGATATCGCGAAGGCGCCGAGGACGTCCCCGCGGGCGGCCGGTACGAGCCAGCGCCGCTTCTGCTCCTCGTCGCCGAACCGGTGGATCATCCCCGCGCCGAGCCCGACCGCCGCCGAGAGAGTCACTCCGAGCGACTGGTCGACCCGGCCGATCTCCTCGATGGCGATCGCCAGGGAAACGTGGTCGCCTCCCTGACCCCCATATTCCTCGGGGAAGGGGATGCCGAAGAGCCCGAGCTCCCCCATCTGCCGGACCACGTCCATGGGCAGCGCCTCGGCTCGGTCGGCCTCCTCGGCGCGAGGGGCCACGACCTCGTCAACGAACCCTCGTACGGCCTGCCGGAAGGCCTCCTGCTCGGGCGTGAGATCGAAGTCCAACTAGCTCTCCTTCCGGAAACCCGCGACGTCGAGGATCGAGCCGGTCGGTTCGGACCCGAGCACCGCCTCTACGCGCATCCCGATCTCGAACCCGTCGCCGATCAGGCGGTGGAACAGCACGGCGTCGGCACCGTCCAGCCTTACCAGGCCAACGGCGACCGGCTCCTCGAGCGGCTCGCCGTCGACGCCGACGTGGCCGATCGCGAGCGACTCGAGCGTCCCGGCCGGTCCGACCTCGGTGTCCGCGGCGAGCTCCGCGAAGCACCGCTCGCAGAACAGGCGGGCCGGCACGTAGACGTAGTCGCACGTGTCGCACCGAGAGCCTAGGAAGACCCCGCGATCGCGTAGGGCCTCGAGGAATCGCCAGCCCGCGACCCCCGCCGTGTAGCGGTACGCGAACGGGAACTCCCCCGGCCAGCGGCGAACGGCAAGCCCGGGCATCAGGCCTCTCTCCGGGGGCGGAAGTACGCGACGTCGAGGATCGAGCCGGCGCGCTGCGCCTCGGGCTTCCAAACGGCCGCGACCGCCATCCCGATCCGCACGTCCTCGGGCCGGACATCGCCGAGCTTGTGGAGGAACCCGCCGTCGCTCCCGTCGATCGCGATCACCGCCGGGAGCTCCGGCTCGGCAAGGGGTTGCATGTCCCACGTCACGTGGCACACCGAGAACGTCTGCACGATCCCGGTGTCCGCGACGCGTGTCCACTTTGTCGTCGGCCGGAAGCAGCTCTCGCAGAACAGGCGTGGCGGGACGAGCACGCGCCCGCACGACGGGCACTCCCGGCCCAGGATCTCGCCGCGCTCGAGCCCGGCCAGAAAGCCGCCGATCGCCACGCCGGTGTCCCACGAGTACTCCGAGTCGAGGCGGTCGTCGACGGCGAACGGGTCCGACGTGAGCTCGTCGTCGGTCAGGGGGTGGCCACCGAGCGCATAGGGGGGCGTCTGCACGACACGCAGGCCGGCGCGGATCCGGCCTCGTGGCCCGACGCCCGCCCGACCACCACTCGTCCGGACCGCCCCGGCGGACTGCTGAGTGCCCATCACCACGACGGTCCCAACCTGCATGAGATCGCCCCACGCCTGCGCGACGCCACGCTCCGGCGTGCCGGGGACCTGACGCTTGCCCGCCTCGCCCCGGAGCTGCCAGAAGAGCTCCGCGACCTTCATGAGACCCGCCGCCGCGATCGGGTTCCCCACGCCGAGGAGGCCTCCCGAGGGCACCGACGGGAGATCGCCGTCTCGATCGAGCACGCCGTCGCGCGCCGCTTCGGGCGCCTTGCCCTTGCCGAAGAGCAGGAGCCCTTCAAGGTGATGGAGCTCCTTGTAGTCGAACGGGTCGTAGGGCTCGGCGACGTGGATCTCCTTCCGCGGCTCCTTCACGCCCGCCATGTCGTACGCCATCCGCGCCGCCCGCTCGACATAGTGGGGGTACACCAGGTCGCGGTTGGTCCAGTAGGCCGTGTCGAGGTTCCAGCCGACGCCCTGGATCCACACCGGAGAGTCGGTGACTCGCCGTGCGGCCTCCTCGCTGGCCAGCACGACCGCCACCGCGCCGTCGGACACCGGCGACACGTCGAGACGCTGAACGGGCCAGGCCATCACCTCCGAGGCCAGGATGTCGTCGACCGTGACGTGGGGCTCGGCGACCTGCGCCGCCGGGTGGTCGGCGGCGTTCCTCTTGTTCTTCACCGCGACACGGGCGATGTCGGCCTTGTCGAGCCCATACGCCGACATGTATCTGTTCATCTCGAGCGCGAAGATCCAGAGCAGATTCGGGCCGAGCGGTCGCTCGAGCACGCTGTCGAATATCGTCAGGAACGCCCCCTGCGGGTGCGGCTGGCATGAGGACATCTTCTCCTCGGCGACGACGAGAACGACGTCGGCCATTCCGGACGCGACCGTGTACCAGCCCTGGATCGGCACGAACACGCCGGTGCCGCCGCCGACGTAGCTGCGCAGGAACGGCTTACCGAGGGCGCCGCAGCCCTCCGACAGGTACTCGCCCTTGCGGTGAACCCCGTCGAACGCGTCGGGAGCGCTACCGAGGCAAACCGCATCGACGTCCGCGAGGCCGAGGCCGCAGGAGTCCAGGGCCGCGCGCGCGGCCTCCCACGAGAGCTCCTTTCCCGTCTCCTCGGCCCGGCGCATGAACCGGGTCATGCCCGCGCCAACGACGGCGACGGAACGGCTCACCGCGCGGGCCCCTCTAGCGTGACCACGGCCGAAGATGTCGAAGGGACCCCGCGCCATGACTGCGCGACCGCCGTCCTCGCGCCCTCCACCTGCATGTTGCCCGCCTCCCCGCGGAGCTGCTCGACGCAGGCCACCAGGCGGGACAGCCCCGTCGCGTCGCCGATCTCGCCCTCGCCGAGCGAACCGCCGCTCCGGTTGACGACCACGTTCGCCAGGCCGAGCGCCTCCGCGTGCTGCAGCTGCTTGTAGGCGAACCGGTCGTCGACCTCGGCCAGGTCGAACGAGTGAACCCCCGCTTGCCGGTAGGCCATCTCCGCGGCGCTCCACACGTATCCCGGCCGGTCCCAGTCGCGGCTTCCCAGCGACGCGCTCCCCGTCGACCACCCGACGCCGGTCACCCGGACCGAGCGTGTCGGGTCCCCGGCGCGGCCGGCCTCCGCTAGCACGACAACGATCGCAGCGTCGGCCGGCCACGCCGCCTCCTGCTCCACGAGCGGCCTGAAGAGCGGCGGCGAGTCGAGGACCTCATCCACCCCGACGTCGGCTCCATAGGCGGCGCGAGGGTTCTCCAGGGCCCTCCGCCGGTTCTCGGAGGCGACCGCCGCGCAGTCCCGCTCGCTCGCTCCGCTCGTCTTCAGGTAGCGACTCATCTCCAGCCCGGCCACGGCGAGCGCGGACACCCCTATGGGTCGCTCGAACACAGGGTCCAGCGCGAACCGTTCCACCCGACCGGGCGTGCGGGAGTCCGACGACTTGCGGTGCCCCTCGACCACCACGACCCCTGCTATCCCCGAGCGGATCAGCATGATCGCCGTCGCGACGGCGGCGAGGCCGTCGGCCGCGAGGGTATGCACCGGCCGCTGCACCGCCCCCAGCTGGTCGGGGACATACTCGTCGAAGATGCTGGTTCCCTCGTCGAGATCCTCGGACACGCAGACGAAGGAATCCACGCCCGTCCGAGGGTCGATCTCGGCGTCGGCGTAGGCCAGCCGCGCCGCGTCGTACATGAGCTCCTTGTAGGAGACGCCGGAAGAGATGGGAACGCACCCGGTGTGCCCGACGCCGACGACCACCACGTGCGGCTCCACAGACGTCGTTATACCGTGGAACCGTGGACGTGGTGTGGCGGCCCTCGCCGGAGTACGTCGAGCGCGCCAACGTCACCCGCTTCATGCGTGCGAACGGGATCGGCTCCCACGACGAGCTCGTCGCTCGCTCCACCGCGGACGTCGAATGGTTCTGGGACGCCGTCGTGCGCGACCTGGGGATCGATTTCTCGACGCCCTACGAGCGCGTACTCGATACATCCCGAGGGGTCGAGTGGGCGACCTGGTTCGTTGGAGGCGAGCTGAACCTCGCCCACAACTGCCTAGACCGGTGGGCCGACCGAACCCCTCACGCGCTAGCGCTGGTCTGGGAGGGCGAGGACGGCGAGGTCCGCCGCGTCAGCTACGAGCAGCTGAGGCTCGAGACCGATCGCCTGGCGCACGCGCTCCGGGCCATCGGGGTCGGTCCGGGAGACGCCGTCGGCATCTTCCTTCCTATGGCACCGGAAACCGTCGCGGCCACCCTCGCCTGCGCGAAGGTCGGCGCGGTCTACGTGCCGATCTTCTCGGGCTTCGGCGCGGAGGCGGTGGCAACGCGCCTCGCCGACGCCCGCGCCCGCGTCCTTCTGACCGCCGACGGCTTCCTGCACAGGGGCTCGGTGGTCCAGATGAAGGAGAGCGCCGACCGGGCCGCCGACCTGGCGGGCTGCGTCGAGCACCTGCTCGTCTGGCTGAGGCTGGATCGCCCGAAGCTCGAGTGGAACCTCGGCCGCGACCTGCGCTGGGACGACTTCGTGGGCGAGCAACCGGGGCACTTCGAGACCGAGTCGTTCCCCGCGGAGCATCCGCTGTTCATCGGCTACACGAGCGGCACGAGCGGAAGACCGAAGGGCGCGGTCCACGTGCACGGAGGGTTCCTCGTCAAGATCTCCGAGGAGGTGGCCTACCAGGCCGACCTGCATCAGGGCGAGGTGCTCCACTGGGTGACCGACCTCGGGTGGATCATGGGACCGTGGGAGCTCGTCGGTGCCGGCGCGCTCGGCGCCACGGTGCTGCTGACCGAGGGCTCCCCGACGCACCCGGGGGCCGACCGACTCTGGGCGACGATCGAGCGACACGGCGTCACGACCCTCGGCGTATCACCGACGTTGATCCGATCGCTGATCCCGCACGGCGAGGATCCGGTCCGCTCGCACGATCTGTCGAGCCTGCGAGTCCTCGCCTCGACCGGCGAGCCATGGAACCCCGAGCCGTACATGTGGCTCTTCCGCGAGGTGGGCGAGGAGCGCCTGCCGATCATCAACCTCTCGGGCGGCACCGAGGTCGGCGCCTGCTTCCTCTCGCCGCTGCCGATCAGCGAGCTGAAGCCCTGCACGCTGCGGGGGGCCGCGCTCGGGATGGACGTCGCGGTCCTGCGCTCGGACGGGACTCCGGCCGACCCCGGCGAGGTCGGAGAGCTCGTGTGCCGCAAGCCCTGGCCCGCGATGACCCGGGGGATCTGGGGCGATCCGGAACGCTACGTCGAGACGTACTGGCGGAGGTTCCCCGGCGTGTGGACCCACGGCGACTGGGCAAGCGTCGACGAGGATGGCTTCTGGTTCCTCCACGGGCGATCGGACGACACGGTGAACATAGCCGGCCGTCGCCTGGGGCCGGCCGAGGTCGAGAGCGTTCTCGCGGAGCACCCGGCCGTCCTGGAGTCGGCCGCGGTCGGCGTCCCCGACGAGGTAAGGGGCGAGACGATCTGGTGCTTCGTCGTCGCAAAGCACGACGTGACCGACACCCTGGCGAGTGAGCTGGCCGAGCTCGTCGCCGACCGTCTCGGGAAGCCCTTCAAGCCGGGCCGCGTCCTATTCATCCCGGCGCTGCCGAAGACCCGATCCGCCAAGATCGTCCGCCGCGCCATCCGTGCCACGGTGCTCGAGGAGGACCCCGGCGACGTCTCGACGCTCGAGGACCCGGCCGCCCTCGACGCGATCCGCGCGGCGCTCCGCCGAGGGTCTACCCGCCCGCCGAGGCGGGGCCGAACGGCCTGAGAAGAGCCGAGCCGGGCCGGCTACGCTCGGCACAACGACCAGGGAGCCATCATGCGACCAATCCACGGGCTGGCGGCCGCCGCGACAGCGGCGCTCGTGCTCGCCGCCGGATGCAAGGACACTGCTCCGGTCACGCGAGTGGAGGGCGAGCCCGCCGGAGGCACGAAGGCCACGATCACTATCTATGCCTCCCCCACCTGCGGCTGCTGTCACGAGTACATCCCTTACCTCCAGGATCACGGCTACGTCGTCCAGGAGGTCGCGACCGACGACGTGAACTCCGTGAAGCTCGATCTCCGCGTGCCGGAAAGCGACTGGAGCTGCCACACGGCGGTCGTCGATGGCTACGTGATCGAGGGCCACGTGCCGATCGAGGCGATCGACAAGCTCCTGGCGGAACGGCCTTCGATCGACGGCATCGCCCTGCCGGGCATGCCGCCCGGGAGCCCGGGGATGGACGGAGCCAAGGAGGGACCGTTCGTCGTCGTCTCGTTCTCTGACGGGGTGACCGAGGAGTTCCTGACGATCTAGCTACTCGCCGGTCTCCTCGAGCAGCTGGCGTTCCCGGCGCCGGTCCCACCTCGGCCAGAGGAGGAACGAGAGCCCGACGAGCATGTACCAGCCGGCCATGACGAGGATCCCGCCGCGGAAGTCGATGTCGAGCACGGCCGGCATGAGCGCGCCGGCGATCCACGCCACCTGGAACAGGACCTCGTAGCGCACGAACACTCGTCCGAACGCCCCGGCTGGCACCAGCTGTTGCGCGAGGCTCTGGAACGCCAGCCGCCCCGACTCCGTCGCCATCCCGGCGACCAGACCGAAGAGGATCAGGACCGGAAGCGTGAACGTCTGGAAGGCTAGGAACGCGCCGATGCCCGCGATCGCCACGCATCCCACCACGACCAGCTCCTCACGCCACGCGCTGGGCAGCCTCGGGGCCACGACGTCGCCGAGGAAGCTCCCGAGGGTCCCGGCCGCGCCCAGGAGACCGAACCACGAGGCCGGCAGGCCCTGGCGGCGAAGCGCGAACGCCAGGAGGAACAGCAGGAACCCGGCCGCCGCCCGCAGTCCCGCGGCCCCGATCGCCGGCGAGCCTATCGCCGGCATCGCGCCCAGCACCGTGACCTCACCCGGTCCGCCCTCCACACGGGGGTGCGGCAGTCTCAGGTTGACGAGCGCCACGAGCACGTACACGACGGAGGCCCCGAGGATCGCGACCGGCGCTCCGCCGAGCTTCACCAGGAGAAGCGCGGGGGGGGCGCCGAGGAGCGCTCCGCCGACGGCGATCCTCCCGAGCCGCGCGTTCGTTCGCACCAGCCCCTCGCTCCGGCCTGCGTACGCGAGCGTGAGGCCGTTCTTCGTGATCAGGTGCACCTTGGTGAGTACGAGCATCGCGAGAGCTATCGGGAAGAGGAGCAGGCTCTCCACCCGAGCCGCTAGGAATACCGCGAGGATCGCTCGCCCGGCCGCCGACCCGAACGAGATCGCGCGTCGGGGCCCGGCCCGATCCAGCAGTGGGACGAGGAACGGGCCCGCGAGCGCCAGTGGAGCCATCGTGAGCGCGAGATAGCGAGCGACCTGCCCCTGAGCCTCACCCACCGGGATCGAGAAGAAGATCGAGTCGGCGAGCGCGATCGCCACCATCGCGTCGCCGGCGGTGCTGCCCATGTGGACGAGCGCGTACGTGTCGATCGGGTTGTCGGAGCGCCACATGCGCCGGATCGGCCACACGATCGATTCGCCGAGCCCGGCGAGTCCGAGCAGGATGAGCTGCCACCACGGGTAACGGCGGCGCTCCTGGTCGGCTCTCAACGCACGCCTACCCGGAGAGGCGCTCCTGGAGCAAGTCGCCGGCGAGCTTCGGATTCGCCGAGCCCCCCGACTTCTTCATCACCTGCCCCACGAGGAACCCGAGCACTCCCTCCTTGCCGCCGCGGAGCTGCTCGACCGGATCGGGATTCTCCGCGATCACCTCGTCGACCCACGCCTCGAGCGCCGAGGCGTCGGAGATCTGCCGCAGCCCCTTCTCCCGGACGATCTGCTCGGGCGGCACGCCGGTCGCGATCGTCTCCTCGAGCACCTGCTTCCCCGCAGTGATCGAGACCGTGCCGTCCTCGACCATAGCGATCACTTCGGCCAGTCGCTGGGGGTCGAGCTCGAGCTCGGCGGGCCGCATCCCCCGCTCGTTCAGCACCGCCACCAGGTTCTGGACGATCCAGTTCGCGACCACCTTCGGGGCGACGCCGTCCAGCCGGGCGACCGCCGTCTCGAACAGCGAAGCGAGATGACGCTCGGTGACCAGCGTGCTTGCCTGCTCCCGGGTCAGCCCGAGGCCCTCGTACCGGGTGCGCCGCCGGGCCGGGAGCTCCGGCAGCGTGGCGCGGACCCTCTCCACCCAATCGCGGTCGGGCTCGAGGGGCGGAAGGTCTGGCTCGGGGAAGTAGCGGTAGTCGAACGCCTCCTCCTTCGAGCGCATCGAGGTCGTCGTGTCGGTGTCCTCGTTCCAGTGGCGCGTCTCCTGGACGAGGCGCTCGCCTTCTTGCAGCGCTTCGATCTGTCGCTCCTGCTCGTACCTCAGGGCCCGCTCCAGCGAGCGGAGCGAGTTGAGGTTCTTCACCTCGACCTTCGTGCCGAGCTCGCTGGAGCCGGCCGGACGGACGGAGACGTTGGCGTCGCATCGGAGTGAGCCCTCCTCCATCCGCACGTCGGAGACGTCGAGCGACTCGAGCAGCGCGCGAAGCTCACGGAGGTACGCGACTGCCTCCTCGGGCGAGCGGAGGTCGGGCTCTGATACGACCTCAACCAGTGGAACACCGGCGCGGTTGTAGTCGACGAGGGCGTAGTCGGCCTCGGCGATCCTTCCGGTGGCGCCCGAGTGAGTCATCTTGCCCGTGTCCTCCTCCATGTGCACGCGCGTGATCCCGACCCGGCGCGTCCAGCCGTCGGGCAGCTCGACGTCCAGGTGCCCGCCGACGCAGATGGGCAGGTCGTACTGGCTGATCTGGTAGTTCTTCGGCATGTCCGGGTAGAAGTAGTTCTTCCTGTGGAACACCGAGTGCGGCGCGATCTCGCAACCGAGCACGAGCCCGATCTTCACGATGCTCTCGATCGCGCCCTCGTTCGGGACCGGTAGCGTGCCGGGGTGGCCGAGGCAGACCGGGCAGACGTTCGTGTTCGCGGGCGCCCCGAACTCGTTGGGACAGCCGCAGAACATCTTCGTGCGCGTCGAGAGCTCGACGTGGCACTCGAGCCCGATGACGGTCTCGTAGGTCTCGGCGACCATCGCGTGTCGGCTCGTGCCGGGCCCCCTTCCGCGGGCTACCTTACCTATCATCGGGTGATGGCACGGACGCAGGCATCAACCCGCCCCGCGCCCGCGCGCTCGCACGGCCCGCTGGTCTGGGCGGCGCTCGGAACGATCTACCTCGTCTGGGGCACCACCTACCTGGGGATCCGCGTGGTGAACGAGTCCCTTCCGCCGTTGCTCGCCGCCGGCGTCCGGTTCCTGGTGGCCGGCGGTCTCATGTTCGGGTTCTCGATCGTCCGCGGCGACCGCGTGGGCGACCGCCCGACGCGGGCTCACTGGCGAACCGCGGTGATCGTCGGCGGCCTGCTGCTGGTCGGCGGGAACGGCGGCGTCGTCTGGGCGGAGAAGACGATCCCGTCGGGGATCACGGCCCTCATCATCGCGCTGATCCCGCTCTGGATGGCTCTCATCGACCGGATCGTCTACGGCAGGCGGCTGCGCTGGACGCCGATCCTGGGGCTCGTCACCGGGTTCGGCGGCGCCGCCCTCCTGGTCACGCAGTCGGCTCGCGCTGACGTCGATCTCGTCGGGATGCTGTTCGCGGTCGGCGCGTCGCTATGCTGGGCCACCGGCTCGCTCTACTCGCGCCACGCCCCGCTTCCCAGGCGTCCGCTCGTCGGCACCGGGATGGAGATGCTCGCGGGCGGTACGTTCCTCGTCGCGGTCGGCATCGCGACCGGGGAGCTCGGCCGGGCGGCCCCCGCGGCCTTCACCGGCAGGTCCGTTCTCGCGCTCGGCTACCTCGTAGTGTTCGGCTCGCTCCTGGCGTTCACGTCCTACGTGTGGCTTCTGCGGAACGCTCGGACCTCGCTCGTCTCGACGTACGCGTACGTGAACCCGGTGGTGGCGGTGCTGCTCGGCGCCGCGATCCTCGACGAGAGTATCGGGATCCGCACCCTCGTGGCGGGAACGATCATCGTCGGCTCGGTCGCCCTCATCATCTCCGCCAAGGAGGTGAGCCCGCCGCCCGACCTCGGCTCGGGGGCGGAGGCCACGGAGGATCCCGCCGGCTAGCCCGAGACTCCCACTACGGGCAGAATGTACGGGTGACGAAGGGAGCCGTCGCCGGCGGGATCGAGGCGGGCAGGGACGCCCTTGCGCGCCACGCCTGGCCCGAGGCCTACGAGCACCTCGCGAGCGCCAACGCCGAGGCCCCGCTGGATGCCGAGAACATGGAGGGGCTCGCGAAGGCCGCCTGGTGGACCGGCCGGCCGAACGAGTCGATCGAGGCGCGAGAGCGCGCGTACGCGGCCTACGTCGAGCGCGGCGACAAGGCGTGCGCGGCGTTCTGCGCGCTCACCCTGCGCCGCCAGTACGCCACGAAGAACGCCGGCTCCGTCGCGAAGGGCTGGCTAGCTCGCGCGGAGCAGCTCCTCAATGAAGAGCCAGAGTCGACCTCGACCGGGTACCTCGAGATCGCGCGGGCGTCGGGCCCGTGGGGTTCCGGCGACCTCGACGCGGCGCTGGATCACATCGACCTTGCGATACGGGTCGCGAGCGGCTTCGACGACGCCGATCTCCGGGCTTTCGCGACGATGTACCGGGGCATGATCCTCGTGGACAAGGGCGAGCTCGAGGGGGGCTGGGCGCTCATGGAGGAGGTGAGCGCCTCGGCGGCCGGCGGCGAGCTGGGCGCGTATACAACAGGGGCGGTCTTCTGCAACGTGATAAGCATGTGCCGCGACCTTGCCGACTACCGCCGTGGCAGCGAGTGGGCCGACGCGGCCAAGCGTTGGTGCGAGCGTCACGCGATGACGGGCTTCCCCGGCGTCTGCCGGATTCACCGCGCCGAGATCATGCGGCTCCTCGGCTCATGGGACGAGGCCGAGGCGGAGGTACGCCGAGCGTGCGAGGAGCTCCGCGAGTTCAGCCCGTCGCAGGCGGCCCAGGCCTACCACGAGCTCGGCGAGGTCCGTCTGCGGATGGGCGACCTGGAAGCCGCCGCGGCGGCCTTCAAGCAGGCGCACGAGCTCGGCGAGGATCCGCAGCCGGGCCTCGCGCTACTTCGCCTGGCCGAGGGAAAGACCGACGCCGCGGCCGCCTCGATCCGCCGCTCGCTCGACGAGGAGGGTTGGAACAGGCTGGCTCGGGCCCGCCTACTTCCCTTCCAGGCGGAAATCGCCCGTGCGGCCGCAGACCCCGCGACCGCTCGAGCGGCGGCCGACGAACTCGCCCAGATCGCCGGCGAGTACCCCACCGCGGCGATCCGTGCCGGGGCCGAGTACGCGTCCGGACTCGCCCATCTCGTCGAGGCGAACGTAGGCGGCGCCGTGAAGCACCTCCGCCGCGCCTGTCAGCTCTGGAAGGAGGTCGACGCGCCCTACGAGGCCGCCACCTCTGCTGTGGCGCTCGCGGAGGCGCACGTCGCCGAGGGCGACCGAGAGGCGGCCGCCCTCGAGCTCCAGACGGCGATCTCGACGTTCGAGCGCCTCGGCGCGTCGCCCGCCGCCGCACGGGCGACCGAGATGCTCGAGCGCCTGGGCCGGCGCGACGCCGCCGGGCGCGCGGTCCGCACGTTCCTGTTCACGGACATCGTGGGCTCGAGCGCCCTGATCCAGGCGATCGGAGACGGGGCGTGGCAGGACCTCCGCCGGTGGCACGACGAGTCGCTCCGGCTCTGCTTCGCCGGCCACCGGGGCGAGGAGGTCGACCACGCGGGCGACGGCTTCTTCGTGGCCTTCGCAGACGCGAGGGGCGCCCTGGCGTGCGCCGTCGAGATACAGCGCAAGCTGGCCGAGCACCGCCGCGCGCACGGCTTCGCACCACAGGTCCGCATCGGACTCCACGCGACCGAGGCCACGCGCGACGGCGACGGTTACGCAGGGAGGGGCGTGCACGAGGCCGCGCGCATCGGCGCCCTCGCCGAGGGCGGCGAGATCCTCGCGAGCCTCGAGACCGTCGAGGGCGTCGAGGGAGTCGCCGTGTCCGAACCTCGCGAGGTAGAGCTGAAGGGTTTCGCCGACCGCCGCGCGGTCGTGGCGATCAATTGGGCGTGAGCGCCTCGAGGAGCGGCGGCCTGGCCGAGAACGCCAGCGCCTGCTCGAGGGCGTGTGCGACGCGGAGGAGCGTCGGCTCGTCCAGCACCTTCGCGGTGATCTGAAAGCCGACCGGCAGGCCCGCTTCGTCGAGCCCGCACGGGATCGAGATCGCCGGCACTCCCGCGAGATTGGCCGGGATCGTGAAGACGTCGGAGAGGTACATCGCGAGCGGGTCGTCCACCCGCTCTCCGATCCGGAAGGCGGTCGTCGGCGAGGTGGGCGACACCAGCACGTCGAAGCGCGCGAACGCCGCCTCGTAGTCCCGGATGATCAGCGTCCGCACCTTCTGCGCCTGCCCGTAGAAGGCCTCGAAGTAGCCGGCGGAAAGAGCGTAGGTGCCGAGCATGATGCGCCGCTTCACCTCGGGGCCGAATCCCGCGCCGCGAGTCTTCATCATCATCTCCACCGAGTGTTTCCCGTCGACGCGGAGGCCGTAGCGCATCCCGTCGTAGCGCGCGAGGTTGGAAGACGCCTCGGAGGGGGCGATCAGGTAGTAGGCGGAGAGCGCGTAGTCCGCGTGCGGGAGCGAGATCTCTTCGATGCTCGCCTCCAGCCCCGCAAGCCTGTCGATCGCCTCTCGAACCCGGGCCGCGACGGCCGGCTCGACGCCCTCGCCGAAGGTCTCCCTCACGACCCCGATCCGCAGACCGGTGATCTCCTGCTCGATCCCCTCAGAGTAGTCGCGATAGGGCGTGTCGAGGCTCGTCGCGTCGCGATCGTCCTTCCCCGCGATCGAGGAGAGCAGGGACGCCGCGTCGCGGACGCTGCGCGTGAACGTCCCGACCGTGTCCAGCGACGACGCGAAGGCGATCAGGCCGTACCGGCTGACCAGCCCGTAGGTGGGCTTCAGCCCGACGACGCCGCAGAGCGACGCCGGCTGGCGGACCGAGCCGCCGGTGTCGGTGCCCAGGGCCCAGATCGCCTCGCCGGCCGCGACGGCCGCCGCTGAGCCGCCGGACGAGCCGCCGGGCACACGGTCGAGATCCCACGGGTTGTGGACGGGCCCGAACGCGGAGTTCTCGTTCGAGGAGCCCATGGCGAACTCGTCGCAGTTGGTCTTGCCGACCAGGACGGCGCCGTCGCCGGAGGCCCGTACCCAGGCCGTCGCGTCGTACGGCGGGACGTAGGTCTCGAGGATCCGCGAGCCGCACGTCGTTCGGATGCCCTGGGTGGTGAGCACGTCCTTGACCGCGATCGGGACGCCGGCGACCGGCGACTGCGGGGCTCCGTTGCCCCGGTGCTCGTCGAGCGCCTCCGCGCGCTCGCGCGCGACCTCGGGGGTGAGCGTTAGGAACGCCTTCACGCGGCCGTCGACGGCCTCGATCCTGCCCAGGCAGGACCCGACGACCTCGACCGCGGAGGCCTCCCCCGCCCGCATCATGGCTGAGAGGTCGGAAGCCAAGAGGTCGCAGAGCTCCGTCACTCCATCTCCACGATACGCGGAGCCTTGAAGCGCTCGTCCTCGGCCTCCGGCGCGTTCGCCATCGCCTCCGCGTGCGGGAGCGTCGGCTCGGGGACGTCGGGCCGGAAGACGTTGGACCGTGGGACCGCGTACGCGGTGGGCGGCACCTCCGCGGCGGCGACCTCCCCTACCTTGGCGGCGTGCTCGAGGATCAGCCCGAGTTGCGCCTTCAGGCGCTCCTTCTCCTCGTCGGCGAGGTCTAGGCGCGCGAGCCGCGCGACGTGTTCGATGTCGATCTCGACCGGCACGGCGGCCAGTCTAGCCCGAGCCGAGCAGCTTCCCGACCGGTGGGTCGAGCGAGCCGTCGGCCACCATCCGCCGGAGGAGCTCCGCCCAGCCTGGGTGCGAGAGCCCGGAAAGCAGGTCTCGCGCCTCCTCGGTGGCGCCGCCCTTCGCGAGCGTGATCGCCCCCCAGAAAGCTATCTCGGGGACGTCGCCGTGGGTGGCCAGGGCAGCCCGGTATTCGGCGACCGCTCCGTCCAGATCGCCGGCCAGCTCGAGCTGGTCGGCCCGCTCCATGAGGTCGTACGCGAGCTTCAGCTCCACTAGCCGACGGAGCTCTGCCAGCGGCTCCGGGTGATCGTCAACCCGCACGTCGATCACGCGGTCGCGCCACCGCTGCCCCGTCGGCTCCGCCCTCACGACGAGGATGCCGGCCGCCTGCCTGCCGCGGATGTCGCCGCCCTCGGCCTCCGCCGCGTCGAGCGCCGCGAGCAGGCGGTGGACCAGGTCGCCCGGCGTCGAGGTGAACGCGTCGTGCATGGCCTCCCAAACGGTGTCGTTCAGCATCATGTTCGCCTGGCAGGAGAAGCCGTCGCCGGTCCGGTGCCCCGCCGCGTGCAGGCACTTGGCGCCCGTGTGCGCGGCGACGCGCCCCCGTGCGTCGATCATCGCGGCCTGCCTATCGTCGCGCCCGCCGTCGACCTCGACGAGCGCGCGAAGCGACTCCTCCGCGGTCTTGCCGCCGCGCATGAGATCCAGGCCAAGCGGTCCGTAGCTCTCATCCAGGAGGGCCTGGGTCGCCACGACGCCTACCCCGGGCTCGGCCCAGATCACGCCGTTTCCCGCAGCGAACCAGTGGGATTGCACGGCGCCACCTAGCTCTCCTGTTTCGGGGTCCCTCGCGACGATCGAGTACGTCACGACGAGACCCGGGGCCTTGCCGCCGTCACGGCCGAGGTGACGGCGTTGCGGATCAGCCAGACGTCCGTAACGGGTCCGACGCCGCCCGGAACGGGCGTGATCGCCTCGGCCTTCGCGGCGACCGACTCGAAGTCGACGTCGCCGACGAAGCGCCACTTGCCGGTCTCCTCGTCCTTCTCGCCGTTCATCCCCACGTCGATCACGATCACGCCCTCACGGACCATGTCGCCGTCGACCAGTCCGGCCCTGCCGGCCGCCACGATCAGGATGTCGGCGAGCCGCGTGAAATCCGCTAGCTTGCCCGCCTTGGCCGTCAGGCTGTGGCACGTCACGACGGTGGCGTTCCGCTGGAGCCCGAGCGCGACCGCCGGCTTCCCCACGCTGATTGACCGGCCCACGACGACCAGGGTCTTGCCCTGGAAGAGCTCCGAGGGATCTCGTTCGGTGGATTGGGCGTGCTCGTCGAGGATGTGGAAGCAAGCGGCGGCGGTCGACGGCACGAACCGCGGACGGCTCTGAACAAGGAGCCCGGCGTTCTTCGGGTGGACGGCCTCCACGTCCTTGTCCGGATCGAGCGCGTCGTTCAGGAGCTCCTCCTCGATCCCCGACGGCAGCGGACGGAGCACTAGGATCCCCGTGACCGCCGGGTCGTCGTTCAGCCTCCGGATCGTCGCCAGCACGTCGTCGACGGGGGCACCATCGTCCATGCGCTCGCAGGTGTAGGGGCAGCCGAGCCGCTCTGCCAGCCGGCCGATCTGCCGCTCGTAGGCCCCGGCCGCGGGATCCGATCCAACGAGCACCGCCGTGAGACCCGGCTCGGCGCCCGATGCGCGAGCCGCCTCAAGCTCCTCGTGCACGGTTTCGCCGAGCCTCGCCGCGAGCGCGTTCCCGTCGATCACCGTCGCCATCCATACCCCCTTCGGTCGCGCGGACTATAGCGGGAGCGCGCCCCCATAGGTCCGGCCCCTTGGACCCGCCACGATCGGGACAGGCGGTCAGCCCTCCAGGCGCCTCAGGAACTCCTCCTCGTCGACGATCTCCACGCCGACCTGCAGGGCCCTTTCGTACTTCGAGCCCGGGTTCTCGCCGGCAACCACGAAGTCGGTGTTCTTCGACACTGACGACGCCACTCGGGCGCCTGCCTCCTGCGCCCGCCGCGTCGCCTCGTCGCGGCTCATCGCCTTCATCCCGCCCGTGAGCACGATGGTCTTTCCCGACAGCGCGCCACCCGCAGTCACCTTCGCGGGCTCGTCCGCCATGCGGACGCCCGCCTCACGGAGCCTCTGGACGAGTGAGCGGTTCACATCGTCCTGGAACCAGACGTGCACGCTCTGCGCGATCTCGGGGCCGATCTCCTCGACGGCGTCTATCTCCTCGACCGACGCCGCGGCGATCGCGTCGATCGAGCCGAAGGCCCGAGCGAGCACCTGCGCCACGTGGGAGCCCACGTGGCGGATGTTGAGGCCGACGAGCAGCCGCCAGATCGGCCGGTCCTTCGAAGCCCCGATCGCCCCCAGCAGGTTCCCGACCGACCTCTCCTTGAACCCGGGAAGCTCGACCAACTGATCGGCGGTCAGCGTGTAGATGTCTGCGGGGTCGTTCACCCAACCCTTGTCTCGCAGCAGGATCCCCGTCTTGTAGCCGAGGTGTTCGATGTCCATCGCCCCGCGCGCGGCGAAATGGACCAGCCACTCCTCCTGCTGCATCGGGCAGCCTCGTTTGTTCGGGCACCGATGATCCGCCTCGCCTTCGGCACGCACGAGCTCCGTGCCGCACGCGGGGCATCGCTTCGGCATCCTCCAGCGCCGCGCGCTCTTCGGCCGCTTCGACACGACGGGCCCGACCACCTCGGGGATCACATCCCCCGCCCGCCGCACCACCACGGTGTCGCCGTCCCGGACGTCCTTGCGGCGCACCTCGTCCTCGTTGTGCAGCGTAGCGGTCGTCACCGTCACGCCGCCCACGAACACCGGCTCGAGCCAGGCGAAGGGCGTCACCTTCCCGGTCCTGCCGACGTGCACCTCGATCCTGCGGAGACGCGTCGTGCGCTCCTCCGGCGGGAACTTGAACGCGATCGCCCAGCGCGGAGCGTGGCTCGTCGCTCCGAGCTCCTCCTGGTCGGCGATCAGGTCGACCTTCACGGCCACCCCGTCGATCTCCCAGTCGACGCTGTGGCGCCGCTCCCGCCACCTCTCCGTGTAGTCGAGAACGCCGTTCGAGTCCTCGAAGACCTCGGTGGTCGGGGCGACCGGCAGCCCGGCCTCGGGGCACCACTCCAGGAACTCCGAGTGCGACCGGAACCGGACCCCGTCTGCGTAGCCGAAGCTGTGGCAGAAGAAGGACAGCGGCCGAGACGCGGTCACCCTCGGGTCCTTCTGGCGGAGGCTCCCGGCGGCCGCGTTCCGCGGGTTTGCGAAAGGCCGTTGTCCCGCGCGCGTGAGCTCCTCATTCAACCGCTCGAACGCCTTGACGGGCAGATATATCTCGCCGCGGACCTCCAGCAGCTTCGGCGGCTCCTTCGTCCACAGGCGCTGGGGGATGGACCGCACCGTGCGGACGTTCGACGTTATGTCCTCGCCAACGGAACCGTCGCCGCGAGTGGCGCCCTGCACGTACACCCCGTCCTCGTAGGTGAGAGCGACCGCGACGCCGTCGATCTTCAGCTCGCAGGCGTAGTTCGCGCCTGCGCCCAGCGTCTTTTCGACGCGCGCGAACCACGCCTCG
This sequence comes from Actinomycetota bacterium, assembly GCA_035288045.1. Classification (GTDB taxonomy): domain Bacteria; phylum Actinomycetota; class UBA4738; order UBA4738; family HRBIN12; genus DATEBA01. The sequence continues at coordinate 26,195 of DATEBA010000046.1, forward strand.
AGCTCCTCAGCGGAGAAGGCGTTGTCGAGCGAAAGCATCTGCGCGCGGTGCTCGATTGGGGCGAACAGGTCCGCGGGTACGGCCCCCACCCGCTGGGTCGGACTGTCGGGGGTGATGAGCTCGGGGAACCGCTCCTCGAGCGTGGCGAGCTCCCGGACGAGCTCGTCGTAGTCCGCATCGGCGATCTCCGGCTCGTCGAGGACGTGGTAGCGGTACGAGTGATGATTGATCAGCTCGCGGAGCTCCTCGACGCGGACCTTGGCCTCCGCGCGCTCGCGCTGGCCGGCCATCCCTACGCTGCTATCTCCACGCCGCCGGCCACGCCGATCCGCTCGCCCGACACCACCAGCCCTCCCAGCACGCCCGGCACCTTCTGCAGGTACGCGAGCGCGGAGCGAAACCCGTCGGGCTTGGGCAGGAGCGCCTGGAGCCCGGCCGTCGCGGCCTCGGCGAGCATCGTCGAGGTAGCGAGGACCGCCCATCCGTCGGCGCCCGGGGCTCGGCGGGCGCCCAGCGTGGTCGCCACACCCACGCCCTCCCGCCGGGGGTCGACCACGATGGACAGCGGCGACCCGCTGTCCGGCCGGTGCACCGTGAGCTTCATGCGCTTCCTCGTGACGATGAAGAAGGAGCCGTCGACCGCAACCGTGAGCTCGGGGACCTGGGTGGCCAGGAACCTGCCGACCAGGTCGGCCAGGGCTCCCTTCACCGTGAACGTCGGGCCCACCCCGGCCGCGGCGGCCGAGCCGACCATCTCACGCACTATGTCCGGCGCGCCCTGCGGGACTTGAAGGACGCTCTTGCTCGTTCGGAACTCCGGATGCTGGAGCGACCACGACTGGATCTGCTCCCAGAACGAGAGCGCGGCCGCGCGGGACTCCTCCTCCAGGTCGGGAGACACGGTGATCCGAAGGAGCACGTCGTGCACCTGCACGTCGAAGCTCCGGGGCTTGCGCTTGAGCAGCCGCACGCGACCTCCCTTCGGGCGTCCCGATGATAGCGGAGCCCCACCGGCCTCCCGGCCGGCGGGGCTCCGGGGCCGCGCCTCGGGCGTCTAGCTGCCGAAGAGGGCGTCGATCCCCTCTTGATTCTCGTTGTATCCCCAGAACTCGGTCGCTTGCCCTCCGGACACGTGGTAGACCTGCACTGACCGCGACCGTGCAGAGCCGTCTGGGCCCTCCGCCCCGAGGGTGACGAGTGCGACGACGTGCTCGTCGTTGCCGACGATGTCGTGGATCTCCTCCATCGAGACCTTCAGGCCGGCCTCCGCGATCTGCTGGAACCGAGCCATGATCGCGTCGCGTCCGCGGAAGTCTCCCGAGAACCGGTTCTTCCCCGGTATGTGCCACACGGCGTCCTCGGCGATCATCGACGCCAGCGTTTGAACGTCGCCCTTCATGAACGCCTCGAGCGCCTTTCGGGTCGCCTCCACGTTCGGATGCTCGGCCATATCCCCCCTCCTTCAGACCGATTGGCAGGAGGCTATCCCGACACGGGTCAGACGGGCAAATCTCAGCGAAGGGCCTCGACGATGCGCCCGCCGCCGAGCAGCTCGTCGTCGCGGTAGAAGACCACGCTCTGCCCCGGCGCGACCGCGCGCTGCGGCGACCTGAACTCGACCCGCGCGCTTTCGCCGTCGGGCTCGACCACGGCAGGGACGTCATCGCCTCGGTACCGGATCCTCACGCTGCACTCGCACGGCCCGCCGTCGGGCGGCCGCCCGGCTACCCACGTCACGCGATCGGCCAGCAGCCCGCGGCGCGCGAGCAGCCGCTCCGGTCCTACGACCACGCGGTTGGCAGCTTGATCGACGTCCACGACGTAGCTCCGCTCACTGGTCGAGACCCCGAGCCCGCGCCGCTGTCCGATCGTGAAGCGGAACGCGCCACGGTGCGTCCCGACCACCCGCCCCTCCGGGTCGACGACCTCGCCCTCGCGCACCAGGCGCGGGACGAACGCCTCGAGGAAGGCGGCGTGGTCTCCGTCCGGTACGAAGCACACGTCCTGCGAGTCAGGCTTGCGCGCCACCGGCAGACCGAGGCGCTCGGCGTGCCGGCGCGTCTCCGACTTCGACAGCGAGCCGACGGGGAACAGCGAACGCGCGAGCTCCTCCTGACCCAGGGTGTGGAGCATGTAGGACTGGTCCTTGGCGGCATCGGCACCCCGGTAGAGGTGCCAACCCCCGGCCGCGTCCCGCTCCGCTCGTACGTAATGGCCGGTCGCGACGAGGTCGGCCCCGACCTGCTCCGCACGCTCGAGGAAGGCCCCGAACTTCACGTGCTCGTTGCATCGGACGCAGGGGTTCGGCGTCCGCCCCGCCTCGTGTTCGGAGAAGAAGTCGTCGAGCACCGTCTCCTCGAACGCGTCGGTCATGTCCACGACCTCGAAGGGGAAGCCGGTGATCCGCGCGACCTCCCCCGCGTCGGCTCTCGCCCGTGGCCCGCAGCAGCCGTGATCGACGCTCCCACCGGCGAGATGGACGAGCTTCATGTGGCAACCGACGACCTGGTATCCGCGCTCGTGGAGCAGGCAGGCGGCGACCGAGGAATCCACGCCACCTGACATCGCGACCAGCACCCGGGCGCCCATCGCGCCCGAGGCTAGCACGGCTCCCCGGCCCTGCCGGAAGTGCCCCCTAAGCGCCGACCTGCCACCATGGTCGGGTCATGGAGTCGCGGTGATCGAAGCCCGCTTCGACGACCTCACGCCCGGTGGCGCCTCGTTCAGGCTCGCTGTCCCGGCCGGCGTGGTCGAGGCGCGGAGACCCGACGAGGTTGTGGGCTGCCTTGAGGCCGCCCGGGCGGCAGCGGCTCGCGGTCTGTGGGTCGGCGGCTTCGTCGCGTACGAGGCAGCGCCCGGCCTCGACCCCGCACTGGTCGTCCGCACCCGTGAGCCGGGCGACCCGTTCGAGGCTCTCCCGCTCGCTTGGTTCGCGATCTTCGAACGTCGAGAGCCCGCGACCCTTGCCGAGCCGGACGAGCCGGGACCCGGGCATCCCGCCTGGAGCCCGTCGGCGTCGCGCGAGGAGTACGGGGCGGCCGTCGGGCGGATCCGGGAACTGATCGCCGAGGGCCAGACGTACCAGGTCAACCACACGATGCGCATGCGCGCCCGGATCGTCGGCGACGAGCGGGGCCTCTACAGGGACGTGTCTCTCGCGCAGCGCGGCGCGTACTCCGCCTACCTCAACCTGGGTCGCTACAGGGTGCTCTCGGCGTCGCCGGAGCTGTTCTTCCGGATCGACGGCGACCGGATCGCGACCCGGCCGATGAAGGGAACCAGCCCACGAGGACGGTTCTCGGAGGAGGACGAGCGCGCCGCGGCCTCGCTGGTCGCGTCATCGAAGGACCGGGCAGAGAACGCGATGATCGTGGACCTCCTCCGCAACGACCTCGGGCGGATCGCCGTGCCCGGCTCCGTCCGCGTTCCGGAGATGTTCACTCCCGAGCGGTACGAGACCGTGTGGCAGCTGACTTCGACGATCGTCGCGAGGCTCCCTTCAGGGGTCGGCCTGCCCGAGGTCTTCCGCGCGCTCTTCCCGAGCGGCTCGGTCACCGGGGCGCCGAAGATCCGGACGATGGAGCTCATCGCCGGGCTCGAGGACTCGCCTCGGGGCGTGTACTGCGGCGCGGTCGGTTTCCTCGCCCCGCCGGGTGCCGACGGGCCTTCCGCGGAGTTCAACGTGGCGATCCGCACCGTCGTTCTGGATACCGAGGCGGGAACGGCCGAGTACGGCACGGGTGGGGGGATCACCTACGGCTCCGACGCGACCGCCGAGTACGAGGAGGCGCTCACCAAGGCGCGTGTGCTGGCCTTGCGCCGACCGTCCTTCGAGCTGCTCGAGACCATCAGGCACGACCCCGAAGACGGCTTCCGTCACCGCGACCTGCACCTCACGCGTATGGGGGCGTCCGCCAGCTACTTCGGCTTCCGCTTCGACGCGCGCTCCGTCCGGGAGACTATGGAGAAGGCGGTGGCCGGGTGGCAGGACGGGCCGGCACGCCTCCGCGTCACGCTGGCCCGCGACGGAACGCTCGAGGTGAGCCTGTCCCCCGCGCCGCAGGCGCCGATCGGACCGCTGCGGGTGGCGATCGACGACCGGGCGGTCGACCCCTGGGACGCGCTGCTGTTCCACAAGACGACACGCCGCAAGCTCTACGAGGAGGCACTGGCGCGCCATCCGGACGCCGACGACGTGCTGCTCGTCAACACGAGGGGCGAGGTGACCGAGTCTACGATCGCCAACGTGGCGGCGAGGCTCGGCGGGAGATGGTGGACCCCGGCGCTCGATTGCGGACTCCTGCCCGGGACCGGTAGAGCGGAGATGATCGCCGACGGCAGCCTGGCCGAGCGGCGGATCTCCGTAGACGAGCTGCGGGAGGTCGAGGAGATCGCGCTCGTTAGCTCGGTGCGGGGGTTCCGGCCGGCGGTGCTCGTCTAGCTCGCCTCGCCCTCGGCCGGGCGATCGACCGGGAACGCGAAGGGCATCATGCGATCCTCGTCGAGCGGGCACGCGCAGAGGGGACATCGGGGCGGGTCCTCGTACACGAGCACGACGCGCTCGCAGTACGGGCAGCCCGCCTTCCGCATCGAGGGAGGCTCGCGCAGGTCGTCAGGCATCCGGTTCGTACGCTCCGGGGGGAGCGGTCGTTTGGATTGTCGGTACGGACACCCCGGAGCTTTACGAAGGCCTGGCACGAGCTACGTACGTAGTTCCGATGCGGGGCAGGCCTTCTGAGGAGTGCTACGTGACCGCCGGTCGACTCCGCTACGCGGCGCGGCGCTTGCGCTTGCCTCGCGGGACGTACGCGTGCACCGGTTCGTGCTGCCAGCAGTACTGCCACTTGTTGTACCGGGAGAGCTTCGTCCCACAGCCGGGGGCCGCGCACACTCGTCCCGACGGGTATGTCCGGTTGGGCCTGGGGAGCGCCGCCACGCGAGCGCCCCGGTATCCGGTGTCCTGGGCCACGCTGCTCCCTCCCTTCAGCGCGCTCGGGCGGCTCCCTCAGGAGCCCCTCGTGCCCTATTCGAACCGGGAGGGATGCCGGTTCATTCCCGCGGCCCCTCGTCGGAGTCGAGCCGCGCGACGAGCGCGTCGGTCGCCGAGGTGAGCTGGACCACCCGGGGCGTGAAGCCCAGTCGCTCCCAAAACTCCATGGCGCCCCGGTTGGGGGCGAAGGTCTTTAGCTCGACCCACGTGATCTCGTGCTCGGTAGCGAACCGGGCGGCCTCTCGGACCAGCTCGCGCCCGACGCCCTTGCCCCGGTAGCCTCCCCGGACAACCACTCCGGAGATCTCGAGGGCCCGTTCATCTGAGAAGCGGGACGGGACCCTGACCTCCCCGTAGGCCATGCCGACCACCTCGCCCTCGTCCTCGGCTACCAGGACGACGGCGTCTCCCCGAGCCGCCATCGCGGCGCGGTACTTCTCTCCCACCTCGTCGTAGAAGCCCGGCCGCGGGGTGAACACGCGCCAGTCCCGCTGCATGCGTTCGAGCTCCTGGAAAAGCACCACGAGGGCCGGGAGGTCCTCGGGGGTCGCCTGCCTCACCTTCACGTCCTCACCTGCCTTCGAACCTCGGCTCCCGCTTCTCGACGAAGGCGCGCATCCCCTCTTCCTGATCGTAGGTCGCGAACAGCTCGCAGAAGGCGTCGCGCTCGAACCGCAGCCCCGCCGCCGCGTCGCCTGCCAGGGCGACCTGAAGAGCGCGCTTGGCGGCCGCGAGCGCGCGCCTCGGACCCGAAGCGTACCGCCGGGCGTCGGCCACGGCGGTAGGGTAAACGTCCTCGGGGGCAACGACCCGATCGAACAGGCCGACCTCGCTCGCCTCAGCGGCCTCCAGGTGCCGCCCGGAGTAGACGATGTCCTTGGCCCGCGAGAGCCCAACAAGTCGCGGCAGGCGCTGCGTCCCGCCGGCGCCGGGGATCACGCCGAGCTTGATCTCGGGCTCCCCGATCCTGGCGTCCGCGGCCGCGTAGCGGAGGTCGCAGGCCAGCGCGACCTCGCACCCACCGCCCAGCGCGTACCCGTTGACCGCCGCGATCGTCACCTTCGGCAGGGCCTCGAGCGCCTCGCAGGCATCACCCAGCGCCGAGACGTCCGGCCGGATCTCATCCGGGCCGTAGCCGACCATCGCCTTGATATCGGCGCCGGCGGCGAAGATCTTCGGACCCCCCCAGACGACGAGGGCACCCACGTCGTCGCGGTCGGCGGCCTCCGCTATCGCGGCCGCGAGCTCCTCCGACATCCGGCGGCCGATGGCGTTGGCCGGCGGACGATCCAGGCGGACGGTGGCGACGCTCTCCTCCACCTCGAGCCGGACGAAGTCTCCCACGCGCCTCCTCTCGCGACGCACTATCTTTCCAGAACCCCGGCGCCAGAACCCCGGCGGCGCGCGGTCGCGTCCCGCGTTTGCACCTGCAACCCTTTGCTACACTCGGCGAGTGGCGATCCAGCAGGTGCCGACGACCGCCGAGGTCATGGAGCTCCTCCGCGGGCGCGGCCTGCGAATGACTCCCCAGCGCAGGGCCATCGTCGCCGAGGTGATGCGGACCAGCGGGCACATCTCCCCCGGCGCGATCTCGCGGAGGGTTCAGGCCGACATGCCGGGCGTGAACACCTCGACGGTCTACCGGACGCTCTCGCTCCTGGAAGAGGTGGGCGTCCTGTCCCACGCGCATCTGGAGGGCGGCGCGGAGTACCACCGGGCAGAGGAGGCGGGCCACGTGCACCTCATCTGCACGAGCTGCGGCGCCGACGACGACCTCTCGATCGCGGAAGCCCAGGCGCTGGAGGACCTGATCCACCGACATCACCGCTTCGCCCCCGACCTCACGCACTTCGCCATCTCGGGACTCTGCGCGGACTGCCAGAACTAGGCAGCCTACCCGCCGAACAGCGCCGGCAGGACGGTCTCCTTGCCCAGTATGAAGAGCGTCCCGATCACGAGGCTGACCACGGCGGTGAGGATCGCCACACCCGCGTAGATCGCGAAGTTCTCCGACGCCTTCAGGAACCCCACGGCCGAGCCGAGCGTGATGATCGAGTTCGAGGTCACGAGTCCGACGATGAACGAAACGAGCACGGCGATGCCGACGAGGCGCCCTCCGGCGCCGGCGGCCGTGAGGAAGATCAGCACCTGTGTGGGCGTCTCGGCTCCGACGCCGTGGATCATGCCGACGGCGAACGCCGTTCCCTTCGCGTAGTTCATGAACGCGTCGTGCTGACCGCCCGGATCGTGGTGATGGTGACCCGGCCGCCCGTGGTGTCCGTGGTGCCAGTCCGAGACCGGAACGTCGGCGGCCTCGGTCGTCATCGCCATCACGCCGTTCCGCGCCGCCTTGGCCTTGACCCAGTGCACGCCTCTCCGTACTCCCGAGAACACGAGCATCCACCGGCTCCGCAGGCGGAATTCGCGCCCGTGCTTGATAAGCGAGTAGAAGACGTAGACGCCAAGGAGAACGAGCGTCGCCCCGACGACGCGGGTCATCGATTCGTCGAGCCTCTCGGGGATGAAGTCTCCCGCGATGATGGCCAGCACGCCGAGAACGAGTACTACGAGGGCGTGCCCGATCGCGTAGAGGGTGCCGAAGACGATAGCCTGTCTGCGCTCTTCCTGGGAGCTCGTGATGTCGGTGATGGCCGCTATGTGGTCCCAGTCGATCCCGTGGCGGAACCCGAACCAGAACGCCGTAACGAGGAGCCCGAAACCGACCCCTTGCTCGGCCGCGCCGATGACCGCCCTCACGTCGATCCTCCCCCCGCGACGCCGATGACCCCCTGCGACCACGGGATGCTACCGAATTCTCGCACAAGACTGCAACTGAGAACATATGCAACTGTCGGCAGCGCTCGGAGAGGTTCGCTCCGGGAGAGGTTCGGCCCCGGGCAGGTCGCGGATCAGTCGGCGAGGACGCGCTCGACCAGGTTCGCAGCCGCGGCGTAGGGATCGGTTTTCCGCGTCGCGAGGTCCTCCGCGACATCGGCCGCCGCGGCAAGGGCGCCGGCGATCCTGCCTCGCAACCGCTCGGCGGCGAGCGTCTCGACCTCGCGAAGCAGCCGCGCGCATCGTGCCGTCTCCAGCTTCCCCGTCGTTTCCAGGTGCTCTCTGTGACGGGCGATCGCCGCCCGTAGGGGCTCGGTGCCCTCCCCCGCGGCCGCCGCGGTAAGCAGGACGGGAGGGGTCCAGGCGAGCTCCGGGCCGCTCCGCAGCATCTGCTCCAGGTCTCGAACCGTCTCGTCGGCGCCCGCCCTGTCGGCCTTGTTCACGACGAATACGTCGGCGACCTCGAGTATCCCGGCCTTCGCCGCCTGGACGGCGTCTCCCCAGCCGGGGGCGACCACCACGAGGGTGGTGTCCGTGGCCGCGGCGACCTCGACCTCGGACTGCCCCACGCCCACGGTCTCAACGATCACGAAGTCCTTTGCCGACGCGTCGAGTATCCGCACAGCCTCGGGCGCGGCGAGCGCCATCCCCCCCAGGTGGCCTCGCGTCGCCATCGAGCGGATGAAGACGCCGGGGTCGGTGGCGTGCTCCTGCATCCGAACGCGGTCGCCGAGCAACGCGCCGCCGGAGAAGGGCGACGTGGGATCGATCGCCAGGACGCCCACCGACCGTCCTTCCGCCCGCGCGAGCCGGACGAGCTCGCGGGCGATGCTCGACTTGCCCACGCCCGGTGCTCCGGTCAGGCCGATCGTGTAAGCGCGGCCAGTGTGGGGGAACAGCGACCTGGACAGCTGCTCCAGCTCGGGGACGCCGTTCTCCACCATCGAGATGGCCTGGGCGACGGCCCGGGCGTCGCCGGCAAGTATGCGATCGAGCAGATCCTGGTCCACGTTGGGGAGCCTACCCGGCGCGATCCCTCAGTTCGCCGACAGGAGCTTGGCGAAGCGCGCGAGACGCCGCGGGTGGCGGAACTGGCCCTCCACGCGTAGCTTCCGGCGGAGCAGCTCTCCCAGCACGTGCCGGCCGTCCCCCAAGAGCGGGTCGGGGAAGCCGAACCGAAGGGCGCCCGCGAGAGTTCAACCAGGGTGGCGGAGTCCGCTCGGAAGAGGAGGTGAAGCGTTCGCACCCCGATCCCGTTCGCGATGCGAACTCGCCGCCGGTCGATCGTGACGGTGATAGAGACGTCGGCGTCCGGCGCCGCGAGGCCGATCCGGGCCGGTCGGAGCAGCGAGCGTCGTTCAGGGTCCCTGGCCAGGTTCGACTCGATCAGCCCCCCCGACGATCGTCGCGAGGCCGTTCGGGTAGGCGTCCGCGTACTCGACGCTCACGGCAGTAGCAGCACCTTCGTAGCCTCCCGGGCGTCGAACAGCTCGTAGCCGAGCGGTGCCTCCTCGAGAGGGAGGCGATGGGAGACGACCGGCCGCGGGTCGAGCCGCCCGGCCACTATCTCGTTCAGCGCGCGCTCCCACCATCCGTGGACCGGGCAGATCCCGGCGAACCGAAGGTCAAGGGCCCTGGCCCAGTAGACGCCGAGCTGCACGGGAACGGTCTCGCCCGCGTACATCCCGACGACAGCCACCGTCCCGCCGCGCCTGACGATATCCACGGCGGTCTCGAACGCCGCCGGTTGGCCGACCGCCTCTATTACGACGTCGGCACCGCGACCCTCGGTCGCCTCGTGGACCGCCGCCTGCGCGTTCCGCTCGGCCACGTTCACGGTCTCGGCTCCGGCCGCTTCGGCGAGCGCCAGCCGGTCCGGCTCCCGATCGAGCGCGAGCACCTTCCCCGCGCCCAGGAGCCGGGCCGCCCCGACCGCGACGAAGCCGACCGGCCCCACGCCGATGACGGCCACCGTGTCGCCCCTGTTGATGCCGGCCGTCGCGGCGCCGTAGTACGCGGTCGTTCCGACGTCTCCGACGAAAACCGCGCGCTCGTCGTCGATCTCATCGGGGAGCCGAAGGAGGTTCACGTCGGCCCGAGGGACCCGAACGAGCTCGGCCTGCGCGCCCCCGAGATCGCCTCCGAAGGCCCCGGCGCCGAGGTTGCGGAAGTCCTCGCAGAGCTGGGTCTGCCCATGGCTGCAGAACCAGCACACGCCGCACGCGATCACGAAGGAGACGACCACCCGGTCTCCGGGGGCGAACCGCCTCACCGACGCCCCTACGGACTCCACGACCCCAACGGCCTCGTGGCCGATCGTCTGTCCCGGATCGATGGGCGCCTTCCCGTGCAGGAAGTGCAGGTCACTACCGCAGATGGCCGAGGTCGACACTCGCACCACTGCGTCGTCGGGTTCCTCGACGGATGGGTCGGGGACATCGGCCACCTCGATGCGACCGACGTCGCGGAAGACGACCGCCCTCACGCCCCGGCCTCGTCTGGGAACTCTGTGGCGACCTTCTGCGTGAGGTGCACGAGCTCGTTGGCGGCGCGGACGTAACGGATGATCATCGAGAGGTCGCCGCGGAGCTTGAGCTTGCCCTGCATCATCCCCTTGATCGGATCCAGCTCTCCGCGGATCACGTCCTTCCAGCGGGAGTAGGGAGCCGAGATCGCGTAGGCGGCGCGCTCGCCCCGCTCTCCGTCGATCAACCGCGCATCTCGGCACTCTCCGTGCCAGAGGTCGAGCCAGCCCCACACGTCCCGAGGATGGTTGTGGTCCGGCTCGGCCTCGATCAGGAACGCGACGTCCCCCTCCCACGTCGCCGCCGCCTCGCGATACTCGACGGAGGCGTTGATCCTCTCCCCGAACTCCTCGAACCACTCGTCGCTCGGGAACCTCGGCACCGCTCAACCCGCCCAGGTGAGCACCGCGAGCCCCACAACGTTGAAGGTCGCGTGCGCGACGACGTTCGCGACGAGGTTCCCGCGACGCTCGTAGAGCACGCAGAGGAACAGCCCGACGACGCCCAGTGTGGCCATCAGTGCCACCATCCCTTGCCAGGAGCCTGGGTACGCGTGAACCAGACCGAAGACGAGCGAGGACCAGAGCGCGCTCGGCCAGAACGCGCGCCGGGCCCGGAACGCTCCGAACAGCACGCCGCGGAAGAAGAGCTCTTCTGCTATCGGAGCCGCAACGACGGCGCGGAGTACGACGACGACCTGCGCAGCCGTCGAGAGTCGGGCCGGCAGCTGATCCGGCGTCCTCACCGCCTCGTCCGTCACCTTGACGAGTATCTGGACGATCGAGGCCGCTATCACGAACACCCCGGCGATGTATACGCCGACCCCCCAGGCGATCCCGGCCCAGATCTCCGGGCCGACGCGCGCCGGGAACCGGATCGTACGCGTCCACCCCCTGTGGTACCGGTTTAGCCAGAAGAGGAGCGCCCCGAGCGCCACGAGGTCTCCCAGGAGGGAAGCCATCACGATGCCGGTGCCGCCGCCGAGCAGGCTCGCCACGGGAACGGCGACCCCGACCGACGCGAGGAGGGCGAGCACGTACACGGCTAGACCCTCGTACCAGCGCCACGGAGCGGGCGAGGCCTCCGACGTAGGCTCAGTAGGCGACCCCCCGGAGACACCGTCGGGCCGCGGGGGCGTCGCCCGCTCGCTCACAGCTCCATCCTCCAGGAGGCCTGCGCCATCGAGACGTACAGCATCCCACCTAAGCCCATCCCGAACCCGAGGCCAGCTGCCGCCGGACCGGTGTCGTTGCCGAGGTAGGCGACGACGGAGGCGAGCAGGATCGCGAGCAATGCGTCGCGCCAGACCGGGTGCGCCTCGAGCGCCTCCCGCAGGATCCCTCGCGGCCGCAGCAAGAAGTAGAGGCTGACCGGCGCACCGAGCGCCGGAACGACCGCGGCGGGGCTCCGCGCTATCAGCCGAAGGCCGATCAGCAGCCGGTCCGCAAGCTTGCCCCAGACGCTGCCGGGATCGTCGGCGATCCCGGCGAGGAACCGCGTTCCGTGGGTCGGCACCGGCGAGAGTGCGTGCGCCGCGACGACGACGGTCATCCCGACGACGGCCGTCGCGACCGCGATAGCGATCCCACGCGCATCGAGGCGACCGCGGACGCGCAGGGCCAACCAGAGCCCCGCGCCGGCGAACAATGTGAGCGCGGCGCCGTGGTTCGCCCCCAGCATGGGAAGTCCGGCGAGGAGCCCGGTCGCGAGGATGAGCGCGAGCCCCCATAGCGGGAGAAGACGGGTCGCCGCGTACACCGAGGATCCGAGGAGCAGCCCGATGAATGCGTTAGGCAGGCCGTAGAACCGCGCGCCGTCGAGCTGCGTCCCTCCGAGGAACGGCGTGAGAGCCGCCGGGAAGCCCGCGAGGGCCTCCACGACCACGTACGCCAGCGCGATCGATCCGACCGCGGCCGCCGGGGCGAGCACACCGCGCCGTCGGAGCATGCCCGAGGCCCCAACCACAGCCGCCGGGACGAGCAGGACGAACGGCACGACCCACGCCGCGGACAGCGAAGGAAGGTCTCCTGCGGCGAGCAGAGCGGCGCCGAGCGGCCCGACCGTCAGCGGAGCCCACGTCGCCGCGCGCCCGACCAGGCCCGGCACGCGCCGTCGCGCGAGCAACAGCACCAGGCAACCGAGGCCGGCGACTAGCAGGTACACACCCGCACCGACCTGCACCGGGAGCCAGATGCGCATGTTCGCAAGGTGCCGCGCGTGCAGCTCGAACGGCGCAGCTCCCGCGGTATAGCGGATCTTCGAGCCCGCGGTCTCTTCGGAGATCGGCCATCCCATGTGGTCGAGGATCGCCGGCACTACGTCCACCGCCGCGACGATCCCCGGCCGCCGCGTCGAGTCCGAGGTGAGCGCCCGAGGCGATCCCGCCAACGGGAAGAGGTCCTCCGCGTGTCCCCTTGCGACGACGATCCCCGTCACGCGGTCGTTGGCAGCTTCCATCGCCTTGGACGGCGTCACCCCGGCTACGATCACCAGGAGATCCCCCGGCGTTGCCTCGACCGTCTGCCTTATCCTGGCCCCCAGCACGATGCCGCCCGTGCTCATCGTCGAGATATCCACGTCCTCATCGAGGCCGGGGAAGGCGGGATCTTGAACGAGTCGATCTACGAGCGGCCGGGCCGTTTCGGGTGACGTGAGGAGCCCTGCGCCGCCGGCGCGGGCCAGAGCGAGGATCTCCGGAGTCTCAAGGAGCTGCTCGAACGAGACCCGATCCGCCCAGAACACGAGCACGCGATACTCCTGGCCCGCCCCGTGGGCCCGCGCCGGCGGCGCGCACAGGAGGATCAACGCAAACGCGAGGACGACCCGCCTCGCGGGAGTCACGAGCCGGCCGTGGAGAGGACGCGCTCGCGGCGCACGCTGGCTCCAAGCGCCGAAAGCTTCGCCTCGAAGTCCTCGTAGCCGCGGTCTACGTGGTACATCTCGGACACCTCGGTGACGCCGTCCGCCGCAAGAGCAGCAACGACCATCCCTGCCCCGGCGCGGATGTCGAGCGCCCGCACGGGAGCGGCGGACAGACGTTCGACGCCCCGGATCACGGCGTGGTGTCCCTCGGTCCTTATGTCGGCACCCATCCGCTTCAGCTCGTCCACGAACATGAAGCGGCTCTCGAAGACGTTCTCGGTGGCGATGCTCGTGCCCGAGGCCGTTGCCAGCAGGACCATCATCTGGGGTTGGAGGTCCGTGGCGAACCCCGGGTAAGGGAGCGTCACGAAGTCCACGGCACGGGGACGGTCGTCCATCCGCACGTTGATCCCATCCTCGGTCACGAGGATGTCGGCCCCCGCCTCGGAGAGCTTGGCCAGCACCAGCTCGAGGTGGTCGCCCCTCGCCCCGTCGAGCAGGAGGTCCCCGCCCGTCGAGCACGCGGCGATCGCAAAGGTGCCGGCCTCGATCCGGTCGGGGATCACCCGGTGGCTCGTCGGGGAGAAGCCGGCGACACCTAGGATCTCGATGGTCGTGGTGCCGGCACCATCGATCTTCGCGCCCATCGAGGAGAGGAAGGCCGCGAGGTCCTCGATCTCCGGCTCGCGGGCCGCGTTCTCGATCACGGTGGTCCCCCGGGCTGCGACGGCCGCCATCATCACGTTTTCGGTCGCGCCGACGCTCGGATAGTCGAGCGAGATCACCGCGCCGCGGAGGCCACCCGTCTCGGCGACGAGGAAGCCGTGCTCCGACGAGAAGCGCGCGCCCATGCGCTGGAGACCATGGACGTGCAGCTCGATCGTCCGGGTCCCTATGTTGCAGCCCCCGGGCATCGCCACGCGGGCCTTTCCTCGGCGAGCGAGCAGCGGGCCCAGGACGAGGATCGACGCGCGCATCCGCCGCACGAGCTCGTACGGTGCCTCGACGCTATCGACGGTCGAGGTGTCGACGGAGAGGGTGCCGTTCTCCCACGCGACCCCCGCGCCCAGGTGCTGAACGACCTCGGCCATCGTGTGGCAGTCCTGGATCCGGGGGACGTTCTCGATCAGGGTACGGCCGTCGGCGAGAAGCGAAGCCGCCATGAGCTTGAGCGCCGAGTTCTTGGCGCCCGATATGCGAACGGTCCCGGACAGACGGGCTCCGCCGGTAACGAGCAACCGGTCCACGATCGCTTGATTGTAGGCGCGAGGCGCGCCGGGCTCCCTCAAGGAGCCCCTGCGAGGTGAGCGCGCGCGAGGGCCTTCGCGAGCTCGGCCTCGGCCTCGGCGTCTCTCTGCTCCTCGAGACGACGGCGGAGCTCCTCAACGCGGGCCTGGGCGGCACGAAGATCGATCTCCCCGGCCATCTCCGCGTGCGTCGCGAGAACGTCGATCCGCGTGCCGGCTCCGCCGCTCGTCACGTGCAGGAACCCTCCGTCCACGACCGCCGCCTCTGCTCTGCCCTCTCGGTGGATCCGAAGAGCGCCTATCGCAAGGCGGATCAGCATTGGCGCGTGACCTGCCAGGATGCCGACCTCGCCCTCGGTCCCGCGAGCCACGACCATGTCGGCATCACCCGCCCAGACCTCCCGCTCGGGGGTCACGAGGTGGACGTCCACCTTCACTACGCCGCGGCCTCGATGCTCTTGGCCTGCTCGACGGCTTCCTCGATTCCCCCGACCAGGAAGAACGCCTGCTCGGGCAGGTGGTCATACTCGCCCTCGCAGAGGGCGCGGAACGACTCGATCGTCTCGTCGATCGGCACGTACTTGCCATGGATGCCCGTGAACTGTTCCGCCACGAAGAAAGGCTGGGACAGGAAGCGCTGAATCTTGCGAGCCCGCCCGACTATCACCTTGTCCTCCTCGGACAGCTCGTCGACGCCGAGGATCGCGATGATGTCCTGCAGGTCCTTGTAGCGCTGCAGGATGCGCTGGACCTCCCGCGCGACGCGGTAGTGCTCCTCGCCGACGTAGCGGGGGTCGAGGATCCGGGAGGTCGAGTCGAGCGGGTCGACGGCCGGATAGATCCCGAGCGCCGCGATGTCGCGGGAGAGGACCGTCGTGGCGTCGAGGTGCGCGAAGGCAGTGTGCGGAGCCGGGTCGGTGATGTCGTCGGCCGGAACGTAGATGGCCTGGAGCGACGTGATCGAGCGACCCTTCGTCGAGGTGATGCGTTCCTGGAGCTCGCCCATCTCGTCCGCGAGGGTGGGCTGGTAGCCGACCGCAGACGGCATCCGACCGAGCAGCGTCGAGACCTCCGAGCCCGCCTGGGTGAACCGGAAGATGTTGTCGATGAAAAGGAGCACGTCCTTGCGCTCCACGTCGCGGAAGTACTCCGCCATCGTGAGCGCCGAGAGGGCGACGCGCAGACGCACGCCCGGCGGCTCGTCCATCTGCCCGAACACCAGCGCCGTCTTCTCGATGACGCCGGACTCGGTCATCTCGAGGAAGAGGTCGTTGCCCTCTCGGGTGCGCTCGCCGACGCCGGCGAACACCGAGACGCCGCCGTGCTGCTCGGCCTGGCGGCGGATCATCTCCTGGATGATGACGGTCTTGCCGACCCCGGCGCCTCCGAACATCCCGATCTTGCCGCCCTGCACGTAGGGCTCGAGAAGGTCGATGACCTTGATCCCGGTCTCCAGCATCACCTGTTTCGGCTCCAGCTCCTCGAACGGAGGCGGCTCACGATGGATCGGCCACCGGTCGCTGGGGTGGACCTCGTCGGCCGTCGTGTCCAGAGGCTCGCCTATCACGTTGTAGACGTGGCCGAGCACCCCCTCGCCCACCGGAACCGTGATCGGTCCGCCGGTGTTCTCTACCGGGGCACCGCGCACGAGGCCGTCGGTCGGCTTCAGCGCGATCGCCCGCACCGTAGCGTCCCCGATGTGCTGAGCCACCTCGCATGTGATCGTCGTGGTCCTGTCGTCGAGCGTCACGTGGACCCTGATCGCCGTGTGGATCTCCGGAAGCTCGGCCGGCGGGAACTCCACGTCCACAACCGGACCGATCACCCGGACCACTCGTCCCTTCACGCGTGCGTCCTCCGCCATCCTCACTCTCCCGATGCCTTCGCCAGAGCCTCGGCCCCGCCGACGATCTCCATGATCTCGGTCGTGATCTCGTCCTGCCGCGCGCGGTTCATCTGCCGCGTGAGGACCTTGATGAGCGCCTCCGCGTTGTCGGTCGCCGCCTTCATCGCCCGCTGACGCGCCGCGTTCTCGGAGGCGGCCGACTCCAGAAGCGCGAAGTACACCTTCGTCACGACGTATGCCGGTAGCAGCTCATCGAGGATCGCCGCCGGCGCCGGCTCGAAGATGTACTCAGGCTGCGGACGGCCCGGCTCACGCGCAACGACCTCTTCGGGCGCGATCGGCACGAAGCGCTTGTCGGCCGCGCGGAACGTGAAGGCCGAACGGAAGTCCGTGTACGCGCAATGCACCTCGTCGATCACCCGCGCGGCGAAGTCGGCGATCAGCCGGCGGCCGACCTCCTCGGCGGCTGGGTACGGAGGCACCTCGCTGAAGCCCTGCCACGACGCCTGGACGGGCACGCCGCGGAAGCGGAAGTAGGAGACGCCCTTCTTCCCCGCCACATAGAGCACCGGCTCCAGGCCGCGCTCTTCCAGACGCCGCCGGAGCTCCTCGGCGCGCTTCAGCACGTTCGCGTTGTAGGAGCCCGCGAGCCCGCGGTCCGACGTGACCACCAGCACGCCGGCTCGGCCGGGTTGCTCTCGCTCCTCAAGTAGCGGGTGCGCGAGCGAGCCGGTCTGCCGGGCGACGTCCTCCATCGCCGCGGTCAGCAGCTCGGCGTAAGGGCGGGCCGATTGGACGCGTTGCTGGGCCTTCACGATGCGAGACGCGGCGATCAGCTCCATCGCCCGGGTTATCTTCATCGTCGACTGGACCGAGCGGATCCGACGACGGACGACGCGGAGCTTGGCGCCCACTACTCCTCCGCACCCCCGTCCTCCTCGACCGAGGACATCCGCTCCCAACCGACGTCTGGTTTGACCTCGTCCGGCGCCGACGCCTTCCCGATGCCCCCCTCCGCCCCGCCAACAGCGGAGCTCGGAACGAACGACTGCTTGAATTCCTCGATCGCGGCCTTCATGGCGGCCTCCGTCTCCTCGGACAGGTCGCCGGAGCCCCCGATCGCGGTCCTCACCTCGGGCTTGCGCATATCGACGAACTCCGCAAGCCCCTCCACGAACCGCTTCGCGTCCTCGACCGGGTACTCGTCGAGGTGCCCGCCGGTCGCGGCCAGGATGTGGACGACCTGCCGCTCTACCGCCACGGGCCTGTACTGGGGCTGCTTGAGCACCTCGACGACGCGCGCGCCGCGAGCGAGCTGCTGCTGTGACGCCTTGTCGAGCTCGGAGCCGAACTGCGCGAACGCCTCGAGCGCGCGGTACTGCGCGAGGTCCAGGCGCAGGCGTCCGGCCACCTTCTTCATCGCCTTGATCTGCGCGTTTCCGCCGACCCGCGACACCGAGATGCCGACGTTGATCGCCGGTCGGACGCCGGCGTAGAAGAGCTCCGGCTCGAGGTAGATCTGGCCGTCGGTGATCGAGATCACGTTCGTCGGGATGTACGCCGACACGTCCCCGCCCTTGGTCTCGATGATCGGCAACGCGGTGAGAGAACCTCCTCCCAGCTCATCGGATAGCTTCGCCGCACGTTCGAGCAAGCGGGAGTGGAGGTAGAACACGTCCCCCGGGTACGCCTCGCGACCCGGCGGGCGCCGGAGCAGCAACGAGAGGGTCCTGTACGCCGTCGCCTGCTTCGACAGGTCGTCGTAGATCGCCAGCGCGTGCTGCCCCTCGTACATCCAGTGCGCGCCCAGGGCCGCACCCGCGTAGGGCGCGACGTACTGGAACGGAGCCGGGTCCGACGCCGGTGCATTGACGACCACCGTGTACTCGAGCGCCCCGTTCTCGCGGAGCGCCTCGACGACCTCGGCGACTGTCGACGACTTCTGGCCGACGGCTACGTAGATGCACTTGACCTGCTTCTTCGGATCGCCGCTCGCCCAGTCGTCGCGCTGAGCGATGATCGTGTCGATCGCTATCGCGGTCTTGCCGGTCTGGCGGTCGCCGATGATCAGCTCGCGCTGGCCGCGACCGATCGGGGTCATCGCGTCGATCGCCGTGATCCCCGTCTGGAGCGGCTCCTTCACCGGCTGACGGTTGACGACGTTCGGAGCCTGGACCTCGAGCGCGCGGTTTGCGTCGGCTTTGATCGGCCCCTTGCCGTCCAGCGGTCGCCCGAGCGCGTCCACCACGCGGCCTAGGAACCCATCGCCGACAGGCACGGAGAGCACGCGGCCGGTCTGCTTGACCGGGTCGCCCTCCTCGATCTCGGACGCCTCGCCGAGGACGACGCAGCCTATCTCGTCCTCGTCGAGGTTGAAGGCCACGCCGAGGGTCCCACCGGGGAACTCGAGCAGCTCGTTCGCCATCGTTCGGGGAAGTCCCTGGACGTGTGCGATCCCGTCACCGGCCGCCACGACGCGCCCGACCTCCTCGCGCTCAACGGACGGCGTCCAACTCTCGACGTTCCTGCGGAGCGCCTCGGCGATGGTCTGGGGATCGAACGTCAGTGCCATCTCATACGCTCCCAAGTTGCCCTTTGACGGCCTGCAGGCGGCTAGCCACCGAGCCGTCGATGACCTCGTCCCCGATGCGGGCGACGACTCCGCCGACGACCGACGGGTCCACGACGACCTTCACCTCGATCGGCCGTCCGATCGCCTTGCCCAGCGCATCGGCGACCCTCCTGCGTTGAGCATCGGAGAGAGGAACGGCCGTGCGGACCTCGGCGAACTGGCTCTGCCGGCGCTCCGCCGCCACGGCCGCGAGCCGCTCGGCGATCCTGCCAATCTCCTTCGCGCGTCCGGCCTCGACCACTAGGGCGACGAGCCGCCGAGTCACCGGGTGCGTGCGCTCGCCGAGGATGTCGTGGACCACGGCCTGCTTTCGATCCGACGGGAGCGCCGGGTCGGTCAGCGCCTCGCGGAGTTTGGAGTGGCGCTCGATCGCCTTGGCGAAGGCGAAGAGCTCGTCCTCCACGTCGCGGATCGCCCCCTCGGCCTCAGCGACCGCGTAGAGCGCCTCGGCGTAGCCCCGGACGAGCGAGTCCTTGCTCACTCGGTCTTCCCATTCCCGCCCACCCGAGCGATGTAGTCGTCGATCAGCCTCCTGTGGGTCTTCTCGTCGAGGCTCTGCCCGACGACCCGGCCGGCCAGGTCTACGGCTATGTCTGCGACCTGGGCCTTCAGCTCCTGGAACACGCGGTCGCGCTCGGAGCGGATCTCCTCCTGCGCGCGGGCGACCGTTGCCTGCGACTCCTGCTCGGCCTTGGCCTGGAGGTCCCTGCGCAGCTGGTCGGCGGTCCTACGGGCCTCCTCGATGATGCGGTTGGCCTCGTCGCGGGCGCCGGCGAGCTGCTCGCGGTAGCGCTCGAGCTCCTCCTCGGCGGCGCGGCGGGCCTCCTCGGCCTTCTCCAGATCGCCCTGGATCTTCTGGGTCCGCGCGGCGAGCATCTTCGAAAGAGGCGGAAACGCGAGCTTCCAGAGGACCACGAACACGACCAGGAACGCGATTCCCCCGACCAAGAGCTCCACTGTTTCCGGCAGGATCGGATTGGGTGCTTCTTCCGCGGTTTCCGCGGCTTGCTGGGCCAGGATCGCCAGCAGCATCGAGCCTCCTTAGCTGATGATGAACGACAACACGAAGCCGAATAGCGCGAGCGCTTCCACGAACGCGATGCCGAGGAACATCGTGGTCCGGACCATGCCGGCGGCCTCCGGCTGCCTCGCCATCGCCTCGACCGACTTGCCGACGAGGAAGCCGATGCCGATGCCGGGGCCGATCGCTCCCAAACCATAGACGAGCCCCTTGCCGATCGCCGAGACGCTGCCCTCGACCTCGGCGAGGATACCGACCAATTGCTCCATCCCTCTCCTCCTTAGTGTTCGGGGTGAATCGCTCCGCCTACGTACACGGCGGTGAGGATCGTGAAGATGTACGCCTGCAGAACGGCGACCAAGATCTCGAAGCCGGTCAGGAAGACGAGAAGCGCGAACGCGGGCAAAGAGAACACGCCGACGAGCTTTGTCAGGAGCCCCACCTGCGCGACGTGTTGCCCCAGGTACAGCGTGCCGAGGGCAAAGATCGTCAGGATCAGGTGCCCCGCGAACATGTTGCCCAGGAGTCGGACGGAGAGCGAGAAGGGCCGAACCAGGAAGGTCGACACGAACTCTATTGGCGTTACGAGGAAATAGAGGGGCCACGGGACGCTCGGGGGGAACAGCGCGTTCTTGAAGTAGCGGAGTCCCTGCGCTCGGATACCGGCGATGTTGAAGATGAACCACACGAGGACCGCCAGGAAGAGAGGTATCGCCATCCGCGACGTCGCCGGGAAGTTCACGAACGGGAGGATGCCGAAGACGTTGGACACGAAGATGAAAACGAACATCGCCGTAAGGAACGGCAGATACGCGAGTCCCTCGCGGCCGATCACCTCGAGCACGATCCCGTTCCGGATGAACTCCACGATGGACTCCATCAGGTTCTGGAGGCCCCTGGGCACTAGCTTGGGTCGGCGGAACGCCACGATGAACAGTACGATCGTGACGAGCGCCGCCAGGACCATCAACAGCGAGGCGCGGTTGAAGCAGCCATCCCCCGAACCAAACACGCACGGGGTCTGGAAGATCTCTGGACCGATCTCGTTCTCCCCGAAGGGCTTCGGAGGCCCGACGAACGCGAGCACGGCGGCGAGCATCTAGCGGAGCCCCCGGGAGCGCTGCTCCGCGAAGCCTGCCACGACAGGATCGGCTGGCACCTCCAGTCGCGTCCCGACCCCTCCGAGGGCAAGCTTCGCCTCGTAGGCAAGCAGCAACATCGTTCCGGGAATGACCGTGAGCGCGAACGCGGTGGGCGAGAACCACGACAGCCGATCGAGCGCGAACAGCAGCCCGACGACCGCGCCGAGCCGCACCACCACCCCCGCGAGCGCGACGGCGTGCACGGCGGGGATCGAGATGCCGGCGGCCCATGAGAGAGAGAGGCCGTGCGCAACGAAGTTCGCGACCACTATCGCGACGCCGATCGCGGCCGACGCACCCGAGCCGGCATCCTCGAGCGCGAACCCCGCCGCGAAGGCGACCGGAACGGCGAGTGCCCCGGGCACAAGGGCCCGGCGAACCATCACGCGCTCAGGTCGAGTCTCTGCCATACCGCACGTACACCACGTAGATCGCGACGCCGATCCCAACGAGCATCCCGATCGGCAGGAAGACCCACCGGTCGAACCCCAGGAGGCGGTCGACCAAGAGACCGACACCGCCCCAGACGAGGATGCCCGCGAGAAGCGTCCCGAGTATCGTCCAGGCCTGACCGGCACCCTCCCAGGGGCTGCCTCGTGGGGTCGGCGCGGCCATGGACGCCCAAAGTATAGGCGGGCGCCTCATCGCGCGTCAAAGCGCATTTCCGCAGGTAGATGCCCATATCTAGCCCAGTCGGAGCCTTGCTTGTGAAACGGTTCACGAGCGGTTCCGCCGGTTGCTCCGCGGAGTGACGGAGCCGAGGTCAGACGCGTCGGCGCTGCAGGAGCGCCGTGACCACCGCCAAGATCACGCCGGTCAGGAACAGATAAGTTCCGATCACGTTCACCGTCGGCGGCAGCCCGATCTTCGTAGCCCCGTAGACCCAGAGCGGGAAGGTAATGTCTCTTCCGACGACGAAGTTCGAGATGACGAAATCATCGAGCGAGAGCACGAACGCCAGCAACGCGCCGGCGAGGATGCCGGGAAGGATGAGCGGCAACGTCACCTTGAAGAACGTGACGACCGGAGTAGCGAACAGGTCCTGGCCCGCCTCCTCGAGCGAGCGATCCATGCCGGCGACGCGCGCGCGAACCGTTACAGCGACGAACGGGATGCTGAAGGACACGTGGGATAGAAGTAGCGTCCGCCAACCGAGCGGCGGCGCCGTAGCCGAGAGCTGCGGCGACTGAGACCACTCGATGAAGAGGGTGAGGAGCGAGGAGCCCAGCACGATCTCCGGCACCGCGATCGCGAGGAAGATCACGAAGTTGAGAGAGGCCCGGACGCGGAACCAGTAGCGCCCGAGCGCCAGGCCGAGCAGGGCCCCGATCGGCGTGGCGAGCAGCACGTTCCCCCCAGCGATCCTGATGGAGCGCCAGAAGGCCTCCGTCAGCTGGGGGTCCTGGAACGGGTTCAGGTACCAGTGGAGAGTGAACCCCCAGAAATGGGTCGTCTGCCTCTCCGCGTTGCCGGGCAGATCGTTGAAGCCGTAGAGGATCATCAGGAACACGGGGATGGTCAGGTAGAAGATCATCAGGATCGAGTAGACCGGGAGCACCCACCCGCTCTTGAGGCGCTCCCTCCGGCGAGGGGGAGACACGGTCGTCGGGGCCTGCGTAGCGACCGCCATCAGGTCCCCGCCGCGACGTCAGTGGCCCGCTCGGAGCCCAGGACGCGCGCGTAGATGCTGGCAAGGATAACCATCCCGATCATGAGGATGATCGAGAGAGCGGCCGCCGCCGGATAGTCGAGGTCGGTTAGGAACTTGGTCTGGATCCTCTGGCCGATCATGAACGTCTCGGCCGACCCGAGGATGTCGGAGTTCACGTAGTCGCCGGTCGCCGGAACGAAGGTGAGCAGGAAAGCGGCGAACACTCCGGGCAGCGACAACGGGAAGACGACCTTGCGGAACGCCGCCCACTTGCTCGCGTACAGGTCCTTCGCCGCCTCGACGAGGCCCTTGTCGATCCGCTCGAGCGACACGTAGAGCGGCAGCGCCGTGAACGGCATGTAGTTGTACGTTATGCCGGCGATCACCCCCCAGGGCGTGGTGAGGATCTTGAAATCCTGAGGAAGCAGGCCCAAGTCCTTGAAGAAGCCGAAGAAGTAGGGGTTGTAGTCGCCGAGGATGAACTTCCACTGCACGGTGCGGATCACGAACGACACGAAGAACGGCAGGAGCATCAGCAGCAGCAGCGAGGACTTCCACCGACCTCCGTAGAAGGCGATCCAGTAGGCGAGCGGGTACATGAGGACGAGCCCGAGTATCGTTACAGCCGCCGAGTAGGAAAGGGAGCGCCGGAAGAATGGAGCGTTGGTCGTGAGCGCGTCCCCGTAGTTGCTCCACTCCCAGGTGAACCGGAATCCCCCTCCGGAGAGCAGTCCGCCGCTCTTGAGCGACGTGCCGAGCATGAGCACGACCGGCAGGATGAAGAACACGAACAGCCAGAGCCCTCCCGGAGCGAGGAGGGCGTAGGGCACCAGCTTCTTTCGCCTGCTGGGAGCCCGGCGCTCCCGGATGGGAGCGCCGGGCTCGACAACCCTCTCCGGGACCGAAGCCACGCTGGGGTTATTCCCCCTGCCAGATCGGGCTGAAGATGTCCAGGTAGGCGTTGTACTCCTCGTCGGTCTCGAACTCGCGACCGAACGAGGTCTTGCCCAGGAACTCGTCGCTCGGGTAGAGGTAATCGCTGTCGGCCGTGAGCGTCAGCTTGTTCCCGTATCCCTTCCAGCCTTTGTCGTAGGCCTTCTCGGCGTCCTTCAGGATCAGCTCCTGTGTCTGCGGCACGGGCGACATGTAGAGCACCCACTCGGTGACCATCGTCGCGACGTCGGGCCGGTAGTAGTAGTCCATGGTCGCGAGCGCGGCGTCAGGGTGCGCGGCCTCGGCCGGGATCAGCATGTTGTCGATCCAGAGGAGTGCACCTCCGGGGCCATCAGGGCCCGCCTCGGGCAACACGAACTGCAGGTTCGGCAGCTCGGGGTCGGTCCCGTCGTAGTGGAGCCAGAGGTTGTAGTAGAGGACGTCGCCCGACCAGGCCATCGTCACCGAGACGTTGCCCGCGGTCATGTCGTCGGTGTAGTTCTGCGTGTAGTACTGCCGAACAACTCCCTGGTCCCTCTGGTACGCGAGCCAGTCGGCGGCCTCCTGCCACTCCGCCTCGCCCGATGTCTTCGGGTCGATGCCGAGGTTGATCATGACGAAGTCGGGCATGTCCGAACGGAGCATCCCGACGCTCTCCTTGCCGACCTTGGCCGGGTCGGCCAGGTCGGACAGCGTCTTCACCTCGCCGTTCACCCTGTCCATGTTGACCGCGATGCCGGTTACGCCCGACTGCCACGCCATCGAGTACTTGTTGCCGACGTCGTAGATCGGGTCCTTGGCCCAGGCCGCCGCGTTGGCGTCGAAGTTCGGCCTCTTGGTCGTGTCGAGCGGCCAGACCCAGTTGTTGCGAACCAGCGCCGAGAACTGCGGCCCGTTGGTGATGACGATGATGTCGTAGCCGGTGTCCTGCCCGGCCGCCAGCTGGGGCTGGATCTTCCCAAAGAACTCCTGGTTGTCCTGGATGTCCTCTGTGTAGTTGACCTCGATCCCGGTCTCGTCCTTGAACTGGAGAACCGACGGGATGATCCGGTTCCCCTCGGCGTCCTTGGACTTGTCGATGTACAGCGGCCAGTTGGCGAAGTTGACGGCCCCGGTCTCGATCTCGCCGTCGAAGACGTCCTCGGGCGATACCGCCGTCGGACCTTGGCCGTCGGTGGTCCCCTCCTCGGCGCAGGCCGCCAGCAGCGCCCCGAGGCTGATGCCCACCGCTCCGGTGCCCGCCCCCCGCAGGAACCCACGCCGCGTGAGCCTCGCCCGCAGGATCTCCTGCATGCGGGAGGGATCCAGCATCCGCTCGCTATCGCTCATACCGCCTCCTCCTCCTCCAGTGCCAGGTCCTCCTGCGGCAGCACGGCGAACGTGTGCTCCCGCAGCCAGGACAGGCGAACCCTGTCCCCCGGTTGGGGTGGGGTGATCTCGCCGAGGTTCTGAACGTATACGGTCAGCTCCACTCCCCCGGGGCCTTCGACCTTGTACTGGTGCGAGACGCCTATGTAGGTCGACATGCGGAGCACTCCGGTGACCGAGTTGGTTCCCGCTGCCGGCTGATCCTGCTCCGCCGTTATCGACAGCTTCTCCGGCCGCACGCCGACCTTCACCTTGGTTCCCTCCGAGAACGGCGCGCGATCCGAGGGCACGTGCAGGACGTCGCCTGCAGCGGTCAGCACGGAGCTGGTCCCGTTCCCGGACTCCTTCACCTCACCGTCCAGCATGTTAGACGCTCCGAGGAATCCGGCGACGAACTGGGTCGCGGGGCTCTCGTAGACCTCCTCCGGTGGTCCGATCTGCTCGATCGCCCCATGGCGTATGACCGCGATCCGGTTGGACATGGTCATGGCCTCCTCCTGGTCGTGGGTCACGTAGATGAAGGTGATCCCGACCTCCTCCTGGATCCTCTTGAGCTCCAGCTGCATCTGCTTGCGGAGCTTGAGGTCCAGCGCGCCGAGCGGCTCGTCGAGCAGGAGCACCTTCGGCTGGTTCACGAGGGCGCGGGCCAGGGCTACCCGCTGCTGCTGGCCCCCGGACATCTGGCCGGGCTTGCGCTTCTCGAAGCCGTCCATCTCCACCAGCTTCAGGGACTCCCCCACGCGGCGTGTCACCTCGGTCTTGTCGACCTTCCTGCGCCTGAGCCCGAACGCCACGTTCTCGAAGACGTCCAGGTGAGGGAAGAGGGCATAGGACTGAAACACGGTGTTCACGTCTCGCCGGTAAGGCGGCAGGTCGGTGACGTCGCGGCCGCCGAGATAGACAGTCCCGTAGGTCGGCTCCTCGAACCCCCCGATCATGCGAAGGGTCGTGGTCTTGCCGCATCCCGAGGGGCCGAGCAAGCTGAAGAACTCGCCCTCGGTTATGTCGAGGGACAGGTCGTCCACCGCGATCGTGTCTCCGAAGTGCTTGGAGACGCGTTCGAGGCGTACGTCGATCTCGGGCACGTCACTCCCCTCTGGCCGCCCCGGCGCGACCGGTTCTGCTAGGCGCCTCGCCAGAGCCATGATTATGCCCGACGGGCGGCGGGATTATCACCCACCCGCTCCCCCGGGCGCCCGACCACATCTAGGCCAGCCATCCCACCCGTCTTGTACGAACTGGACAAGCTTGGAGGATGTCGGCGGCGCGCCTACGTGACCTCCCGACCCCACCGACGACCGTTGCCGGATATCAGGCGAGGGAGCAGGGTCCCCAGTAGCACCAGCGCGGCCGTCCCGACGATCACCCCGGCTACCAGACGGCTGTCGATGAACGCAACCGCGAGAGCGCTCCCGGAGATCAGCGCGCTCCACAGATACATCAGTAGCACGGCCTTCCTGTAGCCATGCCCGATGTCGAGCAACCGATGGTGGATGTGCTCCTTGTCGGCGTGGGCGATCCGCTGTCCTCGGCGGACCCGCCGGACGATCGCTAGGAGGACGTCGAGGATCGGTATGGCGAGCACCAGGAGGGGAACGAAGATCGGGATCGCGATCACCGCCAGGTCTCCCCCGGTCGGTGGATACGGGTTCCGCCCCACGCCCGAGACGGTTGCCACCGCGAGCAGCATCCCCAGTAGCATGGATCCGGTGTCGCCCATGAAGATCCGCGCCGGGTTGAAGTTCCAGGGCAGGAACCCGATGGAGACCCCCGCCGCGATCGCGGAGACCAGGGCGGCCCCGGATGCCTCGCCCCCGGCTATCCCGGGGAACCGCTCCATGTAGACGAAGAACGAGATGGCCGCGATCGTCACCATGCCGGATGCGAGGCCGTCCAGCCCGTCGATCAGGTTCACGGCGTTCACGATCGCCAGGACCCACACGATCGTGAACGGGACGGCCAGGTCGGCCGAGAGCACGAGCACTCCCTGTCCGGGGAACAAGAAGTAGAGGAGCTGCACACCCCCCAGGATCATGAGCCCCGCCGCGAACACCTGGCCGGTGAGCTTGCCTAGGGCGGTCACGCCTTTCAGATCGTCGAACACGCCAACGAGCACTATCGCCGAGGTCGCTACAAGGGTCGCCACCGGGTCCGACGTCGTCCGACTGAGCTCGTCGAAGAACGGCAGGAGTCGGGACACGCCGAGCCCGGCGAGCATCCCGAGGAACATCGCGAGCCCGCCCATGGTCGGCGTCGGCTCCAGGTGAACCGCCCGGTCGGTCGGGTGTGCGATCGCCCCGACGCGGACCGAGAACCTGCGGACGAGCGGCGTCGTCACGAACGCGACTCCCGCGCTGACGCCGAAGACGACCAGGTAGGAGATCACGCGCGCGCGGATCTCCTACGCGTACGCAGGGAACCGCGTCACGAGCCCGCGAACCCTGCCTCGAGCGGACTCCTTCGCGGCATCGTCTCCCGGCGCGCGAAGTACACCACCGACGATGCTCGCGATCTCCTTGGCCTCCGGCTCGTCCATCCCGAGCGTCCCGATACCGGGGGTGCCTACGCGGATCCCAGAGGGCGCACCGGGCGGGTTGGGGTCGAAGGGGATCGTGTTCTTGTTGAGAGCGACGCCGATCTCGTCGCAGAGCGCCTCCGCCTCCTTGCCGCCGATCCCGATCGGCCGGAGATCCGCGAGGACGAGGTGCGAGTCCGTTCCGCCGGAGACGATCCGGAGCCCCTCGTCGGCCAGTCCCTGGGCGAGCGCCCTCGCCGTGCGCACCACACGGGCCGAGTACTCCTTGAACGCAGGCGACATCGCCTCCTTGAGCGCGACGGCTTTGGCCGCGATCACGTGCTCGAGCGGGCCTCCCTGCATCATCGGGAACACGGCCTTGTCGATCGCCTTCGCGTGCTCCTGCCTGCAAAGGACGATCGCGCCGCGAGGACCCCGGAGCGTCTTGTGCGTCGTGAACGTGACGACGTCCGCCCAAGGGACCGGGCTCGGGTAGGCCCCGCCCGCGGAGAGCCCGATGAAGTGCGACGCATCCACCCAGAAGATCGCCCCCACCTCATCGGCGATCTCGCGGAAGGCGCCGAAGTCGATGACGCGCGGGTATGCCGTGAAGCCGGCGAGGATCACCCGCGGACGGTGCTCCTTGGCGAGGTCGCGGATCCGGTCCATGTCGAGCTGCTCGCTCTCGCGGTCGACCTCGTAGGCCACGAAGTTGAACCACATACCGGAGACGTTCACCGGAGACCCGTGCGTGAGGTGCCCGCCGTGCGGGAGCGAGAGCCCGAGGACCTTCTGGTCGGACCGCGGCTCGAGGAAGGCCCCGAACACTGCCATGTTCGCCTGTGCGCCGGCGTGGGGTTGCACGTTCGCGTGGTCCGCTACGAAGAGCTCCCTCGCACGGTCGATCGCCAGCTGCTCCGTGACGTCCACCCACTGGCAGCCGCCGTAGTAGCGCCTGCCGGGGTAACCCTCCGCGTATTTGTTCGTCATGGTCGAGCCGAGGGCAGCTAGCACCGCCGGGCTCGCGTAGTTCTCCGACGCGATCAGCCTGATCGTGTTCCGCTCGCGCTCGAGCTCTCCCGCGATCGCCTCGGCCACCTCGGGGTCCGTCTGCTTCAACTGCTCCCAGTCGCCCGCGTAGTCGCTCATAGCTCCCCCCGCTCGATCCCGTCGATCAACCTGAGCCGTCGCTCGTGCCGTCCGCCCTCGAACGGCGTCGAGAGCCATACTCGGACGATCTCCACCGCCAGCTCCGGGGCGACGATGCGCGCCCCGATGCCGATCACGTTGGCGTCGTTATGTTCCCTTGACAACCTCGCCGTGTACAGGTCGTTGCAGAGCGCCGCTCGTATGCCAAGGACCTTGTTCGCGGCGATCTGCTCGCCTTGACCGCTCCCCCCGAGCACGACGCCACGGTCGGCCCGACCGTCGGCGACCATCCGGGCAACCTCGGCGCAGAAGACCGGGTAGTCCGAGGGTTCCGCGTCCCCGTCGGCGCCGACGTCGGAGACATCGTGCCCCTGCTCGGAAAGGAACGGCTTCAGGCGCTCCTTGAGCGCGTAGCCGGAGTGATCGGAGCCGATCGCGATACGCACCTCATGCCTCCGAAGCCGCCGGGACGGGCTCGAGGGCATCGGCCAGGCGCAGGCTCCAGTCCTCGAGCTCCCAGGCGACCGCACGGAAGGCGTCGATCGAGAGCCCGAGCGGATCGGCGACGTCTTCGTCGTGAGGGTTGCCGTCGAACCCACCCGCACGCGCCGCGTGAGCAGCGGCGACACGAGCCGCGCGGTCGCCGCCGACGGGGATCGCCTCCAGGAGCCGAACAAGCTCCTTCAGGGTGAACGTGCGGGCGGCCGCCTCGGGGACCAGGTGGGCGACCTCCTCCCGGTGCTCGCCCGCCATCCCCACCACGAGGTCGGTGCCCCGTATCAGCCCTGCGGTCAGAGCCGTCGTGCGGAACTGGGACAGATCCACCCCGTGCTGGGCGCCCACCTCCAGCGTCTCCTCGCGAGCCGGCGAGCCGTCGCGGGCGATCGTCCCGGCCGAGCGGACCTGCGGGGAGCGGACGCCGAGCTTCGTCGACAACGCGCGCCGTAGGAAAGCTTCGGCGAGCGGCGAGCGGCAGATGTTGCCAGTGCATACGACCAGGAGCATGGGCCTCGGAGTCTAGCAGTGGCCCTTCGGCAACCCGCTACCGCCGTCGGGCCGAGCTCACGGCCGTCTCCCGAGCACGACCCGGTCCCGGCCGGAGAGGTCGGGGAGCACCCGGACCTCCATGAACGAACTCTCCATCGCGCCCAGGACCTCGTCACGATGGGCAGCTCCTATCTCGACCGCGAGAAGGCCCCCATCGACCAGCCATCGCAGCGCCTCGGCCGCCAGACGCTCATACACCTCGATCCCTCCGAGCAGTGCGAGCTGGGGGTCCATCCGAACGACCTCTGGGAGGTCGTCGTATTCCTCGGGGGTGACGTACGGGAGATTGCTGATCACGAGGTCCACCCAGCCCCGGAGCTCCTCGGGAACCGGCTCGAGCAGGTCGCCCTGCAGCACCCGCACGTCCAGACCGAGCGCCCGCGCGTTGTGCGCGGCGAGCCCGGCCGCCTCCGCAGAGAGATCGGTTGCGATCACCTGAGCGTCCGGCCGCTCGTCCTTGACCGCGAGGGCGATCGCCCCCGTTCCGGTGCCCACGTCCACCACCAGGGGGGCCTCGACCTCCTCGAGTGCCTCGAGCGCCGCCCCGACGAGGACCTCGGTCTCCGGCCTGGGGACGAACACGCCGGGTCGGACCGCGAGCGCCAGCCTCCGGAACGGCTGCTCGCCGGTGAGGTGCTGGAGCGGCGTACCGCGGCACCGCTGGCAGAGCGCCCGACCGAACAGCCCCGCCTCAGCTGCGGTTAGACCTTCCGCGCGCGCGTACAGGTGCGCTCGGTCTGTTCCCAGCACGCTGGCGAGCAGTATCTCGGCGGTACTCCGGGGACCCTCCACGTCGTGTCGTGCGAGGTAGTCCGTCGCCCGACGCAGGACGTCCGATGGCCGCATCACCCGCCTCCGCCCTCCGAGAGCTGCTCGGCGCGTTCGGCCGCGAGCAGCGCGTCGACGAACGGATCGATGTCACCGGCGAGCACGTCCTGCAACTGGTGGACGGTGAGGTTGACGCGATGGTCGGTGACCCGGTTGTCGGGGAAGTTGTACGTCCGTATCTTCTCCGCCCGCTCTCCGGTCCCCACCTGGGACCGTCGGGCCTCCGCCTCCTTCTCGTGCGCCTCCCGCTGCGCCCGCTGGAGCAGTCGCGCTCGCAGGTACCGCATCGCCTTCTCCTTGTTCTGGAGCTGCGACCGTTCCTCCTGGCACGCGACGACGATGCCGGTCGGCCGGTGTGTGATACGAACGGCCGAATCGGTCGTGTTCACCGACTGCCCGCCGGGGCCCGAGGAGCGGAACACGTCGATCGCGAGGTCCTCCTGTCGGATCTCGACCTCGACCTCCTCGGCTTCGGGGAGCACCGCGACCGTCGCGGTCGAGGTGTGGATCCGTCCCCCCGACTCCGTCACGGGAACGCGTTGCACACGATGCACGCCCGATTCGCGCTTGAGACGCGAGTACGCGCCCCTGCCCCTGACCTCGAGAACTACCTCCTTGAATCCCCCCACGTCGGAGGGCGAGGACGACAGGACGTCGGTCTTGAACCTGTGACGCTCGGCGAACCGCTCGTACATCTGGAACAGGTCGCCGGCCCAGATGGCGGCCTCCTGTCCTCCGGCGCCGGCGCGGATCTCCACAACAACGTCCTTCTCGTCGTTCGGGTCCCGCGGGACCAGGAGGTCCTCCAGCCGGCGGCGAAGCTCGCGCGAGCGCGCGTCGGCCCGCGCCTCCTCCTCACGGAAGAACGCGGCCATCTCGGGGTCGGCCTCGGCAATCGCCAGCTCCCGCGCTTCCTCGGCCTGGCGGAGCGCCGACCTGTACTCGCGGTACGGCAGGACGATCTCTCGGAGCTCGGCGAACACCTGGCCGATCTCGCGCAGGCGCTCGCCGTCGGAAGCGACGTCGGGCGACGACATCTGGCGCTCGAGCGCCTCGTAGCGAGCCTCGATCTCGTCGAGCTTGGACTCCACTGCTCGATTATGCAGCCCTGGCCGCGGGCCCGACGGCGGTCCGAGCTAGCGAGCGTCTCCGGAGGAGCGTTCGCGCTCCTCCGTCTCGATCTCGAGGTCGTCGAGCGGCGGGAGGTCGGGGAGGTCGAGCTCCACCGAGCCCGGCGACGCCCACAGATCCTCGTAGCGTGGGTCGACCACGTCGACCTCCGACGGAACCGGGTTCGTCGCGGGCCGTGGAGCCGAGACGTCGACACGCGCGGGTGCCCGGTCGGCCTCGCGTGCCTCCTGGGGGAGCGGCGCGTCCCGATCGGGCTCGCCGATCGTGCCTCCCAGCTCACCGGCCATGGCGATCAGAAGCTCCCTCACCTTTCGCAGATCGGAGACGAGCGCGGCGCGGCGCTCCGTGAGACCGGAGAGCAACTGCTCGGCCTCCCGTCGCGCGGAGGCGAGCGCCTCCTCGCCCGAGGCGCGGGCCTGTTCGGCGCGCGACTGCGCGTCGAGCTTGATGCGGTCCGCATCCGTCCGCGCGTCGTCCAGGAGCTGCCGGGTCTTGGCGTTCGCGTCGGCAACGAGGGACTGCGCTTGGCGATCCGCCGAGCGGAGCAGCTCGGCCACCCTCCCGGCGACCTCGGCGTAGGGATCGACGTCCGACGACTCCTTCGGCGGCGGCGTTGCGACCGGTGTCGCCTCTGAGGCTAGCTTCGCGTCGCGGAGCCGCGCCTCGAGGTTCTCGACCTGGTCGGCGACCTGCTTCAGGTACTCGCGGACCTGGTCTGGATCGAACCCCCGGCGCACGGTGGCGAACATGCGGCGCCGGATCTGGTCGGCGTTGGGAAGGAGCGGAAGGTCGAGCTCGCTCATGGACGTACCTCCTGGGGCCGCTCGGATCCGGCCCCCAACTCTCCCACCGGGGGAGGTTCTTTGCAACGACCTAGGTGGCTGCCGGCTGCTCCTGCTCGCGACGTAGGACCTCCCGGAAGGACGCAACCGCCACCTCGATCATGCCGTGGTCCGGGGGATTGGTGGTGATCCTCTGCATCCAGAGTCCCGGCGCCATGAGCGCGCGCATCGCGCCCGAGCCCTGGAACCGCGCGCCGAGCCGGAGCACCTCGTACGCGAGCCCCGCGATGATCGGTATCGCCACTATCCGCGAGCCGACTCGCCAAAAGAGGCCCGGGCTCCCGAAGAAAGCGAAGACGAAGATGGTCAGCACCATCACGATCAGCAGGAAGTTCGTCCCGCAGCGAACGTGGAGCGTCGAATACCGGTCGATGGTCTCGGGCTCGAGGGGCTCGTCGTGCTCGTAGGCCGCGATCGTCTTGTGCTCGGCGCCGTGGTAGGCGAACACGCGGCGGATCTCCTTGCTGCGACCGACGAGCGCGAGGTAGCCGAGGAGAAGCAGCACCCGGAACACGCCCTCTAGGACGTTCGCCAGGACGCCCGAGCCGAGGAAGCCTCCGGCCCACCGGAACGCTACCGCGGGGAAGGCGACGAAGATCCCGAGGAACAGGACCAGGGCGAGCGTCATCGACACCGCCATCTGCCCACGGGTCAGCTGCTCCTCCTCCGGCGAGGACCTATGGGCCGAGATCGACAACGCCTTGAACCCTATCGACAGCGCCTGGCCGAGAACGATGACGCCGCGGAGGAACGGCTTGCGCAGCAACCACACCCGGTCGGCGATCGACCGGATCTCGTGGGACTCCACGTGGATGTCCCCATCGGGTTTGCGGACGGCAACCGCCCAGTGCCGTCGACCACGCATCATGACGCCCTCGATGACCGCCTGGCCGCCGTAGAGAGTCTCGCGCGGGGCTTCGGACATGCCCGCGTTACGAGGGGCCCTGCGGCTTCTGACCATACCTGCGCTGGAAGCGCTCGACGCGTCCGCCGGTGTCGACGAGCTTCTGCTTGCCCGTATAGAACGGGTGGCAGTTGGAGCAGATCTCCACGCGGAGATCGCTATGGGTAGAGCGCGTCTGGAACGTGTTCCCACAGGAACAGTGGACGGTAGCGGTGACGTACTCGGGATGGATGCCCTGCCTCATCTCTCTCCTCTCGGCGCGACTAGCCGGAGCTAGGCGCCTTGGCGATCTCCTTCAGGAACTGCTCGTTGGACTTCGTGGCGCGGATCTTGTCGACGAGGAGCTCGAGGGCCGCGCCGGGCTCCAGCGCGTGGAGCACACGGCGGAGCTTCCACACGAGCGCCAGCTCCTCGGTGGACATGAGGAGCTCCTCCTTGCGCGTGCCGGAGGCCTCGACGTTGATCGCCGGGAAGAGGCGCTTCTCGGCGAGCTGGCGGTCCAGCCGCAGCTCCATGTTACCGGTGCCCTTGAACTCCTCGAAGATGACCTCGTCCATCCGTGAGCCGGTCTCGACGAGCGCGCTCGCGATGATCGTGAGCGAGCCGCCCTCCTCGATGTTCCGCGCGGCGCCGAAGAAGCGCTTGGGCGGGTAAAGGGCGGTGGAGTCGACCCCGCCCGACAGGATCTTGCCCGAGGCCGGAGCCGCCAGGTTGTACGCGCGCGCGAGCCGCGTGACCGAGTCGAGCAGGATCGCGACGTCCATCCCCATCTCCGACAAACGCTTCGACCGCTCCAATACAAGCTCTGTCACCTGGATGTGCTGGTCGGCCGGCTTGTCGAACGTGGAGTAGACGACCTCGGCCGCCTCGACCGTGCGTTGCCAGTCCGTGACCTCCTCCGGCCGCTCGTCGACGAGTAGCACGATCACGTGCGTGTCGGGGCTGTCGGTGACGATCCCGTTGGCGATCTGCTTGAGAACGGTCGTCTTGCCCGCCTTCGGCGGCGACACGACCATGCCTCGCTGACCCTTGCCGATCGGAGCGACCATGTCGATGATGCGCTCCGTC
Source organism: Actinomycetota bacterium (assembly GCA_035288045.1). GTDB lineage: Bacteria > Actinomycetota > UBA4738 > UBA4738 > HRBIN12 > DATEBA01. The sequence continues at coordinate 60,731 of DATEBA010000046.1, forward strand.
ACCGCGATCGGGCCGTGCTCGAGGCGGAACCGCTCGTGCGGGAAGAGCGGCGTCAGCTTCTCGAAGTGCGGGCGCACCTTCGCGGCTTCGGGGTCGAGGCCGTTCACGCTGTCTATCTGGAGCAGGGCCGCGTACTTCTCGTTGTCCTTCGGCTGCCGAACCTTCCCGGCAACCGTGTCGCCCTTGCGGAGCATGAAACGGCGGATCTGCGAGAGGGAGACGTAGATGTCCTCGGGTCCCGGCAGGTACCCCGAGGTCCGAAGGAAGCCGTAGCCCTCGGGCAGGACGTCCAGCAGGCCGGTCGACGAGGGCGCGATCGCAAGCTCCTCCGCGCGCTCGTGCTCCTCGCGGAGGCGGCGCTCCTCTCGCATGCGCCGGCGCTCCTCGCGGGACAGCCGCCTGCGGTCGCCCCGGCCCTCCCGGGCACCCTCGTCGTCGCGGCGGATCGGCCGCTCCGGCGCCGCGACTCCGCCGTCCCCGTCGGCATCCGCCCGGACGGGGGCCGACCGCGTCTCGATGACCTGAGGGGATTCGACGGCAGTGGCCGGGCTCGCGGCGCTGTCCCCATCGGCGGACGTCCTTTCGAGGATCGCCTCGATCAGCCCCGCCTTCCGCAGCCGCTGGGTGTTCTCTATCCCCAGGCCCGAGGCGATCTGCTGCAGCTCCGAGAGGACCTTCCCCTCGAGCGTTCCCTTCTCCAGCTCCATGGTTATGCGTCCCCCTTCAGATCCGCTTGGAGGGCCTGCCAGTCGGCGGCGAAGCGCGCGAGCCCCACGTCGGTCAGCGGATGCTTCACCAGCTTGTCGAAAACGTCGTACGGCAGGGTAGCGATGTCTGCCCCCGCCAGCGCCGACTCCACCACGTGCATCGGGTGGCGGAGCGAGGCGGCGAGAACCTGCGTCTCGTAACCCTGGACGTCGTAGATCTCGCAGATCTGCCGAAGCGCGTGCATGCCGTCGGAGGCGGCGTCGTCGATCCGCCCGAGGAACGGCGAGACGATGTAGGCGCCGATCTCTGCGCCCAGGATCGCCTGCGCCGGGGAGAAGACCAGGGTCACGTTGATCCGGATCCCGTCCCGGGTGAGGCGCTTGCCGACCGCTAGGCCGTCGGGGGTCATCGGGACCTTGATAACCGCGTTCGGCCCCATCTCCGCCAGGCGCCGGCCCTGCTCCTCCATCGCCGCGGCGGTCGAGAGATCGGTGACCTCAAGTGATACGTCCCCCTCGACCTCGGTGAGGATCTCCTTCCACACGCTCTCGGGGCCGAGTCTCTCCTTGCCGAGGAGCGACGGGTTCGTCGTCACCCCACCGAGCACGCCCCAGCGGTTGATCTCGCGGATCTCCTCGAGGTTCGCCGTGTCAAGGAAGAGCCTCATGCCGACCTTCCTTTCCTGCGTCCGTTGCGGAGCAGCGCCGCACGCTCCGTCGCGCGCTCCATGACCAGGTCAATCACGGCGGCGAGCGCCTGATCGAAGTTGTAGTTGGGGATCACCGGCACTCCGTGCGACAGCGCCTGGCTCTTGATGTACCGCTGGAGGCGTCTGATGTTCTGGAATCCGGACTCGTAGCGGGGTGCCGGCCGGGCCCCCGCGTCTGCCGACCGGGCCGTGAAGTGACTGCGGTGTACGTCGTCGTCCTCGACCGAGATGATCACCGGCACGGCGAGCATCCGATCGGCCCAGCGCTCGAGATCGAAGAAGCCGGGCACGACGTGAGCTCCCTCGATCACCACGCTTGCCCCCTCGATGGCCGCGCGCTCCAGCAGCGCCTCGATGCCGACCGAGACCGCCGCGGTCTGCTCCCGGAAGCCCACGACCAGCCGGTCGGCGCCGCGCGCCGGCGGCTCGCGGAGAGCCGTGTCGGCCTCGAAGGAAGAGGCGTGCAGGGTCGGCATAAGCTCCTTCGAGAACAACGCGCGCATGACCTCGCGGATCGCGTCCGTCGCGACGACGCGAACTACGCCGAGCTTGGCCGCGAGCTGCGTCGCGAGCGTCGACTTGCCGACCCCGGTCGCGCCGCCCATCAGCAAGACGAGCGGGATGTCCAGCGCCTCCACCTCCCGCCAGCGGAGGTAGTTCTTCGCGTAGCGATCGCCGGCCACCTCCTCCAGGACGTTCACCGCGAGCGAGGCGAGCTCGTCGCTTGTCACCGATGCGCGGCCGAGACCGAGCAGCCGCTCCTCGATGGCCTCGGCGACCTCGTAGGCCCGGATCGGGGATAGCCCCGTGACCATGACCTGTGACGCCATGAGCCCCTTCGAGTACGGGAGGCCCGGCTCCCGGTCCGAGATCAGGATGTGCTGAGTCTTCGGAGTCTTGGTCGACGCGGTCACCGGCGCTCGCTCCTCGCGACCGCGAGCTCGATCGTCCATTCGAGGGCAGCCGGCAGGTCGTCTCCCTCGACCGCCACCGCGCGGTTGTCGAGGAATCCCACCTCTGCCCCGCGAGCGAGGGCGCGAGCGCACGCCAGGTCGACGGCTGCCGCCTTGAGCTCTGTTAGGAGGGTTTCGTACATCAGTGCCTCTTCCAGGTCCTCCGCCAGCCCCGCCCTGTCGGCGAGACGGGCACTCCACCCCACCACCCGGCACCCGTAGCGCGATTCCAGGTGCTCGACCTGCCTCGCAGCGACCGCATCCGGGGCGGTGGTGGTGAAGAACACGTCCTTGCCTTCCACGTCCAGCAGCGGTACGGGCTCGAAGTCCGTGACGATGGTCCGGGCGTCGCCGCGGAAACGCTTGACGTGGGATCTCAGAGCGCGGAGGTTCTCGGCCCCTGCATCCGGGCCGCCAGCCATTGTAAAGACGACGAGGTCCGAAAGCAACAGCCGGTATGGGCCCAGGTAGCCGCCCAGGTACTCGGGCGGAGCGCCGGCCGGGACGACGAGCACCCCGGCGTCCCAGGGCACAGGCGGGATGCTCGAGCCGCTGCCCTCGAGCAGCACCAGCCCCGCCCCCAGCCCGACCGCCACGTCGGCGGCCTCCCGGACGTTGGTCGCGAACGGAGCGCCCGCGAGCCCGCCGCCCGCCCGACGCGCACCCACCGTGGTGAGCCCAGTTGTGAGTGCGTCCTCCAGGTAGTCGGACGCGGCGTGACGGCCCGCTCGGACGAGCGCCACCAGGCGCTCGACCGTGACGCTCCCGGTCTCCGCCACCTCAGGGCGGGAAGGGCCTCCCCGGCCCATCGCAACGACTATCGGGTTCCGCTGCATCCGGTGTGCGACCCTCCCGAGCTCGCCCGCGATCGCCGTCTTCCCCGTCCGTTTGCCCGTGCCGATGACGGAGAGGGTCGGGACGGCCAGCGCCGGCCCGGAGATCGGCGGCTCCAGACGGAAATCCGCGCCCACGTAGGGAACGCCGCGCGCCAGCGCGACAGCGGCAAGCCACATCCTCTCGCGGTAGCCCGCGACGGGCTCGTCCGAGAGGTCGAGCACGGCCTCCGGGCCCAGTTCGTCGATCGCCTCGCCGAGGGCCCGGCCCGGCTCGCCGTTCGCCGCGCGCGCCGGGACTCCCAGCTCGGGGAGAGCGCCCGGCTCAACCTTCTCGGTCCCACCCAGGAACAGCGCGCCCAGCACCTCGTAGCCCATCGTCCGGGCCGTGTGGATGCCCCACCGGGTGACGGAGGGGTAGTGCTCGCCGTCCACGAGGACGAGGACCCGCATGTGGCAGCTCCCGGGAAGGTTCGCGCTCCTAGTCCGCCGCCCGCGAGCCGACCGCCGACTGCACCGGCGGCTCGAACTCGCGGTGGTACTGCGCACCGCTCGACAGCGAGAAGTGCGCGATCACGCTCGAGCCCCCGAAGGGGAACTTCCGATGGATCTTGACCTCGTCCCCCTCGAACTCGAGCACGTTGTAGCAGGGCTTGGTGTATCCGCGCAGCCGGAGCGAGGAGACCGTGCCGGCGTTGGCGACGTACATGTCCTCGATCCGCCATACGTAGGGCACGTGCTTGTGCCCGGTGAGCACGATGTTCACGCCCGACGTGATCAGCACCTCCAGCAGGTCGCCCGCATCGGCGACCGTGTTTCGCTCGCGACCGGTCCCCGGCACCGGCAGCAGGTGGTGGTGCAGAGCGAAGATCTTGAGCTCGGCCGGCTCCGAGAACACCTCGCGGATCCAGCCGTACCGCTCGCGGCCGACCTGCCCCTCGTTCAGGTCCGGCTCGCTCGAGTCGACGCCGACGACGCGCACCCCCTTCACCTCGGCCGTCCAGTCTCGGCGCCCGATCAGCTCCTCGAAGTGGAGGTAGCCGACGTTGCGCGCGTCGTGGTTGCCGGGGACGGTGTGGATCGGTGCCTTGATCCGGTCCCGATAGGCGACCCAGTTCTTGTACTCCTGCCGGTAGCCCTCGTTCGTGAGGTCGCCCGTGCACACGACGACGTCGGGCCGCATCTCGTTCAGCTCCTCGATCACGCGGTTCATGAGATTCGGGACGAAGTATGGCGAGCCGACATGCGGGTCGGAGATGTGGGCGATCCTGACCACGGGGTAAGTCTAGCCTCACCCCGCCCGCCACCTTCAGGTTGTCTCTGCCCGATCCGGCCTCGCGGGCCTCGAGTTCGATGGACTGTGCGACGATACATCGCCGATGAACGTCCTCGACATCCTCCTCGCCGCGCTCCTGCTGGGCGCGGCCTATTCCGGTTTCAAGCGGGGCGCCGTCCTGCAGCTGCTCACCTACGGCGGACTGCTCCTGGGGCTGTTCTTGGGCGCGCTGCTCGCGCCGCCGATCGCGGGGCTCGCCAGCGCCCCGGCGACCCAGGCGGCGCTCGCCGCGGCGACGTTCCTGGTCCTCGGCGGCGCCGGCGACCTCGGTGGGTGGCTCCTCGGATGGAAGGTCCGACAGGTCGCGCACGGCACGAGGTTCCGGCCGGCAGATGCCGCCGGCGGCGTGCTCGTCTCGGCGGCCGCCGTGCTGCTGTCAACCTGGTTCGTCGCGCTGAACCTCGTGAACGGCCCGTTCACCCCAGTGGCCCGCGAGATCCAAGGCTCGACGATCGTCCGCGCGCTCGACGCCACGCTTCCCGAGCCGCCCTCGCTGCTCGGCCAGGTTCGCCGCTTCCTGAACCAGTACGGGTTCCCGGAGGTCTTCGACGGGCTGCCGCCGGCTCCCGCCGGACCGGTGAAGGAGCCCACCCAGGAGGAGGCGCAGGACGCATTCGAGGCGGCGGCCACCAGCACGGTCCGGATCGTGGGTGCAGCGTGCGACCGCGTCGTGGAGGGGACGGGGTTCGTCGTCGCTCCCAACCAGATCATGACCAACGCCCACGTCGTCGCCGGGACGAAACGCCCCAAGGTGCAGGTGCCGAACGTGGAGGGCGACGTCGACGCCACAGTCGTGTTCTTCGACCCGGGCGTCGACGTTGCGCTCCTAAGGGTCCCCCAGACGCCGGGACCGCCGCTCGACCTGCTCGAGGACATGGTCCGGCGAGGCGAGCGCGGAGCGGTCCTCGGGTACCCGGGCGGCGGGCAGCTGGCCGGCACGAAGGCCGCGGTTATCCGGTCGCTCGTCGCCGAGGGCTCCGACATCTACCACGAGGATGACGTCGTCCGTAACGTCTACGAGCTGCAGACGTCGGTCGAACCCGGCGACTCGGGTGGGCCGTTCGTGCTCGTGGACGGCACGGTTGCGGGCATGGTCTTCGCGGCCTCCACGACCGACCTCGACCGGGCCTACGCGATCACGTCGCCGCAGCTGCTGCGCGATGCAGGCAGAGCCCTCGGCAGGACGACGGCGGTCTCGACCGGCGAGTGCATCCGCTGACTACTCCTCCATCACGACGCGGACGTTGCCCTCACGCGACAGCATCGAGAAGGACGTGATGTCGCCCTCCCGGCGGAACACGAGCGCGATGCGGCTGTCCCCGACCCTGAGGTTGCGAAGCTCGACGACGTTCAGCCACGAGGGGAGCTGGGGCTTGTTCACGGTGAGCAGGTTCTCGTGCGCTCGGGCCGAGATACCGAGCATGGCCTGCAGCATCAGGAACGGGGATCCGGCCGCCCAGGCCTGCGGCGAGCACGCTACCGGGTAGGACACCGGCCGGTTCGGGCTCCGACGCGTGAAGCCGCAGAAGAGCTCCGGCAGCCGCATGTAGTCGGCGTGGATCGCCGCGTCGAACAGGGCGGTCGCGACCCGGTTGGTCGAGCGGACGAACCCGTACCGCTTCATGCCGGCAGCGAGGAGCGCGTTGTCGTGTGGCCACACGGACCCGTTGTGGTAGCTCATCGGGTTGTAGGCGGCCGCCCCCTTGCTCATCGTTCGGATCCCCCACCCTGAGAACATGTCGGGCGCCAGCAGGCGCTTGGCGACCGCCACCGCCTTGTCCCCGTCCACGATGTCGCAGTAGAGCCCGTGGCCCGGGTTCGACATCACGGTCCGGACCTGTCGCTTCTCCGCGTCCAGCGCCGCGGCGAAGTAATGCTCATCCTCCATCCAGAAGGCCTCGTTGAAGCGCTTGCGGAGCATGTGCGCCTCCGCGAGGAGCCACTCGGACTTAGCGTCCTCGCCGAGCGCCTCGTACACGTCGGCCATCCGGAGCTTGGCCATGTATACGTATCCCTGTACCTCCGAGAGAGCGATCGGCGGCTCCGCGAGCCGCCCGTCGGCGTGGACGATCGAGTCCTCGGAGTCCTTCCAGCCCTGATTGCGGACACCCCGCGGCGACCGCGTCCTGTACTCGACGAACCCGTCCCCGTCGAGGTCACCCTCCTCGTCGATCCAGCGCAGAGCGGCTTCGGCCGCCGGGAGGAGCCTCTCCGCGAACTCCACGTCCCCCGTCCATCTGAAGTACTGCGCGTAGAGGATGACAAACCAAGGCGTGGCATCGACCGAGCCGTAGTAGGGCGTGTGTGGGATGTCTCCGGCGCCGGCCAGCTCGCCTTGGCGGAACTCGTGAAGGATCTTGCCCGGCTGCTCGTCGCGCCAGTCGTCGACCCTCGACCCCTGCTGTGCCGCAAGCAGTTCCAAGGTCTGGCGAGCCGGCGCCGGGTTCACCATCAGGAGCTGGTGAGAGGTGATCATCGAGTCGCGACCGAAGAGCGTGACGTACCAGGGGATGCCCGCCGCAACGACGGTCCCCTGTGGGGTCTCGGTGGCGAGCGCCCGAAGATCGCGGAGGCTCCTGTCGAGCAGCTGGTTGAACAGCTCGTTGTCCGTGACGATCTCGGTGGAACCTCGCTCCCATTCCTCGTAGCTCCGACGAAGCCCGTGGACCGCGACGTCGAAGTCGAGCGGCTGGAGCTCCTCCATTCCGGCGAGCGGCTCGATCGTCATCCCGAGGAGCCTGGTCTGGCCGGGCCCGAGGTGCAGGCGGAAAGAGACCGCGACGACGCCGTCGCGCTGCTCGACCCGGTCGGGCACCACTCCCAGGTCGATGCGCGTCCTTCGCGTGATGCCGTCCCTGCCGCCGTACCGGAACTCGACCCGAGAGCCCTCGACCGACGGGGACTCGAGACGCCCACGCTCGGGGCGCATCATCCCGCGGACCTCGAAGATGTCCGCGAAGTCGGCACCGAAGGAGAGCTCCAGATCGAGCGCCACCGGCATCGGGTTGTAGTTCTTCACGCGGACCCGCTCGAACAGGCGGCCGCTGATCGCCCGGATCCGCCGGATGTTGAGCGTCTGCTGCGGGACCGTCAACACGTCGCCCTCGTACAGGTCGGGGTTCGTCAGATCGACGTGAGACATGTAGCCGCGTTCCGCCGACGAGGAGAGGAGCACCGGGTCACGCCCGGACACCGTCATCCTGAAGTGGGAGAGGTACCGCGTGTCCTTCGAGTAGAGGCCCAGCCCGAAGTCGCCCTCGTCCTCGATGTCGCCCTCCAGGTCGGAGAAGAGGAAGGTCTCGCCCTCCTTCACCGCGAGGGTCTTCGTCGCGAGGTCTGTGCGAACGACGGGAACCCCCCGCTGCTCGGGCTCGGGGAGCTTCGTTACCTTGGTCTCGGGTTCTGCGGTCATGGGCGGGGACGCCCTCCAGCGTTCGGGCCCGACTGTCGACGAATGGACATGCTAAGACCCTCGGCTTGAAGGGGCACGGACTCAAGCCTCGAGGATCTCTGCCCCGCCGACTCTCGGTGCGAGCCGAAGGACGCTCCAGCCTGGACCGGGGTCGGGGACGCCAACGGTGCCGGCCTCGAACGCGAGAAGGGAGGGCCCGGCGCCGGACATGCACACCGGCACCCCGCCCGCACGGAGATCGTCGAAGACCGCGCGCACGTGCGGGACCAGCGGCAGGCGGGTCGGCTGGTGCAGCCGATCCTCGAGGGCCTCGCCGAGCAGATCGGTTCGCCCTGTGAGGGCGACGACGGCGAGAGCGGCGCGGCCGGCGTTGAACGCGGCGTCCTCCAGTCGCACCTCGTCCGGAAGGACGCGTCGAGCATCCGTGGTGGGCAGCCGAACGTCCAGCGGAACGAGGACCGCCGGGCGCAGATCCGGCGCCGGCACGAGGGACTCGGCGCGCCAGCCGCCCGCGCCGCGATACGCGAGCACCAACCCGCCTCGGAGCGCGCCGGCCACGTTGTCGGGGTGGCCCTCGATCTCGATCGCGAGGGCGAGGAGCTCGTCGGGAGAGCTCGCGGCGCCGAGGAGCCGGTCGGCCAGCACAACACCGGCGACGACGGCGGCCGCGGAGGAACCCAGCCCCCGCTCTATCGGGATCCGGTTCGTGCACGAGACCGCCATGGGCGGCAGCTCACGGCCTAGGGAGCGAGCCACGTGGGCCATCGAGCGAGCGATAAGGTTTTCCTCTCCGGCGGGCAGCTCCTCGTGGCCCTCACCCCCGACCGAGAACCTGGGCTGGGCCTCCGTGTCGATCGCGACCTCGTTCAGCAGGTCGAGCGCGAGCGCGAGGCAATCGAACCCCGGACCGAGGTTAGCGGCCGTCGCGGGCACTCGGGCGGTGAGCCTCACAGCCCCAGCTCGGCGGCCACCGCCGCCGGGTCGGCCGGCACCGCCGGAGGGTGACTCGCCCCGGTGATCGCCCACTCGGGGTCCTTCAGGCCGTGGCCCGTAAGAACGCAGACGGCCGTGGCGCCCTGCGCAAGCCGTCCCTCTTCGGCCAGATGGATGAGCCCGGCGACGGACGCCGCCGACGCGAGCTCCGCGAACAGACCCTCATGCGCGACCCGACGGTACGCAACCAGGATCTCGCGGTCGGTCACCGCCAGGATCTCCCCCTCGGATTCCCGCGCCGCGGCCACCGCCTTCTCCCAGGAAGCCGGGTTGCCGATCCGGATGGCGGTCGCGATCGTCTGGGGATCCTTCACCGGCGAGCCCTGGACGATCGGCGCGGCGCCGCGAGCCTGGAACCCGTACAGAGCGGGCGGCTCGGCGATCACCCCGTCGGCGAGGTACTCGCGGTACCCGATCCAGTGGCTCGTGATGTTCCCCGCGTTGCCGACGGGCACGAGGTGGAGGTCGGGCGCGCGGCCGAGCGCGTCGCAGATCTCGAACGCTGCCGTCTTCTGCCCCTCCAGCCGGAACGGGTTGACGGAATTCACGAGCGTCACCGGATACCGATCCGCAAGGCCACGCGCGAGCTCGAGCGAGGCGTCGAAGTTGCCCTCGACCTCTAGCACCCTGGCCCCATGCACGAGCGTCTGGGCCATCTTCCCGAGTGCGATCTTGCCCTTCGGGACCAGCACGGCGCACGTGATGCCCGCCTTCGCCGCGTAGGCCGCGGCTGAGGCGCTCGTGTTACCGGTGGACGCGCACACCACCGCCTTCGACCCCTCTTCGAGGGCCTTGCTGATCGCGAGCGTCATCCCCCGGTCCTTGAACGAGCCCGTTGGATTCGCGCCCTCGTACTTGAGGTACGCCTCGCACCCAGTCTCGGCTGACAGCGGTTCGGAGCGGACGAGCGGAGTCCCGCCCTCGCGGAGCGTCACGACCGGGGTGACGTCGGAGACCGGAAGACGATCCCGATACTCCTCCAGGATGCCGCGCCACTGGTGGGCGCCGGGCATCACTCCTCCCCCTCCACCCGCAGCACGCTCTGGACGGCGTGAACCACGTCGAGCTCGCGCAGACCCTGGAGGGTCTTCTGGAATGCGCCCTCACGTGCGCGATGGGTCACGAACACGAGCTGCGCCTCGTCGCCCGTCCCCTCCTGCCACACGCTCTTGATAGATACCCGGTTCCTGCCGAAGACGTCGGCGATCTCGGCCAGGACGCCGGGGCGGTCCTCAACCTTCAGGAGCAGGTAGTACTGGCCCTCCACGTCGTCCATCGGACGGATGCCTCGCTGGAGCACGCACGTGCATCCGACGCCCCTGCCCCCGTTCACGATGTGCCGCGCGGTCGAAACGAGGTCGCCGACGACCGACGTGGCCGTCGGATCCCCTCCGGCACCCCGTCCATAGAACATGAGCTCTCCGACCTTCGCGCCCTCGACGAACACCGCGTTGAACGACTCCCGCACCGCAGCGAGCGGGTGAGCTGCCGGCACCATCGCCGGGTGGACGCGCGCGGCGATCTGCTCGCCCTCCAGCTCCGCGATGGCGAGCAGCTTCACCACGTAGCCCAGGCGGCGCGCGAAGGCGATGTCGTCGGCGGAGACGCTCGCGATCCCCTCGCGGAACACGTCGGGCGCAACGACCCGCGCGTTGAAGGCGATCGAGGCGAGGATCGCGCACTTGGCCGCGGCGTCGTGGCCGTCGACGTCGGCGGCCGGATCGGCTTCCGCGTAGCCCAGACGCTGTGCCTCCGCGAGCGCGTCGCCAAAGGACATCCCGTCCTCGGACATCCTGGTCAGGATGTAGTTCGTGGTGCCGTTCACGATGCCTGTGATGCGGGCGACCCGCTCGCCCGCGAGGGACTCCTTGAGCGGGCGGATCAGGGGGATGCCCCCGGCGACGGCGGCCTCGAAGTAGAGGTCGACGCCGCGGCCGTCCGCGGCATCGAAGATCTCCCGCCCGTGGTTGGCCAGGAGCTCCTTGTTCGCCGTCACGACCGGTTTCCCCGCCTCGAGCGCTGCCAGGATCAGCGACCGAGCCGGCTCAACACCGCCGATCAGCTCGCAAACGATGTCGACATCCGGGTCCGCGACGACGCCGCTGGCGTCTTCGGTCATGCGCGAGGGGTCGATCGGGACGTCCCGCACGCGGCCCGCGTCGAGGACGGCTACCCGGGCCGCCTCCAGCCGAACGCCAGTCCGAAGCGCGATCACATCACCGTGTTCGGCGAGCATGCGGACGACGGCCGCGCCCACGTTCCCGCAGCCGAGCAGACCTACCCCGAGCGTTCGCTCGCTCACCCCGCCAGCCACCTCGCCATGAGTATCTCGTCCTCGTAACCGTAGGACTTGCGGGAGTCCCTGGCGAGCCGACCCTCAGGCATCGATCCGCTCCATCGACTCGGGCGCGGAGACCCCGAGGAGTTCCAGGGCGTTAGCGATGACACGCTTGGCGGCGACGCAGACCCACAGGCGCGCCTGGGTGAGCCCGGCGTCGTCGGATATGACCCGACACTCGGTGTAGAACCGGTGGAACCTGGCGGCGAGCTCCTGCGAGAAATGCGTGAGCCTGTACGGGGCACGCGCCGCCGCCGCCGACGCGACCAAGGCGGGGAAGTCGGCGATGGCTCGGACGAGGTCGTGCTCGCTTTCCTGCCGAAGCTGAGCGAGGTCGACCTGCTCGATCGGCAGGAGCGCGATCCCGCGCTCGGTGGCGGTCCTCAGGATGCTCGCGATGCGCGCATGTCCGTACTGCACGTAGTACACGGGGTTCTCCATGGACTGCTGTTTCACCACCTCGATGTCGAAGCTCATGGTGGAGTCGTTCGACTGGGAGAGCAGCGTGAAGCGGGCCGCGTCGGCGCCAACTTCGTCGATCAGCTCGTCGAGCGAGATGAACGTGCCGGCCCGTTTGCTCATCGGCACCGGCTCTCCCGCCCGCAAGAACGACACGAACTGGTAGATCACCATCTCCACCGCTTCGGGATCGAACCCAAGCGCCCGCGCGGCTCCACGCACCCGCGCGACGTCGCCGTGATGGTCCGCGCCCCACACGTAGATCACGTGATCGAAGCCGCGACGGAACTTGTCGATCAGGTACGCGCAGTCGGCCCCGAAGTAGGTGTGCGAGCCGTTGCTACGGATCACCACCCGGTCCTTGTCGTCACCGAAGTCCGTCGAACGGAACCAGATGGCGCCGCCCGCGTCGTACGCGTAACCCGCCTCTCGCAGCTGCTCCACGGCCGCCTCTATCTCGCCCGACTGCTCCAGCTCCCGCTCGGAGATGTAGACGTCGAACCGGACGCCGAACCGCTCGAGGGTCCGTGCGGTCTGCCCGAGCACCCGACGCACCCCGAGCTCCAGGATGCGGGCCGCGCGATCGCCTGCGGGAAGGTCCGCCGGCGCCGGGCCCTCCGCGTCTAGGATGTCGCGCGCGATGTCGACGATGTACTCGCCGTGGTAGCCGTCCTCGGGCACGTCGGCCACACGCCCGAGGAGCTGGAGGTAGCGGGCCTCGACGGACTGCCCGAACCGGTCCATCTGCCCCCCGGCGTCGTTGAAGTAGTACTCCCGTTCGACGCGCCACCCAGCGGCTTCGAGCAGACGCGCAATCGCGTCGCCGAGCGTCGCGTTACGGGCGTGCCCGATGTGGAGCGGCCCTGTGGGGTTCGCGGACACGAACTCCACCTGCACGGACCGGCCCTGGGGTTCGGCGCGGCCGTAGGCCTCGTCGCGCGCGGCCACCTCGCGTAGCACGTCGCGGAGCCAGTCGTCGGCTACGTGAAGATTGATGAAGCCCAGGCCGGCCACCTCGGCCCGCCGGATCAACTCCGTGGAGGGCAGATGCTCGACGATCCTCTCCGCGAGCTCGCGCGGGCTGAGATCGATCTTCGCGCCCATCACGAGCGCCACGTTCGTGGAGAAGTCGCCGAACTGCTTGCGCCTCGGCTTGGAGAACTCGATCGGGAAGTCGGCGATCTCCATACCGAGGTCGGCGAAGACACCCACCAGCGCCTCGGCGACGAGCGCCGACAGCCGGTCCTCGATCATCGTTCGGCGAGCCAGCCCCGCAGGTCTACGACGAGCTGTGCGGGGTCGAAGGGCTTCGTTACGTAGGCCAGCACGCCGAGGGCCTGGCCGCGCTCCCGGTCCTCGTCCTGGGCGCGTGCCGACAGGAACACCACCGCCACGTCGGCCAGGTTCGGATCATCTTTCATCCGCGCGCAGACCTCCCACCCGTCGAGACCGGGCATCATCACGTCGAGGAGCACGGCGTCCGGGCGGCGCTCCCGCATCTTGGCGATCGCTTCGTCGCCGCGCGCGGCGGTCTCGACGTCGTACCCGTCGAGCCGGAAGTTCACCTGAAGAAGCCGCACGATGACGGGGTCGTCGTCCACGATCAGGATGCGGGGTTTGGCCTGGTCGGACACGATGCCCGAAGCATAGCGACCGCGGACCCCGCCGGCGGGCACGCCGGGGGGCGTTGCTAGACTCTCCCCATTCGCCCTCGTAGCTCAGAGGATAGAGCGCCGGCCTCCGGAGCCGGGTGCGCAGGTTCGAGTCCTGCCGGGGGCACCGAGTGAGATCGCGGCCTCCACGGTCTCTCCGCGGACCCCCCGGGCGGCCGTGGTTCGCCGCGACGCGGCCAGGGGTCACCGATCGTCGCGCACGATCCGGACGACCACCTCGGCAGCGCGGCTGCGATCCGATCGCCTCGATCGGAAGCGCCGGAGCATGACGGCAGTTACCCCCAAGCCGAGAAGCACGCCGACCAGGCTCTTGGCCGAGCGGAGCATCGCGGGCAAGCGGTCCTCGAGCTCCAGGAGGTCCCGCTCGAGCCGTTGCCGGGCCTCGTCGATCTCGGTCACCTTGCGAGCTGCTGCCTGGCCCATCGGGCGTCCTCCTTCAGCGTCTCCTTCGTCCGCTCCGGCGTGGTGGGGGCGGTCCGCATGGCGCGCCGGCCGGCGAGGACGAGCGCACCCGCGATCGCAGCCAACACGGCCGACACGATCAGGTGGGCCGCCCACGCCGGGAGCACCAGGTCGAGAGCGGCCGATCCCGAGGCCGCCGCGAAGCCGAGCGCGAACAGACCGAGCACAGCGGCGACGGCCATCATGCCGGCGCCCCAGGCCCGGACCGACACGGCCTCGGTGATCTCGATCCGGACCAGCTCCACCTGCTTGCGCACCAAGGTGCGGGCACCGTCCACCGCCGAGGCGATCACCGCACCGAGCGGCCGCCTCGGCCGGAACTGCGGCGAGCCGGACGGACCGGCGCCGGGTGCTCCGTTCGAGGCGACAGGCCCGACGCCTCCGTTCCCTTCGATCCGGTCGCTCACGATCTCGGTCCTCCTTTCGCGGCCTCGCCCGACAGGCCCTCCGCGCCTCTCACCGTGATAACCACCTTCCCTCGAGCATCCCCCTCACTCAGATACCTGATGGCCTCAGGAGCCTCGCTCAACCGATAGGTCCTGTCGATGACAGGTGTGACCTTGCCGGCCTCGATCAGTTCCTTCAGGAACTGCAGGTCCTCCTGGCGCTCCGTCGAGACCAGCGGCCGGAGCTTCTGGCCCACGAGCAGCGACAGCATCGGCGCCCAGAGGATCTGACGCTGGAAGCCTCCGAACCACCGTCCGCCCTCCTCGCCCCCGACGATCACGAGGGTCCCGCGGGCGGCGAGGGCGCTTCGGAGGCGTGACAACGAACGGTTCCCCGCGGTGTCGAGGATCAGGTCATAGAGCTGCCCAGTCTCCGCGAAGTCGTGTCGTGTGTAGTCGATGACGTGGTCCGCGCCGATGGATCGGACCAGGTCCACCTTCGTCGTGCTGCACACGCCGGTGACTTCCGCTTCGAACGCCTTGGCGAGCTGCACCGCGAACGTCCCAACGCCTCCCGCCGCGCCGATGATCAGGACCTTCTGCCCCGGCTGTACCCGTCCCTTGCCGCGAAGTGCGTGGAGGGCGGCGCAGGCGGAGACGGGGACGGCCGCTGCCTGCTCGAAGGTGAGGTTCGCAGGCTTGGACGCAACCTTGTCCTCCCGAGCGCGCGCGTACTCGGCAAAGGATCCGTCGCAGGTGCCGAACACGTCATCACCCGGCTGAAACCGCGTCACATCTTTGCCGACCGCATCAACATGCCCCGCCACATCCATGCCCCGAACGCGAGCCCTGGGCTTGCGCAGCCCGTATCCCATGAAGCGGACCAGGTACGGGAGCCCCATCATGAGATGCCATACACCGGGATCGACGCCAGCCGCGTGAACACGCACCAACACGTCGTGATCCGCGACGATCGGCTTGTCGATGTCCTTGAGTTCCAGAACATCGTCGGGTGACCCGTACCTGTCCTGGACGATCGCCTTCACCGTCGTCTCCCGCTCGTCGGTCACGGATGCGAAAGCGCCTCTCCACATCCTAGAGGTGGACGACCCCCCGAGGGAGGACTCGGTGAGTCCGACAGGAGGCGGCGCCGGCTGTCAGCCCCACCTGATCTTGATCCCCGCGTCCGATCTGCGGACACGTATTCGAGTACTGTCCGCTTGGGTGCCACCGTGAAAGTCGACCCGCCTCTCCACGAGCGCGATCTCGACCCCGACCCGATCGCTCAGTTCCGGATGTGGATGCGCGAGGCTGAGGCGGCGCAGATCCACCTGGCGGATGCGATGACCCTCGCGACGGCCGGCGCCGACGGGGCGCCGACGGCACGCAACGTCCTGCTCCGGGGCCTGGATCAGCGGGGGTTCGTGTTCTTCACCAACTACGCGAGCCGCAAGGCCCGGCAGCTGGACGAGAACCCCAGCGCCGCGCTTGCCTTCCTGTGGCGTGAGCTGGAGCGACAAGTCTGCGTCACCGGTGCGGTGGAGCGGACGACGCCGGAGGAATCCGATGCCTACTTCCGCTCACGTCCTCGCGAGGCGCGGATCGGCGCCTGGGCATCTCGCCAGAGCGAGGTGATCTCCACCAGGCAGGAGCTCGAGGTGCGCTACGAGGAGATCGACCGCAGGCACGCGGGCAACGAGGTGCCGCGGCCACCCTTCTGGGGCGGGTTCCGCCTGATACCCGAGACGGTGGAGTTCTGGCAAGGACGATCGCACAGGCTTCATGACCGATTCCGCTACTCGCGCGACGGGGACCACTGGCGGATCGAACGCCTGTCGCCCTAGGCGGCGCTTGCCGCATCCTCGAGCTCGATCCGGATCGCGGGTGCGACACGGATCGAGTTGTGAACGGTGCAGTGCTCGACGACCTTCGCGAGCCGATCGCGGTACGAGGAGGGGATGGCGACCGGCAGGCGGATCCGCACGATCACGCTCCCGACCCTCGCCGGCCGCTCCTCGGCGAAGGAGAAGTCCGCCTGGACGGCGAGCCCCTCGACCGGGAGCCCATGGCGCCGAAGGAACCGCTCGGCGAAGAAGCCCACGCATGCCGCAAGGGAGCCGACGAACATCTCCACCGGGCTCGGGCCGGTGTCCTGGCCGCCGTCGTCGATCGGCTGATCGACGACCCACTCGTGCCCACGGACGACCACCACGAAGCGATCCCCGCCCTGGTAACGAACCTCAACTCCCGCCACGAAGCCTCCTCGACGCCACCTTGTCACCGAGAGCGAAGCCCGCCCCGAGCCGTACGCCCCCCACCGCGGGGTACCTTGGACCTTGATACAGGGGGCCGTCGGGCACGACTATGGCCCCGAGCCGAGAGGAGCCTCACGTGGACAGACGGCCCGACACCGTGGACGGGAACGAGGCGGCCGCCTACGTCGCTCACCGCACGAGCGAGGTCATCGCGATCTACCCGATCACCCCGTCCTCCCCGATGGGTGAGCTCGCCGACGCGTGGTCGGCCAAGGGTGTGAAGAACCTGTGGGGCACGGTGCCCCACGTGGTGCAGATGCAGAGCGAGGGCGGCGCGGCCGGCGCGTTGCACGGGGCCCTTCAGACCGGCGCGCTGTCCACGACCTTCACGGCCTCGCAGGGGCTCCTCCTGATGATCCCCAACATGTTCAAGATCGCAGGCGAGCTCACCCCGGCCGTCATTCACGTTGCGGCTCGCACCGTCGCCACGCACGCTCTCTCGATCTTCGGAGACCACGGCGACGTGATGGCCGCCAGGACGACGGGTTGGGCCATGCTCTGCTCGTCCTCGGTTCAGGAGGCACAGGACCTGGGGCTCGTTGCCCACGCGGCGACGCTCGAGTCGCGCGTGCCCTTCGTCCACTTCTTCGACGGGTTCCGCACGTCCCACGAGCTCAACAAGGTCGAGCGACTGTCCGAGGACGATCTCCGCGCGATGATCGACGACGGGCTCGTCCGAGCCCACCGGGAGCGCGCGCTCACACCGGACCGGCCGGTCCTCCGGGGCTCCGCGCAGAACCCCGACGTGTTCTTCCAGGCCCGCGAGGCGGCCAACCCCTTCTACCTCGCGGTCCCCGACGTCACGCAGAGGGCTATGGACAGGATCGGGGACCTGACCGGCCGCCGCTACCACCTGTTCGACTACGAGGGCGACGCGGAGGCCGACCGCGTGATGGTGCTGATGGGATCGGGTGCGGGCGCCGTCGGGGAGACGGTGGAGGCGCTCCGGGCAGGCGGTGAGCGCGTCGGGCTCCTCGTCGTCCGCCTCTTCCGGCCCTTCTCTGCGTCCGCGTTCGTCGCGGCGCTGCCGGCGACCGTCCGCTCGATCGCGGTCCTGGACCGGACGAAGGAGCCGGGAGCGCCGGGCGAGCCGCTGTACCAGGATGTCGTCACCTCGATCGCCGAGGAGATCGCCGAGAGGAAGACCGCCTTCACCGGCTTCCCGCGTGTGATCGGCGGGCGCTACGGCCTGTCCTCGAAGGAGTTCACGCCGGCGATGGCGGCGGCGGTTTTCGCCGAGCTGGAGGGGAACGACCCCAAGAACCATTTCACAGTCGGGATCCACGACGATGTCACCCGCACGAGCCTGCCGGCGGACGACGCCTTCTCCACGGAGTCCGCCGACGTGACGCGCGCCGTCTTCTACGGTCTCGGAAGCGATGGCACGGTGAGCGCGAACCGCAACTCCGTGAAGATAATCGGCGAGCGCACGCCGCTTCACGCCCAGGCCTACTTCGTCTACGACTCGAAGAAGGCCGGCTCCGTGACCGTCTCCCACCTGCGTTTCGGGCCGCGACCGATCCGCTCCACCTACCTGATCGAGCGTGCGAACTTCGTCGCGTGCCATCAGTTCGGCTTCCTCGAGCGCATGGACGTCCTGAAAGCGGCCGAGCCGGGCGCGACGTTCCTCCTGAACAGCCCCTACGGACCGGAGGAGGTTTGGGACCATCTCCCGGTCGAGGTCCAGGAGCAGATCGTCGGCAAGCGGCTCCGCTTCCACGTGGTCGACGGGCACCGCGTAGCCAGGGAGGCCGGCCTCGGCAGCCGCATCAACACCGCGTTGCAGACCTGCTTCTTCGCCCTTTCGGGGGTCATCCCGACGGACGACGCCCTCGCGGCCATCAAGGACGCGATCCGCGAAACGTACGGGAAGCGGGGCGAGCCGGTCCTCGAGAGGAACTTCGCCGCCGTGGACGGCGCGTTGGCCGCACTGCACGAGGTGGAGGTGCCGGCCACCGTTTCGGGCGACCTCCACAGGACGCCCCCCGTTTCATCCCAGGCCCCCGACTTCGTTCAGCGCGTGACGGCTCGGATGATCGCCGGCGAGGGCGACCTCCTGCCGGTCTCTGCGCTCCCGGTCGACGGCACGTTCCCGACTGACACGGCCCGATGGGAGAAACGGAGCATCGCCCAGGAGATCCCGATCTGGGATCCGTCGATCTGCATCGATTGCGCCAAGTGCGCACTGGCCTGTCCCCACGCTGCGATCCGCATGAAGGTCTACGAGCCGGCCGCGCTCGCGGGCGGGCCGCCCGCCTTCCAGCACAAGGCTTGGGTGTCCCGGGACCTGCCCGGCATGGCGATGACCATCCAGGTCGCGCCCGACGACTGCACGGGCTGCGGCATCTGCGTCGACGTCTGCCCGGCCAAGAGCAAGGAGGAGGTCCGGCACAAGTCCATCAACATGGAGCCGATGCTCGAGCACCTGGAGCGCGAACGCGACAACTTCGCCTTCTTCCTCGAGCTCCCGGAGATGGATCGCACCAAGGTGCGCCCCGAGACCGTGAAGGGCTCGCAGATGCTCCAACCGCTGTTCGAGTTCTCGGGCGCGTGCTCGGGGTGCGGTGAGACCCCATACCTGAAGCTCCTCACGCAGATGTTCGGCGACCGGATACTCGTGGCCAACGCGACCGGCTGCTCCTCCATCTACGGGGGAAACCTGCCGACGACACCGTGGTCGAGGAACGCGGATGGACGCGGCCCCGCGTGGTCCAACTCGCTGTTCGAGGACAACGCCGAGTTCGGCTTCGGGATGCGACTGGCCCTCGACCAGCAGGCCGAGCAGGCACGAGCGCTCCTGCGCACGCTGTCCTCTCCGCTCGGCCAGGACCTCGCCGCCGAGGTCCTGGCCGCGCGGGAGCGTGGCGAGGCTGCGGTCGTCGCGCAGCGCCAGCGCGTCGAGGAGCTGAAGCGTCGTCTCGAGACCCTCAACACGCCCGAGGCCGACAACCTCCTCGCGGTGGCGGACGCGCTCGTGCCCAAGAGCGTCTGGATCGTGGGTGGCGACGGCTGGGCCTACGACATCGGCTTCGGCGGGCTGGACCATGTCCTCGCGTCCGGACGCGACGTGAACCTGCTCGTGCTCGACACCGAGGTGTACTCGAACACCGGCGGCCAGGCGTCGAAGGCGACTCCCCGCGGGGCGGTCGCGAAGTTCGCGGCCGCGGGAAAGGCGACCGGCAAGAAGGACCTCGGGATAATCGCGACCGCCTACGGCAACGTCTACGTGGCGCAGGTGGCCATGGGCGCCGACAACCCGCAGACCGTGAAGGCATTCGCAGACGCCGAGGCCCACTCCGGGCCTTCGCTCCTGATCGCCTACAGCCACTGCATAGCCCACGGGATCGACATGTCGACGGCGATGAGCCACCAGAAGGAGGCCGTCGACAGCGGCTACTGGCCGCTCTACCGCTACGACCCGGGGCGCGAGCACGCGTTCCACCTCGACAGCAAGAAGCCGACCCTCCCACTCGCGCGCTTCGCGGAGAAGGAGATCCGCTTCGCGATGCTCGAGCGCGCGGATCCCGAGCGCGCCGCGGAACTCCTCGGGAAGGCCCAGGAGGACGTGGATGAGCGCTGGCACCTGTACGAGCAGATGGCGGCGATCGACCGAACGCCGACCGAGGAGGAGAAGGAGGCGTCGGCATGACCGCGGACCTCCGCACCAGGTACCTGGGTCTCGAGCTCGCGAACCCGCTCGTACCCTCTGCCTCGCCGCTTTCACAGCGGATCGACACGCTCCACCGGCTCGAGGACGCGGGCGCGGCCGCCGTCGTCATGCAATCGCTCTTCGAGGAGCAGATCGAGCACGAGTCGATCCAGCTCCACGGCGTGCTGGAGTGGGCGGCCGAGAGCTTCCCAGAGGCGCTCAGCTATTTCCCCGAGCTAGAGGACTACAACACGGGTCCCGACTCCTACCTCCGGCACCTGGAGCTCACAAGGCGCGAGCTGGCGATCCCGGTGATAGGGAGCCTGAACGGCGTGTCCTCCGGTGGGTGGGTGAAGTACGCGAAGCGGATACAGGACGCCGGCGCCGACGCGCTCGAGCTGAACGTCTACTTCGTCGCGGCAGACCCGGACATGGCTGCCGAGGATGTCGAGCGCCGGTACCTCGATCTCGTGGCCGACGTGCGCTCCTCCATCGAGATCCCTCTCGCGGTGAAGGTTGGACCCTACTTCAGCTCGTTCGGGAACATGGCGCGGCGGCTCGCGCAGGCCGGCGCGGACGGAC
>DATEBA010000047.1:0-9507 GCA_035288045.1 Actinomycetota bacterium
GGGGTCGGATAGGTAGGCCTGGGGCGGATAGCCGAGCAGATCCTCCACCTGCGGGCTGACGTAGAGCGAGTCCGGGCGCTGCTCGTCCGAGTCGATGTAGACGACGACCGGCACGCGCTCGACGAGGTTGCGGTAGAGCGCGTCGCCCCAGGGAGCCCCCTCGGAGACGTCCTGATCTTCGCCGTCCACCGCCATGGTCGCCCATGGTCGCAGAAACCGTCGCGGACGTCGGCGTCGGCTACCCTGCGCTAAGGGAGGGTGGCCGAGCGGACGAAGGCGACGGTCTTGAAAACCGTTAGCGGGGCAACCCGCTCGTGGGTTC
The DNA here is from genome assembly GCA_035288045.1 of Actinomycetota bacterium. GTDB lineage: Bacteria > Actinomycetota > UBA4738 > UBA4738 > HRBIN12 > DATEBA01. The sequence goes on from DATEBA010000047.1 coordinate 323, forward strand.
GAATCCCACCCCTCCCGCCATCCACCTGCGGTTCCGCGGCGTGGACGAGGCGAGCTGAGACCCGTTGTGGGCCGTGTGGGGATCCTGGTCGGCTGGATGTCGGCGGGGCTGCTTCCTCCAGGAGGCCTGACACCGGTGAAGCGCCGGGCTCAGCTCGACCGTCACGCGGTGACGGTCACCGCCTGAGTGCCATGGGTCCCGGTGGGACCGGGACCCACGGCCCGTCCGGAAGAGGCGGCTGCTCCCTAGCCTCCGGCGCCAATGGACCGAAAGAGTCCGTTGGAGGCGAGGGAGGCGGGAGAGGATCCCGCGACGCTGGTCGAGGAGGTCGACGACCGGCGGACCCACGAACAGGCGCGGCGCTCGGACGCCGACGCGACCGACGCCAGCAGAGGGCTCTCCCGCCGCGAGTTCCTCAAGGCCGCAGCCGGGACGGCCGTCGGCGTCCTGGTCCTCAGCGAGGCGGGGCTCGCGCTCAGGCGGCTCGCGCCGGTCTCGGTCGCCAATCCGCTCGAGTCCTACCCTGACCGGGACTGGGAGGGCGTGTACCGGGACCAGTACCGGTACGACGAGTCCTTCGCCTACGTCTGCTCCCCGAACGATACGCACGCTTGCCGGATGCGCGCGTTCGTCCGCAACGGCATCGTGACGCGGATCGAGCAGAACTACGACGTGGATCGCTATCGCGACGCGCTGGGCAACCGCGCCACCGCGCACTGGAACCCGCGCGGATGCCCGAAAGGGATGACGCTGCATCGCAGGGTCTACGGCCCATACCGCCTGCGCTACCCGATGATCCGCAAGGGCTGGAAGACGTGGGCCGACGATGGCCACCCGTACCTGACCACGGAGCTGCGCGATCTGTACGGGTTCACGTCTCGTGGCTCCGACACGTTCGTCCGCGTGTCGTGGGACGAGGCATACCGGTACGTCGCGGGAGCGTTGGTCGCCACGGCCGAGCACTACAGCGGGAAGGAGGGTACGGACCGCCTGCTAAGCGAGGGGTACGAGCCCGAGATGGTTGAGGCGATGTCGGGCGCCGGGACCCGCACGATCAAGATGCGCGGCGGCATGGGCCTGCTGGGCGTCCTCGGCAAGTACGGGATGTACCGATTCAACAACATGCTCGCCCTGCTCGACGCACGGATCCGGAACGTTCCGCCCGAGCAGGCGCTCGGTGGCAGGAACTGGTCGAACTACACCTGGCACGGCGACCAGGCACCCGGCCTCCCGTTCGTGCACGGTCTGCAGAACTCGGACGTCGACTTCAACGATCTGCGGAACTCGATGCTGCACGTGCAGGTCGGCAAGAACCTCGTCGAGAACAAGATGCCCGAGTCGCACTGGTTCCACCAGGTGATGGAGCGGGGCGGCAAGATCGTCACGATCACGCCCGAGTACTCGCCGCCCGCGACGAAGTCGGACTACTGGATCCCGGTACGCCCCGCGACGGACGCCGCCCTGTTCCTCGGCATCACGAAGCTGATGCTCGACGAGGACCGGTACGACCCAGATTTCGTGAAACGGTTCACCGACCTCCCGATCCTGGTCCGGACCGACACGTTGACGCGCCTGGATCCGGCAGACCTGTTGCCGGGATACGAGAAGGGCCTGCGCCCGGACGGGCCGAGCTTCCAGGTACAGGGGCTGACCGAGGAGGACTACGGGCGCCTCCATGACTTCGTGGTGATTGACGCCCGCAGCGACGAGCCGGTCGCGATCACGCGTGACGACGTCGGCGGGCGGCTGGCCGTCGACCCGGCGCTGTCTGGGACGCGCGATCTCAGGCTCGTGAACGGCACGCGCGTGCGCGTTGCCACGCTCCTCGATCTCTACCGCCAGCACCTGCGCGATTACGACCTCGACACGGTCGTCGAGATCACGCACGCGCCGAAGGACCTGATCGTCCGGCTCGCCGACGACCTGGCGACCCTGAAGCCTGCCGCGATCCACGTCGGCGAGGGCATCAACCATTGGTTCCACGCCACGGAGGCGAACCGGGCGTTCCACCTCCCGATGATGCTGACGGGCAACATCGGGATCCCGGGCGCCGGCGTGCAGTCGTGGGCGGGCAACTACAAGTCGGCCCTGTTCCAGGAGACCCATTGGAGCGGCCCGGGGATCAACGGGTGGTTCTACGAGGACCCGTTCGCCCAGAACCTCGACCCGAACGCGTCGCCGAAGGACGTCACCTACTTTAAGTATGCGAAGGGCGAGGAGCCCGCGTACTGGAACCACGGGGACACGCCCCTGGTGGTCGAGACGCCGAGGTTCGGCCGCAAGGTCTTCACGGGCGCGACGCACATGCCCACCCCGACGAAGGCCCTGTGGTTCACGAACGTGAACCTACTGAACAACGCGAAGCATGCGTACGACATGCTGTTCAACGTCAACCCGAAGATCGACATGATCGTGTCGCAGGACATCGAGATGACCTCGTCCTGCGAGTACGCCGACGTTGTCCTGGCCGCGAACTCGTGGCTCGAGTTCGAGGACGTCGAGGTCACCGCCTCGTGTTCGAACCCCTTCCTCCAGGTCTGGAAGGGCGGAATCGCGCCGGTCGGCGACACGAAGGACGATATGGCGATCATGACGGGCGTCGCACAGGCGCTCACGGACGCGACCGGCGACACGCGTTTCGCGGACCACTGGCGGTTCGAGCTCGAGGGTCGCCGCGACATCTACCTAAGGCGCCTTCTCGGTGGCTCGGCAACCACGGCCGACTACGACTACGACGAGCTGATGTCGGGTGGCTACGGCGAGCCCGGGGCAGCGCTGATGATGTTCCGCACCTACCCACGGGTGCCGTTCTACGAGCAGGTCAATGACAGCCTCCCCTTCTTCACCGACACCGGTCGGCTGAACGCGTACTGCGACATCCCCGAGGCCATCGAGTACGGCGAGAACTTCATCGTGCACCGCGAGGGTCCGGAGGCCACGCCCTACCTGCCGAACGTGATCGTCTCCACGAACCCGCTCGTCCGACCCGAGGACTACGGGATCCCATGGGACCACGAGGGCTGGGATGAGCGGACCGTGCGCAACGTCAAGCTCTCGTGGGAGGAGGTCAAGGCGACGACCAACCCGCTGTGGTCCAAGGGGCTGCGCTTCTTCCTGATGACCCCGAAGACTCGCCACAGCGTGCACTCCCAGTGGAGCGTGACCGACTGGCACTTCATTTGGGCGAGCAGCTTCGGGGATCCGTACCGCATGGACAAGCGCTCGCCGGGCGTGGGCGACCACCAGATGCACATCAACCCGGAGGCCGCGAAGGACCTCGGGATCCAAGACGGTGACTACGTGTACGTCGACGCGAACCCCGCCGACCGGCCCTACCGGGGCTGGAAGCCAGATGACTGGTTCTACAAGGTCTCGCGGCTGAAGCTCCGCGCCAAGTACAACCCGGCGTACCCATACGACGTGCTGATGATCAAGCACGCGCCGTTCATCGCGACGGAGAAGACGGTGCGCGCCCACGAGAGCCGGCCGGACGGACGGGCTGTCTCGAAGGACACGGGCTACCAGTCGAACTTCCGGTACGGCTCCCACCAGTCGCTCACGCGTGACTGGTCGATGCCGATGCACCAGACCGACAACCTGTTCCACAAGTCCAAGGACTCGGTGCATTTCGTGTTCGGGTACGAGGCCGACAACCACGCGGTGAACACCGTCCCGAAGGAGACCCTCGTCTCCGTTTCGTTCGCCGAGCCCGGCGGGCCGGGCGGGAGCGGCATCTGGACCCCGGCGACGACCGGCCTCACGCCGGGCGGCGAGGACGAAGCGATGCTCGCGTACCTGCGGGGCGAGTTCGTGCGGGTGCGCAAGCCATGAGCACAGGCAAGGACGTCGCGCCCGAGGACCCCCTGGAGATCGTGGGTGTCGTGCTCGATCGGCCGATCGACCGCCGCGGGCTCGACGACATGGCGCGAACGTTCATCGAGGAGTACGCGCTGATGGGATGGCCCGCGAAGCGGATCCTTACGCTATTCCGCCACCCGTTCTACGGCGGCGCGCACGACGCCTACGAGGCGCTCGGCGAGGCGCGGGTCGTCGAGTTGATCGAGGAGACGCTCGAGCCGCTGGAGAACGACGATGCCTGACGTCTTCAACTGGCAGCTCGGCCGGCCGATGCAGTACCGCTTCCCGGCGGCCTACCCGAAGCGCCAGTTCGCGTTCGTCTTCAACATCAACCGGTGCCTGGCGTGCCAGACGTGCACGATGGCCTGCAAGTCCACCTGGACCTTCTCGGAGGGCCAGGAGCTGATGTGGTGGAACAACGTCGAGACCAAGCCGTACGGGGGGTACCCGCAAGGGTGGGACGTGAAGATCCTCACGCTCCTCGAGCAGGCGAACCCGGGCGGGCAGGAGTGGGACCACTCGGCTCGAGGCGGCCCCTACGGCAGGTTCGAGGGCAAGACGATCTTCGAGGCGGCCATGGATGCGGGCGCCCAGGAGGAGGCGATCGGCTACCTGCCCACCGACGCCGAGTGGACCGCGCCGAACATCGGCGAAGACACCGCCGCCGGTCCGCGGGGTCGGTCGATGGACTTCGGGGCGGGCGTCGATCTCCCCACGCACACGCCGTGGTTCTTCTACCTGCAGCGTTTGTGTAACCACTGCACGTACCCGGCGTGTGTGTCCGCATGCCCTCGGAACGCCATCTACAAACGACCCGAGGACGGCATCGTCCTTATCGACCAGTCCAGGTGCCGCGGCTACCGCAAGTGCGTCGAGCAGTGCCCGTACAAGAAGCCGATGTACCGCGCGACCACGCGGACCTCCGAGAAGTGCCTCGGCTGCTACCCGCGTGTCGAGGGGACCGATCCCCTGACCGAGGGCATCCCGATGGAGACACGATGCATGGCGGTGTGCCCGGGGAAGATCAGGATGCAGGGGCTCGTCGACATCGACCCGGAGACGGGTGACTGGAAGGAGGACCGCCAGAACCCGCTCTACTACTTGGTCAAGGTGGCGAAGGTGGCGCTGCCGCTGTACCCGCAGTTCGGGACGCAGCCGAACGGCTATTACATCCCGCCTCGCTGGGTGCCGCGCGAGTACCTCCACCAGATGTTCGGCCCGGGGGTGGAGGAGGCGATCGATACCTACCTCGCCCCGCCGCGCGAACTCCTCGCCGTCCTGCAGCTATTCCGCGCTACCCAACGGATCGTCTTCCGGTACGAGATCCGCGAGGGACCCAAGGTGCGCGACGCCGTCATCAACGGACGACGGTGGGCGATGTACGACGACACGGTGATCGGATACGACAGCCAGGGCAACGAGGTCGCGAACCTCTCGGTGGTCGAGCCGTTCGTGGAGCGACCGGCCAAGTACCTGAACTCGATCTGAGGAGTGATGGGAACCATCCAAGGCCTGACGACCCGTACCGGATCCCAGGAAACGCTGGCACGGGCGTTGCTGTTGCGCCTGCTCTCCCAGGCCTTCACGTACCCGACGCAGCTCGACACCTCGCGGCTGCTGGAAGACGATGTACCCCTCGCCGCGGCCACGGCGGAGCGTCTGCCCGGACCTGTCGGCGACGCGCTCCTTGCCTTCGTCGACGCGCTCGCCGGAGCGACGGCCCCGTCGCTGGAGGAGCGCTACCGCGAGGTCTTCACGCACGTGCACTCGGGCGACTGCCCGATCTACGAGACCGACTACGGTCCCCGCGACGTGTGGCGCCAGAGCAACGAACTGGCCGACATCGCCGGCTTCTACCGCGCCTTCGGGTTCGACCCGCTCGGGGAGCGCCCGGACCACGCGGCGGTCGAGCTGGAGTTCCTGCACGTCCTCGCCTACAAGGAGGCATGGGCCACGGCACACGGCGACGAGGCGAACGCGGGCGTGTGCCACGAGGCGGCCGCGGCGTTCGCGCGCGACCACGCCCTTGCCTGGCTCCCAGCGCTTGCCGCGCGTGCGGAGGCCCTCGCCCGTGAGGGTCCGTACGCCGCCGCCGCGTGCCTGTTGACCGCGTTCTGCGCAGCCGAATCGGAGCGCATCGGCGTTTCGCTCCCCGAGGACCTCCCGGCTCCGGTGAGTGTCGGTCGGCTCGAGGACGAGGCCCCCGGCTTGTGTGAGGTGGAGACGTGACGCCTTGGAGGCGACGGTCCGGCGCGCTGACGCTGGCGTTGGCCAGTGGGGTCGCCCTCGTGCTCACCCTCACCGGGACGCGGCTGGCGGCCTCGCAGGAGGCGATGCTCACGGCCCGCCAAGCCGAGGACGTGCCGGCGCGCGCGCCGTGGGACGCGTTCTGGGACGACGTGCCCTCGGCGGACCTCCCGCTCTCCGCCCAGACCGTCACACCACCCAATGGCGGGCGCGGCCTCACGATGACGGCGCATGCCGTCCATGACGGTGCCGCCGTCTACGTGCTGGTCGAGTGGTCCGACCCGACCCCCGACCGTTCGGTCGGACGGACGGAGGACTTCTCCGACGCCGTCGCCGTGCAGTTCCCCTCGTCGGCAACTACGCAGGTCCCCGCCTTCTGTATGGGCGATCCGACGGCGGGCGTGAACATCTGGCATTGGCGAGCGGCATGGCAGCGAGACGTCGCGAGGGCCACCGCTCCGACGGTCGCCGATCGCTATCCGGGCGCCGCCGTGGACGAGTATCCGTTCGCCGACGACCCCGCCTTTGCGCCCGGGAGCGCGCTGGGGAACCCGGTGTCCGATCCCGCCAGATCCTCCGCCGCCGACAACCTGGTCGCCAACGGCTTCGGCTCGCTTACGCCCGATCCGTTCGCAGAGGTGCAGGGGTGGGGGGAGTGGCGGGATGGTCGCTGGCGCGTCGTCTTCTCGCGCCCGCTCGAGGCCAGCCGCGACGGCAACGTCGAGCTGCATGCGGACACGTGGACCGACGTGGCGTTCGCCGTGTGGGACGGCGCCGCCGACGAGCGCGATGGCATGAAGTCGGTCGCGACCTTCGTGACACTCGACATCGAGCCAGATCCCCTCGTAGAGGACGGCGGATTCGGTGAGTGGGGGCTGCTCGCGGTCCTTGGCGTCTGGATCCTCGTCGCCGGGTACATCGTGAGCGGCCTGCCGAGAGCCCGATGACGCTGGTCGACGAGTGCGCACCGGCCGGCATCGTCGGAACGACGAGCCCGTCGCACTCGGCGTCCCGGCCGCTACGCGCCGTGCTGCTCGCGCTTCCGTTCGTCGCGCTGGCGGAGCTCCTGCTCATGCGGACGTTCTACCGGGTGGGGATCTTCATCCCCAAGGAGGGCTCGTTCGAGACGGTGTACGCGGCGCTGTCGGACGTAGGATCGTTCGCGTTCGATCTCGCGTCGGTTCTCGCGCTCGCGGCGTTCGGGATGCTCGCGTTGGTGGCGCTCCGGCGCGGGGACTTGCGCCTCGGGCTCGCGATGGCGACGTTCGTGATCTCGATCCCGGCGGCTCTTGCGGCCGGGGTCGAGGCCGTCGGTCCGGTGCCGCGGTTGGCGTTCCTACTCGCGGTCCTGGGGGTCGTGCTTCCGTTCCTGCGGTCGCGCGCAGATGTCGCGCACCGGATCTTCGTCGGCGCCGTCGCGTCATGCTTCGTGCTCTCGACCTACACCGGGATCGCACAGGGTCCCGGCGTAAACGGGGCACCGGCCGTGGCGGGTGGGCAGATCGCCGCGGAGCTGCTCGTCGTGCTCGCGGCCGCGATCGCCGCGATGGCGTGGATCAGGACCGAGGGGTTCCGTCTCGGGCCGCCGGTCGTGGCGGCGCCACTAGCGGCCTCGTTCCTCGCCGCGTGGATGGCGAACGGCTCAGTGACGGGGATCCTCGTGTTGTGGACAGTGGGGCTCCGCCTCTACCTCGCGCCATGGGTCTACGCGATCGCGCTGTGGGCGTTCCTCGCCGCAGCCATAGGTTGGCTGCGCCACTGGCCTTGGCGAAGCGCCGGGCTCGTGCTGCTGGTCGTCGCCGGGGTGTTCGTCAGTTCTACGTACCAGCAGTCGCTCGGCGTGCTTGCGGTTGTTCTCCTCACGGATGGCGTCGCGTTCGGCGGCCTTCCCGCCCTGGGCGAACGCTGGAGCCGGCGGGAAAGGTGGTGGGCCGCAGGGCGCCGAGGGCCCGCCGCTTCGGCGACTAAGCGGGCCCCGACGTCGGCGTCACGATGACCTCTCGGCCGCCGGCTCGCGATCACGCCTCGGCGGGTGCCTCGGGGAGCAGTCGTTCGACGGTCTCGAGCGCAGCCGCCGTAGCGTCCGTTCGACTCGCTCCGCTGGCCAAGCCTCGCCCGACGGCGGAGCCGATCACGAACGCAGCGAGCGGTGTGATCTTGCGTTCGACGCGGTGTGCCACGTCGCGGGCAACATCCAGCAGCCGCTCGGTTTCCTCGTCCGACAAGGGGTCCTCGCCCAGCGCACCGGCAAGCTCGTCGATCCAGATCTCCATCGTTCCTCCCCCGAGACGGGCGCCCCACCTTTGCCTGTTCTGGGGGCGCCTGTGGATGTCTACCCGGAAGTATCCCGCGCATGTGCTCCGTGTACGCGGTTCTCGCGTCGCGATGGGCGTTCTCCCGGCGGCGCCTGTGAGTCGATATCTCGACGGAGGCACGACGTGCGACTGAGCCGAGGAAGCCGCTACGGGATCCTCGCCCTCCAAGAGCTCGCAGCCCACGAAGATGGTGAAGTCGTCGAGGCGCGCGTCCTAGCGCGGGCGGCACAGCTGCCCGCGCCGTTCCTGAGGAAGATCCTATCGATGCTAGCGGCGGCGGGCGTCCTGGAGTCGTACCGAGGCCGCGGCTACTGCCTCGCAAGACCGGCGCCGGAGATCACACTCGCGCAGATCCTCGAGGCGGTCGGTGATGACGCCTTCGGCGGCCAGCGCTGCATCTTCTGGCGCGAGGAGTGCGCGGCGACCGACCCGTGCCCGTTGCACTTCCGTTGGTGCGACCTCCGTCCCACGATGGAGAACGTTCTCGGCGAGCTCACGCTCGAGGAGATCCGCTGCCGCGGATCGGCACCGTCAGCGGGGTGACCCGCTGGTGGCTAGGATTCGATGCCCGGCCGACCACGCGTGCGCTCGATCATCGGACGTCCGTATCCTTGGCCCGTGAACGACCGCCTCCTACGTGCGCTGCGGCGCGAACCCGTGGACCGAACGCCGGTCTGGTTCATGCGTCAGGCAGGTCGGTACCTGCCCGAGTACCGCGAGCTCCGAGGTGACCGGGACATCCTGGAGGCCGTCCGCGATCCCGAT
>DATEBA010000048.1:0-2124 GCA_035288045.1 Actinomycetota bacterium
CCCTGGACGAGGAAGAACATCTCGGGTGAGTCGTCACCCTGATGGAACAGGTAGGTGCCCCGCCGGTACTCGCGGGAGCGACCGCGCTCGGCTAGCGACCCGATCGCAGCCGGCGAGGCGCCGGCGAACAGCGGCGTGCGCGCCATAAGCGCCTCGAGACTCGACTGCGCCCCCTTATCCATGCCGGCAAGCCTAGCCACGTGCGCATCCGTGGGCGAATTCCACGTATGAGGCCCCGGCCTACGGCCGGGGCCTCGACAAGCGACGTACGACGCTAGTTACCTATTGGTGCGGCGCCTGCTCTTCTTCTTCCTCTTGAGGCTCTTCTTCTCAACTCTCGCCGCGGTCTCGCTCGTCGACTTAGTGGTCGACGTCGCGGCCTTCGGGGTGATCTTCTTCTCCGCCATCTGGCTCACCTCCTCGGACCGCTCGGGCCCCGCAGGGCTGGGATCGTCCGGAAAACCATCTCGAATCATCACCGACGGGAGCCACCTACGGGTGTGCCGCACGTCACGGTTCACGCCGTGACATCTATCACGCGGCGGATGTGACGCGCATCACACCCCCTCGTCCAGCTCCGGGAGCGAGAGAGGATCCGGCCGAGGCGTGCATGCGCCGCAGTACAGGGCATCCTCGACCACCAGAGCCTGGGGGACGTCATTGGTCCGGAAGAGCTCGAGGATGTACGGGAGCGTCTCCACGTGGTCCGCGCAGATCCCCCGGCCGCAGAAGCGGCACGCCCCGACCGCGGTCTTGCGGCAGTGCCAACAGTCCATCTCGTCTCCTTCCGATGCCTCAGTGCTGCGAGGTCCTGCCGACCGTCACCGCAGGCGCGAGCACCCCTCGGCGGAAGACGCCGGCAAGGACCTGCTCGAACCCCTCCCGGTCGATCCGGAAAACCCGCGTCGGGGTGGTCGCGGCGACGGTAGCGGTCCTCGGCACGTCCATCAGTAGCGCGATCTCGCCGAAGTAGGAGCCCGGACCCTGCGTCCGGATCACTTCGTCGTCTTGGATCACCTCGACCCGTCCGGACCCGATCACGTAGAACGCGTCGCCCGCATCGCCCTGCTCGACGAGGACGTCGCCGGGCGCCACGTTCAGCCACTCCCCGTGCTCGAGCAGCAGGGGGACCTCCGTCGAACCCATGGAGGCGAACGGTGGCAGCGAGCGGAGCTCGGCCGCCTGCTGCAGCGTGGGCTCGAACTCCGGCACGTTCACCATCTCGGAGAGGAGGCGGTCGAACGTGCTTTCGTCAACCTCGAACAGGTGGGCCTCGTCCACCGGTCGAACGGTGGCGGAGCGGGGGGCGCCGTCGATCAGCCCGAGCTCGCCGAAGGTATCCCCGCGGGCGAGCGTGGCGATCACGCGCTCCTTCCCGGTGTCCGGGTCCTCCTCCACGACCTGGAGCGTCCCCCTCCGCACCACGTAGAAGGCTTCGGGGCGGTCCCCCTGGCGGAACACGGGTTTGCCGGCCGGGTACCGCTTGAGGGCCACGCGACCGGCGAGATCCGACAGCACGTCCTCGGGCACGTCGTCGAACAGCTGCGAGCCGTCGATCAGCTCCGCGGCTTCGATCCGCCACCGAGTCTGGAGCCTGAACCGGACCGAGTCGATGACGCCCCTCACCTTCCGCACCACCGAGCGGACCAGCGCGATCCCTCCACGCAGGAGCGGGCCCGCGACGAACAGGCCGAGCGCCAGCAGGAACGCTCGGCCGACGACTCCACCGTTCCACAGCTCCCGGATCAGCCCGCCGAAGATCGTCTCCCAGAAGAAGACCGAGGTGTACAGGCAGAAGATCGTGAAGGCCACACCCACGAAGCCGTAAAGCGCCAGACCCACCTCCTGCTTCGTGATGCGCTCGCGACCACGGAGCTTGCGCCACAGGTCGTAACGGATGAACTGCAGCGATCGCGGCCGCAGATCGGGCACCTGGATCAGGTCGGCCAGGATGAAGTAGCCGTCCAGCTCGAGCAGCGGCACCAGGTTCAAGAAGATGACGAAGTAGTTGATCACCGCCCAGGTGAACAGGAACGGCGCCAGAGGCGAGTCGGGGAAGGCCCAGATGAAGATCGACGCGAAGGCGGAGACGACGAGCTCCGCGAACGGCCCCGCGAACGACTC
>DATEBA010000049.1:0-14141 GCA_035288045.1 Actinomycetota bacterium
CCGCGGCGGGAACGCCGCGGCGCGCCGCTCGCCGTTCTGACGTCTTGGTCTGGCGCTCCGTCTACCTCCGCGGCGCCCGCGAACTAGTCATGACGGCGAATCTCGTCCCTCCGAAGCCCCCCGCGCGCCGCGACACCAGGCGCACCACGGGCCTCTCGGTGTCGGCGTTCTGGATCCTGAACACGTCGCCGTAGTTCGTGCGGCACGAGTATCGGTCGAAGTAGAGGGTCACCGAGCCGTCTTCCTCCTCGAGGGCGAACATCGTGAAGACGTCTTTGCCTCTGGGGACCGTGGCGATCATCTCCGCCGGACCCCCGTCGGGGTAACGGAGGATCCGGACCGATGCTCCGCACTTCCACGCGTCGCTCTGCCCGGCCCGCACGAAGTAGACCGTGCCGTCGGACGTGACCGCGCCGCCGTATTGCTGCTTCCCGGGGTTCGGGATCCTGTCGCGGTCCTTGGCGCTGATCTGGTACCTGACGACGTTGCAGTTGTCCAGATCGCCGTTGCAGGACTCCCACGTGAGGTAGTCGCCGTTCACCTGGTTGGACATCAGCCACCTGTTCCGGCCCCGGACCCGGGCAAGGGTTCTGCTCTCTCCGCTCTGGCGGTCGAACAGCACCACCCTCTGCCACTCGCTGCTTCGGTATCGCACGAGGTTGATGTTGCTCCGTGAGAAGAGGATCTGGTTGCCCGAGATCGACGGCTTCCACTCCCACTTGTCGGTGTTCACCCCCTCGGGCGGGTTGCGGCGATCCCTCGTTTCGAGGTCGAAGAGCCGGATCTTGGAACCCCCCCGCGAGATCTCCTGGTAGGCGACGGTCGAGCCGGAGACGCCGCTGCCGAACGCGGTGGTCCCCGCCTCGTTCACCCGGAACTTCCGCTTTCCGGGGCGCTTGGCGAAGACGTCGTAGTGGCGCGGTCTCGAGAGCGAGTTCTGAGCCCAGACCAGGAACTCCTGGTTCGCCGACGGGTAGAACTCGTCGGCGGCGCCCTTCAGCACCGGCGTCGCGGCCCAGCCCAAACCGGCGGCGGCGCCGACCACCAGGAGGACGAGGGCGACGGCGATAGCGCGGGCTTTCAGCCGTCGGGCACTGTTCGTCATGGCGAGCTCCTCACTGCGCTGGCGCGCTCCGGCGTCGGATTCTACGCCGCGTGCGTTCTCGACGGACTGGAGCCGAGCGGTAGTCGCGTTGCGCGATCGGGAGTGTGCGAGTACCGTCGAACGGGTGACGCAGGCTCGCACCGTCGGGCGCCGGCTGGCGGCCGCCGTCGGAGTGTTCGCGTCGTTCGCGGTCGCGTGCACCGACCGTGGGCTCGAGCCGCTGGACGACGTGGTACAGCCTCCCGCCCCTCGACAGTCGCCTCCGAACGGAGGCGAGGTCGAGGTCCCGACCACCGCAGGGCGCCTGGTAGTGATCGACGAAGCTGGAGGCATCCGCACGTTGCGACCCGACGGGAGCGAAGTCTCCGTGCTCGCGGAGGGGGCGGGTCCGTCGGTCCGCTTCACGCAACCGACGTGGTCACCAGACGGGCGACGTGTCGCGTGGTCCCGGGTGGAGGCGACCGACGGCGAGCTCTCTGCGAGCCTGGTCACCAGCGCGGCCGACGGGAGCGAGCTCACCGAGGCGCCGACCGACGTCGCCGCCTTCTACCTTTTCTGGGATCCGACGTCGTCGCGTGTTGCCTACCTCGGATCGCCTGCTGCGAACTCGATCGACCTGGGTGTCGTGGACGTCGGTCGCGGCGGCGGACGGTCGGTCCCTCTCGACTCGGGGCAGCCTTACTACTTCTCATGGGACCCGGGTGGGGAGCGGATGATCGTTCACGTAGGGGCCGATCGGCTTCAGGTGCTCGAGCTCGACGGCTCCCTGGCGCCGCTGGGGTCGAAGCCGGGCGTGTTCCACGCTCCGGCGTGGAGCGCGGACGGCGAGAGCTTCCTGTACGTGTCCCGTCTCGGGCGTCGCCAGGAGCTGGTCGTCCACGACGTTGAGAGCGGGAGAACCACGCAGCTTGCCATTTTCCGCGGGATCGCGTCCTTCGTGATGAGCCCCGACGGGTCAAGGGTCGCGTTCCAGGTTCGTGGGGAGAGCGGAGCCGAGCCCCCGCTGTCGGTCATCGACGTTCGCACCGGCCGCATCCGAGAGGTGAGCCCCTTCCCGGCCTTGGCGTACTTCTGGAGCCCAGCCGGCGACCGTCTTCTCTACATGGATTCCGACCTCGAGCCGGGCGAGACCTGGTTCCGGTGGCACGTTTGGGACGGTAGCGGCTCACTCGCCATGTCGCGGTTCTTCCCGAGCCGCACGTTCGCCGAGGACTACCTTCCGTTCTTCGACCAATACGCCCAGAGCCTCACGCTGTGGGCACCGGACGGCAGCGCGTTCGCCTACTCGGGTATCAACGAGGATGGAGATGCGGGGATCTGGGTGCAGGAGGCCGCTTCCGGAAAAGACCCCGTGCTCGTCACCGGAGGGACGTTCACCGCCTGGTCGTCCGGCTGAGCCGGATCTATCGCTCGCGGAGCAACTCGACCACCTCGTCGTGCAGCGCTCCGTTCGTGCTCAGCAGGCTGCACCCACCGTGCGGCTCCTCCCCGTCCAGGGTCGTGATCCGTCCGCCGGCCTCCTCGAGGATCACGGAGACGGCGGCCCAGTCCCACAGCCCGCACGGCTCGTGCTCAAGCAGCACGTCCGCCGATCCTCGGGCCACGAGCATGTGACCCCAGAAGTCGCTGAGCCCCCGTGTGCGACGGCATCGGCTCGCGATGCGGCGGAAACCCTCCCAGTACCCTCCACCGAGCCATTCCTCGACTCCGGAGTGCACGACGAGGGCTTCCTCGACGCGGTCCACGGTCGACACCTCTATCGGATCGCCGTTCAGGCGTGCACCCTCGCTCCTAACGGCCTCGTACCGCTCGCCCAAGCGCGGGGAATCGACGAGACCGAGGACCGGGATACCCTCTACGACGAGCGCGATCAGGACGGCCCAGATCTGGATGCCGTCGATGAAGTTCCACGTTCCGTCGATCGGGTCGACGACCCACACCCGCTCGCTGCTTCTGGACGCGCCTCCCTCCTCGCCGAGGAAGCCGTCGTCGGGGAACCGCTTCGATACGGCATCGCGCAGCGCTCGCTCGATCGCCGCGTCCGCATCGGTCACCGGCGTCTCGTCGTGCTTGCTTCTGACGTGCAGAGCGTCCGCCGTATACGAGACAGCGATCGCTGCCGCCGCGTCGGCCAGCTCGTTCGCGAACCCGCGCTCGTCCTCGAGCGCGCGAATCAGAGCGCGTTCGTCCATGCGGACCGGCCTCGCGCGTCGACCGCCCGCACCCGCACGTACTGGGGGTCAGTCCACGGCGACTCGATGCGGGCGCGGGTGACCAGGCCGTCGTCGTCCGTCTCGAGGATGCGCCCGAACCGTCGCCCCCGATCCCCGGCGATCACGCTGCATCCTTTCTCGGCCTCCATCTGCAGGAACACGGCTCGGCACGGCGAGCAGGAGACCTCCACGACCGGGCCGTCCCGGTGGACCTCGTGCACCGTGGGCCCGGCGGAGAAGTATGTCGCGCCAGTGCGCAGGGCCTGAACGACCGATTCCTCGGAACGCTCGGGGACGCGCACCCAGGTCCAGGCGTGACCGATGTCGAACAGCGGGTAGTGGGAGTCGTCGGTGGCGATGCCGAACGCCTCCCGCCCGGCTTCGAGCAAGGAGTCCCACCATGGAGATGAGTCGCCCCTGCCGGTCTCGAGCTCGCCCGTTGCGTTCCACACCTCCAAGCCGGCGACGTGCTCCGCCCCCATGGCCACCTCGGTGCCGAGCCCGCTCCAATAGGGGTGAGCGAGGTAGGTCACACCTCCCTGCTCCCCCACGAAGCGCGCCGCGGTCGAGAGGTCCGGGAAGGTGCGCTGCTCCCAGTGCTCCACGGGATCCGCGTACCAGTTGTCACGGTTCCCGCCCGGATCCGCGGGGATCTCCTGGATGCCGAACGCGAGGACCTCGCCGACGCGTCCCGGCTCGGGGAGGTCGAACGTGAGCTCCGCCCCGGGGACGGTCAGCAGCGATCTCGTGGAAGCGACCTTCGTGAGCCTCCAGTGGTCCGTGATCGAGAGCACGTCGAAGCCGACCCGCTCGTAGTGAGCGGCCAGCGCCTCGGGCGGGAGATCGCCGTCGCTCTCGAGCGAGTGCGTGTGGAACGCGCAGCGGAGCCACTCGCCCTCTTCCAGGAAGGGATTCACGCCTCGTCCCTGCCGCGGCGGGTCAGCGTCAGCACGAGGACGATGATCACCCCGACGGCGATGGCGATCCACACCAGGGGTGAGATCCCGCTCGTGCCTGCGCCCGTCGGGGTGCCCCCGCCCTCGGTAACGGGCCGGATGTTCACGTAGGACCAGCTCCCATAGCCGAAGACTAGGTAGCCGTTGGGACCGGGCGCCGGGACCCATCCCTCGAAACGGTCGGTCCGGTAAGCCTGCACCCCGCCGGGGTAGGCGAGCACGAGGCCGGGGAGCTGCTTGTAGAGGTGCCGTTGTGCATCCTGGACGATCTTCAGCCGCTCGTCCACGTTCAGCTCGCGCTGCTGTGCCTCGTAGAGCGCGTCGAACTCCGGATCGGCGAAGCAGCCATCGCTCCAACCCCCGCACTGGTCCGAAGCGAACACGGAGAGCTGGTAGTTGGGATCGGGATCCCCGTACCAGTACCAGATGTAAGCGTCGAAGTCGCCGTTACCCCAGATGTCGTACATGCCGCCTTCGCTCAGCGCCTTGAGCTCAACGCCGATGCCGACGTCTTCCAGCCAGCCCTTGATGAGCTTCCCGGCGTCCACGGCGCCGGTCGTCTCCTCGGACGCCCCGATCTCGAGGAGGAGCGGCTCGCCGCTGTTCGGATCCTCGCGCAGCCCGTCGTCGTCGGTGTCCGTGTATCCGGCGTCCTCGAGCATCTGCCGGGCGAGATCGGGATCAAAGGCGAACTCCTCCTCTGGCGGGATGTCCAGGTGCCAGAACGTCGATGCCGGGCGGATCACGGTGTCACCCGGCTCCGCCGTTCCCAGATACACGGAGTCGGCGAGAGCCTGCTTGTTGATCGCGTGCGCGATCGCCTCGCGAACCGTGATGTCCTGCAGCGCGGGAAGGTTCGTGGCGTCGGGTCCCTGGCCGCCGAAGTTGAAGGCGAGGTTCAGCCACCAGTCGGACAGGGTGACGTGGACCTTTATGTCGGGGGATTCCTCGAGCGGCTCGCGGAGCGAGGGGATGATGTCGTTGGCGATGTCGATCTCGCCGTTCTTGAGCGCCTGGGCCATCCCCTCCTGGCTCGAATAGATCTTGAACACGACCTCGTCGACCACCGGTTCCTCGCCCCAGTAGTACGGGTTCCTCTCCATCCGCCAGTACTGGCCGCCCACCCACTCCTCGAGCGTGAACGGGCCGCTCCCGATCGTCGGCGTGTTGCCGACGGCCTTGATCGTCTTCTTGTCCTCGCCGTCGTACTGCGCCCACACCTTCTCGGGGACGATGTACACCCACGGCGGGACGAGCGGGGCGAAGGTGGGCTCCTCGGCCTTCCAGATGAGAGTCGTGTCGTTGGGCGTTTCGAAAGTGGGGCTGAACGGGAAGTAGCCCTTGTACTGCGGGATCTCGTTGTCCACGATGAAGCGGAACGTGAACGCCACGTCGCTGGAGGTTAGCGGTGTTCCGTCGCTCCACTTCAAGCCGGACCGGAGGTTGCACGTCCACGTCATGTAGTCGGCGCTCGGAGTGCACTCCTCGGCGAGGCCGGGGCTGGCGGTCATGTCATCGGTGTTGAACTCGAGAAGCTTGTCGTACGTCATGTTCAGCATCTCGTACTCGGCGCAGCAGGCGAACCACGGATTGTCGGTGACCATGTCCTCGGTCGTGCCAACTGTGAGGACGACCTTGTCCTCGGCCGCGGTCTCCTGTGCGATCGCGGCTATCCCAGCCGGCAACCCGCCGGTCACCAGCAAGACAGCGATCGTGGTAAAGGTCCGAACGACTCCTCGAGCAAACGACCGGCTCATATTCCCGCCCCCTCCGCCGTGAAACAGCCGCCTTCGGTCGATCTATCGGGGAGCCTAGTCCTGCCTGCCCGCCGGACAATGCCGGCGTTGCCGTAAGGGCAACGACGGTCTAGATTCCGCTCGAGGCGCTCCGGTGCCCCATCCTTCGCGAGATGGTCTCTCCGGCGTCGGCCGCGAGCCTACCCAGGCGCGGCTGGTCGCGCGCGGGCACGCGGAACGAGGGCCCGGAGACGGAGACGGCGGCGATCACGCGGCGGTCGGCGAAAACCGGGGCGGCGACGGTGTTCAAACCGTCCTCGAGCTCGCCGACGGCGTGAGCGTACCCGCGCCTCCGCACCTCGGACAGTTCGGCGCTTAGCCGTTCGGCGTCGGTGATCGTGTTCTTCGTCAGTCGCTCGAGGGAGCCGCTCAGTAGCCGCTCTCGCTGTCGCTCGTCGCCGAACGCCACTAGCACCTTCCCGCTCGAGCTGCAGTGCACGGGACTGTGACGCCCGACCCAGTTCGCCATCACGATGGCGTGCGCGGCGGTCACCTGGTCGACGTAGAGCACGCTGTCCTTGTCCATGATCGCGAGGTTCACGGTTTCACCGGTTCGCTCGCGCAGGTCCTCGAGCACCGGGCGTGCCTGCTGGATCACGTCGAGTCCAGACATAGCGGCCCCGGCGAGACGGATCAGCCCGATCCCAACCCGGAACTTCCCCGTGTTCGGGTCCCGCTCCACCAGTCCGCGCGAGGCAAGCGTGCCGAGAAGCCGGGAGGCCGTCGCCTTGTGGACCTCGAGCTTCCTCGCGATGTCCGTGACGCCTAGGTCTTCGGCGGCGTCGGACAGGATCTCGAGGACGCTCATCGCCCGTTCGACCCCGTCTGTCGTCCGCACCTGGCCGAGCCTAGCGCTGGTCCGGCGCGCAGGGAAACCCCCGGTTGTCTCCTGGGCAACGCCGGGGGGCCTCGACCCGGTGAAACGCCGACGTCCCTTCCTGAGACCATTCTAGTGTCGGCGGGAGACCCCGCAGGAGGAGGCGACATGTCACGGGAGATCGCAACGTTCGGGGCCGGATGCTTCTGGGGGGTCGAGTGGGTGTTCCGGCAGGTTCCCGGCGTGCTCGAGGTCGTCTCCGGTTACAGCGGAGGCTTCGTAGGTGACCCGAGCTACGAGCTCGTCTGCACCGACACGACCGGCCATGCAGAGGTCGTGCAGATAGCGTTCGACCCGGAGCGCGTCGGCTACGAGCAGCTCCTCGAGGTCTTCTGGGCGATGCACGACCCCACGCAGGTGGACCGGCAGGGTCCGGACCAGGGGACGCAGTACCGGAGCATCATCCTCACGCACTCCGAGCAGCAGGCGGCGTTGGCGTCGGCCTCGAAGGCGGGAACTCGGTCGGCGCTCGACCGGCCGATCGCGACGGAGATCCGTCCGTTCGAGGCGTTCTACCCGGCCGAGGAGTATCACCAGCGGTACTACGAACGGACCGGCCACGAGCCCTACTGCCACGTGCTGCCGGTTGACGTGCTCGAGCGGCTCGGCCTCGTCCTTCGCTAGACGTTCTGGTTGGGCTCGTTCTCGTCGTCTCGAGAATCGAGACCGAGGTCTTCGCTCTCGTCGGCGAGGTCCGCCACGGGCGCGCCTTCCTGGAGGATGCCGGCGGCTCGGTCTTGGCGTCGCTGGTTTCGAGCGACTCTCCGCTCCTCGCGCGCGGCGGCCTTCTTGGCCTTCACCTCGCGACGCTGTCGCTTCCCGAAGCTGTCAGGCATACAGGCATCGTACGGGAAACGGGGCGTCGTGTCGGTTTGACCTTCGGGCGCGTGCGGCGCAGGATGCTGCCGGAATCCCGGGGGAGGGTGGCCATGTTGGCGGTCAGCTCATACATGATCGTGTTCCGGATCCTCCACATCCTCGCGGGGGTTGCATGGGGCGGTTCGGTGTTCCTGTTCGTCTTGTTCGTGCAGCCGAGCGCGGCTGCGGTCGGGCCGGCGGCCGGCCCCTTCATGGCCGAGCTCCTTGGGAAACGAAAGCTAGTGGCCACCATCCTCTGGCTCGCGGGGACGACGATCGTCGGCGGGCTCTTCCTCTATTGGCACAACTGGCTGGCGGTCGGTGGCCTAGGCGACTTCCTCGGAACGGGGTTCGGACTGGGCCTCACGATCGGGGCGATCTCGGCGATCGTCGCGTTCCTCATAGGCCTCTTCGGAACGAAGCCGGGAGTCGACCGGCTGATGGCTTTGGCCCGGCAGGCGGCCGAGGCCAGTGGGACCCCGCCGGAGGAGGTGGCTCAGGAGATCCCCATGCTCCAGGCGCGGCTTCGCGTGTTGGCGCGCACTAACTTTGCTTTCGTGGCGGTGGCGACGCTCGCTATGGCGACCGCCCGCTACTGGTAGCCGCGCGGGCTTGACCGGCAAGCGGCATGAGGGTCAATCTTGGCCGGGATCGGAGGGGCGATGACAGCGGTTCGCGAGGTCATGAGCACGGAGCTCGTGATCGTTGACCCGTCGGTGATCGTGACCGAGGCCGCCCGTGTGATGTCCACCCACCGGGCGGGGTCGGTCCTCGTCCTCGATGAGGGCTCGCTCGTCGGCATCTTCACCGAGCGGGACATCCTCCGGGCCCTGGCTCACTACGCCAAGGCTGACGAAGCCAGGGTGTCGCCGGTCTCCCGATGGATGACCCCGGGTCCGGTCACGATCGGCCCCGACGCCACCTCGGGCGAGGCGTTGGATGTGATGCTGTCCGGTGGGTTCCGGCATCTTCCTGTATTGGAGGGGGATAATCTGGTGGGCATAGTCTCGATGCGTGACCTAGCCAGGAGCATCTCCAAGGGGTGAGCCAGCCGAACGAGCGCCGAAAGTCCCATTTACCCGCGTGTTGGATGGGCCTAGGATTCGTGGCGGCACAACGGCACACGAGGGGGGGTAGCCGTGCCTGAGCAGGAGGGAACCGAGGAGCCGCGACGGCTGGAAGAAGTCGTGGACATCCTGCTGGACATGCAGCGCCGTCTGCGGGAGGACGGTTCCCCCGACGAGACCCTCGAGTTGGAGGCCGATGAGCGCAAGCCCGAGAAGGGGCTCTTGCGCAGGTCACGAGAGGCCCGGTCGCCGGGCCCGGCCCCGCCGGTGCCAAGGCGTGTGGCGGTCCGTGAGAAGGCGAACATCGTCGACCTCGCCGAGGCGGAGCGTCGGGCCGAGTACTTGGGGTTTCCCCCGTCCCAGCGGGATGAGGCACACGCTCCCACGCCGGTCCGCGAGACCCCCCGGCCGAAGGCCGCGCCTGCCGCGCAGTCGGCGATAGGAGAGGTCATGGTCACCAGGGAACCCCCTGTGATGCCCGCCGGGGCGGAGGCGACGCCCCTACCTAAGGAGCCCGTCGACCTCCGCGTCGCCGCTCTCGAGAGCGTGGTCGAGAAGAGGGCGAAGACCCGCCGCGCCCCCTCGGCCGGCCGACCCAGGCCCGCTCCCGCACCGGCCGAGGAGCCGCCGCCCATAGACGGCACCCCCGTCGCGGGTTCCACGCGACCGCCGACGCTGGGTGAAAGGCTCGCAGCCGAGGTCGCGCAGGACCTCGGCGTGCCGGGGTCGATCGTCGTCCCGGAGGCGGAGGAGGCTCCGCGTCCGTGGGAGGACGAGGATCACGGGGATGGCCGATCGCCGGCGCCCTCGATCGACGTGCGGCTGTTTCGCATGGAGAAGGAGCTCAAGGCGATCTTCGAGGAGGTCAAGCGGGACAAGGTCCGGCTCCTCCAGCTCGACGGTCTCCTGACCGAGTGGGTCGAGAAGATCCGGTCCGTTCTGATCAAGCGCTTCAGCTAGCTGCGCGGCGGTGTCGCTCAGAGGGAGCTCCCATCGTGGGCTCGTAGGCTGTTCCGCTATGGCCGTGATCGACCTACTCGACGTCAGCTACGCCCTGCCGGGAGGGTGGACCCTGTTCCAGGGCGTGACGTTCCGCGTCCCGAGCGGCCATCACGCGGCCCTGGTGGGCGCGAACGGGATCGGCAAGACCACGCTCCTGAGGGTCGTAGCGGGCGTCGAGCCGGCGGCCGGCGGCGCCATGAACGTGGACGGCCGGGTCGGTTTCATGCGGCAGTTCGTGGCGAGACCGGGGGACCGCGCGAGCGTGCGGGACTTCCTTCTCTCCTTCGCGGAGAGGCCGATGGCCGAGGCCGCCGAGCGCTTGAAGGCCGCCGAGCAGCGGCTCGCGGACCGCGACACCGCCGAGAAGGCCCAGCTCGAGTACGCGCACGCGCTGGCGGCTTGGGAGGAGGCGGGCGGCTACCGCGCCGAGGTGTTGTGGGACGGGTGCGCCGTCGCGGCGATCGGCGTTCCGTATGCGGAGGCCGCCGATCGGCCCATCGGCACGCTCTCCGGCGGCGAGCAGAAGCGCCTTGCGCTCGAGGCGTTGTTCCGCGCTCCCTTCGACGTCCTGCTGCTGGACGAGCCGGACAACTTCCTGGACATAGAGGGGAAGCGCTGGCTCGAGCGGGAGATCCGCGCGAGCGCGAAGACGATCCTGTTCGTGAGCCACGACCGGATGCTGCTCGCCGCGACAGCCACGAGGGTCGTGACGCTCGAGGGCCGCGGCGCGTGGGTTCACTCGGAGGGTTACGAGACCTACGCAGAGGCGCGGGAGGCGCGGCTGGAGCGGATCGACGAGGAGCACCGCCGGTACGCGGAGCGGCACAGGCAGCTCATCGCCCACATGAAGGAGATGAAGCGCAAGGCGGCGTACAACTCTGGGTTCGCGAAGCTGGCGCGCTCGGCAGAGAAGAAGGTCCAGTGGCACGAGGAGCGCGACTCCCCGCGCGAGAAGGCCGCCGTGCAGGACGTGCGGATGAACATCCGTGGAGGCCGAACCGGGAAGGTGGCGCTTCGACTGCGGGGATTCGGGATGCCGGGCATGATCGACCCCTTCGACTCGGAGGTCTGGTTCGGCGATCGCGTCGGAGTGATCGGGCCAAACGGCACGGGCAAGACCCACTTCCTTCGGCTGCTCGCCGGCGAGGAGGTCGTCCACACCGGCGAGTGGCGGCTCGGCTCGCGCGTCCGCCCGGCGCTCTTCGCGCAGCTGCACGACCGGCCCGATCTCGCCGGGACCCCGATCGTGGAGGTGCTCTTCAAGAGCGGCATGAACATGAGCGAGGCCATGAGCACGCTCAAGCGGTACGAGCTGGAGCGCGTCGGGCGGAACCCGTTCGGGCTACTCAGCGGGGGGCAGCAGGCTCGCTTCCAACTGCTCCTGATGGAGGTCGAGAGCCCGACGATGCTCCTTCTGGACGAGCCGACGGACAACCTGGACCTGCACTCCGCCGAGGCGCTCGAGGACGCGCTCTCGCGCTACGAGGGGACGGTGATCGCGGTTACCCACGACCGGTGGTTCATGCGCATGATGGACCGCTTCCTGCTCTTCGAGGACGATGGTCCGGTGCGCGAGCTGCTCGAGTCCCCTTACTGAGCGGCTTTCTCAGCAGTGGTTCGCATCGTCGCGGATCCGGAGCGAGGAGGGCACGTCGTTCCAGCCCGAGGGCATGGAGCTTCCCATGGAGTTGTTGTTCAAACAGAGCCGGTCTCCGTTTCCGCCGGCGCCCGCGGCCACGACCGCATCCACGTTCTTGCGGTTCCGCCAGGACGACGCGATGTTGTTGAACGTGTAGTCGGCCAGGTCAAACCAGACGCAGCACGGCTGGAAGCCGACCATCGAGCCCTCGAAGCCGGTGTCCTGCCACAGGCACACGTACCCGCTGGGACAGTCGGCGGCGGCGGCCGGCGCCGGGTCGACGATCAGCCGGCCGCCCTGCAAGGTGAGGCGGTCGGGCGTCGCTCCCTCTGCCGCGCCGAGAGCGGCGACGCCCATCAGCGCGGCGAACAGCGCGATCCCCAGGGTCCTTGTTGCCTTCCGGCGCGTCATCGTGACTCCCTTCGTCTGGGACGAAGGGAGTCGACCCCGCCCCGGCGCGGCTGTCCCTGGGGGATCTCCTAAATTCGCTGCCGATTCGGTAATCCACGGGCCGTGCCGGACATATAGGGGGTAGGGGTCTTTACCCAGAGGGATTGAGAGCGCCGAACGGCATCGCGTGGTCCGAGCTTCCCCTTGCTTTGCCCTACCCGCGCCCCGGCTCCCTGACCGACCGCGAGGTCGAGGTGCTCGAGCTGGTGGCGGCGGGTCTGTCCACGAGCAGGGTGGCGCGGAGCCTCCTGGTGAGCGAGCAGGCCGTGACCTACCACCTTGGGAACCTGATGGGCAAGTTCCACGCCGACAACAGGACGGGTCTGGTCTCCCGCGCCTTCGTAACGGGGGTTCTCCTTCCCGAAACCTGGCCCCCACGGGTCGCGCTCGTGTGGCGTTTTTCGACCCCAGATGCCCGGGCACGTGTAAAAGTCCGGCCCATCCGGACATAGAAGGAAGTGTGAGTGCCCGAGGGCGACAGGCGAGCTCGATTCGAGGCGCTGTATGAGGATCTCTACGAGCCCGTCCTCGCCTACGCGCTCCGTCGCGTGGGGGAGGACCTCGTCGACGACGTCGTCGCCGAGACCTTCCTCGTGGCGTGGCGACGCCTCGAGCTCATCCCGCCCGACCCCCTTCCCTGGCTCCTCGCCACGGCGCGCCGCGCCATCGCCAACCAGGTCCGGTCGGGACGGCGGAATCGGCACCTCGGTGAGCGGCTTCGCTCGGAGATCGCCGGAGCACGGGAGACCTTCGCGGATCCGGGGGAGCAGGTGAGCGATCACGAGCAGATGGTCGGCGCGCTGGAGCGATTGACCGACGAGGACCGCGAGGTGCTGATGCTCGTCTCGTGGGAGGGGCTCTCGAACGAGCGCGCGGCCGGGGTGCTCCGGATCTCCCCCGAGGCGTTCGGGGTCCGGCTCCACAGGGCCAGGCGGCGGCTGGCCAACGAGTTGGCGAACCTCGAGGGCCGCGCGCCGGAGCCCCAAGATGGGGGGAACGAGTGATACACGACGATCTCCTCCGGCGGCTCGCTGCTGCGAATCCGGTGCGCAACGAACGGGTTTCCGGCGCGGTGCGCTCTTCCGGGGCCAGAGCTCTCCTCGAACGGATCGTCGCTGAACCCGCCCCGGTGGTGCCCGGGACGCGTCGTCCCCGCCGGCGCGTGTGGGTTCCGGTGGCCGCGGTGCTCGTCGGGGCTGGGGTCTTCCTCGGCGTGCAGATCCTTCCCGAGGGCGGTCGCGGCGCGAGCGCCGCGGCGCGGGTTCTCCTCGCGACCGCGGACGTCGCAGGGCAAGTGGAGGCGGCTTCGGCGGAGGGCAGCTACCGCTACCTTAGGACCGAGGTTGCCGAGACGCAGACCTTGACGGGGGAGCAGGGCGTGTGGTCTGCGCTCGTCGACCTCGTCCGCGAGGTCTGGGTCGCGCCAGACGGCTCGGGCCGGCAGCTACAGGCGTCGGTGCACCTCACGTTCCCCAGCCCGGGCGACAGGGAACGCTGGGAGGCGGGGGGGTCGCCCGCGTTGGCGAACGTCGTCGACGAGGAGTATGGCCCGGCCGGTCTTCCCTACTTCGATCCGAGCGAACTTCCCACGGAGCCGGAAGACCTCGAGGCGACCCTTCGCGCATCGATCCGGCCGAGCGCCGGAGGGGCTGACATCCAGGTATTCGTCCAGGTAGCCGACCTGCTGCGGCTCCCCGATGCCTCGCCCGAGCTCCGGGCCGCGCTGTTCGAGGTCGCCGCCGGCCTGCCGCGGGTAGAGCTCGTGGGCGATACGACGGATGAAGCCGGCAGGACGGGGACCGCTGTGGCACTGCGGTCGACCGATCTAGGGGCAGAAACGCGGACGGAGCTCGTCTTCGATGTCGAGACGGCGGATGTACTCGAGATCCGGACCCTCATCCTCGAGCCGGTCGCGTGGACGCCGGCCGATCCGCCGATCCTTTTCGCCTACCGGGTCTTCCTCGACGCCGGTTTCACCGACTCCACCGACGAGCGCCCCGCCTAGGTCAGCCGGCCGGCCACGCTCATTCCCAACTCACGATCCTCTCATGTCCGCCGGGTCATCGTGGTCGCGGCAAGAGGAGAGGAGAGGAGAAGCAATGACCGGCAAGAAGACGAGGTGGATCGCCGCGGGGGCGCTGGCCGCTGCGGTTGCAGGCGCGGGCACCGGCATCGCGA
>DATEBA010000050.1:0-2443 GCA_035288045.1 Actinomycetota bacterium
CCGGCGACGACTGAAGCGGAGGGGCAGGGATTTGAACCCTGGAGGCGCTTGCACGCCTAACGGTTTTCGAGACCGCCCCGTTCGGCCGCTCCGGCACCCCTCCGTGGGAGGTACAGGGTAGCCGCGGCTTCGGGCCGAGCGCGCTACAGGGGCCCGCGGGCGAGTCCGATATCCTGGGCGTCCCGCGGAGAAGTGGCCGAGTGGCTGAAGGCGGCGCCCTGCTAAGGCGTTAGGTGGGGAAATCCCTGCCTCGAGGGTTCGAATCCCTCCTTCTCCGCCTCGCTCCCCTCATTCATCGCCGAAACGGGCGGATCGGCGTTCATCGAGGAATCATCTAACGCTGTTAGCGTCATTTACCGGAGCCCTTTCCCCAGGGCCAATAGCTGGACAGGAGGCGATGACTGAGGTCATCGCCTCCGGTCCCAGTCCGAGGGCTTCCGATCGAAGCGCAACGCGTTACCGCTTCCCGCCCGTCGTTCTCGACGAACTAGACGTTTGGGTAGGGCACCCCCCCTTTTGGTGGGGCGCGAAGAGAGCCGAGTTCCACCCTTTATTCAGTCCGACAGGGCCGGACGCGACGAGGGAGGGGACCGTTCCGTCCTGGGGGAAGAGGCAACGCTCGAGGAGCGTCGCGTCCGGCCAATACACCGGTCTTCTCAGGGGGCCGTGGGCTCGAAATCGAGCTCGCGGAGCGCGTTGAGAATCGCCTCGGAGAAGGTCGGGTACGGCTGGATCGTGTCGAGCAGCACGCCGATCGGCACCTCCGCGCGCACGGCAAGCGTGAGCTGACCGATCCACTCGCCCGCCTCCGGGCCGACCGCGACCGCGCCGACGAGAACACGACGCGCAGGGTCGGCAGCGAGCTTCACGAAACCCGGACGACGAGGGCGCTCGTAGGTGGAGAGCCGGCCGCCCGCGATCTCGTACCGCGCGGTCACGACGCCGTCTCCTTCCATCACGCCGACGGTCGCGACCTGCGGATCGGTGAAGACGGCAGCCGGGATCGCCCGATAGTCGGCGACGACGTCCTGGAGGCCGGCGATGTTGGCGGCAGCGACACGTGCCTGGTACTTGCCGACATGCGTGAGGAGCGCCACGCCCGCTGCATCGCCGATCGCCCAGACGCCCTCACCCGCGCGCATTCGGCGGTCCACATCGACCCCTCGATCGGTGATCGCTAGCCCGAGCTCTTCGAGCCCGAAGCCCAGGACATTCGGTCGACGGCCTGCCGCAACGAGGAGCTGCTCTCCCTGGATCGGGTCACCTACAGACACGTGCAGGCGAAGCCCGCCATTGGTTGCCTCGACATGCGTGGCTCGAACGCCCACGCGCACTTCGATCCCCTCCCCGCCGAGCCTTTCCGCGAGCAAGGCGCCCGCGTCCGGATCGAGCTTCGCCAGGATCCGGTCGTTGTACTCGACCACCGTCACGCGGGAGCCCATCCGGTGGAAGAACTGGGCGAGCTCGATACCAACGGGGCCGCCCCCGAGAACCACGAGGCTCTTCGGGATCCGGTCGGTCCATACGGCCTCACGGTTCGTCCAGTAGTCGATGTCCTCGAGACCCTCGATAGGCGGGATCGCCGGCGACGACCCGGTTGCGACGACGAGATTCGCGTACTCGATCTCGCGCCCGCCAACGGTGACGAGGCCGGGCCGTACGACTCGCGCCTCGCCACGGATTAGGTCCGCGCCTTGATCTGCGATCCAGCCCGCGTGCCACGAGTCGTCGCGTCCGTCGGTCACCTGGTCGCGCCACCAGAGAACGCGGTCTACGTCGAGCTCGCCGGTGATGCCTTCCGCTGCGCCGGGTGCGAGCCTGGCCGCTGCGAGCACCTCGGCCGGACGAAGGAGCGTCTTCGTCGGAAGACACGCGTAGTACGAGCACTCGCCGCCTGCGAGCCCACGCTCGACGACGACGATCTCCACTTCGGGGTCGAGGCGACGGAGCGCGTCCACGAAGTGCTCGCCGCTCGAGCCGGCGCCGAGCACCACGACACGACCTTCCTTCCTCATACGGCCTCACCCCTCCGAAGGACAAACGGGGTCAGACCCGTGGGGTCTGACCCCAGCGGAGAGGGCGGGATTTGAACCCGCGACGCACCTTTCAGCACGTACGCGATTTCCAGTCGCGCTCCTTAGGCCGCTCGGACACCTCTCCAGGGCGCTACAGCCTAGCGGCGGACTCCTCAGGCGCTAAGAGCCGGCGACCGAGGACACATACGCCGCGACGTCCTGAATCTGCTGCTCGCTCAGCGAGTCCTTGAACGACGGCATCACGCCCTGCCCGTTCGTCGCGCGCTCGACGACCTTGTCGTAGGACGGCCTCGCCGCGTCGAGGTTCGGCCCGACCGCGCCCGACGTTCCGGCATCGGAGAGCGTATGACAGCCTCCGCACGACGGCACCGCCACGGAGACGAAGATCTCCTTCCCGGCCGCCGCGT
>DATEBA010000051.1:0-2643 GCA_035288045.1 Actinomycetota bacterium
GAACCTGCACTTCGTCTCGGGTGGGTCCACCTACCAGGTTCGGAGCCACGACATCGATTCGATCGTGACCGGGCCGGGCGAGGGGATCGCGAGGTTCGTCACGCACGCCGCGTTCGCGGACGTCACCGACCCGCTCGCGCCCGTGTCACTGGGTTCAAACCTGCGCGTCGTCGTCCGGGTGAGCGACCAGGGCCCCTCCGGCGACAGCATCGCCTTCGCGGTCTACCGCGGTAGCACGCTGGTCTTCGCCAGCGCGTGGGACGGCGGACCGGTGAAGAAGACCCTGGGCGGAGGCGCCATCGTCGTCCACTGAGTGTGGCTCATCTCGTGAAGGGGTGGTCGCGGTCGCGCTCATCCATGGAGCGCCCCGCCCTCCGAACGGCTCCCTCGAGTCGCAGCTGAGCGTCACCGGTCGAGGTGGCAACGACCTGTCTTGCGCCAAGGGTCAGCCCTGGGGCTGTCGGTCGAGCCAGTCGAGCACGGCCCCCGCGTACTCGCGGAACCCGTCGAGGACCAGGGGGATCGCGGCGTGCACGCGGGCGTCATCGATGTTGGCGTACCCGTGGACGAGGACGTTCCGGAGCCCCGACGACGGCGCCAGGCCGCCGGCGAGGGCCGGCGGGATCAGCCCGATGCGGGCAGCGGCCCGGAACGACTCGCGATAGTCGGCGGGCGGGCGGCCCTCGATCTCCGTAGCGACATGGAGATTGATGTCCACCGCGGTCTCGATGACGAGCTGGACGATCCGCTCGATGGCGCGGCGAGGTCCTCCCAGGGCTAGGTAGGCGTCGAGTGCGATCTCGCGGTAAGGCTCGAGCTCCCCAAGGTAACCGTCGAGGTGCAGGAGCTTGCGGCGAACGATCTCGGGGCGGACCATCGCCGGTCAGCCGTACCGGCGCCGCAGGACGTCGGCCTCGATCCGGCGGATCCAGGCGGTGTCGAAGTACCGCTTGATCGCCCGGATGCGGAACTCCTCGAAGATGCCCGGCTCGGCCTGGAAGACCGGCCGCCCGTCGACGGCGACCTCGTGGAGCAGGAGAGGGTCGACCTCGTCCAGGACGACGAGGTCGATCTCTCGGTCGGCGCGGAGTGCGTCGGCCACGGCCTCCCGCCTCGCCTCGAAGGGCTCCGCCGGTTCGCCGAGAAGGGGCGCCCGCCCAGCGCCGTCGAACAGGACGCCCACGTCCAGGTCGCTGTCGGGACGGTCGGCCCCCCGGGCGGCGGACCCGAACACCACGACCAGGCGCACCCCCGCCGCCCGCAGAACGGCTTCATCGAGGACGAGATCCATCGGGCCATGGTAACCGCGTGGTTCGAGCGCACGCCTCGAAGGGCCTTTCGGTCTGCTTGCAAGGGAAAGCGGGGAACAGCCGGAAGCGACCTCGCTAGGCGACCTCGATGGTCCCGGTCATAGACGGGTGGATGTTGCACACCCACCCGGTCGTCTCCGAGAACGGGAAGCACCGCTGCATCGCCCGGATGTGGAACTCCTCTAAGATGCCCGGCTCGGCCTCCCGCCTCGCCTCGAATGGCTCCGCCGGCTCGCTCAGGGCAGGGCCGCCTAGACCGCCCGAGTACCTACCCTATCTGTGGGGATCGTCATCCCCGACCACGCACCCTACCTTGACGGCGCGTCGCCGCTCGGAGCCGCATCGACTGCGGTGACGGTGAGTCCGGGGTCGGATCGCCGTGGGATACTCGCCCGGCGATCCGACAACCAGGCGGAGGCGAGGCGCTCGAGACCATGGCCAAACTGAACGACGAGCAAGTGGACGTACCCGGAGAGATCCGATCGCTCCAGGCTCGACGCGCGGACCACGCCCGACTCCTCCAACAAGCGGTGATCCGGGTCCAGTAGGTGCTCCCCACTCTGCCGGGCGTTCGCCGGGTGAGCCTGTTCGGGTCCTACGCGCGCGGGAGCGCCGACCTGTTCACCGACCTCGACGTGCTGGTCGTGCAGGAGACCGACGAGCCTTTCGTGGCCCGACATCGGAGTCTGTACCGGGCCCTCGCCCTCCCGGTCGACCTGGACCTCATCTGCTACACGCCGCAGGAGTTCGTGGCCCTGCGGGACCGGCCGTTCCTGCGCGAGATCCTCAGGCAGGAGGTGGTGCTCTACGAGGTCGCCGCCAGCTGAGGAGGGCCGTCGCTGGCTCGAGCAGGCCACCGAGGACCTGCGCTGGGCCCGGGACCTGGCCGAGCGCGGCGGCCACCACTTGGCGTGCTTCCTCGCCCAGCAGGTCGCCGAGAAGGCTCTGAAGGCCTTCCTGTGCATCTCCGGCCTCGATCATGTGGCGGATGGGGAACTCGTCAGGCTGCGCCATAGAGCTGTGCCGCCGACGCCCGGACCTGGTCGCGGAAGTAGCGACTGAGGTCCTCGTACGTACGTAGCTCGACCTCGCGACCCCCGAAGATCGACGACAGCTCGAGCTCCATCCCGGCGAGACGGATCAGCCCGGGAGTGCGACCGGCTTCGAACTCGACCAGGAGATCGATGTCGCTCTCGGGCCCGAAGCTCCCGCTGAGCGCGGAGCCGAAGAGGGAAAGCCGGCGGATACCGTGCCTACCACAGAAAGCATCGAGGGCCTTCGTGCTCGAACTCGATCTGGGGACGTGTCCGCATGCGGGGATCGTCGCACGGAA
>DATEBA010000052.1:0-73541 GCA_035288045.1 Actinomycetota bacterium
ACGTCGACGCTCATGCTCCGCGCCTCGACCCCGCCGGTCCGAAAGCTGGTCGAGGCCGGAGCGCCGATCGCCCTCGCCACCGACTTCAACCCGGGGACCTCGCCCGTGCTCTCGATGCCTGAGGCGATCGCGGTCGGCTGCTCCCTCTATGGCCTGTCCCCTCTGGAGGCGCTCACGGCAGCCACCGCGCAAGCCGCGTGGGTGCTCGGGCTCGACGGGCGACTGGGGACCCTGGAGGTCGGCAAACGGGCCGACTTCCTCGTTCTGGACACCGAGGACTTCCGCGAGGTCCCTTACCGTCCGGGACACGACCCGGTCGTGGACGCGTTCGTAGGCGGCGTCCGGGTCGGCGGCGTCGCCCCGGGCCCGCCGCTAGTCTGAGTCAGACTAGTCGAGAGGACCGACCGCGCCCTCCGCGGCGGCGACGAGCCGTCCGCTCCGCACCAGGCCGGTCACGCGTTCGATGTCCGGCCCCAGCTCGCGGTCGGCTTCTAGGTGTGGCACGACCTCGCGGATCGCCGCCCGCGCCGCCGCCGATCCCGTACCCGGCGCCAGCGGCGTCCTGAGATCGAGCCCCTGCGCCGCCGCCAGGGCCTCGAGCGCCACGACGACCTCCGTGTTGGCGACGACGTCGCGTGCGTGACGGGCCGACGTCATCCCCATGCTGACGTGGTCCTCCTGCCCCGCCGAGGACGGGATCGAATCCACCGACGCCGGGTGCGCGAGCGACTTCGACTCGGAAACGAGCGACGCGGCCGTGTACTGCACGAGCATGAGCCCGGAGTTCCGCCCGCTCTCAGCGACGAGGAACGGGGGCAGTCCGTTGCTGGTCCCCGCGTCGAGCAGCCGGAAGAGCCTGCGTTCGCACACGCTGGCCAGCGACACGAGGGCAAGGGCGAGCGCATCGAGCGGAACCGCGAGCGGCTGCCCGTGGAAGTTCCCGCCGGAGAGCACCTCACCGGTCTCGGGCAGGACCACCGGGTTGTCGGACACGGCGCCGATCTCGACTCCGAGCGCCGCTCGCGCGAATGCGAGCGCGTCGCGAGTAGCGCCGTGTACCTGCGGCGCGCACCGGAACGAGTAGGCGTCCTGGACGAGGTGGGCACTCTCGCGGTGCGACGCGACGACGGCGCTCTCGGCCATGAGGCGACGGAGGTTCGAGGCGGACACCGACTGTCCGTGGTGCGGTCGGAGCCGATGCAGCCTCTCGTCGAAGGGGCGATCGGTCCCGAGCGCCGCCTCGATCGTCATGGCGGCGGCGACGTCGGCGGCCCGCACCAGGTTCGCGGCGCGGTCGGCCGCCAGGATCCCCACGGCGAGCATCCCCTGCGTTCCGTTCACCAGCGCGAGGCCCTCCTTCGCCTCCAGCACGATCGGATCGAGGCCCGCTGCCGCGAGCACGCCGGCCGCGGGCACGGCTCGCCCGTCGGGCTCGAGGAGATCCCCCCTGCCGAGGAGGGTCAGCGCGAGATGCGCGAGTGGCGCCAGGTCGCCAGAGGCCCCGAGTGATCCCTGCTCGGGAACGGCGGGGATCAGGTCTCGGTTCAGCATCTCGACCATCCGCTCGACCAGCTCGACGCGGACGCCCGAGTGACCGAGGGCGAGCACGTGGGCCCGGAGCGCGAGCATCGCTCGCGCCTCCTCGCGGGACAGAGCCCGGCCGACCGCGGTCGCGTGCGAGAGGACGATCGCGCGCTGAAGCTCTGCCGCCTCGCCAGGGTCGATGCGCACATCGGCGAGGCTCCCGAACCCCGTGGTCACCCCGTACACGGTCTCGCCGGACGCGACGACGCGCTCGATCACCTCGCGCGCGGCGCGCATCCTCCCGGCGGCGGCGGTCGGGAGCTCGACCTCCGCGCCGCGCGCGACCGCGACCACCTCTTCGAGAGAGAGCGCCTCCCCGAGCCGGACCGTCACGCCGGCAAGGCTACCGCTCAGCCCGCGATCCTCGCGCGGAAGGCCTCGTCGGTCTTGCGGAGAAGGGCGTCGGCCTGCCCCAGGAGGTCGGCCGTCTCGGACCGGAGCCGCCCGGCGGCAGCTGCATCCTTGATCGACGCCGCATTGATCTCCACGTTGTAGGCGGCGCACGTGGCGGCCGCGCGGAGCATCTGCGCGGCCGATGAGCCGTCCGAGGACGCGTGTGGGTTCCCGGAACCGGTGGCCTCTAGCGCGAGTTCCATCATCCCGACGGCGAGGCGCGCCGTCTGGAGCGGCGCCTCCGCCGCCGCGGCAAGCGCCCGCTGCATCGCCTCGGTTCTCTCGGCCTTCTCCTCGTCGGAATCGCGTCGCATCCGCATCGCGCTCATAACGTCGTCGAACGCGGCCGCGTCGCGGTCGGCGAGGTCCAGGAAAGACATCCGGGCGGCGTCGGCCCGCGCGACGATCTCTTGCATCCTCGGAGTCACGTCCTCGAACCCCTTCTTGCCAACGGTCAGCCGACCGACCATCGAGATCAACGCGGCTCCGGCCGCACCGGCCGCACCGGCGACCGCACCGCCGCCCGGCGTCGGATCCGACGAGGCCAACCGCTCCAGGAACCCGTCCAGCGTCATCTCACGGAACCCGCTCATCCATCCACCTCCGCTCGTTCGACCGCCAGCTCCAGGATCTGAGACTCGGGATCGAACCTCTCGAGCCGCAGCGCCTCGAGATCATCCTCGCCCAGGGCGGCCGCCGGGATGAGGCCGACGACCTCGCTCGACAGGACCGAAAGACCGCGGCGCTTCGCCTCGGCCCGCACGGCCTCGAAGGCCTGCCGGGGGCTCGTCTCCTCGAAGTCGACGAGATTCATGGATACGGTCACCGAGCCGCGTTCGGGAACCGCGAACCCGATCGCGCGGACGGCCGGCAGGCCCCCGGAGGACTCGCGAACGAGGCGCGCGATGTCGCGAGCGGCTCCCCCGTCCCCCCCTCCCAGGTAGACGTTGAAGGCGATGAGGGGTTTGCGGGCACCCACCGCGACGGCTCCGGCCGTCCCTATCTCGTGCGGACCGAGGTCCGGCAGGCGGCGGCCGGCGGCGACCTCCTCCCGGAGCCCCTCGTACTCGCCCCGCCGGACCTCCGCGAGGTTCCGCCGGTCGGGTTGGAGGGCCGCCTCGCCGTAGAGGTACACGGGCAGCCCGAGCGTCTCGCCGATCTCGCGGCCGATGTCCCGGGCGAGCTCCACGCAGTCGCCCATCGTCACGTCCCGGACCGGGACGAACGGGATCACGTCGACGGCGCCGATGCGCGGATGGCTCCCATCGTGCTCCTCCATATCGATCAGCTCGATCGCGACCGCCGCTCCGGAGAGCGCGCTGCCGCGGACCGCATCGGGCGGACCGATCAGGGTGCAATCGAGCCGGTTGTGGTCGGGGTCGGCCTGCTCGGCGACGAGCGCCGCCCCGGGGACCCGGAGCGAGGCGACGATCGCGTCGATGACCTCGGACCGTCGCCCCTCGCTGAAGTTGGGAACGATCGCCACGAGCGGTCGGCCCACCATGCTTCTCCCTTCCCGCGCGCGCCGGTGCAGGGTACCCCGAGTCCGTGCGCCGTCGCTTGCTAGCATCTCCGCGCATGCGCGGCCCCGGCGAATTCGACTGGCATCCAGAACCCGAGCTCGTCGGCTACCGTGACCCGACCGACTCCCGCGCAGCCCTCGAGGCGCTCGGCGCGGCCGCCTGGGCGCTCGGCCTGGACTACCTCTACGAGGAGGCTATGCGCCGGCCGGTTGGCCCGGACCCCTACGGCGAGCTCCGGCGGCGGTTCTTCGGCGACGGGCCGGCGTCGCCGCCCGAGGCGGCGACGCCGGCCGCCGAGATCCTGGCCGAGGTGCGCGAGCGGCTGGTGCCGCACCTATACAACGCGTACCACCCCGGCTCTTTCAGCTACTTCACGCCCCCGCCGCTCGCGATGTCGATCGCGGGCGAGGTGCTAGCGCAGTGGATGAACCAGGGCGTCGACGTCTGGAGCTGCGGGCCGGCGGCCGCCTTCGTGGAGGAGGAGGTGATCGCCTGGCTGCGCGAACTCGTCGGCTACGGAGAGGCCAGCTTCGGGATCCTCACGCCTGGCGGAACGCTGGCGAACGTGATGGCGCTCACGATCGCGCGTGACCTCCATCTCGCGAAGCTGATCGGGTCGGCCGAGCCCCCGCGCGGCACGGCGCTCGAGGGTGCGCGGCTGTATGCGTCCGACCAGGCCCACTTCTCGATCGCCCGTGCTCTCGACCTCCTCGGCTTCCCGCCGGAGACCCTGCGAACCATCCCGTCCGACGAGCGGTTCCGGTTGGAGGCAGATGCGGTGGCCGACGCGATCTTGGAGGACCGCGCCGCCGGCCTGACGCCCCTCGCGATCGCGGCCGTGTCGGGCTCGACCAACACCGGCTCGGTCGACGCGCTCGCGGATCTCGCCGACGTCGCCGAGCGCGAAGGACTCTGGCTCCACGCCGACGCGGCCTACGGCGGCGCCGCTCGTCTGTCTGCGCGCGACGCTTGGCGTGTGCCCGACCTGGCGCGCGCCGACTCCGTGACGATCGATCCGCACAAGTGGTTCTTCCAGGCCTACGACGTCGGCGGCCTGCTCGTGAAGCGCCGCGAGGACCTGCGGGATACGTTCCACCGCGAGCCTGAGTACTACGGCACCGGACCTCGCGAGAAAGACGAGTCGTTGCACTGGTACCAGTACTCGCTCGAGAGCACGCGCCGGTTCCGCGCGCTCAAACTCTGGCTATCGTGGAAGCATCTGGGGACCGAGGGACTCGGTCGGCTGGTCGCCTGCACCGTGGACCTTGCGTCGCACCTCGCCCGCAGGTGCCGGGAGAGCAACGACCTGGAGGCGCTGCCGGAGGAGCCGGAGCTGTCCGTCGTCTGCTTCCGCCACCTGCCGGGTGGCGACTACGGCCCGGAGGTGCTGGACCGCTACCAGATCGGGCTCCAGCGTGCGCTCGAGGTCTCGGGAGAGGGATGGGTCTCCACGACAACCCTCCGCGGGCGCACGTACCTGCGTGCCGGGATCGTGAACTACCTAGCCACGGACGAAGACGTCGACCGGGTCATCGCGGCGCTCCGGCGTCTCTCTCCGGCCGTCGCCGCGGAGACCGGAATCCGCGACAGATAGAGGGACCCTCCCCGGCTCGACGCGGGCTACTCGCGCCACGGGAGCCTTACGCCGCGTTCGCGGGCCACGTCCAGGGCCGCCTCGTATCCGGCATCGGCGTGTCGGACGACCCCCGTGCCGGGGTCGGTCGTGAGCACCCGCTCCAGTCGTTCCGCGGCCTCGTCGCTCCCGTCGGCCACCACGACCATCCCGGCGTGGATCGAGAAGCCGATCCCGACGCCGCCCCCGTGGTGCACGCTCACCCAATGGGCTCCGGCGGCGGTGTTCACGAGAGCGTTCAGCACCGGCCAGTCCGCGACCGCGTCGGAGCCGTCCCTCATCCCCTCGGTCTCGCGGTAGGGCGACGCCACGCTGCCGCTGTCGAGGTGATCGCGGCCGATCACGATGGGCGCCGACAACTCGCCCGAGGCGACCATCTCGTTGAAACGCAGGCCGGCGGCCGCCCGCTCGCCGTACCCGAGCCAGCAGATCCGCGCCGGGAGCCCCTGGTGCTGCACGCGCTCCTCGGCCAGCCGGAGCCAGCGGTGAAGCCGCTCTTTGCCCGGGAACAGCTCCATAACCGCGCGATCGGTAGCGAGGATGTCCTCGGGGTCCCCGGAGAGCGCCACCCACCGGAACGGCCCCTTGCCCTCGCAGAACATCGGACGAACGAACGCCGGCACGAAGCCCGGGTAGGAGAACGCGGGCGCGAACCCCCCTTCCTGCGCGCCGGCGCGCAGGTTGTTGCCGTAGTCGAACACGACGGCGCCTTCCGCCTGGAACCCGACCATCGCCTCG
Organism: Actinomycetota bacterium; assembly: GCA_035288045.1. GTDB lineage: Bacteria > Actinomycetota > UBA4738 > UBA4738 > HRBIN12 > DATEBA01. The sequence continues at coordinate 5,872 of DATEBA010000052.1, forward strand.
CACTGCGCGGCCATCGACGCGAAGGCTCGTCGCTGATACTCCTCGGGGTCGTCTGTCCGCATCTTCGCGGCCTCCTCGAGCGACAGGCCGGCCGGCACGTAGCCCCCGAGCGGATCGTGCGCGCTCGTCTGGTCGGTGACCACGTCGGGACGGAACCCCCGGCGCAGGAGCTCCGGGTGCGTCTCGGCGCAGTTGCCCAGGAGCCCGACCGAGAGCGGCTCGCCCGCGGCGCGTGCCTCCTCGACCCACGAGAGCGCCTGCTCCAGGTCGTCCGTCTCGCGGTCGAGATAGAGCGCCTTGGTGCGCCGCTCGATCCTCGTGGGATCCACCTCGACGCAGAGTGCCACTCCCTCGTTCATCGTGACGGCGAGAGGCTGCGCACCGCCCATGCCGCCGAGTCCGCCGGTCAGGACGACTCGACCCATCAAGGTGCCGCCGAACCGCTGCGACGCGCACTCCGCGAGCGTCTCGTAGGTGCCTTGCAGGATCCCCTGGGTCCCGATGTAGATCCAGGAGCCGGCCGTCATCTGCCCGTACATCGTGAGCCCCTGCCGTTCGAGCTCCCGGAACGTGTCCCAGTCGGCCCACTTCGGGACGAGCATCGCGTTCGATATCAGCACCCGCGGCGCCATCGGGTGCGTGCGAAACACCGCGACCGGCTTGCCGGATTGCACGAGCAGCGTCTCGTCGTCCTCGAGCTCGCGAAGGGCGCGGACGATGGCGTCGAAGGCCTCCCAGCTGCGTGCCGCTCTGCCCGTGCCGCCGTATACGACGAGATCCTCGGGGCGCTCGGCGACCTCCGGATCGAGGTTGTTCATGAGCATCCGGAGGGCGGCCTCCTGCGGCCATCCCCTGCAGGATCGCTCCGAGCCTCTCGGGGCGCGGACCTCCCGTGCGCTCATCGGTCCTCCCGCCGGGATGATATCCCCCGGCTACCTCGCGAGCGTTCCCCCGGCGCTACAGTGCGGACCTGTAGCGGCCGAGGGTATCCGATATGCCAGGCATCCGAGTGCTCGTCGTGGAGGACGAGCGCCACGTCCGGGAGGCGCTCGCCGACCTCATAGGTTCCGAGCCCGACCTGACGGTGGTTGGGATCGCCGCCGACGCCGGCGAGGCGATCGGGCTCGCCGAGCAGCGCCTACCCGACGTCGCGCTCGTGGACGTCCGGATGCCCGGAGGCGGCGGGCCGCGCGCGGCCCGCGAGATCATCAAGACCTCGCCGGCGACGCGCGTCCTAGCGCTCTCTGCGTTCGAGGATCGCTCAACCGTGCTCGACATGCTCCGGGCGGGCGCTGTCGGATACCTCGTGAAGGGCACCTCCCCCGAGGAGATCGTCCGCGCGATCCAGCGTGCCGCGCGGGGACAGTCGAGCCTATCCGCCGAGGTGATGGCGAGCGTCGTCGAGGAGCTCTCCACACAGCTCCAGAGGGAAGAGGCCGAGTCCACCGAGAGAGCGGCGGTGATCGACCGGATCCGCCGCGTGATCGGCGGCGACGGGCTCAGCCTCGTCTACCAGCAGATATTCGATCTCCGCGATCGCAGGGTCGTCGGGATGGAGGCGCTGTCGCGGTTCACGATCCCTCCGGAACGGGGGCCTCAGGCCTGGTTCCAGGAAGCGGCGCAGGTCGACCTGGCCGTGGATCTCGAGCTCACCGCAGTGGCGGCCGCGCTCGACGACCTGCCTCGCGTCGCGGCGGAGGCGCACCTAGCGATCAACTTGTCTCACCGAGCGGCGATGTCCTCCAGGCTCCACGAGGTCATGGAACGCGCCTCCACCGACCGGGTGGTCGTCGAGATCACCGAGCACGAGCAGGTCGACGACTACGACGCCCTGTGCACCGCCCTCGATCGCCTGCGCACGGACGGCCTCCGTCTCGCGATAGACGACACGGGTGCTGGGTTCGCCAGCCTTCGTCACATACTCCGGCTGTCGCCCGATTTCATCAAGCTGGACATCAGCCTCACGCGAGACATCGACACCGACCGAGGTCGCCGCGCGCTCGCCTCGGCTCTCATCTCGTTCGCCGAGGAGATGGAGATCGCGATCGTCGCCGAGGGGATCGAGACGCAGGCGGAGCTGGACTCGCTCCGTGACCTCGGCGTCGTGTTCGGGCAGGGTTTCTTCCTCGCGCGACCGGCCCCTCTTCCTTCACCAGACGTGTCCTCCGAATGGGGGACGGGGCCATAGACCGCTGGTGTCATTGTTGACGGAGCGGGCCGCCGGTGCCGTGCCGGCAGGGCATCATCCCTCAAGGAAGCGGCCTCCCGCGTCGTTCCTAGGAGAGCGATGGAACGCATCCGAGTGCTGATCGCAGAGGACGAGGACGCGGTCCGCGACGCCCTGGCCGACCTGATCTCGTCTGATGCCGAGATGGAGCTCGTCGGGGCCGCGGGCGACGCAGAGGAAGCCATCGACATCGCGACCCGGGAGCGCCCCGACGTCGCGTTGATAGACGTGAAGATGCCCGCGGGCGGCGGCCCGCGCGCGGCCCGCGAGATCCGTGCCACGTCCCCGCAGACCCACGTCGTGGCCCTGTCCGCGTACGAGGACCGGCGGACCGTCCTCGAGATGCTCCGAGCCGGCGTCGTTGGCTACATCGTGAAGGGCACCTCCGCCGAGGAGATCCTCTACACCGTCCGTCGCTCGATGCGGGGCCAGGGGTCGCTGTCGGTGGAGGTCACGGCCGACGTGATCCACGAGCTCGCCTCGCTACTGGAGCGCTCCGAGGCACTCACGCGCGAGCTCCAGGAGCTCAACAGAACAAAGAGCGAGATCATCCAGCTCCTCTCCCACGAGCTCTTCACCCCGATCACAACGATCCAGGGGTTCGCGCTCACCGTGGCCGAGCACGGCGACCAGCTCTCCCCCGACGAGGTGCGGGACCTCGCCACCGGCGTCTCGCGAGCGAGCGAGCGGATCCGCCGTCTAGTTGGGAATCTCTCAGCCGTCTCCCGGCTCGACCGTGAGGGCGTCGAGGTATCGACGCGGCCTGTGTCCGCCAATGACCTCATCGAACGCGCGATGTCGGAGTTCCCCTTCGTGCGGTCCAGGATCGACGTCGCAAAGGGCGGCTCCGACGGGGCGCGTCTCTGGGCGGACCAAGACCTCGCGGTGCGCGCGGTCGTCGCCCTCCTCGAGAACGCTCTTCAGTTCACGCCGGAGGATCAGAACGTGGAGGTGAAGGTCAGCGGCCGCGGGGCCCAGCTCGAGATCGAGGTCGCGGATCGCGGCCCGGGCATCCTTCCGGAGAAGCGAGATATCGTCTTCGACGCCTTCACACAGACCGACCCTAGCACCACGCGCACGCACGAGGGCCTCGGGATCGGGCTCTACCTCGCACACCGCATCATGGCGGCTCATGGCGGCGCGATCCGCCTGGTCGACCGGGAGGGCGGGGGAAGCACGTTCGTGCTCTCGTTCCCGTCCTTCGACGAGGTTGAGGCGACGGCCTAGTCCTCAGCTCGTCCGGCGGTCGATCGCCCAGGACGACGTCTCGGGCGCCTGGAGCTTGGTGAACCCCTTCATCTCCGTCGCTATCGCGACGGCCTCGGCGTGGTGTGAGTAACGGCGCCGCTCGGTCGAGGCGATGCCGATCGAGATCGAGACCAGGGGGAAACGCTGGACCTCGCCGCGGCGGTTCTCGACCTCGATGAACCCGCGCGCCCGCTCCTCCGGGTCGTATAGCGCCGGCGCCTCCGCATCGAAGCGCTCGACGATGCGTTCGGCGGTCGGGACACCCTGCTCCATCCCGCAGACGACCACGAAGTCGTCGCCGCCGACGTGGCCGACGAACGCGTCGTCCCCGGCGATCTCCAGAGCGACCTCCTGCAGCACCCGGGAGGTGAACTGGATCACTTGGTCTCCTCGCATGAAGCCGTAGTGGTCGTTGAAGGCTTTGAAGTTGTCGAGGTCGGCGTAGAGGATCGCGAAGTTCCGCTCGTCTCTAACACGGGCCTCGATCTCCTCCTCGATCCGGACGTTGCCCGGCAGCCCCGTGAGGGGCGATTGCGCGCGCATCTCCTTCGAGCGCCGGAGCACCCCCCGGATCCGAGCAAGCAGCTCGGGGGTGTCGAACGGCTTCACGATGTAGTCGTCCGCGCCGATCGAGAACCCTTCGAGCTTGTCCGAGGAGAGTCCTCGGGCGGTGAGCATGATGATGCTGACCGAGGAGGTCCTCGCGTCCTGCCGGAGGCGGCGCGTGAGCTCGAAGCCGTCCATGTTCGGCATCATCACGTCGCACAGGACCAGGTCGGGGGACACCTCTCGCGCGATCTGCAGCGCCTGCTCTCCGTCGTGTGCCACGCGCACCGAATACCCCGAGGCCGAAAGCTCGATCTCGAGGAGCCTCGCGATGAAGGGGTCGTCGTCGACGACCAGGATCCGCTCGCCGGCAGGCCCGTCGGCCCGGCCTACCTCGTCCGACGGCTCCACCGGGGCCCTCTCGGCGCATGTGGGGTCACGGCTCCGCAGGATACCCGAGGAGTTGCCGCCGAACGGTCGTTTCGCCGTCAGCACGGGAGCCGGAGTCGTGGAGAATAGGACCGTGAGCGCTCCCGGGAGCCGGCGATGGAGGTGATGGAGACCATCCTCGACGCGGTCGGGCGAACGCCGCTCGTTCGCCTTCACAGCGTCACCCGTGGCGTCGCGCCCACGGTGCTGGCGAAGCTGGAGATGCTGAACCCCGGCGGAAGCGTCAAGGACCGCATCGGCCTGCGGATGATCGAGGCGGCCGAGCGCGAGGGCCTCCTCCGGCCGGGCGGGACGATCGTCGAACCCACGTCGGGTAACACCGGACACGGCCTCGCGATCGCCGCGGCCATCAAGGGATACAGGTGCATCTTCGTGATGCCCGACAAGATGAGCCAGGAGAAGGTCGCGCTCCTGCGCGCGTACGGAGCCGAGGTCATCATCACGCCTACCGCGGTTCCGCCCGGACACCCGGAGTCCTACTACCGTGTCGCAGACCGCCTGACCGAGGAGATCCCCGGAGCCTTCCAACCGAACCAGTACTTCAACCAGGAGAACCCCGCGGCGCACCTCGCGTCGACCGGTCCTGAGATCTGGGAGCAGACCGAGGGCAAGATCGACGTGCTGGTCTCCGGTGTCGGAACGGGCGGGACGATCACCGGCACGGCTCGCTACCTGAAGGAGCGCAAGCCCGACGTGCTCGTGGTCGGCGCCGACCCTGAGGGCTCGATCTTCACGGGCGGCGACCCCCGCCCCTACTTGACCGAGGGCATCGGCGAGGACTTCTGGCCGGAGACGTTCGACCCGTCGGTCGTCGATCGGTGGGTTCGCGTCTCCGACCGCGACGCGTTCCGGTGCGCGCGAGCGATCACGCGCGAGGAGGGGATCCTCGCGGGCGGGTCGTCGGGGACCGCGATGTTCGCCGCGCTCGAGGTGGCCAGGGAGCTTCCCGCGTCAAAGCTCGTGGTGGTCATCTTCCCCGACACCGGCCGCAACTACCTCTCGAAGCTCTACTCCGACTCGTGGCTCCTCCAGTACGGGCTTTTGGAGCGCCCGGAGGCGGTGCGGGTGGAGGAGGTGCTCGGGCAGAAGGCCGCCGAGCTGCCACCGCTCATCACCGTGAACGCCCACGACAGGGTCCGGCAGGCGATCGATGTGCTTCAGGAGCACGGTATCTCGCAGGCGCCGGTGGTGCGCGACGGCTCCACGGAGGTGGCCGACTTCGTGGGCTCGATCCGAGAGGGGGAGCTGCTCGACCGGATCTTCCACGACCCCGATGCGCTCCAGGCCGACGTGGCGCAGGTGATGGGACCACCGATACCGATGGTCGAGCACGATCGACCGGTCGAGGCGGCGTTCGCGGAGCTCCAGCGCGCGTCGGCTGTCCTCGTCGCTCGGGGCGAGCGCGTCGAGGGCGTGCTTACGCGCAGCGACCTGCTCGAGTACCTCGCCCACCGGACCTAGCGTGCGCAGCCTCGGTATCGACGTGGGAGTACGCAAGGGGCTAGACCTCGTTCTGCTCTCGGCGAGCGACCAGGACGAGGACACGGCGATCAAGGCGACGCGCCGACGCGTGCCCCCGGAGGAGCTCCCCAGCATAGTCGCCGACCTCGCGCCCGACGTGGTAGGCATCGACTCCCCGCCCGACTGGGGCTCCGACGGCCGTTCCCGGGCAGCGGAGCGCGCCCTCCGCGAATTCGGGATCCAGTCGTTCGGAACGCCTTCGGGCAACGGCGGCGGCCACCCCTTCTACGCGTGGATGGAGGTCGGCTTCCAGGCTTTCCGCGCGCTCTCGGAACGTTTCCCCCGGTACCGGAGCGGGCGCAACGTGCGCGGAACCGCCCTCGAGGTGTTCCCCCACGCGAGCTCCGTCGTGCTGGCCGGCTGTCTACCGCATCCCGAGGAGAGCAAGCGGAAGTGGCGAGCGGCGGTGCTTGGCGCGAACGGCGTCGACGCCAGTAAGCTCCGCTCGGCCGACCAGATCGATGCCGCCCTTGCGGCCCTCACGGGGATCCGGGCCCTGCGCGGGAGGTTCACCGCCCTGGGCGACCCGCTCGAGGGCGTCATCGTCGTTCCCTCGCACGCTCTACCGCCGCCCCCGTACCGTCGCTGCGAGCGCCCGCCGCGTCGCGACCAGCAACCGCACCTGCCCGGCCTCACGCCCTGCGGGTGCGGCGACCCGTCGTGCACCGCGATGACCAGGGCCGAGTTCGCCCGGGGCCACGACGCGAAGCGCAAGCGGCTGCTCTGGATCCGGGCGCGCGACGGCGACGAGGCGGTCAGGGAGCTGGCGCGACGCGGCTGGGACCTGCCCCCGGAGATGCGATGAGCGAAAGTCGCTTCCAGACGCGTGCCGTTCACGTCGGCCAGGAGCCCGAGCCACAGCACGGCGCGGTGAACGTCCCGATCTTCCAGACGTCCACGTTCGCACAGCCCGCGGTCGGCAGGCCCCGCTCCCACGACTACGCGCGAGGCGGTAACCCCACGCGCGACGCGCTCCAGGCGGTGCTCGCCTCGCTCGAGGGCGGCGCCCACGCCTTCTGCTTCTCATCCGGCCTGGCGGCAGAGAGCACGCTCCTCCTCTGCCTGTCGCCCGGCGACCACGTCCTGCTCGGAGACGACGTGTACGGAGGGACGTACCGGCTGCTCGCCCGAGTACTCGACAGATGGGGCGTCGGCTTCTCGACGGTGGACATGCGGGAGGCGGACAACGTGCGGCAGGTGCTGACCGAAAGGACGAAGCTCGTGTGGGTCGAGACCCCGACGAATCCGCTGCTCAAGATCGTCGACGTAGCGGCGGTGGCATCGATCGCACGAGAGGCGGGAGCGCGAACCGTGGTCGACAACACCTTCGCGACCCCCTACCTCCAGCGGCCGCTCGAGCTCGGCGCCGACGTCGTCGTGCACTCGGTGACGAAGTACCTAGGCGGTCACTCGGACCTCGTCGGCGGCGCGGTGATCACCAGCGACGAAGAGATGGCGGAGCGGCTCGGCTTCCTGGTGAACGCCGTCGGCGCAGTGCCCGGCCCGATGGACTGCTATCTCGCGCTCAGGGGCGTGAAGACGCTCGCGATCCGTATGGAGGCGCACTGCCGTGGCGCCCGCGCGGTGGCGGAGTTCCTCGCCGAGCACCCGAAGGTCTCGCGGGTTCACTACCCCGGCCTGCCCGGTCACCCCGGCCACGACATCGCGTCGCGCCAGATGTCCGACTTCGGCGGCATGGTCTCGTTCGAGGTGGGGAGCGCCGAGGAGGCGATCCGCGTGGCGGAGTCGACCGAGCTGTTCTTCCTCGCGGAGTCGCTCGGGGGCGTCGAGTCGCTGATCGAGGTTCCCGGGGCGATGACGCACATGAGCGTCGCCGGGTCACCGCTCGAGGTGTCCCCGACGCTCATCCGTCTGTCGGTCGGGATCGAGCATCCCGACGACCTCGTGCGCGACCTGGCTCGCGCGCTGGGGTAGCGCGATGGAGCTCGCGGTTTCGCTCGTCGCTCTCGTCATGACGATCGGTCCCATCGGTCCGGTTGCCGAGGGCCTCGAGTTCCCGACCAACCTCGCGGTCGCTCGCGACGGGCGGGTGTTCTTCACGGAGAAGGACACGGGTCTTGTGAGGATCATCCGGCAGGGGCGGCTCCTCCCGGACCCGTTCGCGGACCTCGACGTGATCCCCGGCGCCGAGACGGGGCTCCTGGGGATCGCTCTCCATCCCGACTTCCCCGACGAGCCCTGGGTCTACGTCGCGTACTCCGATCCGGCCGGAAGCATGAACCGGCTGGCGCGGATCCGCGCGGAGGGCGACACGGGAGTTGCGATCGAACCGCTGCTCGACCTCGTCCCGGCCACCAGCGGTTATCACAACGGCGGGGATCTGGCGTTCGGCCTGGACGGGATGCTCTACGTGACGGTCGGCGAGGCCCACGAGCCGAATCGGGCGCAGAACCCCCGCGATCTAGGCGGAAAGGTGCTCCGCCTCTCTCCCGACGGGTCGATCCCGCCCGACAACCCGCTCGGTCCCGCGAGCCCCGTCTACTCCCTCGGGCACCGCAACTCGTTCGGCATCTGTGTCGATCCGGAGAGCGGAGTGATATGGGAGACCGAGAATGGCCCTAGCTCGTGGGACGAGATCAACCGGATCGAGCCGGGCCGTAACTACGGCTGGCCCGTTCACCTGGGACCCGGAGGACCCGGGGAGTTCGAGGAGCCGGTCCTCGCCTACGAGGAGATCATCGTTCCGACGGGATGCGCCGTCGCAGCGACCCTCGGCGGGCTCTACTTCGGCGACTTCCACGGGGGTCTGCACCGGGTCGTCTTCCCCGGGATGGGCGCCGTCGACCCCCCGCCGAGGGAACGGGTGGTCGCCACGTTCGACGAGGGGATCACCGACGTCGCCCGCGGCCCCGAGGGCGAGCTCTACGTCGCGACCTCCGCCGCGATCTGGATGATCCGCGCGGAGCCGACCCCCACCCCGACCCCTATCGCCGAGACGTCGCCGTCGACGGCCGCGCCCAGGCCAGCTCCCGATGGATCCTCACCGGGCCTGGCACTCTGGCTGGGTTCGGGCGCCGCTCTCGCCCTGGTCCTGCTCCTCTTGGCGCGGTTCGCCCGTCGCCGCTAGCTCTTCGGACGTTTCAGGTACGCGACGAGCGACTGGCCGCCCAAGGGGTTCACGATCTGCGCGACCGAGACGAGCTCCCACCCGTCGTCTCCGAACGTGTTCAGGATCTCGCCCGGGTTGTGCTCGAGCAGCGGCGCCACGAAGTACTCCCATCTCTGCACGACCTATCCCTCCCCCGTCAGTCGCTTCCTCGTCCTGCGGATGCACACGCCCATCACGACCGTGAGGCCTCCGGACTCCGCGATCCGTCGCGCCTCCTCGTTCACGATCCCGTCCTGCAGCCAGAGGACCCTCGCTCCCACGCGCACGGCCTGCTCCGCCAGAGGAGGCGTGTCGGCCGCCTTCCGGAAGACGTCCACGACGTCGATCCGGACGTCGCTCGGGACGTCGAGCAGGGTAGGGTACGCCTCCTGCCCGAGCACCTCAGTTTCCCGGGGGTTGATCGGCAGGATCCGGTAGCCCTTCCGCTGGAGGTACTCGGCGATCTCGTACGACTCGCGGTGCGGCTTCGACGACAGCCCGACGACGGCGATCGTCCGCGCGTCGCCGAGGATCGCGCGGAGCTCGGCGTCGCCGGGGAGATAGGGTTCCGGGTCGCCCTCCTCCACGCGGTCATCGTCGGGCAGCCAGACGATCCTCAGGAAGCCGTGAAGGATCCGGGCCGTCGCCCCCCAGATCGTGTGGCCGCCGACCTCGTACCGGTATCCGCGGTACACCTCCCGGTCGATCGCCCACTCCACCTCCGTCTCCGCCTCGGCGAGCCTGGGCACGGGCAACACGACCACCTCCGCGATCTCGCCCACATCCGGGGTGAACCCCGCCGCCCCCTCGAGCATGCCCACGAACGGCACGACGAGGATCGCGCTCACCGTCGTGTGCACCGGTGGCAGCGCTCCGAGAACGTCGACCGAATCGGGCGCGATCCCGAGCTCCTCCTCGGTCTCGCGGAGCGCAGTCTCCCGGAGGTCAGCGTCCTCAGGGTGCCGCAAGCCGCCGGGGAACGAGATCTCTCCGGCGTGTCGCGAGAGATGGTCCGCGCGCCGGGTAAGCACTATGGAGGGCTCGGAGCCCGAAAGAGGCAGGAGCACGGCCGCCAGCCGGTCCCCGGGCGCCGGTACGGCCGAGGGCGAGGGATCGAGGGCCGCTCGGATGCGCTCGCGGAGGTCGTCCACGCGGCAATCGTAGAGGAGGCCGCCACCCGCGCTATCCTTGTCACATGGAAACCGGAACCTCCCCCGTCGTCTGGGTCTCCGACAAGGCCGCCCGCAAGATCTCCGCTCTGGCGGCCAAGGAGGGCCGAGCGGAGGCCTGGCTGCGCCTTCGGGTCGTGGCCGGAGGGTGCTCCGGCTTTTCGTACCGCCTCGCCTTCGAGGAAGGACCCGCTCCCGACGACCACGTCGTCGAGGGCGAGGGTGGGGTCCGGGTCCTGGTAGATCCGGCGAGCGCCCCGATCGTCCGGGGCTCCACCCTGGACTTCAACGACGCGCTCCTGGGCGGCGGCTTGAAGGTGATCAATCCGCAGGCCGTCCACGAATGCGCCTGCGGCGAGTCCTTCGCGATCTAGGCCGATCGGCCTGCCTGACCCCCGCGCGGGTCGCGCCTATACTTCCGGACGCATGCCTGCCGCCGGCGACAAGACCCAGTGGCGCCACCTCTACAACGAGGTCGTGATGACCGGCCTTTGCACCGGGTGCACGGCATGCATCGTTGCCTGCCCGTTCCACGTGCTCGGCTACGAGGACTACAAGCCGGTCCAGCTGCAAGAGGACGGCCCCGACGCCTGCACCCACGGCGACAAGGGTTGCTCCCTCTGCACCCTGGCGTGCCCTCGGTTCCGTGAGTGGGAGTCGGAGATCGACGTCACGCTGTTCGGGCAGGCGCGGGCACCCGAGGAGCTGATAGGCAAGTATCAGGACATCGTGCTCGCCCGGGCGGCGAACCCCGAGGTCCTGATGCGCGGACAGGACGGCGGGGTCGTGTCGGCCCTGCTGGTCTGGGGTCTCGAGAACGGCGAGATCGATGGCGTCTGCACGTCGAAGCTCTCGGAGGAGCGGCAGTGGGACTGCGAGCCCACCGTCGTCACCGACCGCGAGGGCGTCCTCGCCGCCGCGGGCTCGCGATACACCTACTCGGCGAACCCGCTCGCGATGCTCAAGGCGGCCGAGATGGGCCTGTCGAAGCTCGCGCTCGTCGGCATGGGGTGCCAGGCGAGCGCCCCGGGGTCAATGACCGCGAGGCGGGTCAACAAGTGGGCGAAGAAGGTGACGTGGACCTTCGGCCTGCTCTGCTCGAAGAGCTTCACCTACGACGGGCTCATGGTTGAGATCGCCCAGAACGAGCTCGGACTCTCGCTGGACGACATCGTCCGCGTGAACATCAAGGGCAAGCTTCTCTTCTACACGAAGGAGGGCCGGGAGCTCACCTACTCGCTCAAGAAGTCGCACCGGTTCACCCGCGAGGGCTGCCTTCTCTGCCCGGACTTCACGGCCGAGCACGCCGACATCTCCTTCGGTGGCCTCGGACAGGGCGAGGGCTGGACGCTCACGATCATCCGGACAGAGCGGGGCAGGGACGTCTGGGAGCGAGCCGTCGCCGACGGGATCGTGGAGTGGCGACCGGGCGCGGACGACCCCGACGCCATCGACAAGATGTTCAAGCTCGCCGTCAGGTCCCGCGAGCGGTGGCCGGTCGACGAGCTCGGCGACGGAGCCCGCGCTCCCGGGCTGGTGCCCGTCGTCGCCCCATCGGGCGACGCTAGCTGACGGGACCGACGCCCTCCCCCGGGCTCTCTACAGGCGGCCTCCGAACGCGCCGATAGAGTGGTGCCCGACCCACGGGCTCGCCAGCATGCTTCGACTACAGACGAAGAACCGTCGGCCGCTACGGGAGGCGCCGCCCACGTTGCGCGGGCGCCTCCCGGCCGAGCCGTTCGCACTACCGGCGGGCTGAGGCGATGGTCCCGGAGCAACGGCGCGACGATCAGGGTTCGCGCATGCTCGGGCCGGCCATGGACCTCGTCGAGCGCCGCGACGGGATACTCGGGACCGTCGCGGTCGCCGCGGAGCGGCTCCTGCTGACTCCGGACTGGCGACGGGCGATGGACGAGGTGCTCGAGCGGCTGGGCCGCGCCGCAGCGGTCTCGCGAACCTGGCTCTTAGAGAAGCACCTCGACGATCTCGGCGGTCCGCACTCCAGCCCTGTCGCCGAGTGGGCTGCGGCCGGCACGCAGGTCGACGACCAAGCGCTCCAGGAAGCCCCTTGGCTCGAGTCCGGCTTCAGCCGCTGGGCGGAGCTCCTGCGGAACGGCCAAGTCGTCTGTGGCTCCGTCGCGGACTTCCCGGACGCCGAACGTCCGGCGCTCGAGTCCCGGGGGGTCGTTTCGATCCTCGCGATCCCCGTGTTCGCGGGCTCGGAGTGGTGGGGGGTGATCGGATTCGACGAGTGCACGGAGGAGCGCGATTGGACGCGCTCCGAGATCGACGTCCTTCGCGCCGCCGCCGGGATCGTCGGTGCGGCGATCCACCGGGAACAGGCCGACACGCGCAGCCGCGAGGCCGAAGAGCGCTACCGGGCGATCGTCGATCGAACCCCGGCGATCACCTACCAGGAGGTGAGCCTCGAGGGCGGGGACTGGAACGACGCGGTCATCTACGTCAGCCCGCAAGTGGAGGACATCCTCGGGTACACCGTCGAGCAGTTCCTCCAGCCCGCGTTCTGGACCACGATCGTGCATCGCGACGACCTCGAAGAAGTCCTCAGGGAGGGCGAAAGGACGGCCCTCGCGGGCGAGCCCTTCAGCATGGAGTACCGCATGATCGCCGCCGACGACCGCGTCGTTTGGATCCACGACCGCGCCGTGCGACTGCCGATCGGGCCCGATCGCCGCGAGGTCTGGCAGGGCGTGATGATCGACATCACGGAACGCAAGCTGGCCGAGGAGCGGCTGAAGGAGACGGAGCTCCACTACCGCAAGCTGGTGGAGCATCTGCCCGTGGTGACATACAGGGACGAGGTGAGCGTCGATGACCCGACCGACGCCGTTCCGGCTTACATCGGGCCCCAGATCGAGCAACTCCTCGGCTGCACGCCCGAGGAGTGGGTGACCGACCCCGACCGCTGGGGCAAGAGCGTGCACCCGGAGGACCGCGAACGGGTCGAGCGGGCCGGCGACGAGGCGCGCATTACGGGCGCTCCATTCCACGCGGAGTACCGGATGCTGCACGGAGACGGCCGCATCATCTGGGTCCAGGAGGAGTCGGTCCTCGTCCGCGACGACGACGGGCGTCCGCGCTACTGGCAGGGCGTCTACTCGGACATCACCGAGCGCAAGGGGGTCGAGGAGCGACTGCGGGATGCCGAGGACCGCTACAGATCCCTGGTCGAGCGGCTACCCGCGGTCGTCTACATCGAGTCGATCGCGCGGGTCCCCGGCGACCTCTACATGAGCCCACGCGTCACGGACGTCTTCGGCTACACCCCCGACGAGTGGCGGTGGACTCGAGGTTTCTGGATCGCCCGGATCCACCCGGATGACCGCGGGCGGATCCGCCTCCGCAACGAGCACGTGAACGCGACCGGAGAGCCCTTCGCCGAGGAGTACAGGTTCCTCTGCAAGGACGGCCGCTACCGGTGGGTCCTCGACGAGGCCTTCCTCGTCCGCAACGACGACGGTTCCCCCAGATACTGGCAGGGGTTCCTCATGGACGTCACCGACCGCAAGGAGGCAGAGCTCCAGCTGCGGGAGGCCGAGGAACGCTTCCGCACGCTCGTCGAGCAGAACCCGGCCGTGATCTACACGCAGGTCATCGACCCGGAGGACCCCACAGTGTCCAACACCGTGTACATAAGCCCGAGCACGGAGCAGCTCGACGGCTACACGGTGGAGGAAACGATGGCGAATCCCCAGCGCTGGCGAGACACGATCCACCCCGACGACAGGGAGCTCGTCTACGCGGCCGATGCGGAGTCCAACGCCACCGGCGAGCCGTTCGATCTCGAGTACAGGATCGTTCACAGGGCCGGCCGCGTCGTGTGGGTCCACGACCGCGCGACGATGATCAAGGACGAGCGCGGAAACCCGAGGTTCTGGCAGGGCGTGATGATCGACATCACCGAGCGCAAGGAGGCCGAGGAGCGCCTCGCGCACGCTCTGGATGTGGAGCGCGAAGCCACCCGACGCCTCCGGATGCTGGACGAGATGAAGAACACGTTCCTACAAGCGGTGTCGCACGATCTCCGGACGCCGCTGGCGGCGATCCTGGGACTCGCGGTGACGCTCGAGCGCGGGGATCTGGGTCTCACCCAGGAGGAAGCCAGGGAGCTCGCAGGTCGGATCGCCGGAAATGCGAGGAAGCTCGACCGCCTCGTGACCGACCTCCTCGACCTCGACCGCCTCGCTCGCGGGATCGTGGAGCCGAAGCTCTACCCGACCGACCTCGGGGCGCTCGCGCGACGGGTGGCCTCGGAGTCCGACCTAGCCTCGAACGGGCTCCTGGAGGTCGAAGCCGAGGACCTCGTTCTGGACGTGGATGCTCCAAAGGTCGAGCGCATCATCGAGAACCTGCTCGCCAACACCGCCCGCCACACCCCGAATGGCACGCGGGTCTGGATCCGGGTCGGTCGATCCGACGGCGGCGCGCTGATCTCCGTGGAGGACGACGGACCCGGCATCGCCCCCGAGTTCCGCGAGATGGTGTTCGAGCCCTTCCGTCAGGGCCCGGACGCGCCGACCCACTCTCCGGGCGTCGGCGTCGGGCTGACGCTCGTGGCGCGCTTCGCCGAGCTGCACGGCGGTCGCGCATGGGTAGAGGAACGCGAGGGCGGCGGAGCGGCCTTCAACGTGTTCCTGCCGGCGGGCTCCCCGCCCTCGACTTGAAAGAGGCGCCCGTTCGATCCCTCGGGCGAGCTAGCCCGCCGCTGCCCACCCCGCGACGGTCGGATGGTCGGCCGTCTGCGGCCCGACCTGGGCGGCGCCTCCGGGCGAGCCGAGGCCGCTCACGCCCTCCGCGAAGAACTCGGCGTTGATCGGCGTGAACTGCTTCCACTCGGCCGGCACGTCGTCCTCGTAGAAGATCGCTGTCACCGGACAGACGGGCTCGCAGGCGCCGCAATCGACGCACTCGTCCGGCTGGATGTAGAGCATCCGCCCACCCTCATAGATGCAGTCGACCGGGCACTCGTCGACGCAGGTCCGATCCTTCACGTCGATGCATGGCTCGCAGATCGTGTAGGTCATCTCGATTCCCCCGTTTCCACGGTGTCGACCTTGCAAACCTCAGTCTAGCCGACGAGGACCGCCTGCGACGGCTAGGGGGCGACTGGTGAGGGGGCAAGGGCGAAGACCGTGCCCAGGATCGAGGAAAGGGGGTCCCTGCAGCGCACCGGGTATACGACCGGCAGGTCTGCCCCGGCATCGCGATACGCGCCCAGCCCGGTCAGGGCTCCCGACGCCTCCCCGAGCAGGCAGACGGCCCGGACCAGCGTCTCCGGCACGCCCTCAGGCCTCCCCTCACGGTAGGCCGCTGCCGCCGCCTCCGCCTCCGCTCCGAGGCCGACGTCGGCTAGCTGGCGCGAATAGGCCCGATAAGACGCGTACCGGCCCGCCGCCTCGCGGAGCGCCGCGAGCGCCGCCGGCTCGTCCTGACCTACGCAGGCCCGCACGTAGACCCCGATCGCGATCGCCGCGGGGTCGCGTCCTGCCGCCTCCGCGCCCTCGCGTACGCGATCTCGCGCGAACGCAACCCGCTCCGGTGGGCACCAGTTGAGGAGTGCTCCGTCGGCGACCTCGCCGGCCAGCCGCATCGCCTTCGGGCCGAGAGCGGAGACCCACACTGGCGGAGGCGCCCCCAGCGCGAGCGACAGACGGGTCCTCTCGCCGTTCAGCTCGACGGCCTCGCCGGCGAGGAGGGCCTTGATCGCCAGCACCACGGCGCGCAACCGATCGAGCGCCCCGCGACCGGCCTCACCGGTCCCGATCCCGAGGATCATGCGACCTCCCGAACGCTCGTGGACCGTCGCCGCGCCCATCGCGGTGACGACGGGGTCGCGCGAATCCATCGCAACGACGCCCGTGCCGAGGCGGATCCGCTCCGTCACGCCGGCCAGCGCCGAGAGCTGCGAGAAGGCCTCGCGCCCGGTGATCTCGGGGACGAAGAGCGCCGCGTAGCCCGTCTCCTCGACGCTCTCGGCGACCTCGGCGAGAGCGCTCCACGGCAAGGGGTCCCGCACGGCTACGCCGGTCGTGTTGCGCAAGAAGGGCTTCATCCGTCCACGCTATTCGGCCGGCTCGGAGCGGACAAGCGTCACGGCGGCCGCCCGCGCATCGTGCCGACCCAAACGAACGGAACGAGGAGGATCAGACCGCCGAAGAGCTGGGGCGCGACGAAGACTCCGAGAAGCACGGACACAGTGGAGCAAGCGAGCCAGAAGAACGGGTTCCCCCACCACGGCCGCCGCGCAACCACGCTTCCAGGCTATCGCGAGCTCAGGACAGCTCCGTCTGGAACGTGACGCCCTCGCGCTCGAGCTCGGCCATGAAGGATTCCGGGTCGAAGGCGGTCTCGGGTGGGTGCACGCCCGGAGCGACGCGCCCCTCGGCCATCCATCGCACGGCGACCGTAATCGGGAGCGCGGTTCCGAACGCGCCCGCGCTGATGCCCTCCGGCGTCGGGATCAGCTTCGCGAGCGCACGGTGGGTCGCGGCGGCGCCGTTCTTCTCACCGTCCACGCGAACGTCGAGGTACTCGACGTCGCGCGGCTGTCCCTCCGACGAGGGGAGCGCGTTGAGCACGGCCGTGAGGACCTCGCGGGGGACAACGGGTCCGCGTGGGGTTTCGATAGGGTCGGCGCGCGCCATCCCGATCCTCGTGAGGAACGCGAACCCCTCGTGGATAGCATGCGGGAGCGCGAGCCGCCAGCGCACGTCGCGAACGCCGGGGATCGTCGAGGCAAGCGTTGCCGGCTCCGAGTGCAGCGTGTACATCGCCGGCTGCTTGCCGACCGGTTCGGGGAACTCCCACTCGACCACGCCAGACCCGGCCGGGACCTCCCGTATCTCGCCCTCCTCGAACACCATCGCCGGCATCGTGAACTCGTCGATCACCGTCTCGACGGAGTAGGGAACCCCGAAGCCACCCTCGCCCTCCTCGATCGCGCCGTCGACCAGGTCGATCGAGATGGCCCGGTCGAGACGGTCGGCTCCGAGCTTCGCCAGCACGTTCGTTAGTCCGGGCGCCGAGCCGATGCCGAGCACCGCCGAGACGCCGGCCTCGCGGTAGCGCCCGTCCAGCTCGAGCTGCTTGAGCGTCGTGTGGAACAGCCCGCCGAGGTCCGCGTAGTGACAGCCGGCGCTCAGCGCGGCCTCCATCACCCGCAAGTTCAGCTTGTAGGGGAGGCACGCGGCGACCGCCTGCTGTGTCTTCAGGATCTCGGTCAGCTCCCCAGAGGTCGCGTCGAAGCCTCGGGCCTCGCCGGCGCCGATGGTCTCGACGACGCTCCGGGCTCTCTCCGCATCGACGTCCAGCACGAGAAGCTCGACCTCATCGGCGTGGCGGGCGAGCAGCCGGGCGCCCGCGCTTCCCATCGCGCCGGCGCCCAGCACCGCGATCCTCATCTCGCCCATCCTCGTCTCCTCGTACGAGGTCGCCCGGGCTCTGCCCGGGCGACCCCTCGCTCGTCCCGGCTCGCTCGCCTACAGCGGCACGTGGGACAAGACCATGATCCTCGGCTCCGTCATCTCCTCCATCGCGAACCGAAGTCCCTCCCGGCCGAAGCCGGAGTCCTTCGATCCGCCGTAGGGCATCTGGTCGGCACGGAACGCCGAAACGTCGTTCACGATCACGCCACCGACTTCGAGCGTCCGGTGGGCCTGGAACGCGCGGATGACGTCGTTCGTGAATACCCCGGCCTGCAGCCCGAACCTGGAGTCGTTCACGGCGGCGAGCGCCTCCTCGAAGGTCTGGTAAGGCATGATCGTGACGACCGGCCCGAAGACCTCATCGCGGCAGACCTTCATCTCCGGCGTGACCTGCGAGAGCAGGGTCGGCTGGTAGAACGGCGAATTGGCCTTTCCGCCGGTCAGCACCTCGGCGCCCTGGCCCACGGCCTCCTTCACCCAGCCATCGATCCGGTCGACCTCCTTGCGCTGGATGACCGGCCCCACGTCGACGGTCGGGTCCATCGGGTCCCCGACCTTGAGCGACTCGACCTGCTTCACGAGACGCGCGGCGAAGTCCTCGTAGACCTCGGACTGGACCATGACCCGCTGGACGCTGATGCAGCTCTGCCCCGCCTGGTAGTAGCCACCGAAAGCCACCCGCTGCGCGGCCAGGTCGAGATCGGCGTCGGAGTGGACGATCACCCCAGCGTTCCCGCCCAGCTCGAGCGTGACTCGCTTCTTCGGGTCCAGGCTCTTCAGGTACCAACCGATCTCCGCCGAGCCGGTGAAGGAGATCTTCCGGTACCGCTCGTCGCGGGCCATCCCGTCTGCGACCGATGAACCGACCGGCAGCACCTGGTACATGCCTTTTGGGAGGTCGGTCTCGGCGAACAGCGCGGCCAGCCGGAGGGCGCCAAGCGGCGTCGCGCTCGCCGGCTTCACCACGATTGGCGCCCCGACGGCCAGCGCCGGCGCAACCTTGTGGGCAACGAGGTTGAGCGGGAAGTTGAACGGCGTGATGCCGAGCACCGGCCCGATCGGGAACCGCCTCAGGAGGCCTATCCGGGACCCGAGCGAGGCCTCGGTGTCAAGACGCATCAGCTCGTCGTCGCCACGCCGGAGCACCTCGCTCGCCCAACGGAACGTCGACACCGCCCGCGCGGCCTCGGCCTTGGCCCACTTGAGCGGCTTCCCCCCCTCCCGGGCGATGATCTCGGCGTTCTCGTCGACCGTATCCGAGAGGCGGCGCGAGATGTGGTCGAGCGCCTCCGAGCGTACGTGCACCGGGAGATGTGCGCTCTCCTCGAAGGTGGAGGCAGCCGCAGCCGCGGCCTCCTCGGCGTCCGCGTCGGTGGGGATGCCCACCTCGGCGACCACGACGTCGTCGTAGGGGCTCCTCACCTCGAAGGTGCCCTCGCCCGAGCGCCACTCGCCGGCTACCAGGAACTGTTCCGTGGCCATGCCGAACTCACCACCGATCGCGTTCGCGTCGGAGAACCGACGCCCTCAGTCGAGCGCCCACATCACGTGCTTGATCTGCGTGTAGTCCTCCAGCGAGTACATCGACATGTCCTTGCCGTATCCGCTCTCCTTGTACCCGCCGTGGGGCATCTCGGCCGTGATCATGAAGTGGGTGTTCACCCAGACCGCCCCGAACTGCAGCCTGCGGGCCGCCCGCATCGCTCGCCCGGCGTCCCGGGTCCATACCGAGGCCGCCAGCCCGTACACCACGTCGTTCGCCCACTTCACGGCCTCGTCGTCGTCGCTGAAGCGCTGAACCGTGACCACGGGGCCGAAGACCTCCTGCTGGACGATCTCCGACTTCTGGTCGACGTCGGTGACGACGGTCGGCTTGTAGTAGAAGCCCTTGCCGGGCATCTCCTCGCCACCGGTGAGCACCTTTGCGCCCGAGTCCTGCGCGCGGTCGACGAACCTCTTGACGCTCTCGCGCTGCCTCGCAGACACGAGGGGCCCCACCTCGACCTCCTCGTCGGTGATGTCCCCGACCTTGATCGACTCGACCGCCGGCACGAGCTCGGAGAGCAGGTCCTCGTAGATCCCGGGACCCGCCACGACCCGGCAGGAAGCCGTGCAGTCCTGGCCGGTGTTCGCGTAGCCGCCGAACTTGAGGGCCTCGATCACGGACTCGAGGTTCGCGTCGTCGAACACCACCACAGGCGCCTTCCCGCCGAGCTCGAGGTGGGCGCGCTTCACGGTCTGCGCCGCGTTCGCCGCGATGGTCTTGCCGGTGGCCGTGTCACCGGTGACCGACACCAGCCGCACGGCCGGATGCTTCGTGATCTGGTCACCGATAACCGAGCCCCGTCCGGTTACCACGTTCAGCACCCCGGGCGGCAGGATGTCCTGGGACAGCTCGGCCAACCGGAGCGTCGTGAGGGGCGTGATCTCCGCGGGCTTGAGCACCGAGGTGTTCCCCGCGGCGAGCGCCGGGCCGACCTTCCAGATCGCCATCATGAGCGGGTAGTTCCAGGGACAGATACCTGCGGTCACCCCTAGGGGCTCGCGACGGATGATGCTCGTGAAGCCGCGCTCGTATTCCCCGGACGACTTGCCCTCCTGGACCCTGGCCGCCCCGGCGAAGAAGCGAAGGTTGTCCACGATGAAGGGCACGTCGGCCTTGGCGACCGCGATCGGCTTGCCGACGTCGATCGACTCCAGGTACGCGAGGTTGTCGGCGTCTTTCTCCATCGCGTCCGCGAGCTTCAACATCATGTCCGCCCGCTCCTTGGGCGGGGTGTCGAACCACACCTCGTCGTATGCCTTCTGCGCGGCCTCGACGGCGCGGTCGGCGTCCTCACGGGTCGCTACGGCGACCTCCGCGACGGTCTCCTCGGTCGCCGGGTTGATGTCGGGCTCCCTCTCGCCAGTCGCGGAGCCAACCCACTCGCCCCCGATGTACAACTTCCAGGACCTCACGTCGGTGGCCATGCTGACCTCCCCTCCATACGGGACTGGGGCCTCTTCGCGGCCCGCAACGGATAAGTATGCCGCTCCGCGCGCGAACCCGCGACCCGACGTTCCGGCTGCCGCAGTCGGCGCGCCTGTACGGAGGGGACAACGCCTCCCTGGCGCCCAGGCGCCGACCGGCGTACCGTCAGCGTGGGGGTGGGCATTGCGACGCTACCTGATCCTCGCCAACCGGACGCTCGGCGGCGGGCGCCTGGCGGACAAGGTCCGGGAGCTGATACAGCTGGGGCCCTGCGGATTCCACGTGCTGGTTCCGGCCACCCCGCCCTCAAACCACCCCTGGACGGAGGGAGAGACGCTGGCCGCGGCCCGCGTCCGCTTGCGGGCGGCGCTTGCTCGCCTCCACGATCTGGGCGTCGAGGCCGACGGCGAGATCGGGGACGCGAGACCGATCCAGGCGGTGGCCGACCTGATCGAGCGGGGCGAGCGCTTCGACGAGATCGTGGTCTCGACGCTTCCCCCCGGCCCCTCCCGGTGGCTGAGGATGGACCTGCCGCGGCGGATCGAGGCGCAGTTCGGGATCCCGGTCATCCACGTCGTCGGCGAGCCCGAGCCGGCCCACGTCCGACGGCCCTAGGAGTCAGACTGGGCGGCGAGCAGCTCGCGCGCCCGGAGCGCGAGCCAGAACTCCATACGGTCGAACGAGCTCGAGAGGTCGCGCCCGGTGAGCTCCTCCACCTTGCGCATGCGGTAGCGCAGCGTGTGGCGGTGAACGTACAGGTGGGCCGCGGCGGTCTCCCAGCGCGCGTTGTGCTGGAGGAACGCCTGGAGCGACGGGAGCAGCTCACCGCCGTGGTCCTCGTCGTAGGAGTCGAGGGGAACGAGGAGCGAGTCGGCGAACGCCCGCAGAGCATCCGGCTCGGACATCGACAGCAGTAGTCGGTAGGTGCCGAGATCCTCGAACCCGGCTGAGGCCCATCCCTCGAGGCGGCAGACCTGCAGGGCGTACCTCGCCTCCCGGAAGCTCCGCCCCACCTCGTCTGCCGCGACCGTGCTCCCCGAGCCGGCTCGGACCTCCGTTCCGACACGCGAGCCTATGCCCTTGCACAGATCGCCCAGGTCGCGGTCCCCGTCCGCGGGCACGAGCACGTTTGCCCCGGACGCGTGCGGGGAGACGAGGAATCCCCCGCCCTCGCGGGAGAAAAGGTCCTCGGCGGCGTGCGTCAGGTCGGGGGGATCTCCGCCCTCGAGCGACACCGCAACGACCTCGGCCCCCTTGGCGAAACCGAACCGCGCGAGGCCGCGCGTGGCCTCTGCCAGCGACAGCTGACCTTGCACGAGCTCCTGGAAGAAGTCCCCCTGCAGCTTCCGCTCGGCATCCGCGACGGCCTTTGCCTTCGCCAGCTCGATGGCGAAGAGCGAGAGCGCGTGGCCGGCGACGATGCGGTCCGTCTGCCCTAGAGACTCCGGCTTGCCGACGGCGAGGAACGCCTCGACCCTGCCCTGAGCCCCGACGGGCTGAATCCACACGTGATGACCGCGGTCCACGAGGGTCAGGCTGAAGCCGATCCCCTCCGGACGCGACCGCCGGAGCTCGTCCCACACGCGCTCGCTCCGGAGCTGCGCGTTCCTCGAGGTCGCCGCGAGGGGCATCCCGTGCAAGTCCAGAAGCAGTGCCCACCCCTTCACCACGTTCGCGAGCGAATCCGCGATGCCTTCGACGCCGCGCCCGTCCATCACCGCACGAGTGAGGATCTGCTCGGACTCGACCGCCCTGTGGAGCACGTCGAACTGCTCGGCGGCCAGCCGGGTAAAGACCGCCTCGGTGATGGCTATGAACGGGACCGGGTACGGGACCTCGAACAGCGGGAATCCTGACTCCTGGGCGGTCGTGACCAGCGCCTTCGGCACGCGGTCGTGGGATATCCCCAGACCGAACCCGAGGCCGACGCTGCCGGCCTCCATGAGCCTGCGCAGGTACGAGCGCTGCCTGGCAGGCGAGGCGCCGACGAGCGACATGCCCGTCGTCAACAACAGCTCCCCGCCCTTCAGCCAGGGCGTCGGATCCTCCAGCTCGGTCGAGTGCACCCATCGGATCGGGCGTTCGACGCCGGCCTCTCCGGCAAGGAGCCGTAGAGCAAGGCCGGGCACCGCAAGGATGTCCCGGATAGTGACCGCCATCCCGGCCATTGTACGGGCAGTACAAAGCGCGCCGCCAGGGCCTCCTCACCGCGCTCCGCGATGGACGGACCGTACAAAGCCCCGAGGGAGGCTTGGTCCCGGAGCCGCCTGACAGGCTCGCCGGCCGGCCCGAAACTCGGCTGAGGCAGGTCGGCGAAGCAGAGAGGGAGAGCTCATGGACATCCCGCAGGAGCGCAAGGTAGTGACCGAGATCCCCGGGCCCAGGTCCAAGGAGCTGTTCGCCCGCAGGCAGACAGCCGTGCCCCGCGGGGTTTTCAACATCCACCCGATCGTCAGCGCGCGCGCCTCGGGAGCGATAATCGAGGACGTCGACGGGAACCGGCTGATCGACTTCGCGACCGGCATCGCCGTGCTGAACGTCGGACATGCCTCCCCAGCGGTCGTGGAAGCCGCCCAGCGCCAACTCGAGCTCGATACCCACACCTGCTTCCACGTGACGGCCAACGAACCCTACATCGCGCTCGCGGAGCGGCTGAACGCGCTTGCCCCGGGAGACTTCGAGAAGAGGACGATGTTCGCGAACTCGGGCGCTGAGGCCGTCGAGAACGCGATCAAGATCGCACGGTACGCGACTAAGCGGCCGGCCGTCGTCACGTTCGACCACGCGTTCCACGGGCGAACCCTCCTCGCGATGTCGCTAACGGCCAAGGTGATGCCCTACAAGCAGGGATTCGGGCCGTTCGCACCGGAGGTCTATCGCCTGCCGTTCGCCTACCCCTACCGCTGGCCGAGCGGTCCCGAGCGCTGCGCGGAGGAGGCGCTCGCGTATGCGCTCGACGAGATCCACAAGCACGTGGGCGAGGAGAACATCGCCGCGATCATCACCGAGCCGATCCAGGGCGAGGGCGGATTCATCGTCCCCGCTCCGGGGTTCCTGAAGGGGCTCGCGGACTTCGCCAAGGAGCACGGCATCTTGTTCGTGGCGGACGAGATCCAGAGCGGGATGGGCCGCGCCGCCCGATGGTTCGCGATCGAGGACGAGGGGGTCGTTCCCGACATCATCACCTCGGCGAAGTCGCTCGGCGGCGGACTCCCGATCTCCGCGGTCACCGGGATGGCCGACGTGATGGACGCGGTCCACGCCGGCGGCCTCGGGGGCACATACGGCGGAAACCCCGTGGCGGCGGCGGCCGCGCTCGCGGTCATCGACCAGATCGAGCGCGAAGGCCTCCTCGAGCGCTCGCGCGCGCTCGGTGAGCACGTGCTCTCACGGCTCCGCGAGATGCAGGGACGGCACGAGGTGATCGGCGAGGTCAGGGGACGCGGGATGATGACGGCGGTCGAGCTCGTGAACGACCGCACCACGAAGGAGCCGCTGGACAGCCCCGCGGGCAGCGCGATCGTGCAGCGATGCCTGCAGGACGGTGTCGTCATCCTCAAGGCAGGGACCTACGACAACGTGATCCGGCTCCTCCCGCCACTCACGATCGAGGAGAGCCTGCTCGACGACGGCCTGGACGTCCTGGACGAGGCGATCGCCGCGACCACGTAGCGCCCGCGCGGGGGGCGCTGCTGCTAACGTGCCCGCACCGTGAGGGTGCGCCGGTTCGCCATAGACCTCTCGCCGCTACGCGTCTCGCGGGACTTCAGGCGGATCTGGGTCGGGCTGCTCGTCTCGGAGATCGGGTGGCAGTTCTCGCTCGTGGCGGTGTTCGTGCAGGTGAACCGCCTCACACACTCTGCCGCGGCGGTCGGTCTCACGGGACTTGTCTGGCTCGTGGCGCTCATGGCCGGCTCGTTGCTGGGTGGGACGATCCTCGACGCGTACGACCGGAGGAAGCTGCTGATCGGCTCTCAGGTCGGGTTCGCGCTCGCCTCCGGCGTGCTCCTGGCCGGCGCGCTCATGGGGCGGCCGCCTCTGGCGCTCATCTACGGCGCGATAGCCGTGACCGCCGCGCTCTCCGCGATCGACGGCCCGACGCGCTCGGCCATGACGCCGCGGCTCGTCGGCCGCGAGCTGATCCCCGCGGCCCAGGCGCTCAATCAGGTGATCTGGAACGGCACCGGGCTCGTCGGCCCCGCGCTCGCCGGCCTCGTCATCCAGCGCTTCGACCTCGCCTGGGCCTTCGGGATCGACCTCGCGACCTACGGCGCCATGCTCGCTGCGGCGCTCGCCATCCGGCCGATGCCGCCCGATCGGGGCGAGCACTCGGCGACCGGGTGGGCGGCGGTGCGCGAGGGGTTCGGCTACCTCCGGGGCAGGAGGATGTTGCGATCGACGTTCGCGATAGACCTCGTCGCCATGATCTTCGGGATGCCGCGAGCGCTGTTCCCCATCCTCGCGACGACCCGCTTCCACGGCGGGGACGCCGTCGTCGGATATCTCTTCGCGGCCCCGGCGGTGGGCGCGTTCCTCGGCGCACTGACCGGTGGGTGGGTACGCGGGGTCAGCCGCCAGGGAACCGCGGTGCTCTGGGCCGTCGTCGCCTGGGGCGCGGGGATCGCCGCGTTCGGGCTTGCGGGTGACGACCTCCCGCTGGCCGTCGTCTTCCTGGCCTTCGCCGGCGCCGCCGACGTGGTGTCGGCGATCTTCCGAAGCACGATCCTGCAGGTGACGGTCCCGGATCACCTCCGGGGGAGGCTCTCGGGGATACATATCCTCGTCGTAACCGGCGGCCCACGACTCGGCGACCTGGAGGCCGGGCTCGTCGCGCAGTGGTTCACCCCTGCGATCTCGGTCGTCTCCGGCGGGATCCTCTGCATCGTCGGTGCGGCGGCGGTCGCGCTCGCCTACCCGGAGCTCCGCCGCTACCGAGCAGGCACCTGACTCACGCCGCGCGCAGCCTGCGCATTAGGTCGCCGTCCAACCGAGCCAGGAACCCAACCATCGCCCGGCCCGTCCGCACGAGGTCGCGCGGCTCGAGGTTCCGCGGGGTGTCCGAGGGCGAGTGGTAGTCGGGCTCATCGCCGCTCCACAGGAATGCTCCCGGTATCCCCGCCCGCTCGAACGGGCCGTGGTCGGAGCAGTCGCACCCAAGGTCGAACACCGCCCTTATCCCCGCTCGCCCGAACGTCCGAACGAGGATCCTCGCTAGCAACTTCGGCGCCATGCCCGTGGTCGAGACGATCAGCGGCCGACCGTCGGCGATCATGTCGACCGAAACCATCCCGGGAGTTCGGCTCACACCCGCACTGCCGAGCCGGCGCACGTGCGTCGCCGATCCGACGTGATGGCGGCCGTCGTCGCCGTACTCCTCCGAACCGAAAGCGACGAATCGGAGGAACCTGGCCTCCGTCGTTCCCGCGGCGATCCGCGCCAGCTCCAATACCACGGCTACCCCCGAGGCGTTGTCGTTCGCCCCCGGTGACCCGGGTACGGTGTCCATGTGCCCCCCGATCACCAGCGGGTGCTCGACGGCACCGGGCCACCAAGCGACCACGTTCCGCGATCTGCGCCCGTCGACGCCGAACCGCTGGATCTTGACCCGATAGCCGAGCCGATCGAACTCCCGCGCGACGTACCGCGAAGCACGCTTCTCTGCGCGGGACCCGCGGACCCGCGGCCCGATGCCGCTCGCGAGACGCCGCACGTGCCCCATCGCCTTGGAGCGGGAGAAGTCGGAGCCCGACGCGGCGGAAGGGCTCGCCGCGAGGACCGCCAGCGTCACCGCCAGGGCGAGCCACGCGCGCGGGCGCCTCTCACCCGTGGCGCACGCTCCGCTCGCTGGATCCGGGAGGCCGCAGTATCAGCCGATCGTGAGGCTCCTCGACGTCGACGATCCCCTCTATCCCCCGCTCAACCAGCAGCTGGAAGCCTGCGTGACTGACGAGCTCGTCCTCCTCGGACCGTTCGTCGGTGAGCGCGAAGACGAAGCCGCCCTCGCCGCGCGAAAGCCGAACGGTAGCCTCGGGGTTGAAGCGGCGCGCGGCCTCATGGGTGCGGGAAAGGATCTCAACGGCCCAGTCCGTGAACCCGATCACGGAGCGATGGTAGAACGAACCGGGCTGGCGTTCGCCCGGTCCCCTTCCGGAGGCCGCACTTCTACTCCCGCGCGCCGGCCTGCGGGCGAAGCGACCATGAGAACCGCGGGAGCCCGTTGCGACGGATGTCGACAAGGGCGAACACACCGAACAAGATCGCCGCTCCTCCCGCGAACAGTACGTGGAAAAGGTGGTGTCCGAACGCCGTCCCGAACCGGTCGAGCAGCACGTGGCCTGCCTCTCCAAGCGCGACCAGCGCGCCGCCGACAGCCCCCAGCCGCGCCAGCCGCTTGAGCGTCACCCCCTAGGCCGTGGACTCCGTCACCGATCGGGAGCCGAAGCCGGCGTAGAGAGCGACGACGGCCGAGAAGAGATGAACGACGTTGTAGAAGTCCGGGATGTCGCCCTCGTACCCCAGGACGTCGCCGAACGACCCCGGGCTGCCGAGCCCCCACGCCGAGAGGACCAGGAAGATCACCCCGATGAACCTCGCGACGGTCTTCGCGGTCGCCTCGCTTCCGAAGAAAGACGCGAGCACGATCACGCCGATGGCCCAATGCACGGCGTTCTGGATGGGAGTGAACTCGAAGATCGGATCCAGGCCGTCCTTGCCCGCGATGACCTCGATCAGCGCGACCGCCAGATAAGCGATCCCGAACAGGAGCGCGTAGAAGCGAGCGACCCCGTACTTGCCGTACGCACCAGCCATTGTCTCCCTCCGTCTCGTCGGGGCCTCAGCCATGGTGCCATTCGCGCCCCCGGCGCTGTGGGATTTCCCTCTCGGCCGAAGTCGTCGCGTAACCTCTCAAGCCCGTAGACCGGTTACACTCTGGCTATGCCGACGGAGGAGTTCGCCCTTGCCGGCGCCAGAGGTGAGCCGGTGGATCTGTGGCGAACGCTCGCGTCCCACGGGTTCGCCGAGCTTCCACCGATGCGTCTGGACGAGGAGGCCAGGACGCTCGAGACGACCCTCCCGCTTGCCCGTGGGCGCCCCCGGACGGTGAGGATCGGCACGGGGCCCAACGGTGCCGGCAGGATCCAGGTCCTCGGGCCGGTGCCGAGTCAGGCGAGCCTCGCTCTCGTGCGATCGGGGGTGCTGCACGTCCTGCGTATGGACGAGGACCTCTCCGGCTTCTACTCGGCGACGGCCGGCGACCCCGACCTCGCGTGGATCTCTCGAGGCGCTGGGAGGATGCTACGAAGCCCGACGGTCTTCGAGGACGTCGTGAAGACGATCTGCACGACGAACTGCGCGTGGTCGGCCACGGAGCGGATGGTCGGCGCCATCGTCGAGCACCTGGGCGAGAGGGCGCCCGCAGCACCGCTCGACGGCCCCTGGGGCCGCGCGTTCCCCTCGCCCGCGACGATGGCGCAGGCGCCGGAGTCCTTCTACAGGGAGGTCGCGCGGGCCGGCTACCGCGGGGCATATCTGATCGCCCTGGCCCGGTCGGTCGCCGACGGCGAGGTGGACCTCGAGGCGCTGGCAGCGGACCGGGAGCTTCCCGACGATGAGGTCGAGCGTCGGCTGCTCGCGCTCCCCGGCGTGGGCCCCTACGCGGCCGCTCACGTGATGACGACCATCGGACGCTACTCGCGACTGATCCTCGACTCGTGGACGCGCCCAAAGTACGCACGCCTCGTCGGGAAGAAGCACGTGGCCGACCGCACGATGGAGCGCCGGTTCCGCCGCTACGGTGCCTACGCCGGGCTCGCTTTCTGGCTGTTCCTCACCCGGGACTGGGTGGACGACTGAGGGGTTGTCCCGCAGGCGATCCCGGGCGCATACTGCCCGGGGCCCCGCGGCCACCCGAACCGGAATCCAGATGGAAGCGATGAACCCGTTATGGCGTTCCCACGTCGCGCCCGGCGCCTATGGGCGTACTGGCGGGCGGAGCAGCGCACGCTCCGCCAGGGCTTCGTCGCGCTCCTGCTCGGCACGGTAGCCGCCCTCGTAGCCGGGGTCGCGCTCGCCTCAATCACCCACACGCTCCAGGAGCTTCCCGGCCTGTTCATCCTCATCCCCGCCGCGATCGGGATGCGCGGCACGGTCTTCGGCGCCATAGGGGCGCGGCTCGGTACGAGCACCCACGCCGGCCTCTTCGAGGTTACACGCGAGCGGACCGGGGTCCTGTACCAGAACGCCTACGTGGGGATCGTCCTCACGCTCTCGGCTTCGCTGTACCTCGCGCTTCTCGCGAAGGGATCGGCCGCGATCTTCGGCCTCGACTCGATCGATCTCCTCGACCTCGTCACGATCTCGGTGGTCGGTGGCGCACTGGACTCCGCCGTGATCCTCTGCGTGACGATCGGGCTCTCGGTCCTCTCCTATCGCCGCGGCTACGACCTCGACGCGGTCGCGACGCCCCTCATCACGGCGGTGGCGGACATGATCACGATCCCGATGCTCTTCGTCGCGACGTTCCTCGTCCGCGTCCACTGGCTGTCGACCGGCATCGCGGTCGTTGCGATCTTCGTCTGCATCGAGGCGGCGTACCGTGGGCTTACGAGCGATCTCCCACTCGCGCGTCGTGCGATCGTCGAGATGGTGGGCGTCGTGCTCCTAACGCCGCTGCTCGACATCCTCGCGGGCACCGTCCTCGAGACGCGGCTCTCCCGATTCGAGACGTTCCCCGGCCTGTTGGTGCTCGTGCCGCCGTTCGTCGCCAACGCGGGTGCGATCGGCGGCGTACTGTCGTCGCGGCTCTCCTCGAAGCTTCAGCTCGGACTGATCACGCCGCGCGGTATGCCGGAGCCGCCGGCTCTCCTCGACGGGTCGCTCAGCGTGGGCTTCGGGGTGTTCGCCTTCGCCTCGATCGGAGCGCTCGGCCTCGGATACAGCGCCCTCGCGGGCGCCGCCCACCCCGGCCCCGACGTGATGGTCTGGGGCACGCTTCTCGCCGGCATGGTGGCGACCGCCCTGGCGATCGTGGTCGCCTACTACGTGGCCGTTGCCACGGCTCGGTTCGGGCTGGACCCCGACAACCACGGCGTCCCGATCATCACCAGCGTCATGGACCTGGCGGGAGTGGCCGCCCTGCTGTTCGTTCTGTCACTATTCGGAGTATCCGCTCATGGATGACCGACCCAAGAACGTCAAGGAACTGCTGGTGGAGGCCAAGGACGCCTCCGAGCTGATGGTCGACCTGGCCTACGCGGCGGTCTTCTTCAACGACGAGGATCTCGCCCGCGAAGCCGAGAAGCTGGAGGAGCGCATGGACGGCTACCTCCGCCGCCTGCGAGAGGTCGCCATGCTCGCCGCTCGGAGCCCCGAGGACGCCGAGGGGATGGCCGGGGTGCTCTGGATCGCGTCGGCGATCGAGAAGATCGGCGACGCCGCGTCCGACATAGCCCGGGTCGTGCAGGCGCGCCTTGGCATCCCCGACGCCCTGCGACCGGACCTCCGCCACGCCGACGAGATCTCCGGGCGCGTCAAGGTACGCGAGGGCGCGCCGGCCGTGGGGCGCTCGCTCCGCGAGCTCTCCCTTCCGACCGAGACCGGGATGTGGCTGATGGCTATCCGCCGCGGCGGCGACTGGGAGCTGGACCCGGGTCCCGAGAGCGTCGTCACCGAGGGCGACGTCCTGCTGTTCCAGGGGCCGGAGGAGGGCGTCAACCTGATCCGCGATTTGGCGTCGGCGCCGCCCTTGACGGTCGGCCCGGAGTCCGAGGGGCCACCCCTTTCCGAGCTCGACCGAGCCGTAGACATCCTCGTCGAGATGAAGAACTCGTCGGAGGCGGCGGTCGGACTCGCGTACTCCTCGCTCCTCTTCCGCGATCGGGCTCTGGCCGCGGAGGTCGCGACGCTCGAGGCGCGGAGCGACATCCTCCAGGACGAGCTCGAATCCTGGGTGCTGCGGGCAACGCCGGAGTCGCGGAACCCCGACGAGCTCCGCGGGCTGCTCCGGCTCGCGAGCGCGACCGAGTCGATCTGCGACGCGGCTCGCGACATGACCTGGTACGTCGAGCACGGTGAGGAGCTTCATCCGGTGGTGCAGGTGGCTCTGGAGGAGACCGAGGAGACCGCTTCGGAGGCGATCGTCGATGAGGGCTCGCACGCGGACGGCCGGTCCTTGAAGGAGCTCTCCATCGAGACCGAGACCGGCATGTTCCTGCTCGCGGTGCAGCGCGGCCAGAGATGGGTCTATCGTCCGCGGCCGAAGTTCGTACTCCGAAGCGGCGACCGCGTCATCTCGGTCGGACCCGAGGACGGGGCCGAGGAGCTCGGCGCGCTCTTCCGCGCGCCCGAGTCCGTCGCGGCCGTGGAGCCCTAGCCACCCGTCGGACCAGACCCGAAGGAGCATCATATCGCCGCGCGAGAGCGCGCGGGCGAGAAGCGGACGTTCTCCTCGTGGAGGCGGACCTCCTCGACCTCGGCGAAGCCGCGCCCCGCCAGGAACGCGATCATCCGTTCGACCAACCGCTCGGGGGCCGACGCGCCGCTCGTTAGCCCCACCGTCTCGGCGCCCTCCAGCCAAGCGGGGTCGACCTCCGTCTCGTCGTCGACCAGATACGCACGCGCTCCCTGCGCGCGTGAGACCTCGGCCAGCCGGTTCGAGTTGGAAGAGTTCCTGGAGCCGATCACGAGGACGACGTCGGACCGGCGCGCGACCTCGTTCACGGAGTCCTGACGGTTCTGGGTCGCGTAACAGATGTCTTCGCGAGGAGGCCCCCTGAGCTCGGGGAACCTCTCCGCCAGCACGTCGACGATGCGCTGCGTATCGTCCACGGCGAGCGTCGTCTGGGTCAGATAGGACAGGCGCGACGAGTCGGGCACCTCGACCGCCCGTGCCTCCTCGACGGTCTGCACGAGGATCGTCCGGGCGGGCGCCTGACCGGTGGTTCCGATCACCTCCTCGTGACCCGCGTGGCCGATCAGGAGGATCGTCCGGTCGTCCCCCGCGAAGCGTCGGGCCTCCAGGTGCACCTTCGTCACGAGCGGGCACGTCGCGTCGATCATCGTGAGACGACGCTCGCGCGCGTTCGCATACACCTCGGGCGGCGAGCCGTGAGCCGAGAGCACGAGGACGGCCCCCTCGGGCGCCTCGGTCTCCTCCTCAACGAAGACGGCTCCCTTGGCCTCGAGGTCTCGAACGACGTGTGCGTTGTGGACGATCTGTTTCCGCACGTATACGGGCGGTCCGTGGTCCACAAGGGCGCTCTCGACCGCGTCCACGGCCCGCTCCACGCCGGCGCAGTAGCCGCGCGGTGCTGCGAGCAACACCTTCCCTCCCATCGACCCCATGGTACCGGGGTGACCAGGGGTCAGGTTCCGGGTTGTTGCCGCGCGGAGCGACCGTTAGGGTTGCCGGGCTCGTCCGGACGGTCCGTCCGATCCTCCCAACCTCCACGCGCGCGATCCTGCACGCCCGCCTGGGTGGCGTACGTACGCGGTCGGGAGCCTAGGGACGGGCCGCCCGGACGAGCGCGGTCGCACCGAGCCAGAAGGAGGTGATCCAGCACCCACGACCTGCCGCGGGTCGACCGGGCCACGGCCCGGTCGCACGGGCGGAGCCGCCTGCTCCGGCCACCGCGGGGGTGAAGCTACGTATGCGGCATCACACCAAGATGCGCCTGATGGCGCTCACCATGATTGCGCTGGTCGCGCTGATGCCAGTCGCACCGGCCCGGGCGCACACCGCCCGACCGGTCGCCGATTGGGTCTGCGACATCCCATGGGCGAAGAGCACATACCAGCTGAGGAGGCTCATCAAGTGCGCCGCGCACCGCTGGAAGGTTCCCGGCGGCGCGCACAAAGCGCTCCGCGTCGCCCGATGCGAGTCGGGATTCGACCCCCACGCGAAGGGCGGCGGCAACGGCGGAGTATTTCAGCAGCGCCTCGTCTACTGGCCCGGGCGCGCGAAGCACTACGGCTTCAAGGGCTGGTCTGTCTACAACGGTCGGGCGAACGTGATCGTCTCGATCCGGATGGCTCACAAGGTCGGCTGGAGCCCCTGGTCCTGCGCCTGATCTAACGCACCGCGCCGCCGTGCCGGGGCATCCCGAGCACGGCGGCCCGGACGTCCTCGATCGAGTCGACGACCACCGTCGCTCCGCCGAGCTCCCGGTCCGCGACGACGCGCATCTCCGGACGCCGTTCGAGCGCTCGCGCGACGAGCCCCTCGAAGGACCCGAGCACAACGAGCACGTGCGGACGCTCGCTTTCTATCTGCGCGAGAGCCTCCTCCTCGGAAGTCGCCCCCGGCGCGAGCTCCCACTCTGCGGCGCCCGCGGCCCGCTTCAGTGCGGCGAGCGCGTCCGCGTCTTCGGCCACGCAGAGGACCTTCAGCGCGCGGCACATCAAAGCCAGTCCCGCTTCTTGAACGCTATGTAGAGGGCGCCGGCCGCGACCACCATGAGCCCCAGCGCGAACGGGTACCCCAGGGCCCAGTGCAGCTCGGGGATCCGGTCGAAGTTCATGCCGTAGACGCCGGCGATCAACGTCGGCACGAGAAGGATCGCCGCCCAGGACGTGAGCTTCTTCATGACCGCGTTCAACCGGTTCGACATCTGGGAAAGCTGCGCCTCGAGCGACGCCGTCAGGATCTCGCGGATGTTGTCGACGAACTCGATCGCGCGGATCACGTGGTCGGCCACGTCCCGGTAGTACGGCGCGAGCTCGCGCGTAACGAACCCTGGCTGCTCCTGCACGAGGTCGAGCACCTCTCGGAGCGGCATGACCAGTCGCCGCAGCTTCACGACTCGCCGCTTCAGGCGGAAGACGTCCTGCTGCAGCTCGGGATCCGGCTCGTCGGCGAACACCCGGTCCTCCAGGTCGTCCGCCAGGTCCTCGAAACGCTCGACTATCGTGAGGTACCCGTCGACGACCACGTCCAGGAGCGCGTAGAGGAGGAACCCCCCGCCCTCGGCCGTGAGCTCGGGCTGCTCGTCCCACCGGCTGAGCGTAGGGACAAGATCGAACGCGGGTCGGGCCCGGATCGTCACCAGGAACCTATGGCCCGCGAAGGCGTGGATCTCGCCGTCGACCAGTTCATCGTCCTCGGCAAGCATCAGACCGTGCACGACGACGAAGAAGTAGTTAGGGAAGACCTCTACCTTCGGGCGCTGCCGCCAGTGCTTCGAGTCCTCGATCGAGAGCGGGTGCAGGGAGAACTCCTCCGCGATCAACTCGAGCTCCTCGTCGGTCGGCTCGGCGAGGTCGAGCCAGACGCGCACACCCTCCTCGGTCAGGAGCTCGCTGATCTGAGTGGTGTCGATCTCGCGCTGCTCGAGGTGTCCGTCGCGGTAGACCCGGCACGTGATCACGGCCGGAGCCTAGCGCACGCCCGGCTCAGAAGACGGTCGCGAAGACCTTCTCGAAGACGAAGCCGAGGACGGCGCAAGAGGGCCAGGTTAGTATCCACGCCGCGACGACCTGGCCGGCGACGCCCCACCGAACGGCCGAGAAACGCCTCGTCGCGCCGACGCCCATGATCGAGGTTCCGATCGCGTGCGTCGTCGAGACCGGTATTCCGACGCGGGCCGCGCTCGTTATCACGAGAGCCGCGGCCGTCTCCGCGGCGAAGCCCTGCACCGGCTCGAGGTGGGTCATGCGGAGCCCGAGGGTTCGGACCACTCGCCACCCGCCGATCATGGTCCCGATCCCCATCACGATGCCCGCGGAGACGATCACCCAAGTGGGGATGTCGAATTCCGGCGACACGGTCCCCGCGGTCCCTGCCTCGTTCAGCAGGATCGCGAGGGTGATGATGCCCATCGTCTTCTGACCGTCGCCGGTCCCATGCGAGAGCGCCATGAACCCCGCAGACAGGATCTGCGCCTTGCCGAAGATGCGACTCACGATGGAGCGACGCACCCGGGAGAAGAGCCGGTAGATGAGCACCATGATGATGAGGCCTCCGACGAATCCACCCACGGGCGACGTCACGAGGCCGATCAGGGACTTCTGCGTTCCCTCCCACTCGAGCGCCTCCAGACCGCCGGCGGCGAAACCGGCGCCGAGGAGTCCGGCGACGAGCGCGTGGGATTCGCTGGACGGCAGCCCGAAGTACTGCGCGCCGAGCGCCCAGACGGTCGCACCGAGCAGCGCAGCCGCCACCGTCTCCAGAGTGACGGCGTTCGGGTTCACGATGCCGGCCGCGATCGTCTTGGCTACGGCCGTGCCGATGAAGAGGGCTCCGGCCACGTTTAGGACCCCGGCCATCACCACCGCCGGCAGAGGCCGGAGCACCTTGGTCGAAACGACGGTCGCGATCGAGTTGGGGGCGTCGGTCCACCCGTTGGCGAACTCGAAGAGGTAGGCGAGGACGATGACGACCCAGAGGGGCATCTACGCCTGCTTCAGCGAGATCGCCTCGAGCATGTTCGCGACGTCCTCGAGCTGGTCGATCGCCGCCTCGGTCTCGTCGATGATGTCCTTCCACTTGAGGACGTCCATCGCCTTGTGGTCGCCGCCGAAGAGGTCGGCGATCGCCCGCCGGTAGATCCGGTCGCCCTCGTTCTCCAGGCGGTTCACCTCGACCCAGTAGTCGGCCAGCTGCTTGTACTTCGGGAGAGTCGAGAGCGCCTCGCGGGTCACCCTGGCCGTGCGGACCAGCACCTCTGCCTGAGCCTTCATCTCGGGAAGCGGCCGCTCGATCTTGTGGAGCACGAACAGGTCGGCCGCGGCCTCTACGTGGTCCACGACGTCGTCGAGGCGGGACGCCAGGCGGTGGATGTCGTCGTGGTCCAGCGGCGTCACGAACACGGTGTTCAGGCGCCGCATGATCTCGTGGGTTATCTCGTCGGCCTCGTGCTCGATGTCCCGGAGCCGGTTCGCCTTGTTCTGGAGGTCGGTGAAGTCGCCGACCATGTCCTCGAAGGCGACGGCGGCGTCCTCCACCTTTCCGGCGAGCCGGACGAACATCTCGAAGAAGCTCTCGTCGCGGGGGACGAGCCTGAGCCTCAGCTTGGGCACCCCTGTCTCCCTTCGGTCGCCGCGCCGTTGATACACGAACCTCGGTCGGGCGACAACCGGGCAGGTGAACCCTCGGCCGGTCCCGGAATGTCGGCGCGCCTCCGACCGCCCCGGCTATGCTGCCGCCGTCGTGACGGTCCTCCTCCTCATAAGGCACGCGGAGTCCACCGCGAACGACCGAGGGCTGCTCACCGGGTGGAGCCCGGGGGTGCACCTGTCGGATCGCGGCAGGGAGCAGGCGAAGGCGTTGAGCGAGCGCCTGAGCGCGGTTCCGCTGGCCGAGATCTACGCGAGCCCGCTGGAGAGGTGCCGCGAGACCGCCGCCGCTCTGGCGTCGGGAAGGGGCATCCGGGTGCGTCTCGATCGCGACCTCGGCGAGGTGCGCTACGGGAGCTGGACCGGTCGCCCCCTCAAACAGCTCGCCCGCACGAAGCTGTGGAAGTTGGTGCAGCTGGCGCCCTCGCGAGCCCGGTTCCCCGACGGGGAGAGCCTGTCGGAGGCTCAGCAGCGGGTCCTGGACGCGGCCGAGCGGATCGCATCTCGGCACCCGAGACGAGTGGTTGCGGTCGTGTCGCACTGTGACCCAATCCGGCTGCTCCTCTCCCACCTCGCGGGCGCGCACATCGACCAGTTCCAGCGGATGGTCGTCGACCCTGCGTCGGTTTCGGCGGTGGCGCTGGGTGACGACATCCCCAGGATCCTTCGCGTGAACCACACCGGGGACCTCGCCGGCCTCGTCCCCCGAACTCGGCGCGTGCGAGGATAGCCGCGTGGAGCTGGATCCCGTCGACCGGATCACGGCAGACGCCGTCGGCGAGCCCGGACAGCGGACGTTCTACCTCCAGGCTCGTCAGGGCGACCGCCTGGTCACCCTGCTGGTCGAGAAGGAGCAGGTCCGGCAGCTCGCCGCCTCGGTGGTAGAGATCCTCTCTCGCGTCGCTCGCGACACGGAGGGCGGGCCGGGCGAGGAGGAGCTGCGGCTGGAAGCGCCGCTCGAGCCTCTCTTCCGCGCCGGGCGTCTGTACATCGGCTACGAGGAGGACCGGGATCGCCTCCTGCTCGACATCGAGGAGCTGGTGCCGGAGGAAGGCGAGGGAGCCGCCGAGCGCGAGCCGGCCCGAGTGCGCATCTGGGCGACCCGGGAGCAGATGCTCGCGTTCTCTCGCCACGGCGCACAGGCCGTCTCGCGCGGCCGTCCCGCTTGCCAGTTCTGCGGCAACCCGATCGACCGGGAGGGCCACACGTGCCCCGCGATGAACGGCCATCGGGGCTGATCCCGGCCGGGGGGGAGGTGCTCGACCTCCTCGCGATGGGCTCCATCGGCGTCCTCGGCGTCCTTCCGGGCTCGTCCAACTTCACGTTCCTCGCCCGCGTCGAGGGCGACGGTCTGGAGGCGCTGGCCGTCTACAAGCCGAGGGAGGGCGAGTCGCCGCTCTGGGACTTCCCCTTGGGCACGCTCCACCGCCGCGAGGTCGCGGCCTTCGTCGTGGCCCGGTTTCTCGGGTGGCCGACCGTTCCTCCGACCTTGCTGCGAGACGGTCCGGCGGGGCCCGGTTCGGTCCAACTGTTCGTCGAGTTCGACCCCGACCAGCACTACTTCACGCTTCACGAGGATCGCGGGGAGGACTTCCGGGAGATAGCGGCGTTCGATGTCGTCGTCAACAACGCCGACCGGAAGGCCGGACACTGCCTCCTCGGTCGCGACGGGCGGATCTTCGCGATCGACCACGGGACCTGCTTCAACGTCGACCCAAAGCTCCGCACGGTGGTCTGGGACTTCGTGGGCGAGGCGATACCGGACCGGCTGCTCGAGGACGTCGCCGCGCTCGCGAACGAGCTGAGGGCGGGCGACCTGCGGGCCACACTCGGCGACCTGCTCGGGCCCGACGAGATCGATGCGACCGCCAGAAGGGCGGAGGGGCTAGTCGCGGAAGGGCGATTCCCCGGCCCGGGACCCGGTCGCCCCTTCCCGTGGCCCGTCGTTTGAGGACCTTTCGGATCGCGGAGATCGGCTCCCCGATCGGGAGGCTCGTCGTCGCCGGGACCGAGCGCGGCGTCGCAAGGATCGTCTTCCCGGAGGAGCTGGGGGCGCTTGAGGAGCTCGCCGACGAGGGTGAGGTGGTCGAGGACCGCCGGGCGCTCGCGCCCGTCCTTCGGGAGCTCCGCGAGTACTTCTTGGGCCGCCGCAGTAGTTTCACGGTGGGCGTGGACCTGTCGAGGGTGCGCGAGTTCGCCAGGCGCGCGCTCGAAGCCACCGCTCGCATCCCGTATGGGTCGGTCGCCACCTACGCTGAGGTGGCCGCCCGCGCGGGTAGCCCTCGCGGTGCGCGCGCGGCCGGCAACGCCCTTGCAGGCAACCCAGTTCCGATCCTTGTTCCGTGCCACCGCGTGGTGCCCGCCGGGGGAGGCATCGGCAGCTACGGCGGCCACGAAGAACGCAAAGAGTTCCTGCTCCGCCTGGAGGGATCGCTGGAAGGGTCGCTCCGGGAGGAACCCGCTACCCTCGGGGCGTGACGGCCCGCACACGGATGCCCGGTCCGGCCGCGACGGCGGGAGCCGCGCTCGGTGGCGTGACGCTCGCGCACTGCCTCGCCTACCTAGCCGCACTCCCCGCGGAGGCGGAACGTCATTCCCACATGACGGCGACGGGCCACGGCTCCTTCCCTATGCTCGTCGCGGTCGCCTCCGCCGCCGCGGGGGCGGCGCTGCTCGCGGTGAGCCTTCGAGCCCTCGGGCCCGCGGCAGCGCTCGGCGTCGTGCCGACCGCCGCACGCCTGGCGGCTATCCAGGTGCCCGGGTTCGCCCTGCTCGAGCTCATCGAGCGGCGTATGGGAGTGGGGTCCGCGCTCGCCGACCCGGCCGTCCGCGTCGGGCTGGTCCTCCAGGTCCTGGTCGCGCTCGGAGCCGCCCTCCTGCTCCGCGGCGTCGAGCGAACGGTCGGCGCGGTCGCCCGGCGTCGCCGTCGTGATGGGCGAGCCGTTCTCGCCCTCCCGCGACGCGGTTCGACGATCTCGCTCGCACCGCGTGCAACCCTCCTCGCCGCAGCTCCCAGACGCGCTCCCCCGCTGCCGCTCGCAACCACCTGACACAGGGCCGCCACGCGGCCCTCGAGCGGAAGGTAACGAGCATGGACAAGAGATGGATAGCGGTTGCCGTCGGCGTCGTCGCGCTCGTCGGGATCTTCCTCGCGGTTCGCCCGCGCGACGACGCCGACGTCCCGAAAGCCCCGACATCGACCGAGACTCCCTCCCCGAGCGGTCACGAGGACGGCGAGATGACGATGAAGCCGTCGGCGACGATGCCGGCAGAAGACGAGGTGCCGGTGGTGGTCGGAGTCCGAGCCGGGAAGGTGACGGGACCCGGCACGGCGACCGTTAAGGTCGGCGACCGGCTGCACCTCACCGTGACGTCGGACGTCGTCGACGAGGTCCACGTGCACGGCTACGACCTGACGGCCGACGTCGGCCCCGACGAACCCGCGCACGTAGAACTCGTGGCCGCGACCGCCGGGATCTTCGAGGTGGAGCTCGAGGGCTCGGGCCTCCTCCTGGTTCGGATCCGGGTCGAGCCGTGAGAAGACGGCTCCTGCCGATCGCCACCGCGGGAGTGCTCTTCCTGAACGACGCTCGCCCGGCCCTCGCCCACGGCCTGGGCGGACGGCTCGACCTGCCGGTGCCGAGATGGTTGTTCGTCTACGGCGCGGCGGTCGCCCTCGTGATCTCCTTCGTGGCCCTCGCGGTGCTCTGGCGTTCGCCCAGGCTCGAGGGACGAAAGGAGCGTGATGGGCACGACGGCCCGCTGCAGTCGCTCCTCAGCTCGACGATCGTCGAGTGGACCCTTCGCGCGGTCGGGCTCGCCCTGTTCCTCCTCGTCGTGGTGGCAGCCCTCGGCGGTGTCGACGAGCCGACCGACAACGTCGCACCCGTGTTCGTGTACGTATGGCTGTGGGTAGGGCTCGCGTTCGCCTGCGCACTCCTCGGGAACCTCTGGGCGACCCTCTCGCCGTTCGACACGGCGGCACGCCTGCTCGCGATCGGCGACGAGCCACGCCGCGCGTATCCGAAGGCCTGGGGCAAGTGGCCGGCGGCGCTCCTCCTCCTGGGCTTCACCTGGCTCGAGCTGGTCGCGCCCTTCGGCGCGACGCCCCGCACGCTCGGTGTCGCGATCGCCGCGTACACCCTGATCACGCTAACGGGCATGGCCGTCTTCGGCCGCGGCGAGTGGAATCGCCGCGGCGAGGCATTCGCGGTGCTCTACGACCTCCTGGGCAGGCTCGCGCCGTTCGCGAGGGACGGGGACGGCCGTGTGGTTCGCCGCCCGGTGCTCGGGGGGCTCCCTTCGCTCCGCCCCGAACCGGGGCTCCTGGCGTTCGTGGGTGTGCTGCTCGGCTCGACCACGTTCGACGGGGTGTCGCGCACGAGCGCGTGGACCTCGCTCGTCGGCGGCCTCGGGTCGGTGTCGAGAACGCTAGCCGGCACCGCCGGGCTCATCGCGGTGACCATGCTCGTCACGGGCGCCTTCTCGCTAGCCATGGCGTCGGCCTCGCTCGTCTCCGGCGAGCGATGGCACCCGCTCGCCGTCCGCTTCGCGCACAGCCTGGTTCCCATCGCGTTCGCGTACATGGTCGCCCACTACTTCTCGCTTCTCGTCCTGGAGGGCCAGCTGGGGCTGCGCCTCGTGTCCGATCCCTTCGGGCTCGGATGGAACCTGCTCGGCACCGCCGGCTGGAGCGTGAACCTCGGGCTCCTCTCGGTCGGCGTGATCTGGTACGTGCAGGTCGTCGCGATCGTGGCGGGACACATAGGCGGCGTCGTCCTCGCGCACGACCGCGCCGTGGCCTCGTTCCCGGCCCGCGTCGCGATGCGCACCCAGTACGCGCTCCTGGCCGTCATGATCCTCTTCACCGCGATCGGGCTGCTGCTTCTCTCGGGCGGATGATCGCCCACCAGGGAGGCTGGGACGAGGTGCTTCTTCCCGCCCTCGTGGTGCTCGGCCTCGTCGCGTCCACGCGGTGGCGCCGGCGGCCCCAACGTCCCAGCAGCGGGCGGTGCGCGTACTGTGGGAAGGAGATGGCGCACGGCCAGTGGAGATGCGCGTCGTGCGGGTTCCGGGGGGGATCGTGAAAGGCTCGCTGGTGTCCCTTGCGCTCGTCGTTGTCGCGTGCACCGCTGCGGGGCGCGCGACGCCCGAGACGACGGCCTCAGGGGTGCTCGGCATCGTCACGGGCTCCGACGCGAGAGAGACCCTCGCGGCGCTCTGCGAGCTCCGCGGCTCGACCGGCCCATCGGCGGCAGAGGCCCTGTTCTTCGATCGCGCCCACGAGCGGCTGCACGAGATCGCGGCCGCCGTCGAGCAGGTCGACCGCGCGGCGGCGGGTCGGCTCCTCGAGGCAAAGGAGCGGGTCGAGGCTGGCATCGGCACGCTCCCGCATTCGTTCGCGAGCAACATGGAGGGGCTGCTCGAAGCGACCCGGGCGGGGCTAGCCGAGCTGGGCCTCCCATCGCCCGGCTGCGACGTATGAACGACGAGGCGAGATGATGGTGACGTGGTGAGAAGGATCCCCGCGGTCCTGGCGCTGCTCCTACTGGCGGCATCCTGCACAGGGTCCGAGCCGACCGGCCAGTCCCCTCCGCCCGAACAGGTGGAGCTCGTCGCCCAGGTGGCGAGCGCGGATCTGTTCGCCGGACAGCCCCAGCGCGTGCTGGTCGGGATGTTCGCGAACGACGGTCGGATCGTGACCTTCGGCACGGTCCGGTTCTCCTTCTCCTACGTCGGCACCGCCGAGGACCCGGTCGACCCGGCCGAACCGGGGCCGGCCGCAGAGGCCCGGTACATCCCCACCCCGGGGACGCCGAGCGGCGAGGGCGGAGCCGCGTCCCTGTCGCAGCCGTCGGAGGCGCGCGGTGTCTACCAGGCGACCGACGTGACGTTCCCGATGGCCGGCTTCT
Source organism: Actinomycetota bacterium (assembly GCA_035288045.1). Lineage (GTDB taxonomy): Bacteria > Actinomycetota > UBA4738 > UBA4738 > HRBIN12 > DATEBA01. Next base: position 47,521 of record DATEBA010000052.1, read on the forward strand.
GGCAGGTGACGGTCGACACCGACGTCGAGGGTGTGGGCACGGCAAGGGCGACGTCCGCGTTCGAGGTGCGCTCCGAGCCGCAGATCCCGGCGCCCGGTGACGACGTCCTCCCGACCGAGAACCTCACCCTCGACTCCAAGGGCGTCCCCGCCGGAGCGATCGACTCGATCGCAGCCGCGGGAGCCGACATCCCAGACCCCGAGCTCCACACCTCCACGATCGCCGACGCGCTCGACGAGAGGAAGTCCATGGTCGTCGTCTTCGCCACGCCGGCGTACTGCATCAGCCGCTTCTGCGGCCCGGTCGTGTCCGCGATCCAGGATCTCGCCGACCGGTTCGGAGGCTCCGCCGTCTACATCCACGTCGAGATCTGGCGCGACTACGAGAATGGGATCATCAACGACGCGGCGGCCGAGTGGCTCCAGCTCCCGAGCGGAGACCTCACCGAGCCGTGGATCTACATGATCGACGACCGCGGCGTGATAGTCGACCGATGGAACTCGCTGTTCGACCCCGCCGAGCTCGCCGCGTACCTGCAGTGACCTCGCGTAGTCGTGCAGGTTCCGGCTCTATGCTTCGCCCATGGGCGGCGATGCGCACGGCTCGCGGGTAGATGCCCCGTCCGAGACCGCGAGGGGGATCCGAGCGATCAAGTTCTCGCTGCTCGGCCTCGGGGCGACCGCGATCCTCCAGGCCGCGATCGTCGCGCTCTCGGGGTCGGTGGCGCTGCTCGCCGACACGATCCACAACCTGTCCGATGCGCTGACGGCGATCCCCCTTTGGATCGCGTTCGGGCTGGGACGGCGGCCACCGACGCGACGCTACCCCTACGGGTTCCATCGGGCCGAGGATCTCGCCGGCATCCTCATAGTGCTGGCCATCCTCGCGTCCGCGGCGCTCGCCGGATGGCAGGCGGTCATGCGCCTCGCCGAGCCGCACCCAATCGAGCACACGTCTTGGGTGGCGGCTGCGGGCGCGCTGGGCTTCCTCGGGAACGAGCTCGTAGCCGAGTACCGGATCCGGGTCGGACGGCGGATCGGCTCGGCCGCGCTGGTCGCCGACGGCCAGCACGCGAGGACCGACGGGCTGACCTCGCTCGGCGTCGTCGCCGGAGCGATCGGTGCCGCGCTCGGCTACCCGGCCGCCGACCCGATCGCTGGCCTCGCGATCACGGTGGCGATCCTTTCCGTGCTGAAGGATGCCGGCCGTCAGGTCGTGCACCGGATCATGGATGGGACGGAGGAGTCGACGATCGTGATGTTCGAGGAGGTCGCGGCCGCGGTTCCCGGCGTCGAGCACGTCACAGACGTGCGCGCGCGCTGGGCCGGGCACCGGCTCATCGGAGAGCTCTCGATCGACGTGGACCGGTCGCTGACCGTCGAGGAGGGGCACGCGATCTCCGAACGGGTCGAAGCCGAGCTCCGGGCGGCCATCCCGAGCCTGCGCCACGCCACCGTCCACGTCGAGCCGCACGGGTAGCACTGCTGAACCTTCAGACCCGCGAGAGGTACGAAAGCACCTCGGGCGGAACCAGATCGGTCACGTCGCCGCCGGCGCGAACGCGGTCTCTGACGGATCGGGACGACACCGCGGAGATCTCCGGCGCGATCTCGAGCCGGCGGAACCGGCCTCGCCAGCGAGTGTTCTCGGGAAGCTCGAGCGCTGCCTCGACCGCACCCTCGTCGCCTCCTCGAACCGCGTAGCGGACGTCGGCCAGCGCGAACAGTCGCTCGAGAGCTCCATCGCGGTCGTCGTACCACCGGGGGTCGAGCATCTGCAGCGCCTTGTCGGAGCCGACCACGACATGCAGCACGGCGCCTGGGAACCGCAGGGCGGCGGCGGCGGCTTGGTCGAGTAGCAGGCCGTGGGAGCAGACTGCCGCCGCGAGCCGGCGGCTGCCGCCGCCGCAGAGGACCTCGAGCGCCTGCACGCGCTCCTGCTCCGAGAGAAGCGGCGGCGACGTGGCCCCCTCCTTGGGAAGGGTCCGCACCGAGTAGACGAGAACGACGAGCTCCGATCCCTCCGCGGCAGCCTCGGCCAGCCCGACGTGCCCGACCGTGGGAGGATCGAACGAGCCGGAGAGCAGCGCAACCGACCGAGGCCGTCCGACGGTGTCGACCACCATGGTCGGCCGCTCCGCTCGTCTGAGCTCGTCGAGCGCCTCCCGCAACGCCATGCGCCTACGATGGCCCGGTGGCCGGGGTCCCGGCAACCATCCGAGCGCTGGCCGCCGACACCAGGTCGGGGGCTTCGGAGATCGCGGAACGAGCCGCGGAGGCTCTCTGCGTCATCACGCCCGACGAGCTCCCGGACGCGGTCGCCGCCCTCGTCGGAGGGCACCCCTCGATGGCCCCGCTGTGGCGGCTGGCCTCGGAGGCGATGTACGCCCCGTCGCCCTCGATCGGCGCCTCACGGTTCCTCGAGGCTCTGGCCGAAGATCGACGCGGACCCCCCACCCTCGCACCCCACCTTCCCGAGAGGATCCTCACGATCTCGTGGTCCTCGGGCGTCGCCGAGACGCTTCGACTCCGCCGACCGGAAACGGTCCTCTGCATGGTCTCCGAGCCGGGCGGCGAGGGGTCCCGCGCGATGCGATCGCTCAGCGACGTGTGCGACGCCCGGCTCGTGGACGACCTTCGGGCCATCCGAGAGGTCCGCGCCGACGCGGTCCTCGTGGGCGCCGACGCCGTGGCCCCCGACCACATCGTCAACAAGATGAAGACCCGGGCACTGTGCGAGGCGGCGTCGGGCCGAGGGATCCCGTCGTACGCGGTCGGTGGCAGGACGAAGCTCGTCGACGTCACCTTGCCTCTCTCCGGCCCCTTCGAGCGGGTGCCGCTCGAACTCGTGTCGGCCGTCGTCGTGGGAGACGCCCTGCTCGGCCCGGTCGCGGTGCGCGCCGCGGCGGAGGCGGCTCCGCTCCACCCCGCGCTGCGCCGGCTCCTGCCCGACCGTTGACGCCGCTCCCCCGTACCATGGGAGCGATGACCGACGACCTCCCGCCCGCTCCCCCGGCGATCACCTGCTACCGGCACCCAGAGGAGCCGACGGGCGTGCGCTGTACCCGCTGCGAGCGGCCGATCTGCCCGGCATGCATGATCCCCGCCCCGGTGGGGTACCAGTGCCCGGAGTGCGTCGCCGCCGCCCGCAAGGAGTTCCGGCTCGGACCGGCCCGGCGCGCCCGGTCGATGGCACGGACGCCGGCCACCAGGGTGCTCCTGGCGGCGATCCTGGCCGCCTTCGTCCTGGAGATCGCGCTCGGCGGCCCGCGGGCGCTCCTGAACGGCCCGTCGGGGCAGCGCCTCTTCGATCTCGGCGGTCTATACGCGCCGGCGATCGCGTTCGACGGGCAGTACTGGCGCCTGCTCTCATCGATGTTCCTGCACGCGGGGCTCCTGCACGTAGGCTTCAACTCCTACGCGCTCTGGCTCTTCGGAAGCGCGGTCGAGGGCGTGTTCGGGCGCGCGCGCTTCCTCGCTATCTACTTCGTCACGGGACTCGTCGCCGGTGCCTCCTCGTACGCGTTCGGCGCGACGCAAGCCCTCGGCGTGGGGGCCTCAGGCGCGATCTTCGGGGTCTTCGGCGCGTTCGTGGCCTACAACTACCGGCGGCGTCATCTCGCGCTCGCCTCGGCGAACCTCCGCTCCGCGATCACGATCGTGCTGCTGAACGTCTTCCTCGGCCTTTCGATCCCCGGGATCGACCTCCGCGCGCACATCGGGGGCTTCGTCGCGGGTCTCGCGGCAGGTGTCGTCTCCGACGAGGTCGGGCCGCTCGACCTGCGCCGACTCCTGCACTGGGGCGGGCTGCTCGCGATCGCGCTCTTGGGCGTCGGTCTCGTGATGTGGCGAACGGCCCAGCTGCGTTCGCTGCCGTTCGGCCCGGGCCTCTAGCACGCTCACACCGAGCGCGCGTTGCGCGAGCCTCAGCCGGGACGGAACGGCGGCAGGCCGTCCGAGGCCTGCGACACGACGACCGGCCCGGAGCCGGTCAGCTCGGCGATCGTCACCGCCGCGCGGTTGTAGCCGTCGCGACTCCAGGACTCGACGACGTCGGCCACCGCACCGCCGGAGTCCACGACCACGAGGGTCGGCACGACCTCGATGCCGAAGGCGTTCGAAACCGGGTAGGGGTCCACGTCGGGGAGCGCTCGGATGCCCGTCCCGTGCTCGGCGCCGAACGCCGCGATGTCGCCGGCCGCGTCCTGCCCGATCCCGGTGACGAGCCCCGGGAACGCCCGGTCGACGACCTCGATCTTGGGGGCGCTCATCTGGCACACCGGGCAGGTCACCTTGAAGAACCAAAGGACCGACGGACCGGCGACGAAGTCGACGCCCGCAACCGGGGGCGCGTGCTCGCCCACTGCGATCGCGCTCACCCGCTCAGCCTATCTCAGGCGCTCCCGCGATCACCTATCCCGTAGAAACCCCCCGAGCGCGTGCCGACGAAGATCATCCCCTCCCAGACCGCGGGGGTGGACTCGATGCAACCTCCGTCGATCGGAAGGCTCCATAGCTCGGGCGGCTCGCGGCGCTCGTTCGAGATGTCGTACGCGTGCAGCACCCCCCCGCAGTCGCCCTGGAGCAGAACGCCGTCCATCGGCACCGGCGACGACCACGTGGGGCCCGGAAGGTGTAACTGCCACCTGACCTTCCCGCTGCCACGGTCGACGCCGAGGAGGTCGCCGTAGTTCGTAGAGGCGTACACCATGTCGCCGTAGACCGCCGGGGTCGACCAGAGCCCGCCGAGGCCGTCGCCGCCCCGCTCGGTCACGGGAACCGACCAGACGAGCGGGCGCTCGGGGTCACGCGGGTCGAGCTTCATGAGCTGGCCGACGGCCTCGGCCCGCGCGTTGAAGCGCTGCAGCTCGCTCGCGACGTACAGGAACCCCTCCTCGTCGATCACGACCGTCGCGTCGGTGTCGTCGCCGGTCCAGAACCGGAACACGCGCCGGGCGTCTTTCCCACCGGAGAGCACGTCGGAGACGTCCCAGCCCTGCACGAGCCCGCCCGAATTCGCGAAATACGCGACGCCGTCGTGGAAAGCGACCGAGCTCTCGATCGACACGTCGCCATCGGGAAGCGCGGCTAGCAGCTCCTGGTCGTAGCCCGGCTCGGTCACGACGATCTCCGGATCCACGGTCACCTTGCCGTCCTCGTCGTAGCCCCTGTTCAGCCCGATCACGTAGAACCACGAGTTCTCGCCGCCCTCCATGAGGTGGTCATCGACGACGAGCGGCGCACCGTCCCAGTCGTTGTTCCAGAGACCGCCGCCGGGAACGCTCGTGTCCGCGTTCACCGACCAGAGCACCTTCGGCTTCCTCCGGTCGAGCGCGACCACGCGGAGCAGGTTGTCACGAGAGCCGGCGTAGTAGAGCGGGTAGCCGTCGGGGTCCGAGGTCGCCGACCCCTTTGCGAGGTCGCCGGTCACTAGGTCGGGTCGGAGCGGCTCCCCGGTCCTTCCGTCGAGGAAGTGATAGCGCCCGTCGTAGGCGCCGATCCGGACCTCTATCGTTCCGTCCTCGTGCTCGATCACGTTCGGCTGGCCCGTCCACCCCGTACCGCACCAGGTCGTCGTCTCGCCGAACGCGGTGGACTGCATGCACAGCCCACCGGACCCCGGGTACCTCCACAGGACCGTGGGGTGCATCGGGACCGGACCCTCGCCGTAGTAGCTCCTGGTGGCGTTCCCGCGGAAGGTCGAGAGGCCCGGGAAGCTCGTGTTGATCGGTCCGGCCGTTTCCACCGTCGGCTCGAGCGATGTCGGCGACGCCGACGGAGACGCCGACGGGTCGGTGGCCAGCGTCGGCGACGGGGATGGCCCAACGGCACGCGAGGCCCCGTCCCTGGAAAGGAGCAGCCTCCACCCGGCGGCCGCGACGACGAGTGACGCCAGGGAAAGGACGAGAAGTCCGAAGGGGAACCTCTGGCGGAGGGCTTGGCGTACGCGCGCGCGCGTCATAGCCGGGAATCCTAGCGACCGGCGGGGCGGGCCGGGCTCAGACCGCTCGCGTGTTCGCCGGGTAGCTCCCCAGTACGCGGAGCAGCGAGGTGTGCGCGCGGACCTCCTCCAGAGCGGCCTGAACGTCCCGATCCTCGGCCGCGCGCTCCACGTCGACGTAGAAGACGTACTCGAACGGGGCGCCACGTCTCGGCCGCGACTCGAGCTTGTTGAGGTTGATCCCGCGATCGGCGAAGGGCTGGAGCGACGCCAGGAGCGAGCCGGGCTCGTCGTGCACCGCCATCACCAAAGAGGTCTTGTTCGGCGCTCCGAGACCCGCGTCCTTCGTCCCTATCACGGCGAACTTGGTGAAGTTGTCAGGATGGGTCTGGATGTGCTCGGCGAGGATGATCAGCCCGAGGCGCTGGCCGGCCTCGACGCTCGCCACCGCGGCCTCCTCGGCATCGCCCCGCTCGGCGACCATGCGGGCGGCGGCCGCGGTGTCGTGAACCGGATGCATCTCGACGTGGAGCGCCGCGAGGAACTCCTCGCTCTGGGCCAGGGCCTGCCAGTGGGAGTACACGCGCTTGATCGCCTCGAGCCGCGCCCCCGGGGGTGCCAGGAGCGCGTGATCGACGCGGACGAGCGCCTCGCCGACGATCCGGATCAAGCTGCTCCGCAGCAGGAGGTCGTACGTCTCGTTCACCGAGCCGGCCTGAGAGTTCTCGAGCGGGACGACCCCGAAGTCGGTCTCGCCGCTGGTCACCCGGGAGAAGACGAGCCGGACCGTCTCGCAGGGCATCGCCTCTGGGTCGGCGAACACCGCTCCGACCGCCCGCTCGCTGTAGGCCCCCGGTTCTCCCTGGTAGGCCACCTTCATGGCGGGGAGCCTAGCAGCGGGACGCATCGCGGAAGACCTAGGCCCGAGGGCCGAACGGCGGTCCCCCTTCGCCGGATGCTCGCTCTCCCCTTCTCGCGTACCCTCTGCTAACGTAGCGGCTCCGGCGCAGGTCGGCGCCATCGGAACCGCGAAAGAGGAGCATGTCGAGCCGCCCGACCCCCGAGACCGAAGGCACCGTCGACCTCCGGCAGTACATCGCCGTGATCCGCCGGAACCGGCGGCTGATCGCTGCGGTCGCGGTCGGCTGCGTGGCTCTGGCCGCGCTGTACACCTTCATCCGGACACCGATCTACACGTCGAAGGCGAAGATCCTCCTTTCGCCCACCCTCGTGAACTCGACCGGCGTGGTGGATCTCGAGAAGAGCATCGACGCCAACACCGAGCGCGAGATCGCCCTGTCGAGCTCGGTGGCGATCCTGGCCCGCAACACCCTGGAGAGCGAGGAATCCGTGCAGGATCTCGTCTCCCACGTGAGCGCCGACGCGCCGCAGGACTCCCGAACGCTGGAGATCGCCTTCTCCCACCCCGGCCCGAAGGCCGCCAGGGACGGGGCCTTGGCCTTCGCCAACGCGTACCTCAAGTACAAACGGGATCAAGCCCTGGCCGACATCCAGGATCAGATCGACCCCCTGATCGAACAGATAAGCGAATACAAGGCCTACCGCTTGGAACTCACGGAGACGATCCGTTCCGAGAGACCGGGCTCGATCCCCGTCCAGCAAGCGGTCAACGACAAGCAGGAGGCGCAGGCCCAGATCGACTACCTGAACGGGCAGATAGCGGGCCTACAGGCCCTTACCACGAGCGGCGGAACCCTCATCGGGGTCCCCGCCGTTCCGCTTTCCCCGAGCAGCCCCAACCACCCGCTCGACGTCGGCCTCGGCCTGTTCTTCGGTGTCTTCCTCGGCTTCGGCCTCGCGTTCTTCCGCACGCGCGCCGACGCCCGCCTCCACGAGCGCCTGGAGCTGGAGCAGGTAGTGGGCGCGCCGGTGCTGGCGGTAGTGCCGAAGGACATCGAGTGGACCCACAGGACGGCGCCGCGGCTGGTGACGGTGCAGGACCCGCGGGGACCGACCGCCGAGGCGTTCCGCACGCTTCGCCCGACGCTCCTCGTGTCGGCGGCACAGCAGAACGTTAAGGTCATCATCATCGCGTCGCCGACGGCCGGCGAGGGCAAGACGACGACGGCGGCGAACCTCGGCGTGGTGATGGCCCAGGCCGACCGGCGCACGATGATCGTTTCGGCCGACCTGCGCAAGCCGCGGATCCACGAGTTCTTCGGGCTGCCCAACGAACGAGGGCTCTCCGACGTGCTCACGGGCAAGCTCTCGCCGATGGACGCGCTGCGACGCTCCGGGGTCGAGAACCTCTGGCTCATGCCGAGCGGGCCGATCCCCGCTCAGCCGGCGGAGCTCCTCCAGTCGATCGCCATGAAGGAGCTGCTCGCCGAGCAGCGGGGACTCGTCGATTTCATCCTGCTGGACTGCCCACCGATCCTGGCGGTGGCCGACACCCTCGGCCTGGCCGCTTATGCCGACGGCGTCTTGCTCGTCGCCAACGCCGGATCCACGACCATCGACGCGGCAGAGCAGGCGCGCGAGCGGCTGCACCAGGTCGGGGCGAGTATGCTCGGCTGCGTCCTGAACGACCTCGACCTGAGCACGACCACCTCTTACTACGGATACGGATACGGCGAGGACGTCGCCGCACCTGAGCCGAACGGCAAAAAGCGCCGGGAGGTCTCGCCACGGCGCGGGCAGACCTCGAGCTGAACGGCCGGCGGCGGACGCTGGCCGCCGGCGATCGTCGGCGCCGGCGCCTCCCCCGCCCCCCTCGCGCCGTCCTCCGGGCCCTCCTCGCGACGGCCGTCCTGGTCGGCGCGCTCCTCGGTCTTTCATTCGTGAGCGCGCTCTCGGTCCGCGGTCATCTCCAGGACGCGCGAGCGGCGATGAACGCGGGGAAGCGCCAGCTGCTCGCGGGGGACGCAGCGGCCGCATCGCGGAGCTTCGAGGACGCGACCGCCGCCTTCGTCCGCGCGGCCGACGGTGCGGAGAGCCCGTGGATGCGCGTCGTTGGGTGGCTCCCGCTCGTGGGGCGGACGCCGGACACAATCACCTCCATCGCCTACGCCGGCGAGGAGACGGCCGGCGCGGGGCGTACCCTGGCCGATGCGGTGGCAGACCTCCCCGGCGGCCTCGGCTCGTTGGCGCCCTCCGGGGGAAGGTTCCCGATCGAGCGGATAGCGAGCCTCGCCGGCGCAGTCGACCGGGCCGCGGCGCTCGTGAGCCGCGCGCACGCGCGTGTCGCGGCGAGTCCTGGGGAGATGCTCCCGGGCGTCGTCGACGACGCGAGGTGGGAGGCGGAGACCCAACTTCGGTCCTTGTCGACCTCCCTCGGGGCGGCCGCGCGGGTGCTCGAGGGGCTCCCGGGCTTCCTCGGTGCGGACGCCCGACGCCGGTACTTCTTCGGCGCGCAGAACCCGGCCGAGATCCGCGGGACCGGGGGTCTCATAGGCGCCTACTCGATACTGACGGTCGAGGACGGCCGGTTCGAGTTCTCCGACTTCCACCCGATCCAGGAGCTACCCCTGCTCGGCACGGAGAAGGTCGAGCCACCGAGCGCCGACTACGCGAGGAACTACGACTACTACCGGTCGGGCGACGGGTTCTGGCTGAACGCCAACATGACGCCGGACTTCCCCTCGGCCGCCGAGGCCTTGGAGCTCTCCTACGAGGCGGCCACCGGCGACGAGCTCGACGGCGTGATCGCGGCGGACCCGTTCGCGCTCGAGGCGCTGCTGCAGATCACCGGCCCGACCGAGGTACCCGAGCTCGGCCTCGAGGTGGGGGCCGGGGACGTGGTGGCGTTCACGACGAACGAGGCCTACGCGAAGTTCACCGACGCGCCCACGCGCAAGCTTGTCCTCGGGGCGGTGGCCTCGGGCGTGTTCGACCGGTTCCTGCACATCCCCGACCCCTCGCTCCGGCAGCTGCGTGTGCTCGCCGACGCGGCCGCCGGCGGTCACATAAGCATCTTCGCCGACGACCCGGAGCTGCAGGAGGGACTCGCCGCGACCGGCGTCGGAGGCGCGCTCCCCAAACCTACCGGTGACTTCCTCTCCGTGATCCAGAACAACGGCTCGGCGAGCAAGGTCGATTTCTACCTCGAGCGCACGCTCACCCACCACGTCCGACTCGAGGGGGACGCCACGGTCACCGCGACGACGGCGATCACCTTCCGGAACGACGCCCCCGACCGCGGCATGCCGCGCTACGTGATCGGGCCGTTCCACGGGATCTCCGAGGCCGGGGAGAACATCCCTCTCGTCAACCTGTACTGCGGCGTGAACTGCACGCTGGCCGAGGCCGAGCGCGACGGGGAGCAGGTGGACCTCGCGCGGGGTACCGAGCTCGGCCTGACCTACTACCGCGACTACTTCGACATCCCGAGCGGCCGCTCCGCCGAGCTACTGGTGGAGACCTCCACCCCCGATGCGTGGGAGGGGAACAGCTCGGGGGGCACCTACCACCTCACGTTCCTCAACCAGACGACGATCCGGCCGACGCGGGTGCGGATCGAGATCGAGCTGCCGGAGGGCATGCGGGTCGCCCAGATGAGCGCGGATCTCCGCGCGGAGGGGGACACGCTGGTCTTCGAGGGGATCCCCCCGCGGCTCCTCGAGCTACAGGTGCGGTTCCGCCCCCCGTTCCTGCTCCGGATGTTGCGGAACGTGACGCGGTTCCTATCGGAGCCGGTGGTGCGGGTGGGCTAGAACGCAGGAGCCCCCGCCCGAGGGCGGGGGCTCCGACGAACGATTTCCTATCGGGTCGCGGACGCCTTGCGCCTGCTGGCGAGAAGTGCCGTAACGCCCACGACCACGAGGACCGCGAGGATCGCGACCCCGAGCGAGATGTTCGCGCCGGTGAAGGCGGAACCCCCGCCGGCGTGCTTCACGTCGGTCGGTGGCGGGTCCGAGAACGGGTACTCCGCGAGCGCCGGGGCCGCAACGGCGAGGCAGAAGACCGCCGCCGCCGAAAGAGCTATCCCGAGCCGCTTCATCAACGCCCCTTTCGATCCTTGTCCGTCGGCTTACCTACGTCGACACCGAAGTCTAGGCGGTGGGCGCCGGATGGACAAGGGACGAACGCCTCTGGTCGCACGGTCCATATCGACGAACCAAGGTCCTAGGCCACCGGGTCCCGCCGTGCCCCACGAGGTGGAAGGATCCTTGCGCCTCGCAAACGACGATCCCGGGGCGAGCGCTTCCACTCCCTCCACATACCGCATCCTCTGTACCCCGAGGCGTCCTTCGCCCCCCGTCGCGCTCCCCGCCGGGGGACGCCGTCCGGCAAGGGGTTCGCGTAGACGGGCGACCCGACCTGGCCCGGACTGCTCACCTTTCTCCTCAAGTCTGCGGTAGTCCCTGCCGATAGGCGGGGGAGCACAGAGAGATGCGCCTGCGAAAGGCAAACCCGCCGGGGGGGCGGGGCCGCAAAGCTCCGGGCCCAGACCGGTGGCCGAGCCGCTGAGCAGGGATCGCGAGGCATCCGCCTCCGCCCCGCTCGCAGAGCCGCGGGGAAAGGAGGTTCGCGATGCGTGCATCGCACGCGCGAGGGGGAACCGCGGTAGCCACGCTGCTCGCCATCCTAATTACGGTCGGCGCTTCGATGCCGATCAAGGCCGAAGTGGTTCGGACACCACCGCTCGTCCCGAGTCGTGGAGCCTACTTCGGTGGCTACTACCGCATGACGGACTGGTCGGTCGAGGCTCAGAAGAGCACGTTCACCGATCTCGAGGCTGCCATGGGCCGGACCCTCGACATCGCCCACTTCTACTACGACTTCAACGGCGCCATCAACCCTTGGCGCGACAAGTGGCACATCGAGAACGGGCGCATCCCGATGATCTCGTGGCAGGGCTACTACACCGACCAGATCATCACGGGCCAGCACGACGGGACCATCGCTCGCTGGGCCGACGACATCAAGGCGCTCGGTGCGCCGGTGTTCCTCCGGTGGTTCTGGGAGATGGACGACAAGAAGAAGGCGCACTGGACGCAATCGCCCGAGAACTTCATCGCGGCGTGGCGACGCCTGCACGACATCTTCACGGCTCGCGGCGCGACCAACGCCGTGTGGGTGTGGTGCCCGAACGCGTGGGCCTTCCGGGTCAACACGGCCAACCAGTACTATCCGGGCGACGCGTACGTCGACTGGGTGTGCGCCGACGGCTACAACTGGGGGACCCTCGGCTACGGGTACGACTGGGATCTGTTCCCGGCGATCTTCGGCGACTTCTACGAGCAGTGGGCCGGACGCAAGCCGTTGATGGTCGGCGAGACCGGCGCCGTCGAGCAAGGGGGCAGGAAAGGGCGGTGGATACGAGACCTGCGCTCCATACTCCGGTTCCAGCTCCCGGAGATCAAGGCTCTCGTTTACTTCAGCTCGGCCGACGGCGTCTACGACTTCCGGATCGGGACATCGACCAGGGCGTACAACGGCTACACGGCGCTAGCAGGGCGACGGTATTTCAATCCACCTCATCCCGCGAGCTAGGGTCCTGGGCGGCAACCGAGGCCGCGGGGGCGCCTCACGCCCCCGCGGCCTCCGCCATCTCTCCCAGGATCGCCGGGTACACCCGGGGGTTTCGCCCGGCCCCGGCGGCGGCCGCCTCCTCGAACCGTACGTAGAGCTCGGCCGCGTATAGACGCCCGGCAGCGGCGGCCGCATCGTGATCCATCCCCAGCCCCCGGAGCGATGGCAGGGAGGCTCGCCTACCCCACTCCAGCGACCGGGGGAGCGGAAGCCGATCGTGTAGGAACGCCACGCTCGTGTAGAAGTGGACGAGGTCGAACCCAACTGGGGTATGGGCCGCGCTGTGCTCCCAGTCCCACGCGGCCAGATGCCCCTTCCGGATCGCCAGGTTCCACGGGACCCAGTCCCCGTGCCACCGACCCACCGGCAGCGTCGCGCGGCCGTGCTCTCCCTCGATGCGCGCGAGGAGCCGCTCTGCCGGGAGGGCGACATCGCCGCCTAGGTTGGCGATACGCGCTCTCAACCGCGCGAGGTACGGGCTAGCCGACAACGATCCGCGCGAGACCGACCCGAGCTCCGTGACGGCGCGCGTCACCTGGAGCGGAGGCGGCTGGCGCAACGGCCGGAGGCGACTGACGCCCCGGGGCAGCGGTGAGACGGCGGAGAGCGCGAGTCCACGCCACGCCCCCTCGTGCATGACCCGCGGGATCCACAGCGAAGCCTCCTCGGTGCCGTTCAGCTCTCGAAGCGTAAGCGCCTCGTTCCGTACTAGCCCGGCGGTGAAGGCATTCCACCCGACCTTGACGTAGGCGACGGGCCTGCCGCCGAGCGAGAACAGCTGCGCAACCGGCTTCCTGTTGGGCCCCTGACGGCCCACGCCGAACGCGGCGAGGACCCGCTCGGATCCGAGCGCCCGCTCGAGGTGTCGCACGAGCAGGATCGAGCCGAGGCGATCATCGGGCAATGACCCCGGCACGCACACGAGGAGGGGCCCCCCGAACACGCGCCCACCGAGGCCGGCGCGCACGAGGAGCGAGGCCGCCTCACGTGCGGTCCGAACGACCGGCGGCCGGAGCGAGTTATACCGGCGCAGCGAGGCTGCCGCCGAGCGACGCGACTCCACCGAGACGAGGAACCGCGGGCGAGCCAGGCTTGGGATGACCGCGTACGACTCCACGACCCGATACCCGTCGGGGACCGGACCTTCGAGCACGGCACGGACATCTTCGGTGCCGCCCCAGATCACGTCGACGAGCCAGCGCAGGCTCGGATGTACCTCGCCCACCCGCTCAGCTCCAGTCGAACCGACGACCGAGGAGCTCGAAGAGCCGTTCGTTGTGCGGCCGGAAGTGGGCGACGAGCCGCCGGCGCGTCTCCGGATCCATCGAGCCGCCCTCGGCGGCGTTGAACTTCTCGTAGCTGTTGAGGTCCATGGGTCGAACGCCGAGGAAAGCGTGCACGCGACGCAGCTCCTCTCCGGGTTGGGCGAAGAACTCCTCGCTCCCGACGACGAGGAGACGCTGCCTGGGGAACCGCTCCAGCCAGACGCCGAGTTGGTCCGCGTACTCCCCCCGCGCCATGTAGGTGTGATGCTGGTGGGAGAAGCTCCGGTATCCCGGGTCGTCGCGGAGCCGCGCGAGCTCGCCAGCCGTTCGCTCGGGCTCGCGGGCGATGGCCTCCGCGAATGGCAGCGTTTCGTAGCCGAGCCGCGCCTCGTGACGCCATTGCGAGAACGCTCGCTCCACGGGGTCACGGACCATCGCGATGAGCCGGACGTCGGGGAGGAGGCCGGCCACGCGCTCGGGTACGAGGGGGTGGACCAGGTAGTAGGGGCTCGCCTCGCCCGGGACGAGCGACTCGCCGGTCCGCTCTCGGTGCCTCAGATGCGCCGCTCTGGTGGGGAAGAACCGTCGGTACCAACCCTCCCCGCGGTCGTACCGCAGGTCGAAGAAATGCACCTCCTTGGCCAGACGCGCGCCTGCGATGTCTGGGTGCCGGATGAGGTAGTTGTAAAGCGACGTCGTGCCGGCGCGCTGAGCACCGATGATGAGGTAGTCGGGGAGCACACGGGGACCGCCGACAGCGGCAAGTCCGACGCGGAGCACGCCTTTCGCGCTCTCCCGCACGTCGCGGGGCACGGCCCGAACGAGGCCCCGCACGCTCACGTCTCCCACCCGAAGTCGGTCCCGATGAGCTCCGCGAGCCTCCGGTTGTGCGGTGCGAAGTGCTCCCGCAGGCGGCGTCGGATCGAGGCTTCCATCGCGGAGCCGGGATGGTAGTTCAAGCGTCCATACCCCTCGAGATCGACGAGCGGGAGCTCCAGGAAGGCCTGGACGCGCCGGAACAGGCCGGCGGGGTCTTCGAACATGTCCTCGCTCCGCACGACGAGCAGCCGCTCGCGCGCGAACCGCTCGAGCCACAACTCCAGCGGTGCGGCGTACTCACCCTGGCCAACGTAGGTAAAGTGCTCGTGGGCGTAGCTGTACGCGTGCTCGTCGGCGAGCAGCCGGGCGGCCTCGCCTCGCACGCGATCGGCCTCCGCGTCTATGGCCTCTTCGAACGTGAGGGGCTCGGCGCCGTGACGGAGGCGCTCTCTGTAGTGGGAGAACGCGCGCTCGACGGGATCGCGAAGGATCACGATGAGCTTGGCGTCGGGCACGGTCCGATGCGCTCGCTCGGGGGCGCGCGGATGGAAGAGGTAATAGGGGCTCGCCTCGCCCCCGAGGTAGGGGCCGCCGAGGCGCCGCTCCATCCGCCGGACGCGCGCCCGCGTAGGGAAGTGCGATCGGTACCATCCGTCCCCGTTCGCATAGTGCAGGTCGAAATACCGGATGCCCTTGATCCGTTGCACCGCAGGATATATCGGTGACACGTGCGGGTGCTGTAGGAGGTAGTCGAACAGCGAGGTCGTGCCGCCTCGCTTGGCGCCGATCACGAGGAAGGACGGGAGCCCGCGGGTGCCACCCGTGAGGACGCCCCACGAGCGAAGCGCCCCTTTCATCCCCTCCCGGACGGAGCGGGGCGCGCGGTGGCGGATCGGGGCGCGCAGCATCCCGGCAGAACCGTCGCCGTCACCTCCACGGCGCGAGAAGGCCCCCACGAGCAACGGAAGCCTAAGAGTGTGGCGCAGGCGCCACAGTAGCGGTCCGTACAGTCCGCCCGCGACCGCGAGCGCCAGGATCCCAGACCCCCAGGTCGCTCCGAGGGCGGCGCGCGCCGCGAGACCTGCGCCGCCGACGCAGACGAGCGATCCCGTTGCCACCTTCCAATACCCGTCGCCGAACGGGCGGATCCCGAGAAGGAACCGGACCTCGAGCAACGCGGCGACGTTGTCGAACACGATGCTCGCCGTCCACGCGATCGCCGCGCCCTCGATCCCCAACCGCGGGATCAGGAGGAGGTTCAGCCCGACGTTCAACGTTACGGCGCCTATCGTGTTGAAGAGGTTCCACGAGCTCCTCCCGCCCATCAGCAGAACGGCCGTCACGTTGCCGGTGCCGAGGTTCACGAGCATCGCGAGCGAGAGGATCAGCAGCACGTGCTGGCCCCGCGGGAACTCGGGACCGAACAGGCCGAGCACGAATGGCGCGAACGTGGCGAACGCCAGGTAGAGCGGCCACGATGCGGCGATGAGCCACCATGTGGCGACGCGGTAGAGGTCCTCCGCCTCGGCCTTGCGATCCCGCGCCAGTAGGCCGCTCAGCTGAGGCGCGAGGGCCAGCCGCACGGCCTGCAGAGCGAGCGTTCCCATCACCACCAGTCGGCTCACGGCCGCGTAGACGCCGGCCTCTTGAGCCGTCCTCATCGACGAGACGAGGAGCACGTCCAGCCAGGTGATCGCCACCTGGAACGCACCGGCGAGCCCGCGGGGGCCAGCGAAGCGCCAGAACTCGGTCGCCAAACCGGGCGGCCGTGAGCGTCGGGCCGGCACCCCTGCGTCGCGCTCGAGCGTCCGGACCAGCCGGTCGAAGACGAGGACGGCGACCGCGAACCCGGCGACGACCGGGATCACCCACGCGAACGCGATCCACGTTGCGCTCAGGCCGAGCAGGACCGCCCCCAGCACGAGCAGCAGGCGTGCCGCGGGCTTCCCGAGGTTCTCGACCAGCACGTACGGCGCCATCGTGCCGAAGCCGCGAGCGCCCGACACCAGCACCGTGGAAGCGCCGGAGACGAGAAGGAACGGCGCGAAGAGACGCAGGTACTCGGAACCCTCCGCTCGGTAGGCTTCCTCGAAGATCGCGCGAGCGAGCGGGGCGGCGAGCGCGAACACCAATGCGGCGGCGACGCCGCCGGTCGCGAGCACCGGCCACAGCGCCGTCGCGAGGATCGGGCGAACGTCCGCGTCTCGGCCGAGCGCTCGGTATCGCGATATCGCACGGACGAGTCCCGTGTCGGCTCCGAGCTCCGTCACGTTGCTCGCGATCATGAAGAGCGCGACCGCCGCGAAGAAGACGCCGGCGCCCTCGGCACCGAGGCCGCGAGTAACGACGACGACCAGGGCGAAAGCGAGGATCCCCCCGAGCACCATCCCGGCGAGGTTGAGCGACCCGCCGCGCGCCAGGAGGCCCAGGTCGTCGCTCCGGCGGCCCTGCGCCGCCCGAGACGGGGCCGCGAAGTCGCGCGCGCCCTCGAGCACGGACTACCCCGCCCCCGCGGCCGCCGGCGCCCTCTCGCCCGCCGTCGCCGTCGCCTCCACCGCCTCGGTAAAGGCGCGGCGCTCGCGCAGGGCGATCGCGCTCGCGAGCATCACCACGTGGATCTGGCTCGGCAGCATGCCGTAGTAGGGCAGCTGGAGCAGCACGATCACCAGGGTGACGTGGGACCAGAAGGTGGCCCAGGAGCCGCCCCGCCGGCTGATCCACGCCACGTAGGCGAACCACCCAACGTAGAACAGAGCCCCCGGGACCCCGTGGGAGAACAGCACGAGCCAGAGCTGTCCCTGGGTTCCGACCGACGGGAGGTTGGGGTTCTCCGCCGAGGGCCGCGGCGATCCGTAGCCGAGGAGCGGCGACTGCAACACGCCTTCGCCGGCCTCCGATGCCAGCGATATGCGCGCGCGGTTGCTGTGACCGGTCACCAGCCGGTCGGCGACGAGCTCCCGCAGGGGCGTGAAGGCGATGACGAGGCCGAGCACGGCGAACAGTAGCAGCACCCCGCCGAACGCGGTGCCGCGTCCGAGAAGCGCGAACCGCCACGATGCGTACAGCAGGCCGAGGCCCAGTGAGAGCCACAACCCCCGGTTGAGCGACATGACTATCGGGACCGCGGACGCCACTAGGAGCGCGATCGTTATCGGGCGCCAACCCCACCGGCGGATGAACGACCAGCTGGCGATCAGGAGCGGCGTGAGCAGAGCGAAGTTGGCACCCCACTCGTTCGTGTACACGAAGGGCGCTGCGGGGCGTCCGACAGGATACCCGAGGAAGTCGTGGATCTGCGCGAACCTTGGGTGCACCAGTTGAGAGAACCACTCGTTCGCCATGAACCTCCCGGGCACGATCGACTCGACCGGCGTCGAGAAGCTCACCTCGGAGAAAAGCACGCCGAGGTACCCGCCCGCCACGACGTAGGCCCAGAACACCCCGAGGGCCAACAGGATCCGGCCCGTCGGGAGCTGCTCCTCGGTCGAGTTGTAGACGTAGAGGAACAGGATGGTCGCCGATAGATAGAGCGATGCGCGGTAGATGAAGACGAGACCGCGCGTCGGCTCGTCCAGCATGAGGGCGGAGCCCGCCATCCAGACGAGGAACGCCAGCCAGATCCCGAACCCTCTGGGAGCGCGGACGTCACGCCGCAGGACGAGGGACGCGAGCATCGGGAGGGCGAGGATCGGCCAGACGAACGCCCCCAGGCCGAGCACCCACCAGATCGGAAAGGCGACGAAAAGGGCGTAGAGCAGCAAGCCCGCAGGTAGCCGTAGGGAGCGTGTCGTGGTGGGCCTCGCCATCAGATCCCCTTCCCGACGGAGTGAGCCAGGCGGAGGATCGTCTCGGGACGCAGGAGCCCAAGACTCACGAGGAAAGCCAGGTATGCCCGACGCTCCCGCCAGTCCGCACGGAGAGTCCGTCGGGCCCAGCTGCGAGCGAGGGCCCGATCCCCCGCCCCCGCGAGCGCGAACGCGATCTGCCCGCTAACGCGGGCGAGTCCCCGGGGGTCGGTCTCGAACTCCGGGTAACGCTGCAACAGGTAGGTGAGGCCCTCCGCCATCATCCGCCAGCGCCCTTCGAAGTACGACGCGGTCCCCCAGTGCACCCGGACGAGCGGGCGAGGCACCGCCACGATCGGCGCGAGGCGTGCGGCCCGGAGCAGCCACTCGTAGTCCTCGCCGAAGCTCCCCGGGATCTCCTCGTCCACCTGGCCGATCCTCTCCAGGAACGCGGAGCGCCGCACGAGCAGCGTCGAGGAGTGGAGCTCCGCTACCCTGGAGTGAAGCAGGTGACGGAAGGTCACGAGCTCCGCGGGCGGCAGACGCTCGATGCTCCGGCCCCGATACTCGACGACGATGCCCGAGGAGGCGACGTCCGAGCCGGGCTCGCGGTCCAGCGCCTCCACCTGCAGACGCAGCTTGTCGGGCAGCCACTCGTCGTCGTCGTCGCAGAAGGCGAGGAGCTCGCCGCCGGCGCGCTCCGCGCCGGCATTCCTGGCACCGGCCAGCCCGGGTCGGTGATCGTTCGAGACGACGTGGACGCGCCGCCCGGGACCGGTCGTCACCTCGATCGCCTTCGGATCGCTGCGATCGAACACGACGAGGCACTCGATGTCGCCGTCGTATCGCTGACCGAGGATGGCCCGAAGCGCGCGTCGGACGAGCTCGGGGCGATCCCGGGTGGGCACGACGGCGGTCACCGGAGGCACGCTCACCGGTCGCCTCCTCCGCGCACGCGGTACCCGTAGCGGTAGAGCAGCGGCATCGTGATCGCGGAGACGAGGCGCCGGCGGCCGGGGTCCATCCCATGCCTCCACTCCTCGTCCGGGCGGAGCTCCACGGGCCCCGTGCGGAACCGCATCGGGTTGCCGGACACGGTGTGTCCGACGCCGAGCTCCGCGGCACCGTCACGAAGGAAGGCGAGTGCATCGTCTCCGAGCCCCTCCCCGGTGAGGTGGAGGATCCGCTCCAGCTCGCGGCGGGGGTCCGCAACCAGGGACTCGTAGCGAACGAGGAGCATCGGCACTCCGGTAAGCCGGAGCAACTCGAACAAGCCATTGTACGCCACCCAGTCGGTGCCGGCGCGTGCGGCGCCCGGCGTGGGCATGTAGGCCTCGCCGGCGACGACCTCCGGGCGCCGCACGCGCCTCCCCCACGAGAACGCGACGCCGCGACTGTCACGGACGAGGTGCGCGACGCGAAGATCGACGCCCGGCACGCGGCGCAGGAGGAACGCCGTCGACGCGTGCTTGGACGAGTCCACGACCACCCGCGCGCCCGCGACGGAGGCCAACGCCCCGTACAGTCGACCGAGAAGGTGGGCGTATCGCCGCAAGCGGTCCCGGTAGCGGCCGCGAGGCGCCAGCATGAGGGGGATGAACCGGTTTCGGTCGACGCTTCGCTGCAGCCCCAGGACCTCGGCGGGCTGAAGCCTGTCCCAGCCGCCGAACGCGGCCTCGCCGACATCCGCCCAGTACGGGCACGCGCGGAACCGCTCGCCGCACCCACACAGCTGGTCCCCTGCTAGCCCGCGCCGCCAGAGGTGCACGACCTCGCCGACCGACACGAAACCGGGGATCTCCCCCAGCATGCGGTCGAGCAATGTGCTCCCGCTCCGGCCGGTGCCGCCCACGTAGAGCACACGTACCCGCCGGGGCGGCGAAGGCGCATCGGCGGCGAGCGCGTCGACGAGCCGCGCGAACCGCTCCACCCCCTCGGGCGGCGCGTCCACGGGCCTCCCTCGCATCGACCTCTTCCCGGAGAAGGCCTCGTTCAGCAGCACGTGGAGCCGTTCCTCGCTCTCGGCCAGCTCGACCTCGCCGAGCGCCGCGAGGCGACGAGCGAAGCGCACCTGGTGGTCGTCGACGTGCTCCCCGTGCGCGCGGGCCCGCGGGACCACGACGGGAACCAGACCCTGACGGCGGGAGAGCACGATCGTCCCCGTTCCTCCGTGACAGACCACGACCTCGGCCTCCCTAAGGAGCTCCTCGACCTCGTGGAACGCGAGGAAAGGAGCGCCCTCGGCGTGCCGGGGAGGGGCCGCCGCCCCGTGCTGCACGAAGCACCGGACCCCCGGCGCCGACACCGCCCAGGAGTCCACCCACCGCACGAGCCGTTCGAACGGGTAGGACTCCGTCCCGACCGTGGCGAAGAGGAGCGGTGATGAGACATGGCCGCCCATCGCCACCTACAGTAGCGACCCGACGACCTGCCCTGTGGGATAGAAGCGGCGTTGGTCGGGCCACTGCAGGACGAACAGGTCGGAGATCGGGTAGCACAGACGGCCCGAGAGCGAGGGCGAGTCGATCCGCTCGTAGGCCTCGACGAACACCGTCCGGATACCCAACAGGCGGGCCACGATGAAGAACGGCAGCGCGACGCCGGCTCCCGTTGACACGAGGATGTCCGGTCGCTCCCGCCGGACGAGCCGCCAGGCGAGGCGGAGGTTCCGAAGGAGGTTCGGCACGTTCCGCTGCGTGGGATGGTGGGCCCACGCCACGCGCTCGCCGGCGAGGAGGGACTCCGAGTCGGCCTTGCGGAAGGTCACCCAGGAGCGGTCGTGCCCCGCCCACCATGGGCGGAGCGCGTGGAGGAGCAGGAGATGCCCCCCCGACGAGCAGACCAGCAGGAGGCGCATCGCGCTAGTAGGACCCGCGGCGCGAAAGGAGGATCGGCAGGGTCTTGGCAAGGATGAACAGGTCGTAGGCGAGCGACCAGTTCTCGATGTAGAAGAGGTCGAGCCGGACGTACTCGTCGAAGGACAGATCGCTCCTGCCCGAGACCTGCCACAGACCGGTGATGCCCGGGCGCACCTCGAGCCGATCGAACTGCCAGTCCTCGTACTGGCGGACCTCCTCGGGGAGGGGTGGCCGGGGGCCGACGAGGCTCATGTCGCCGCGGAGGACGTTCACGAGCTGCGGGAGCTCGTCGATGCTCCAGCGGCGGAGGCGGCGACCGACGCGCGTCACCCGGGGGTCGTCCCGGAGCTTGAACAGTGGGCCGGACGCCTCGTTGCGCGCCCGGAGATCGCCGAGCATCGTCTCCGCCCCGTTCACCATCGTCCGGAACTTGAGCATCGTGAACGGGCGGCCGCGCTGACCGACCCGGGCCTGCCGGTACAGCACGTGGCCGGGCGACGTGACCCTGATCGCGACGGCGACAACAGCCCAGAGCGGAGAAGTCACGAGCAGACCGAAACCCGCCACTAGGAGATCGAACGCGCGCTTGGCGACGGCCTGAGAGCCGGTCAGCCTGGCCGGGGTGAGTGACAGCGCCATCACGCCGCCGATAGGCTGCACGGAGAGCCTCGACGAGAGCACTTGCGGAAGCGTGGCCGTGACGCGGACTTCGACGCTCTCCAGACGGACGGCCTTGGCGACGTGGCCCATCTCCTCTACGCCGATGGCGCTCGCGGCGACGAACACGCATTCCGCACCCGTCTCGCGGATCATCTCACGGAGGCTCTTGATGTTCCCGAGGATAGGGAGTCCGTCCGTTGAAGGCACCTGCACCTGTGCGGTCGACACGAACCCGAGGGCTCGGTAGCCGAACGAGGGCGCGCGCATGAGCTCCTCGAGGTGGATCGCCTCCTCGTTGGTCCCTACGATCAGCGTTTGGAACGAGTAGCCGCCGTGCGTCCTCTTGCGCCGCACGTAGCCGTGCCAGAGCCGTCGCGAGGCCAGCGTCACCAGGAGCGATAGGGCCCAGGAGAGTCCGATCCAGGCTCGCGAGAAGGACTCCTTGGCCCAGAACGATGTCATGGCGAGCCCGGCGAGCCCGAGCGACACCGCGAGGATGATGCGCCGGAACTCCTCCGCTGGGGTGAAGCGGTGGACGCTGTACAGCTTGAAGAGGGCGAAGACGCCTACGACGACCAGTGGGGTAACAAGTAGCAGTGTGAGGAACTCGCCGGTTGGGGCCCGGAGGCGGAACCGCAGCCAGTAAGCCACCAGCATCGCCAGGGCGACCGATAGCATGTCGGTGAACGCCATCCAGCGGTACAAGCGACGGTACTGGTCGCGGGCGGACGGCGTCCCGAGGTCGGGGACGTGGATGGTCGGCCCGAGCGTCCGGCCCTCGACCAACGACACATCTTCGATGCGTCCCTGCATACCGGTCGTGCTCCTCCTCCCCTCCCGCGAGACACGGAGCGGCGCCCGGGCCCGGGGGGGACCGAACCGGAGCTCAGCGCTACCCGTTTGTACTACCCCGGCCTCCCCTTCGTAAAGGGAAGGGGTTCGGCTCGATCCTTCTTCCGGGTGAGAGTATCGCCGACCTCGACCCACATCATCCGGCGAACGGGCAGTCTTTCGGAGGACCCCGATCCGCACCCTCGGACCTACGACCTCAGCCCGACCGGAGACGGCAACGTGGCGGGAGGGATCCGGGAACCCGGAGGGCTACGCGAGCGCGCCTACTGGCCGAGGAAGGTGCCCATGATCCGGATCGCGCCCGGGCCGACGATCACCACGAAGAGCGACGGAAGGATGCAGAGGATCAGCGGGAAGGTCATCTTGACGGGGGTCTGCTGCGCCTGCTCCTGGGCTCGCTGGCGGCGCTTCACGCGGAGGTCCTTGGCCTGAGCCCGGAGGACGTTCGCGATCGGCACGCCGAAGATGTCGGCCTGGATCATCGCGAGAACGAACCCGTTCAGCTCGTCCACGTCGGTGCGCTCGCCCAGGTGCCGGAAGGCATCGGATCGGGGGACCCCCAGCTGGATCTCCTGGAGCATCCGGGCAACCTCCATCGACAGGGTTCCCGGGACGGTGCCGACCACCTGCCCAAGAGCCGCGTTCAGCGAGAGCCCCGCCTCGACGCTGATGGTGAGCAGGTCGAGAACGTCCGGCAGCTGCCGGCGGATCCCTCGCTGTCGCGCCTGGACCCGGCTGTCGAGGATGCCGTCGGGCCCGAAGAAGCCGACCGCGGTGAGCACCACGATGATCAGGACCCTGGTGAGCGTCGAGAACTCCACCGCGGTGATGAGGACGACTCCGAGCACGAAGCCGACGACGCCGCCGATGATCTTGAAGGCGGCGATCCGCTCCGCGTCCCATCCGGCGGGCGAGCCGGCCAGCTGGAGCTTCTTCGTGTAGCGCTCGGCCGCGCCGATCGGCGTGACGCGCTTCGCGAGCCTTCCCGCCCCGGTCACCACCGGCAGGAGGGCCCGCTCCGCGAAGGACTGCGAGAGCTCCTGATCCCGCAGGTTCGCTGGGACGGCGCTCTCCGCGCCGCTGCGCACCTGGGCCTCGAGTAGCCTCACGGCCCGCTTGCGGTCGGAGACGGAGAAGTCCAGCGCGACGCCGAGCAGCACGACCGCGGCGAACGTTCCGATGAGGGCGAAGACGAGATATGCGGTCTCAGACATCGATGCTCACGATCTTCCTGATCCAGAAGTACCCCAGGACCAGGAGGGAGATGGCCGTACCGAGCATGATGAGCCCCGGCCTGCTCGTGACGAGCAGGCTCAGGTACTCGCGCTTGACGGCGAACAGGTAGAGCCCGAACAGGATCGGCAATCCGATGAGGACGTACATCGAGAGCCGGCCCTCCGTCGTCAGGACCCGGACCTCCCTGCGGAGGGCCTGGCGCTCACGGACCGTGTCGGAGACCGTGTCCAGGATCTCGGCCAGGTTGCCCCCGACCTCACGTTGGATGTTCACCGCCATGACGGCCCAGTGGAAGTCCTCGCTCCCGACGCGGGCCGCCATCGCGTTCAGCGCCTCGTCCACGGGGCGCCCGAGACGGATCTCGGCGACGGTCCGGTTGAACTCGCTCGCACCCGGCTCCGGGATCTCCTTCGCGACGGTGTCGAGGGCCTGGAGGAAGCTGTAGCCGGCCCGCAGAGAGCTCGCGAGGATCGAGAGGACGTCGGCCAGCTGATCCTCGAGCCGCCTGGCTCGGCGCGACAGCGAGAACCGCAGGATCCCGTAGGGGACGAGCCCGCCGACGATGGCGATCAGGAGAACGAACACGATGTTGCGGAACAGGACGAGCCCGACCACGGCGCCGGCGATCGAGGCGAGCACCGTGGCGGCCACGAACTCCCCGGCTCGCAGCGGAAGCCCCGCCTGCTCGAGCTGGTGGTCGAGCGTGCCGCCGAATCCACCCGCCTCGACGACCCGGCCGGCGACCTGGAGCATCGACTGGGGGATCCACGCGACCCGGCCCCCAGAGGAAACGGCCTCCTGCTGCGGGCGGGCAACCGCCGTCATCCGGGCGGCGGCCTCCCGATCCCTGCGGATTCTCGACGCCGCGCCGAACGACATCCAAGTGAGAATGAAGACGGCGAGCCCGGTGAGGAGCCCGGCCAGCACCAGTCCGGAGGCGCTGGCGAAGAACCGGTCCTCCTCGGGGACGACAGGCGGCGGAAGGTCCTCCGGCGCCGGCGCGGCCTTCTCGGGGGCCAGCGCCAGCCGGCTCAGGGAGACGTCTCCCGCCACGAATGTGATCTCGAGCTCGGAGCCCAGCCCCGCCGACGAGGTGTAGGACACCACGTACTGGTCGGCGATCCCGGTCGCGATCGCCGCGTAGAGCTCCTCGAGGCGCGCCGTCTGCGCTTCCTGATACGACCCGTCGGTGCCCTCCGCCAGACGGACCATGGTCCGGACGTCGGTCTCGCCGCCCCGGAACCCGACCCCGAAGATGTTGGCGCCCGCGGCGGTCGCCGCTCCCACGGCATCGTCGAGGGACGTCTCGCCGACGTTGTTCGGGCCGTTTGCGAGGAGCACAATGTTCCGCTGCCCCTCCCCGGCGAACATGCCCGAGGCGTCGAGCACGGCATCGAAGAGAGCCGTGCCGGACTTGGTCTCCGAGATGCCGTCCAGCGCAGCGAGCACGGAGTCGTGGTCCGGCGTGATCGGCAGGACCACCCTGGGCGCGCCGTTGAAGGTGAGGAGCCCCACCTGCGCCTCCGCGGGCAGCTTGCCCACGAACGCGCGCGCCGCCTCAAGGGCGGATGCCAGGGGGTCGCCCCGCATGCTCCTCGAGAGGTCGAGCGCTAGGACCACGTCCACCCCCGCGGCGGACTCCTCGAGGGGTTCCACCGACAGATCGGCGACCTTCGACCCGTTCTCCGCCAAGGAGACGTCGGCGGCCGTGAGCGAGGTCTGTCCCGGCAGCGAAACCGTGACCGAGACCTCCGGGAAGGACTCCACGTCGATCTGGCGGATGTCGGGCTCGGACGTGGTCTGCGCCGCGGCACCCAACGCGGGGACGAGCGCGAGAAGGAGCCCCGCGACGGCGGCGAGCACGCGCTTCACGCCGCCCCCTTTGCCTCGGGCGTGAAGACCATCGGGTCGATGGTCACTCCCTTCTCCTGGAGCTTGTCGAGGAAGGTCGGACGGAGCCCGGTCGCCTTCAGGCGGCCCTTGAACCGCCCCTCCTCGTCCACGCCCACGGAGAAGTCGAACAGGAAGATGTCCTGGAGGGTTATGACGTCTCCCTCCATCCCGACGACCTCCGTCACATGGGTGATCCGCCGGGTGCCGTCCTTCAGGCG
>DATEBA010000053.1:0-22278 GCA_035288045.1 Actinomycetota bacterium
CGTCCGGAGCACCGTGTGCCCGACGCCGGCCCGGCGCCGCCGGGAGAGCTCCCAGCCCAACGCCAGCAGGCCGGCGGCGCCCAACGCGAAGAAGCCCGACCACTTGGTTGCGCACGCGGCGCCGAGGGCGACTCCCGCGGCGAGGCGCCAAGGCCGCACGAGCGGCGAGAGGATCCGTGGCGGCTCCTCCTCCACCGGCTCGGGCGTACGCCTCTCGATCCAGCGGCGATCCAGGACCAGGAACAGGAACCCGAGCGCGACCCATAAAGCCAGGAAGACGTCGAGCATGGAGGTTCGCGACTGCACGAAGGAGAGGCTCTCCACCGCCAGGAGCAGTCCCGCCGCGAGCGTCCAGAGCACGCTGCCGAACAGGAGCTGTGCTGTGAGCGCGACCACGGCGACCGTGAGGGAGCCGGCGACGACCCCGGCGATCCGCCATCCGAAGGCGTCGGGCCCGAAGGCCCGCTCTCCCAGGCCGATCGCCCACTTCCCGAGCGGCGGATGGACCCAGGAGCCGACGTCGCCGTACTTCTCGATCCAGTACCTCTCGTCGCTCTCGTCGATGCCGCATTCGTCCTGCGAGTAGCCGACGAAGATGCACCCGGCCTTCGAGTAGTACTTCTCGTCGAAGATCCGCTCCGCCGGGGTCCCGAGGTGCCACAGGCGCAGGCCCGCCGCGAGGGCGGTCACTGCGACTATCGCGAGCGCGGGGTGGATCCGCCGGGCGCGCACTCGCCTAGGTTATGCGAGGCCGCGTGCTCGCAGGGGCTACTTCGGGCGGTCCTTCAGCCGATAGACGAACTGCACTCCCTGGAACACGTCGTCGACCGAGGCCGACTTGTTGTCCACGAGCCCGGCTCCTAGGCCTATCTCTTGAACCACGTCGAAGTCGAGGTCAGTGGGGACGGCCGACGCCTTCTTCGGCCAGGCCACCCACAGCCGACCGTCCGGCTCCAAAGCCTTGGCCAGCCCGGCGAAGCGGCGCTCGACCTGCATCCGCTTGGTGGCGAAGAGCACGACGACGTCGAGCCGGCCGCGTGCGGGTCCGATCGTCGTGCCGGGCGGCAGCGGCCCGAGGTCGAAGCTCTTCGGCGGGCCTACCAGCGACACGCGTGATCCCTCCCGGATCCCCAGCTTCTTCGCAAGAGGGGTGCCCGAGTAGTCTTTGTCCGCCATCCCCCGGGACGTTAGCAACCGGCGCGTGTCACCATCCGAGGGTGAGCGGGACCCTCTACCTGGTTGGCACGCCCATCGGGAACCTCGGAGACATGACCGACAGGGCGCGCGAGACGCTGGCCGCAGTCGACGTGGTCGCGGCCGAGGACACGCGGCGGGCCGGCCGGCTCCTGGAGCGCTTCGGGATCAGCGCCCGCAGGGTGTCCCTGTTCGAGGGCAACGAGCGGCGCCGGACGGAGCAGCTCCTCGACGAGCTCCGGGAGGGGCGCGACGTCGCGATCATCTCCGATGCCGGGATGCCGGGGCTCTCCGACCCCGGCTTCCCGCTGGTACGGGCCTGCATCGAGGAGGGGATCGACGTCCGCGTTGTGCCAGGCCCCTCGGCTGCGGTGGCGGCTCTATTGGTCTCGGGCCTGCCGACCGACCGGTTCGCGTTCGAGGGGTTCCTGCCGAGGAAGGCTGGCCAGCGCCGCGCCAGGCTGGAGTCGATCCGTGACGACCCGCGCACGCACGTCGTGTTCGAGTCGCCGCTGCGCGTCGGGACGCTGCTCAGGGACGTCGTCGCGGTCCTCGGGGACCGGCGGGTGGCGGTGGTCCGCGAGCTCACGAAGCTGCATGAGGAGGTCGTCCGCGGCCGCGCCGCGGACGTCGCCGCTCAGCTGAGCGATCGCGCGCTGAAGGGCGAGGTGGTCGTCGTGATAGAGGGAGCGCGGGAGCAGGAGACCGCCGACCCGGGTGCTCTCGTCGCGGAGGCCCAGGCGCTGGTCGCCGGCGGCATGCGGAAGCGCGAGGCCGCGGGCGAGGTGGCGAGGCGCCGCGGAGCGTCGGCGAACGAGATATACCGCGCTATGACGAACTAGTCTGTTTCAGACTAGTTCGCTCGCCGTGATGGGCCTGAGTAGGATGGGCCAACCATGGGCCGGGACGTCTTCTACATCACGACGCCGATCTACTACCCGAACGACGTGCCCCACATAGGGCACGCGTACAACGCCGTCGCGACGGACTTCGTCGCGCGATACCACCGGCTGCGCGGCGAGGAGGTCTTCCACCTCACCGGGACCGACGAGCACGGCCTGAAGCTCCAGCGCGCGGCCGAGGCCGCCGGCAAGGACCCGAGGACTTGGGTCGACGAGATGGAGCCTCGCTGGCGAGAGGTCTGGGCTCGGCTCGACATCTCCTACGACGACTACATCCGCACGACCGAGCCCCGCCACGAGGAGGTCGTCCGCAAGCTCCTGACGGCCGTGCACGAGAACGGCCGCGAGGACATCTACCTCGGCCACTACGAGGGCCTCTACTGCGTGGCCTGCGAGGCTTACTACGTCGAGGGGGACCTCCGGGACGGCAAGTGCCCGATCCACGACCGGCCCGTCGAGCGCCTGCGGGAGGAGAACTATTTCTTCCGGCTATCGGCCTACCGGGAGCGGCTGCTCGAGCACTTCGAGGCGAAACCCTCGGCCGTCCAACCCGAGGCCCGCCGGAACGAGGTCGTGTCCCTGATCGCCGGCGGGCTTCAGGACTTCTCGATATCGCGGACCTCGTTCGACTGGGGGGTGCCTCTGCCCTGGGATCCCCGCCACGTCTGCTACGTGTGGTTCGACGCCCTCGCCAACTACATCACGGCGGCCGGGTACGGAAGCGACCCGGACCGGTTCGCGCACCTGTGGCCTGCGAACGTCCACATGATCGGCAAGGACATCCTTCGGTTCCACGCGATCTACTGGCCGGCGATGCTGATGGCTGCGGGAGTGGAGCCTCCAACGCAGGTGTGGGCTCACGGTTACCTGCTCGTCGGCGGGGAGAAGATGTCGAAGACCAAGCTCACGGGGATCCACCCCTTCCAGCTGGTGGACCACTTCGGGGCGGACTCCTACCGCTACTACTTCATGCGCGAAGTCCGGTTCGGAGAGGACGGCAGCTTCTCCTGGGAGTCGATGACCGAGCGGCACAACGCCGACCTCGCGAACGGCCTTGGCAACCTCGCCAGCCGGGTGCTGGCGATGCTCGGGTCCTACTTCGACGGGGCGGTCCCGCGGGCGAGCGTCCCCGGCGCCGAGGTCGACCTCCCGGCGGTGGTGCAGGACGCCGCCGCCAGATACGACGGCCTGATGCTCGAGGTCGCCCTCACCCCCGCCCTCGGCGCGGTATGGGACATCGTGGCTCGTGCGAACCGGTACCTCGTCGACAAGGAGCCGTGGGCAATGGCCAAGGACCCCGAGAGACGGGAGGAGCTCGCGAGCGTCCTCTACGCCTCGGCAGAGGTGCTTCGGATCCTCGCCGTCCTGATACGGCCGATCATGCCCTCGGCGGCGTCCCGGCTCTGGGAGCAGCTCGGGGTCCCGGAGCCCCTCGAGTCCCTGCGCCTCCCAGACGCGGCTCGCTGGGGGCTGCTCGCTCCGGGGACGAAGACGACGAAAGGAGAGTCGCTGTTCCCGCGCGCCGAGGACTGAGCGACGCCATCAACTGACGGGTCAGGGTTGGGGGAATCGTGTTTCACGTGAAGCTCACTCCCTGAACTCCCGGTCGACACCGCGCCGCCACCGCGCCGGGCGACGCCGTCGATGGCGCGGCACCGCGTTGACCCGAGCTTGAGACCGCATATCTTGGAGTCCCGATGGCCGACGCGAACCCTTCACCGAGGGTACAGGCGGCGGTGGACACCCACTGCCACCTGTTCCTGCTCGAGGAGGAAGCTCCACAGGCGGTGCGGGCCGCGCGGGACGCCGGAGTCGGCACGCTCGTCTGCGTGGGGATCGACCCCGACTCGAGCCGCCGGTCTCTGGAGCTGGCCGACTCCCTCCGGGGGGTGTTCGCCACGGCGGGAATGCATCCGCACACCGCCTCCGAACTCGACCACCGGGCGGGGGCAGAGATCGAGGAGCTGCTCTCCAACAGGCACGTCGTTGGGGTCGGGGAGACCGGCCTGGACCTCTTCCGGATGCGCTCGCCCTGGGAGGATCAGGAGCGTGCTCTGCGTCTTCACGTCGCCCTGAGCCGCGAGACCGGCAAGCCGCTCGTCGTCCACGTCCGCGAGGCCTGGCCCGAGATCCTTCGACTCCTGGACGAGGGTTCGGCCGACGTGATCCTCCATTGCTTCTCGGGCGACGCCGTGATCGCCAAGGAGTGCGCGGCACGCGGGTACTACCTGTCGTTCGCGGGGAACGTGACCTACCCGAAGAACGCGCATCTTCGCGAGGCGGCCGCGGCGGCGCCGCTGGATCGACTTCTCGTCGAGACCGACAGCCCGTTCCTCGCGCCGCAGCGCCGCCGCGGCCGCGACAACTCGCCCGCGAACGTCATCGACGTGATCGACGGGATCGCCGAAGCGCGCGGCGAGGACCCGGACGCGGTTCGGCAGGCGACTTCCGCGAATGCGATGCGCGCGTTCCCCGGCATCAGATAGCCCTCGAAGGCCGGATGGGGCCGAGAAACGCTCCGAACGCACGTTCTCTTTCAAGTTTGCAGTGAGGGTTGAGAGTTTGGTAGGGTCCGGGCCCGTGCGTCTCTAAGGTTTCGGTCCGGCCGCGGCCGCTTCCCCGCCGGAACCTTCCCCGCAGGGAGGAAGGTTTGACGGTTCGCGCGACGCGGGTCCGCCGGCTGCGGATCCGGAAGGCCATACGTAGGACCACCTACGCCGCGGCGTTGGTGGCCGCCGGGACCCTCTACCTCGCGGTACAGAAGCACGTGACGCTCGTCGTGGAGGGGCGGCCTCACGTGGTCCGCACCCTCGGCGGGAGCGTCGAGCAGATCCTCCACTCCGAGGGGATCCCGTGGACCCAGGTCGCGCCTCCGCCGGGAACCCCCGTCGTCGACGGCATGACGGTCCTCGTTGACCTCGGAGGATCCGCCGGGCTGCCGGTCGCTCCAAAGGCGGTCCCGGGGGAGGAGGGTGTCTGGGTGGTGGCGGGGGCGAGCGATCCGCTTGCGAGGGCGGAGTTCCTCGGGGACTCCACGTTCGCGGGCGGAGTCGGGTCCTCCCGGGTCGTGCCGGTGGGAGTCGTCGTGACCGGGAAGGAACGCGACGTGCTCACCAATGCGCGCACGGTCCGGGAGCTCCTCTCGGCCATGGGGATCCAACCCGACGACGACGACCACGTCTCGCCACCACCCAGCACCCAGCTTCGGAGCGGCGTCGAGGTCCGCTTCGAGCGCGTGCGTTTCCACTTCCGGAAGGTGCGGATCCACATACCCTTCACCACTTCCACGGAGTACACCGGTGAGCTCCCCTCCGGCGAGTTCCGGATCGTGAGAGACGGTTCGCCGGGCGTCGTGGTCCGCGTCTACCGGGCCCGGGTCGTGGACGGCGAGCGCGTCGGGCGGGTCCTCGTTTCCCGCCACGTCGCGATAGCCCCTGTTTCCCGGCACCGGCTGGTCGGACGCGCCCAGCCCGAGCCGGTCGCGGAGGGCGACGTCGGCCATCAGGTCGGCGAGGCGTCCTGGTACCACGCGCCCGGCGACGGGATGACAGCCGCGCACCCGTGGCTTCCGTTCGGTACGGTGGTGAAGGTGACCAACCTGGACAACGGGACGACGGTCACCGTGAGGATCAACGACCGGGGACCGTTCGGTGGCCGCATCATCGACCTCAACGAGGAAGCTTTCGCGCAGATCGCCCCGCTCGGGCAGGGCGTGGCAGACGTCAGGCTCTCCTGGTAGCGGTCTCGGCCGAGCAGCCCTCCGCGATATCGCGGCGCGCCACGGCCTGCGTCCCGACAAGGCGCTCGGGCAGCACTTCCTGGCGGATCCGAACCTCGCCCGTCGGATCGTGTCGCTCGCCGGCGTGGAACCCGGCGACCGAGTCATCGAGGTCGGCGCCGGGCTCGGGTCGCTCACGGTCGCGCTCGCTGCCGCGGGCGCGCGGGTGCTGGCGGTGGAGCTCGACCGAGCGCTCGCGCCGGCGCTGGAGGAAGCGGTTGCGCCGTTCCCCTCCGTCCGCGTGGAGGTCGGCGACGCGCTGGCCGTCGACTGGCCGGCGACGCTCCGTCCCGGCCGGTGGAAGATGGTGTCGAACCTCCCGTACAACATCGCGACGCCCCTCCTCCTCCAGATGCTCGAGCGCGCGCCGGTGGACCTCTACCTCGTGATGGTCCAGCGGGAGGTCGGGGAGCGCCTGGTCGCAGGCGCCGGTGATACCGCCTACGGCGCGGTGAGCGTGAAGATCGCCTACCGCGCAGGCGCGCGTCTAGTCCGCCGAGTCCCGGCGTCGGTGTTCTGGCCCGCTCCGAAGGTCGAGTCGGCGCTCGTCGAGCTCGTGCCGCGTCCCGCTCCGGTCCGCCTTGCCGCCGAGGAGCTGTTCCCCGTCGTCGAGGAGGCATTCGCCGAGCGGCGCAAGACGATGGCAAACGCCCTGCGGCGCCTCGGCCTCGACAGAGAGGGGGCGGCCGCGCTGCTCGTCCGCTGCGGGTTGGATCCCCGCGTGCGAGGCGAGCGGCTCTCGCTCGAGGACTTCGCCCGCGTTACCGAGGAGCTGCGAGCGTGAGCGGGGCGCTGCGGGTCGAGGCGCACGCGAAGGTCAACGTGTTCCTGCGTGTCCTCCGCGCGCGAGAGGACGGCTACCACGACCTCGCGAGCCTTGTCCTCCCGATCTCGCTCTCTGACGTCGTCACGGTTCGCCCGGCGCGCGAGCTGCGGGTGGACGTCCGTGGAAGCCTCGCCGGGGACGTGCCGCCCGGCGGCCTGAACCTCGCACTGATCGCCGCCCTCGCGCTCGCCGAGGCCTCGGCCGGCACCCTGGGCGCGACCATCGTGATCGAGAAGTCGATCCCGGTGGCGGCGGGGCTCGGCGGCGGGAGCGCCGACGCGGCCGCCACGCTCGTCGCCCTGAACGAGCTCTGGGGGTGCGGCCTGCACGCCGACGCGCTCGCCGACATCGGCGCGCGCGTCGGCTCGGATCTGCCCGCATTGCTTGTCGGCGGACCGGTCCTCGTCGGGGGCCGCGGCCAGCGGGTCGAGCCGGCGAAGGTGGAGCGCCTGTGGTGGGTCCTGGTCCCGTTCGACTTCCCCACGCGCTCGCCGGAGGCCTACCGATGGTGGGACGAGGACGGCGGCGGCACGGGCCCATCGCCCTGGTCGATACTGGACGCCGCCGAACGGGGCGACGCGGAGACGCTCGGCCCCCTTCTCTTCAACGACCTGGAAAGGCCGGTGGTCCGTCGCCATCCCGAGATAGGCGAGGCGCAGCGCGCGCTCGTTCACGCCGGAGCGCTTGGGGCCGTCATGAGCGGGAGCGGGCCCACCGTGCTGGGCCTTGCTCGCGACGAGGAACACGCGAGAGCGATCGGGCGGGGGTTCCCCGGCTCGATCGTCGCGTCGGGTCCGCCCTGAGGGCCGCTTGTCGGCCATAATCTGGAGCGATCCGGGGTCGTCTAACGGTAAGACGCGGGCCTTTGGAGCCCTCGATGGAGGTTCGACTCCTCCCCCCGGAACCGAGCGCTTGCCACGGGCCTCGGCCGCCGGTACAAAGGGGGCGGCCAACGGCCCGAAGGACACGCGTGCCCAAGAAGAAGGCTCCCCGCTCCCTCGCGGTGGTGGTGCTCGCCGCCGGCAGGGGCAAGCGGATGAAGTCGAAGACCCCGAAGGTCCTGCACCCCGTGTGCGGGCGCCCGGCGCTCTGGCACGTCCTCCGGGCGGCGCGCCGTCTCCGGCCCGATCGGCTGATCGTCGTCGTCTCGAACGAGCGCGGGCAGGTCGAGGAGTCGGTCCGATCGTGGAGGATCAAGCCCGAGCCGGTGTTCGTGGACCAGGGGAGGACGCTGGGGACCGGTCACGCGGTGATGGTGGCCGAGCCCGCGGTCGGGAAGGTCGACGACGTCGTCGTCCTCCCGGGCGACGAGCCGCTCGTCACCGGGGAGATGCTCCAAGCACTCCTGCGACGTCACCGTCGACGCCAAGCGGCCGCGACCGCGCAGACGACCGTGCTGGACGATCCGTCGGGGTTCGGACGCGTGGTTCGCGAGGGCGACGTCTTCGTCCGCATCATCGGGGAGCGGGAGGCGACGACCGCGGAACGGCGGATCCGGGAGGCGACGACCTGCGTCTACGGCTTCGATCGGGCGGCGCTGTTCGGGGCTCTCCCTCTCGTTACGACCGACAACGTCCAGCGCGAGTACTACCTCCCCGATGTGCCGAGGATCCTCCTCGACAAGGGGGAGAAGGTACTTGCGGAGGAGGCCGACTACGGCGGCACCCTGGGGATCAAC
The DNA here is from genome assembly GCA_035288045.1 of Actinomycetota bacterium. Lineage (GTDB taxonomy): Bacteria > Actinomycetota > UBA4738 > UBA4738 > HRBIN12 > DATEBA01. Next base: position 8,379 of record DATEBA010000053.1, read on the forward strand.
TCCCGGGCGGAGCTCGCGCGGGCGACCGATGTTATGCGCGTGCGGATCAACGACGGTCACATGGAGGCCGGCGTGACACTCGTCGACCCCTCGCGGACCTACATCGACGTAGAAGTACGCATCGGTCGCGACACCGTCGTGCTGCCGATGACCCTCCTTCAGGGCCAGACCCGGATCGGGGAGGGATGCACGATCGGCCCGTCGACCATAGTCGAGGACTCGCGGGTCGGCGATGGCTCGGTGGTCGAGCTCTCGGTCGTCCGGAACGCGCGGATCGGGCGGCTGGCGAGCGTCGGTCCCTATGCGCACCTTCGCCCCGGGACCGTCCTGGAGGATCGGGCCAAGGCCGGCTCCTTCGTCGAGATCAAGAACGCCACGGTCGGGCGGGACTCGAAGGTGCCCCACCTCTCCTACGTCGGCGACGCGCGCGTCGGCCGGGACGTGAACATCGGCGCCGGCACGGTGACGGTCAACTACGACGGCTACCGCAAACACCGCACGGTGATCGAGGACGGGGCCAGGGTCGGTTCCGATACGATGCTGGTGGCGCCGGTCAGGGTCGGCAGGGGCGCCGTGACGGGGGCGGGGTCGGTGATCACCAAGAACGTTCCGCCCGGCGCGCTCGCGATCGAGCGCTCGGAGCAGCGCAACGTCTCGGGCTACCGGAGGAAGAAGGACGCCAAGGCCAAGGGGAAGGGCTCGGGAGGCTAGCGGTGGAGATCGTCACCAAGAAACGCATGATGCTGTTCTCAGGGACGGCGCACCCGGGCCTGGCCGGGGAGATCTCGCAGAAGCTCGGCGTCCCGCTCTCGTCGATGAAGATCTGGCGGTTCGCCTCGGGCGAGATCTACGTCCGAGCAGAGGAGAGCGTCCGCGGCTGCGACGTGTTCGTGATCCAGACGCACGCCGACCCCGTGAACGAGTCGCTCATGGAGCAGCTCATCATGCTGGACGCGATGAAGCGCGCTTCTGCCAAGCGCATCACCGCCGTCGTGCCCTACTACGGCTACTCGCGCCAGGACAAGAAGGGCCTTGCCCGTGAGCCGATCTCGGCGAAGCTGGTCGCGGACCTGCTCACGACGGCCGGGGCCCAGCGCGTCGTGTCGGTGGACCTGCACAGCGGGCAGATCCAGGGGTACTTCGACTTCCCCTTCGACCACCTGACGGCGTTGCCGCTCCTCTCGGACTACCTCAAGAACGAGCTGATGCTCCACGGCGACGACGACCTGGTGGTGGTCGCGCCCGACGCAGGTCGGATCAAGACCGCCGAGAAGCTCCGCGAGGCGCTGCACGCAGACCTCGCGTTCCTCTACAAGCGGCGCTCGCGCCGTGAGGCGCACAAGATCGACGAGATGGCGGTCGTCGGCGAGGTCGAGGGCCGGCCGTGCGTGCTCGTCGACGACATGATCGACACCGCCGGGACGGTGGCCAAGGGCGCCGCGGCGCTCGCCGCGCAGGGCGCCGGGCCGATCTACGCGGCCGCTACCCACCCAGTGCTGTCGGGCAAGGCCGTGCAGCTCCTCGAGGAGGCCCCTATCAAGGAGGTCGTCGTCACGAACACGGTCCCGATCCCCGACGAGAAGCAGTTCTCCAAGCTGAGGGTCCTGTCGATCGCGCCGATCATCGCGTCGGCTCTTCGCGCCGTCTTCGAGGACACGAGCGTGTCCGAGATCTTCCACGGCGAGAACCAGCTCTAGTCGCAGGAGGTTGGCGCGGGCGACGCCGGCGCCCTGCTGGTCGCGACGTCGATCGCCTGGAGAACCTCGCAGTTAGGGTCGACAGCGATGACCTGCCCTTCGACATCACCAGGCACCCATGCCTGCCAGTAGGCGATGGTGCCGTCCCCCAGCGGTGTCTGCTGGGTCGATCCCGGCAGGCCGCTGGTGAACAGGACGACCTGGGTCGTTTCCGCCGACCCCGCCCCGAAGACGATGCTCGCCGCCTTGTCGCCTTCTGTGAAGGTGTGCACGGCCAGCGAGAGGTGTGGGTCGGGGGAACGAGACACCGAGCCGAGCATCCGGCCCTCGTCGTCGACGAGCCAGAGCTCGTCGCCGGTGTCGACCAGCCGCCACTTCGTTCCGAGTGCTTTGCCGCTCGCCACCGCCCCCTCGGGTGGAGCCGTCCGCTCGCTCTCGGTCCTCGGTGAGGAGTAGCCGTCGGGAGTGAACGCGATCTCCCGGACGAGGTTCCCGCTCGGATCGAACGTGACGACCGTGCCCCGGGGGGCGCCGCTCATCGGCGCGACGAAGGCCCGGAATGTCGCGCCGAGCGACGGCGGCGGGTCGAGAAGCTCGGCGTCGAAGGGGTCGGCGCCCATAGGACGGACCTCGACGCGCGCGATGTCCCGAGAGACCGCGCCGTGCATCATTGTGTTCCCGCCCATGATCGGCGACGAAACCCACGTGTCCTCCAACCGTTGTGCGAGGACGCCGCCGATGCCGTTCCCGCGTAGGCCGCCTCCCTCGCCGCCCAGCCCCATCTCGAGCCGGATGCCGGGCTGATCAGCGTCGGGGGAAGCGGATGTCGCCCACGGTCTCCCGTCGATCTCACCCGAGGCGAGGACGACCGCAGCCGCCCCCTCGTTCACGCCGGCGAGCTGGACCTCGTCACCGAGGATGGGGAACGAAAGACTGCGGTAAGCGTTGAGCAGGCGTTCGCGATCGTCGGTGGATGCAGACGGCCCGATGAGCGCGTTGGCGACGAACGGGAGCGACCCATCTTCGCTTGCCCAGGAGGCGGACAGCTGCTCGCCGGCCACGCCGCAGAGCCTCGGGTCGCCGAAATCGCTCGGCGTGAACTCCTGTGGCCAGCGCGGGGCATCGGGCCCGATCGGGCCGCTGCCCACCTCGATGTGGAGGAGGACCCCGTTCGGGGGCATCGACTGGTTCTCCGAGAAGCAGACCGGATTCGCACGCACGTCCGGATCGAAGCTTGCCAGCTGGACCGTCGCGGCGATGTCGGCAGGTTCTGACCGCACGGTGAGGACCCAGTCCTTCGGATAGGTGATCGTGACGTAGGCGACCGTTGGCCTGCGGGTTGTGCCCACGTCTCCACCGAGGGGTCGGCCGTCGCGCGCCAGCGGTAGCAAGATCCCAAGTCCCGCGACCGCCCCGGCGATCACGACCACGGCCATCGTGCTCGCGACGAGAGCCGCCGCGGCCTGGCGGCGCCGAACGCGGTTGAGCATGGGTGCGGGGGCCGCCTTTGGCGCGTGCGCCTCCTCGGCCTTGTCGTGGAGCAGGTCGCGCAGTTCCCGATCCAGGTCGATCATGCGTCTTCACCTCGGATTCCCTCCCGCAGCGCGCGCATCGCGCGGGCCACGGCCGACTTCACCGCTGCGATCGAGCAGCCGAGCACCTCGGCCGTCTGTCGCTCCGACAGGTCCTCGTAGTAGCGGAGCACCACCGCCGCGCGCTGGCGTCCAGGCAGCGTCTGCAGCGCCCGCCACAGCTCCTCGCGAAGTCCGACGTCGGGAGGAAATGACTCCTCCGGCCGCGTGTGCCGCTCACGCTCCATGTACTCGCGCTCGCGGCGGAGACGACGAAGGCGGGAGGTGTGGAGGTTCACGATCGTGCGGCGCAGATAGGAGTCGAACGCATCGGGGAAGCGGAGGTGACGGAGCCTGCCTGCGACGCGGACGAACGCATCGTGCACGAGATCCTCCGCCTGGTCGTGATCGCCGCTGAGCAGGTAGGCGAGCCTTGTAGCGGCCGGCGCGTGTCGCTCGTAGAGTTCGGCGAGCCGGCCCGGCCGGCGCGTGTCCTCCGCCACGTCGGTGCCTACCATCAGAGAGTCCCCTCTGCCCCTAGAGACGCCCGAGTGGCTCGCGGGGTGTCGATTGGTACGATGCGAGGTCCGGAGTCCCCGGAGGAACCCCATGGAACTGAAGCTGAAGGCGGAGCGTCGCGAGGGAACGGGCAAGGGCGTCGCCCGCAAGCTGCGCGCATCGGGGCGAGTGCCCGCGGTGCTCTACGGGCAGGGCGTGGTGCCCGTGGCGGTATCGGTCGACGCGCGCGAGCTCTTCCACGCGCTGCATACGGCCGGAGGAGCGAACGTCCTGGTCGATCTGGTCCTCGACGGCAAGGAGTTGCTCACGCTACCTCGCGAGGTGCAGCGCGACCACATCAAGGGCCGGTACGTCCACGTCGACTTCCTGGCCATCCGCCGAGACGAGAAGGTGAAGGTGGACGTCCCTGTTCGCGTGGTCGGCGCCTCGCCCGGCGTGAAGGCGGGCGGGCTACTGGAGCACCATCTCTGGGAGCTGCACGTCGAGTGCCTTCCGAAGGACGTTCCGGATGGGATCGAGGCCGACGCCTCCTCGCTCGAGATCGGCGATGGGCTGCGAGTCGGTGACATCCCCGCCCCCTCGGGCGTCACGATCCTCACGAACCCCGAGGAGACCGTCGTCACCGTCGCGACGCCGCAGATCCTCAAGGTCGAGGCCGAGCTCGAGGAGGTCCTGCCCGAGGGGGAGGAGGCCGTCGAGGGCGCCCCCGAGGTCGTCGAGGCGCCGCCCGAGCCCGCCGAGGAGGGCGGCGAGGGCTAGCCCGTGCCCTGGCTCATCGTGGGCTTGGGCAACCCCGGGAAACGCTACGCGCGAACGCGCCACAACGTGGGCGCGATGGTCGTCGAGGAGCTGGCGTCGCGGGCCCGGGAGCGCTTCAAGAAAGCCCGGTTCCTTCCGGCCGACGTCTGCGAGATCCTGGAGGGCGACGAGCGCGTGGTTCTCGTCCGCGCGCACACTTACATGAACGAGTCCGGTCCCGCGTACGCGTCGGTCGCGGCGAAACGGAGAGCCGGGGCCGATCGGGTGATCGCGGTTCACGACGAGCTCGACATCGGGTTCGGCGCGCTCCGCGTTAAGCACGGCGGCTCGACGGCGGGCCATAACGGGCTGACCTCGCTCGCGCAGGCGCTACGGACGCCGGGGTTCTTCCGGGTGCGTGTTGGGATCGGACGACCGCCGGGACGGCAGGATCCAGCCGACTTCGTCCTCGAGCCCTTCTCGAAGCGAGAGCTTCCCGAGGTGCCGCTCCTGATCGGCCACGCGGCCGACGCGGCGCTCTCGATAGTACGGGACGGCCTGGCGGCGACCCAGGACGGCTTCAACCGGGCGGGCCCCGGGTAGATCTCGCGTTCGGTTCTCGGTCTCCCGGTACGCGGATGACCGACCGGGTAGCATCGATCCGGGATGCCCCGTCGCTCGGCGGCCGGGGCTCTTCGTGCTGTCCGGGAAGGGATGTACGTGCTTGAACTAGTGCTCGACGAGGTGGTCGCCTCGGAGCCGTTCGGGCGGCTGCTGCTCGAGCGCGCGCGCCCGATCACGGCGCGCCTGGACGCGGGCTGGGAGCTTGTCGTCGCCGCACTGGCGCGCGCGCTCGACGCGCCCGTGCTGGCGCTCGCTCCGGGCTCGCGCGATGCGGAGATCCTGGCCCGCGGCGCGGGCGCGTTCCTCGGACCCGACTGCGTTGCGCTCCTTCCGGCCTGGGAGGCGCTGCCGTCGGAGGGCATCAGCCCAACGCCGGAGGTCGCTGCACGGCGCGCTCGCGCGATCCGCGCGCTGCGGGCCAATCGAGACGGCGCTTTCGTCCTGGTCGCGCCGGCGACGGCGGCCGTCCAGGGGATCGTGCCGACGCTCGGCGAGAACGAGCCGCTCTTTGTCCGCCGCGGCGACACGCTTTCCCCCGATGCACTCGCGGAGCAGCTCACAGGGCTCGGCTACGTGCGGACAGACCTGGTCGAGCACCGCGGCGAGTTCGCGGTCCGCGGTGGGATCGTCGACGCGTTCCCGGGTGCCGGGCGCCGTCCGGTCCGCGCCGTGTACGACGGAGACCAGATCGAGTCGCTGCGGGCATTCGTCCCGGCGACGCAGCTCACGAGCAACCCGATCGAGGTCGTGGAGCTCGACGCAGTCCGCGAGCTGCAGCCGACGCCGGAGCTCCGCGCGCGCGCCGAGGAGCTCGCGCCGCGGCACCTCGAACGCTTCCGGGACATGCTCGCCCGCTTCGCCGATGGGCTCTTGTTCGAGGGGATGGAAGGGCTTGCGCCGCTGCTGTTCCCGCACCTGCCGGCGCCGGCGGAGCTTCTGCCCGCCGGTTCGTGGGCGGTGCTCGCGAGAGCGCGGCGCACGGCCGACCGAGCGCGCCAGGCGGCCGAGGAAGCCGCCGCGCTGGAGGCGGTGTCCGGCTGGCCGGGACCTCCCTCCCTCAGACGTCTCGAGGACGCGCTCGCCGGGTTGACACGACTGGACCTGACCGAGTTCGCGGAGGGACTCGACCTGGGTCTTCGCGCCTGGGGAACGGCTGCCGGGAGCGCGCCGGATGTCGCGGCGCGTCTGGTGGATCTCGCGGGCAGCGGCTACCGAGTCGTCCTTTCCGCCCGGGGTCACGGGAGCCTCGACAGGGCACGCGAGGTCGTGGCCGAACGTGGCCTCACGGTCTCGGAGACCGTCGAGGCCGACCTAACGGAGGGGTTCGTGTTCGAACCGAGCAAGCTCGCCTTCGCGACCGAGGAGGACCTCTTCGGGAGCCGCCGGCACACTCGCGACGCACCGCGCCTGGCGAGCCGCCGCGTGGACGCGGTCGCCGAGGAGCTGGAGCCGGGAGAGTTCGCCGTGCACCGGATCCACGGTGTGGGCCGCTACGTCGGCGTCACGCGGCGCGCGATCGGCACCGCGGAGCGGGACTACCTCGAGCTGGAGTACGCCGAGGGCGACAGACTGTTCATACCGACCGACCAGGTGGGCATGGTTGCCAAGTACCTCGGCGGGGAGGCACCTCGGGTGCATCGCCTCGGCACGAACGACTGGCCGCGGGCGAAGGCGCGCGTTAAGAAGGCCGTCCGCGACATGGCCGGCGAGCTGGTCCGGCTCTACACCGTGCGCATGCAGGTGCCGGGTCATCCGTTCGCCCCCGACACCCCGTGGCAGCTCGAGCTCGAGGACGCGTTCCCGTTCGAGGAGACCCGAGATCAGCTGACGACGATCGAAGAGGTGAAGCGGGACATGCAGTCGGCCAAGCCGATGGACCGGCTGATATGCGGCGACGTCGGCTTCGGCAAGACCGAGATCGCCGTGCGGGCGGCGTTCAAGTCCGTGATGGACGGCAAGCAGGTCGCCGTGCTCGTCCCGACCACGCTCCTCGCGGAGCAGCACTTCGTGACCTTCACCGAGCGCTTCGCGCCGTTCCCGGTCAAGGTCGCGATGCTGTCGCGCTTCCTCTCACAGCGGGAGCAGGACGAGGTCCTCGAGGGTGTGAGGTCCGGCAAGATCGACGTGGTGATCGGGACGCACCGGCTGCTGTCGAAGGACGTCTCTTTCCCCGACCTCGGCCTGCTCGTCGTGGACGAGGAGCAGCGGTTCGGCGTGGGGCACAAGGAGTTGATAAAGAGGCTGCGAACCGCGGTCGACGTGCTCGCGATGACGGCGACGCCGATCCCGCGGACACTGGAGATGGCGCTGACGGGTATCCGCGACATGAGCACCGTCGACACGCCGCCCGAGGATCGCCAGCCGGTGCTCACCTACGTCGGCGCCTACGACGAGCCCATGGCGATCGGCGCGCTGCGGCGCGAGCTCCTTCGCGAGGGTCAGGCGTTCTGGGTCCACAACCGCGTCGCTACGATCGATCGGCAGACCGCGTGGATCCGCGAGCAGCTGCCGGAGGCGCGCGTCGCGGTCGCGCACGGGCAGATGGACGAGGCGCGCCTGGAGAGCGAGATGGTGAGGTTCTGGGAGCGCGAGGCCGACGTGCTCGTCTGCACGACGATCGTCGAGTCCGGGCTGGACGTTCCCTCCGCCAACACGCTGATAGTCGACCGCGCGGACAAGCTCGGCCTGGCGCAGCTCTACCAGATCCGCGGGCGCGTCGGGCGCTCCGCGGAGCGCGCGTTCGCGTACCTCTTCTTCCCGCCCGCGTCGCGGCTCACCGAGGAGGCGCATGAGCGCCTCGCCGCGATCAGCTACCACACCGCCCTCGGCTCGGGCTTCCAGATCGCGCTCCGCGACCTCGAGATCCGCGGCGCCGGTGATCTCCTCGGCGCCGAGCAGCACGGCCACATCGCTGCGGTGGGATTCGACACGTACGCACGACTCCTGCGGGAGAGCGTGGCGGAGCTGCGCGGGGAGCCGATCCGCGAGGAACGCGAGATCCGCCTCGACCTGCCGGTGAAGGCGTTCATCCCCGTGGGGTGGGTGGCCCAGGAGGCGCTCCGATTGGAGCTCTACCGGCGTATCGCCACGGCGCCCGAGCACGAGAGGCTCAATGAGGTTCGCGAGGAGGCGATCGACCGATTCGGCTTGCTGCCTCCGGAGATCGAGTCGCTGTTCGCCGTCGGGTCGCTCCGCATCACGTGCGCGCGACTGGGAGTCGATGAGGTCTCGACGTTCCGCGACCAGGTCCGCGTGAGGCCGGTGGCTCTCGATGCCGCGGCGGCACTGGAGCTGGCGATGCGCATCGAGGGCGCGACCTACCACGTGGCGACGGCGACGCTGAACCTCCGCCCGCACGGGGTTTCCGGCGGCGAGCTGCCCGGATGGATAGAAGAGCGCCTGCTCGCTGCGACGGGTGAGACGGCGACGGTCGGCTAGGATTGCTCAGGTGACCAGGGCCCCTTCCCGTTCGCTGGTTCTCCTCGTGATCGGCGCGATCGTGCTCTCGGCGTGCGTCGGGCGGCCGCCGGCTGCGATCGTGGACGGGGGCGAGATCAGCGAGGCGGAGCTCGAGCACGACGTGAGGGTGTTCAGATTCCTGTCCGACCTGAGCGGGCAGCCGTGCGGGTTCGCCGATGTCGGGGAGCCGGTCGAGGCGGCCTGCGCGCGGTTCACGCTCGCGAGCCTGATACAGGAGGAGATCGTCGGGCGCTTCGCCGAGGATCGCGGGCTTTCGGTCCCCGAGGAGGACGTCCGGGCCACGATGGAGCGCCTCGAGGACGCCCTGGGAGCCGAGGCGCTCGACGAGCTGCTGTCCGGGCGGTCGCTCACGCGCGAGGATCTTCGCGGCCTCGTGGAGCGTCTGCTGATGTTCGACGTGGCCCAGCGAGACGTAGCCGATCAGGAGCTCGGTGAGGGTGAGCTCCGGACCGCCTACTACGACCAGATCATGGACTTCACGAAGTTCCATGCGGCGCACATCGTCGTCCGAACCCGCCACGAGGCGGCGCTGATATCGAGGGATCTCACCATCGACAACTTCGCGAGGAATGCCGCCCACTTCTCGATCGACCCGGCGTCGGCCGACGCGGGGGGAGACCTGGGGACCGTTGTCGCTTCGACCGTCGATCCGGTATTCGTAGAGGTCGCTCTCGCGCTTCGACCCGGAGAGATCAGCGAGCCGGTCCGCACGCGGCTCGGCTGGCACCTGATCCGGCTCTTTTCCAGACAGACGATCTCGTTCGAGCGCGCGAGGGAGCGGCTGCGGGCCGCGCTCGTCCCCCTCACCTTCGACCAGTGGCTCCGCGACCGGATGGATGCCGTCGAGATCCACGTGAGCCCGCGCTATGGGCGATTCGATGCGTTCGCCGGTGCGGTGCTCCCGATCCGCAGCACCGCGACCGAAGCGGTGCCCCTTCCGGGCCTGTGACCGACGACCTCCTCCGGCACGTCCCTGAGGGTCCGGTCCCGTCGGGTCGGGGCGGCGAGCGGTTGCTCGATCTCGTGCGCGTGATGGCGCGGCTGCGCGGTCCCGGCGGCTGCCCGTGGGATCACGAGCAGACCCACCGATCGCTCGCTCGCCACCTCCTGGAGGAGACCCACGAGGTGCTCGAGGCTATCGACACAGAGGACCGCGAGCGGCTGCGCGAGGAGCTCGGGGATCTGCTCCTCCAGGTCGCGTTCCACGCGCAGATGGCGGCCGACGACGGCGCGTGGGACGTCGACGACGTGGCCGAAGGGATCGTCCACAAGCTCATCCGCCGCCACCCGCACGTGTTCGGCGACGTGGAGGTCTCGGGGGCCGACGAGGTGCTCGTGAACTGGGAGCGGATCAAGCAGGAGGAGAAGGGCGAGCACCATGTGGAGCACGACATCCCGCCGACGCTTCCGGCGCTCGCCCGGGCCGCCAAGGTCCAACGACGCGCCGCCGGCCGTGGGTTCGAGCGGCGCTCCCGCGAGAGCGCTATCGCGGCGCTACGGGAGGAGGTCGAGGAGCTGGAGCGCGCGACGAACCCGGTGGACGTCGAGGAGGAGGTCGGCGACGTTCTGTTCGCGACGGTCGCCGTGGCGCGGCAGCACGGCATCGACGCCGAGAGCGCGCTCCGTCGGACGGTCGGCGGATTCGCCGCGAGGTTCGAGCGATTCCTGGAGCTCGCGAGGGAACGAGCCCTCGACGTCGAAACGATGCCCGAGGATGAGGCGCGCGCGCTGTTCCGCGAAGCGTCGGGTCGATGAACGAGGATCTCTCGCGCGCTGTCGTGTTCGAGCGCTCCGTCCTCGAGCGCACGGCGACGCGGGCGGAGGCCTTCGCGTGGGGTACGGCGTACTTCAACGATCGGTTCCCCCTTTCCTACTACAACAACTCGCTATGGGTGGACCGGGCGGGTGCGACCGCCGAGGCTCTCGTCTTGGAGGCGGATCGGCTGCTGGGAGGCGCCGGGCTCGCTCACCGGGAGCTGTTCGTGCCCGAGGAGGAGATCGGCGATGCGCTCACACCGCGCTTCAAGGAGCTCGGGTGGGAGGCGCATCGGCACCTGTACATGGCCCACCGCCGCGCGCCCGACCGCGAGGCCGAGGCCGGGCTCGTGGAGGAGGTGGCCTGGGACGAGATACGCCCCGCCGTCGAGGCGCAGGTGCGCGCCGACCCGCACATGGCGACGAGCGAGGAGGCGATCCGACAGCTCGTCGACCGGAAGGATGGGCTGCGGCCGGCGACGCGGGCCAGGCACTTCGTGGCCCGAGTCGCCGGCCGGATCGGGAGCTTCTGCGACCTCTACGTCGATGGCCGGACGGCTCAAATAGAGGACGTGTTCACGTTCGAGGACTTCCGGGGACGCGGCCTGGCGAGCTCGGTCGTTCTGAGGGCGCTCGCGATCGCCCGAGCCGAGGGCCACGATCTCGTCTTCCTCGTGGCGGATCCGGACGACTGGCCGAAGGAGCTCTACCGGAAGCTCGGCTTCGACCAGATCGGACTGGCGTGGGTGCTCGCGCTCTGGCCTGCCGGTGGCGGCTAGTCCCGGACGTAGACGGCGAGGTGCCAGACGAGGCGCCGCGTCGCGCCGGTCGCGAGCCGGAACCCCGCATCGCGCGCACGCGCGTCGATGCGCGCGACGTCGTGGACGAACACGCGGAAGTCTCCGAACTTCGTGCGCCGCAGGCGGTACCAGGCGTTCGCCAGGGCCGTCTGCAGCCTCGCCACGGCGCCGCCCAGGCCCGTCGACGGGGGAGTAGTGAGCGCGTAGACGGAACGGGCGGCCGCGAGCGAGTTGTCGAGGAGACGGTCGACGTCGGGATAGCAGCAGAACACGCGGTTCAGAACCACGACGTCGTGCGGCTCGACCATCGCGGTCGCTCCGTCGCCGACCGAGAAGGAGACGCGATCGGCGGTTCCGCGATCCAGGGCCAGGCGCCTCGCCTCCCGGATGGCCTCTCCCGAGAGGTCGATGCCGGTTGCGCGTGCCGCGCCGCCGTCCACGGTCGCGAGCGCGAGGTCGCCGACGCCGCAGCCCACGTCGAGCACGCTCCTTCCCTCGAGGCCCGCGGAGCTGATCTCCTCGAGGAGCGAGCGGGTCACGCTCGACGCGGTTCCTTTCTTGCGCGCGCGCTTGGAGTAGTAGTCGGCCCACCCGTCGAAGCAGCAGCTCCCGTGGTCGTCTTCGATGGGAGGAAGTCTGGCCCGTGGCAGTCCGCCGGGCAAGACCAGCAGGCCCGGTGCGCTCGTTCCATGCGAGGATTCCCGCCGTGAGCGAGGGCAGAGATCCGGTCGAGGCCACCGCCGACGGCTACTCGGCCTCGGCGCGGCTGTACCGCCGGCTGTGGGCTCCGGTCCTCCTACCGTTCAGCCTGCGACTGCTGCGGATGCTCCCTCTCGGACGCGCGCGACGGGTGCTCGACGTCGGAGCGGGCGTCGGCGCGCTTCTGCCGCTCATCCGGGATCGTGCCCCGCGCGCGGTGGTCGTCGGAGCCGACCGGGCCGAGGGGATGATCCGGCTTGCCCCGGCCGGCTTCCCGCGCGTCGTCGCCGACGCGGGGCGTCTTGTGTTCGCGAAGGACGCGTTCGACGTGGCTACGCTCGCGTTCATGCTCTTCCACGTCCCCAGCCCTGCCCGCGCGCTACAGGAGGTTCGGCGGGCGCTTCGGCCCGGCGGCAGCGCGGGAGCGGCGACTTGGAGCGACTCCTACCGGTTCCCCGCGATCGACGTCTGGACCGAAGAGCTCGACCGGCTCGGCGTCCCCGAGGACCCGACCGCGTGGGTCGACAGCTCGCGCTTCACGAACTCCCCGGAAAGGATGGAGCGGCTCCTGGGGCGGGCCGGCTTCGGCTCGGTACGGGTCCGGACCACACCGTACCTGCGACGGTGGGACTCGAGCGAGTTCGTGACGTTCCACGACCGCTTCGGGAGCGTCGAGCGGCTCGACCTGCTTCCGGCCGGCGAGCGGGGAGCTCTCCTCCGCGTGCTCCGGCGCAGGATGCGTGACCTTCCCGCGAAGGACTTCGTGCAACGACGCGAGGTGATCCTGTCGGTCGGCCGCGCGACCTAGCGGTCCGGAAGGTCGAGCGAGTTGCCCCTGCGGAACCTCGCCGCGGCGGCGATCCCTCGGAAGAACTCCGGAAGCTCGACGCGCCAGAACGTCCCCCAGCCCGAGACCCAGATGCCGAGCGCCACGGCTACGGGGACGCCGCGCGTCGGGACGTCGTCGGCGAAGAGCATCCACAGGGACCCGCCGTAGCCGAGTCCCTGCAGTGCCATCGAGCGAGCCCGAGGCCGACGACGACTCCGGCGCCGAGGAAGACGTCGGCCGGCATGTCAAACGCGCCGAGCCTGCTGGGGGCGACCGCCATGCGGGCGACCCGGCCGTCCAGGAAGTCGGTCAGCCAAGCGACGGCGAGCGCAACCGCCGCCCCCTCCGTTCGGCGGGTTCCGATCAGCCAGGCGACTACTACTCCGAGGACGACCTGGGAGAGCGTCAGCGCGTCCGCGAGCGCGGCGAGGATCACGGCTTGGATCCTCGCACGGCCAGCGCGGCGTCGAGGAGGCGCTCGGCGGTTCGCTCCCAGGTCCACTCCGAGCGGACGAAGCCGGCGACCGCCTCGCGCAGTCCAGCGCGATCCGCCTCGGAAAGCGCCAGGATCGAGCGGATACCGCCGGCCAGGCGCCGACCGCCCCCGGACCCGGGCTCGAATGAGAAGAGGCCGGGCCGACCGGCGGCGCCTTCCAGGGCGGCCGCGACCTCCGCGAGTCCCGAGTGGCGCGCGACCAGAGGGAGGGCGCCGCCGGCCGCCCCCTCCGCCGCCACCATGCCGAACGCCTCCGGGCCGATCGACGGCACCACAAGCACGTCGAGAGCGGCCACGACTCCGGGCGCGTAGCGGTGGTCCAGGAAGCCCGTGAAAGTCACCCGGCTGGCGATCCCCGTCGCGTCCACGGGTGTCTCCAGCTCCATCCTGCCGGCGAGCCACGCGATCGCTCCGGCGTCCCCACGGTCGATTGCTGCTACGAGGGCATGCAGCCACTCGCGGTGCGTCCCGAACCCGACGATGGCCGCGCGCGCGTTCGGGAGCAACGCGGTCGCCTCGATCACGCGCTGGACGCCCTTCTGGGGGATCAGCTTGCCGAGGTAGCCGAAGAGGGGGCCCTCGAGGGACGCGAGCGTCCGGAGCCGCTCCGGCGCGAGCGGGTCGGGGACCATCTGGTCGTAGCGCGCTGCAAGGGCATCCAGGCGGGCGGCGTCGCGATCGCCGAGTGCGCG
>DATEBA010000054.1:0-22770 GCA_035288045.1 Actinomycetota bacterium
GCGATCGCGACCGCCGGTGACGACGAGCCGCTCTTCGGCTCGACGCTCGAGAAGGCCGCCGCGGCGGCGCTCGAGTACACGGGAGGCGGCACGGTCGTCGAGACCGAGGTCGGCGACGACGGCGCCGCTTACGGCGTCGAGATACGCCTCGACGACGGAAGGGTTGTCGAGGTTGGCCTCGACGAGGGCTTCAACGTCATAGGTCGGGAGGGCGACGACGACGGTCCCGGCGACCGGGAAGGGCAGGACGGCGACTGAACCCGCCGGGGACCGGATTGAGGGAAGCGAGATGAACCGCAACGGAGCAGGTCTGTCGCGTGGGCCCGGACGAAAAGGCGGCCCTGCCGGGGCACGGCTCTGTATCGGGCTGGCGGTCGCGCTGGTGTTGGGTGGATGTACAAGCGAGGGCGGCCCGAGCGGCGCATCCGCAGAAGGTCCGCCGCAGGTGGATCAGCCGAAGCTCATCGGGCAGCCTGTCGTTCCCGCCGGCCTCCAGGTCGCACCGGACGCCCAGCGGGTCGACATCCGCGTTCCGACGTTCTCCGACCCGACCAACGTCACCAATCCGCTCCACCCGACCGGCCTGGTCGAGTCGATCCTCATGGTCGGCACCGTTGACGGCAAGGCGTTTCGGACCGAGGTCACGCTGCTGCCCGACACCCGGATCATCGAGTGGCAGGGCCAGCAGGTCGAGACGCTGGTCTCCCAATACGTCGCCTTCCTCGACGGGCGCATCCACGAGGTCGCGTACGACTTCTATGCTCAGGCCGACGACGGATCCGTCTGGTACTTCGGAGAGGACGTGTTCAACTTCAAGGACGGGGTCATCGCCGATACGCACGGCACCTGGATCGCCGGCAAGGACGGGCCCGCCGCGATGATCATGCCCGCCGCCCCGACCGTCGGCGACGTGTACCGACCCGAGAACATCCCCGGTTTCGTGTTCGAGGAGGTGACCGTCACGTCGGTGGGTCGGTCGCTCGAGGGCCCGCTTGGGCCCGTCGACGGCGGGCTCGTCATCGAGGAGCTTCATATGGACGGAGCCACGGAGGACAAGACCTTCGCCCCCGGCTACGGCGAGTTCTACACGGCCGGCGGAGGCGACGTGGAAGCGCTCGCGATGGCGGTGCCGACCGATTCGCTCGCCGGGCCACCGCCGGGGGAGCTGTCGACCCTGGAGGACGGTGCGGTCGACGTCTACGAAGCGGCCCGGTCCAGCGAGTGGAAGAAGGCTTCGGCCGAGATCGATCAGATGACGGCGGCCTGGGAGTCGCACAGGGCGAGTGAAGTCCCGAAGATGATCGAGCCGCGGCTGAGCGGTGCTCTCGAGGCGCTCGCGCAAGCGGTGGGAGCCCGAAACAGCGCGCAGGCCCGCCAGGCGGCGATCGACACGGCTCAGTGGAGCCTCGACCTCCAGCTCCGTCACCGGCCCGCGGTCGAGGTCGACATCGCCCGCTTCGACCTGTGGGCGGCTCAGCTACTTCTCGACGCCGAGGAGGGCGACTCGGCGGCGGCGAACGGCGACTTCTTCACCCTCGATTACATCCGCGACCGGATACTTCACGCTCTGGATGGTGTCGACGTGACCCGCATCAACATCGAACTCGAGGAGCTTCAGGGCACCGTTGGAGACGGCGATCTCTCGGCGGCGGCCGGCGCCGTCGAGCAGCTCCGCGACACCCTGGCGGGGGTCGAGCCGTTGAGTTGATCGTCGGGAGGGATCCGCCCTTGACCCCCATTGGCCTTGCGCGGTAGATATATGGTCCCCCGGGCGATGGGGATTCATGACTCAAGTTAGGGTTCGGTCCATCATCTGCACGCTGCAAGCGCGCCCGCCGCCGACGTTCCTTCGGCTCGACTGATCGTCTAGGTACTAGGAGGGGGACATGAGGGGGAGATCGATCGTCGTATCCGCGCTCGCGGCGGTGCTCATCCTGGCGACGGCGGGAGAGGCGCTGGCCACCGTGTGCGTCAACGTCTTCGACGGCGATCTCGCGACCACAGGAGATCGGATCAAGATCCTGAACGATACGTTCATCCTGGACGTCAAACGGCGGTTCGCGCAGGGGCTCGCGCTACCCGAGCTTCCCGAAGGTGCGCACGCGGCCGCAGGATGCGGGCAGGCCGTGGACGACGCCGGAGAGTGCGGCTGAACCGAGGTGCCGACCGGGTTCCGATTCCCTCCGCGAGGTGGACCACTGCCAGCGTGCTCTACGCCGGCACCAGCTTGTAGATGCCCGAGGGGTCGCTGAAGTAGATGGTCCCCTCCGGAGCGACCTCCATGGAGAGGACCGGGCTGCCGTGTGGGTGGGCCGCGACCTCCGACTTCACGCGGCGGCGGTCTCCGGATAGCGTCACAAGGCGGATGCGGCCGTCGTTGTATGCCCCGAAGAAGAGCTTCCCCTCGTAGTCCGTGCCGAGCCCGCAGCCGTCGCAGAACGCCGCGCCGGTGGGAGCGATCACTGGTGTGTACCAGGACTGCGGCAGCACCGGGTTGGGTCCGTCCTGGTTCGTGTTGAGCGGAGGCTCCGGGGGAGTGTCGCAGGTCCTGTTCGGGCCCCACCCGTGGTTGCGGCCACGTTTGACGTGGTTGAGCTCGTCGTTGCAGTCGGGGCCGTTCTCCGTCTCCCACAGGTAACCGGTCTCGGGATCGAAGGCGAAACCGAAGGAGTTCCGATGCCCGTAGGAGTAGATCAGGCTGTCGGCGAAGGGGTTGTCACTGGGGACGTTGCCCCGTGGGGTCATGCGTAGGACCTTGCCGTAGTCGTTCGTCAGGAGCTGCGCGTTGCGAGGGTCGGCCCGCTCGCCTACGAACGCGTAGAGCTTCCCGTCCGGGCCGAAGAGGATGCGTCCCCCGTTGTGCGAGACCGACGCCAGGCCGCTCCAGATCGCCTTCTTGCGCACGCCGATGCCGTCTCTCTCTCGGATGCGGAGGATCTGGTTCGTGCCGACACCCGAGAGCGTTCTGGTGGCGTAGACGTACACGAGGGGTGTGGCCGGATAGTTCGGGTGGAGGGCCACTCCGAGGAGCCCCCGCTCGCTCCCGGACACGACATCGGGGACCGTGTAGAAAAGGGTGGTCTCCCCGCTCGCGGGATCGTAGATCTTGATGTTGCCGGTGAAGCGCTCGCCGAAGAAGAAGCGC
The DNA here is from genome assembly GCA_035288045.1 of Actinomycetota bacterium. Taxonomy (GTDB): domain Bacteria; phylum Actinomycetota; class UBA4738; order UBA4738; family HRBIN12; genus DATEBA01. The sequence goes on from DATEBA010000054.1 coordinate 3,146, forward strand.
CCGTCGGGCGCGAACGTGAAGCCGGCGGGGAAGGCAAGGCTGGTCACAACGGCATGTGCCGTGATGGGCGCGACCCCACGGCTGGGAACCGGCGTGAGGGGGACGAGCGCAGCAGCCAGCGACGCGACCAAGACGCCCCTTCGGGCGGTCGAGCCGGCGAAGCGGGCAACCATGAGAGGCCGAATCTACTTCGGACTCCGGTCCGGGCGCGAATCGTGCCTCCGACCCCTCAGGGCGAGGTGGTACCCTTGGGCTCCTGCCACCAAGAGGTGGCCCGACCAGGAGGAGGTGGCCGATGACCGCTGTGTCGGTGGTCGTCGCGTCGCGCCCCGGCAAGGGTTGGCTGGCTTCTTCCTGATCTTGCGGGACCCCTCAGGGCGCGACGGTGCCTACCCACCGCAACGTCCCGGAGGATCCCATGTCACGCGACCAACGCCATCGCGACAAGCGCCATGGGCCGAGCTCGTTCCGCTGCCGCCATTGCGGGCTGGACGTGTCGATCCATGCCGTCGGGACCGCTCACCGCAACCACTGCCCCAACTGCCTGCGGACCCGTCATCTCGATGCAGACACCCCAGGGGACCGTGCGGCAGACTGCGGTTCGCTCATGGAGCCGATCGCGGTCGGAGTTCGCGGAGACGGAGAGTGGGTGCTCATTCACCGCTGCACAGGCTGTGACGCCCTGAACCTCAATCGCACGGCCGGGGACGACAACCCGCTGTTGCTGCTGAGGCTCGCGGTCAGGCCCCTGGCGCAGCCGCCGTTTCCGGTCGAACGCGTGGCTCTACTCTGATCGGCGACTAGTCGCAGTCCCGGTAGAGGACGAAGCCTTCCTCCTTGTTCATCCACCCTCGCGTCCGGATCCGCGTGCTGGAGACGTCGCCATCCAGGGTGACGACGGCCCTCGCTCGTCGGTAGGAGTACTCGTACCGGTAGCGCGCCCGGGGGCACTTGCCGTCCCACGAGGCGTAGCTCCCCCGCGAGCGGTATACCTCGCCCGAAGCGGCTAGCGAGGCCGTGACGTGGATCCTGGCCACCGGTCCGACTCGCTCGCGCTTCTCCACGCGCCGGACCCTGTAGGTTCCTTCGAGGGATGCGGACTCGAGGCCCGGATCCATCGAGAGCTCGATGTCATCGATGTCTCGGATCCGTCCAAATGCGTACCAGAGGGACTTGCACCGGTCGCGGTCCTTCTCCCGCTCGCACCGGTAGACCCGCTCGTACAGGGATGACCAGAGCCGCTTGTCCTTCCCCTCCCGGGAGAGGTACGCGCTCACGTACCAATTGACCTTTCGATAGGTGTCACGGTCGACGTCGCGAGTGGTGTGCCAGGACGCGCTAAGTCCGATCGAGTCGTACCTCGCGCGCTCCGGCGGCTCCTTCGCTCGGGCCGATGTCGGCGTCGCTGCCAGGACCGCGACGAACAGCAGCACGGCGGTCGCTCTCCGCATGGGCCCCTCCTGATGGGCGGGTACGTCAAGGAGACCGCGCGGAACACAGGTTGGTTCCCCGCGGCACCGCCCTGGGTGGAGCCGGCGACGGCAGTTGTCCCTGGGACGCCTGAGACGTGACCGACAGCTGCTAGCCCGCCGTTCGGACTAGGCCGTGCGGATCGCGGCGGGCTCCGATGCACCGACGACGAATCTGGTCCATCGCTGGATGTCCTGCTCACTCGCCGCCGCTACCCTTCGATGTGTGCGTGCCCCGGCAGGGCACTTCGTGTGAAGGAGGTGACCGCAACGTGAAGTCGCGTTTGTTCCGCTGGCTGTACTCCCCCGCGATCCTCTCCGCGATCGTGCTGGTGCTCGGCGCTGGCAAGAAGTGGCCCAGGCACTAGGCCGGGGTCGTTTCCATCGCTTCGACCGCCGGCAGGCGATCGAGGAGCCGCTTACCCAGGATCCGGTTCCTGGTTGTCGGGTTCGGATCTCTGCCACGGGTCGTAGTCGACCTCGAGCGGCTCCTGCGACGGTCGCTCCGAGTCGGGCACGCTGCGCAGGTTGAGGCGGATCCGGGTCCACGTCGTGTACCGGCCTCGCATGGAATCCACCAGCACGTCGGCGGGGGCAAGGTACGTCCAGACCTCTGGGTGCCGAGCCCTCCAGCGCCGCAGGCCCTCCATCGCCTCGTCCTTGGTCGCGGCCCGGGCGATCTCGATGAGCGGCATGGTCGTCCGGCGGCGACCCGTTGGCCCCTTGGCCTTGCCCGGCGCCGGGGGCGGCACCGTTCCCGTTCGCGCTGCGTCCGGCCTCCGCCGCTTGGACGGTTGTACTCGGGGCGGCTCGCCCGACTGCTTGGCGAAGTGGGGCGGCCAGGGCGCGTCTCCGAAACCCGCCGACTCGTGCTCCGCGGACAGATCGAGGAGGAGCTCCAGGGAGCCGGTGGACTCGTCGATCCCCGCGGACGGGTCGCCGTTCTGCTCGAACCGCACGGGGACGGTGTCGATCGTGAAGCGCTCGGGCTCGCAGTCGGATACCTCCTCCCATCCGAGCGGCGTCGACACGCGCGCGTCGGGAGTAGCGCGCACCGAGTAGGCGGAGGCGACCGTGCGATCCTTCGCGTTCTGGTTGTAGTCGAGGAATACGCCGTGGCGCTCCTCCTTCCACCATCTGCTCGTTGCCAGGTCCGGCACCCGCCGCTCCACCTCCCGGGCCAGAGCAAGGGCAGCCCGCCGGACCTCCTGGAACATCCAGCGTCGCTCGATCCGGCAGTAGATGTGGAACCCCCGCGAGCCGGACGTCTTAGGCCATCCCGTTAGTCCGAATTCCTCGAGGACTTCCCGGGTCACGAGGGCAACCTCCCGGAGCTGCGCCCACCTCACGCCCGGAACCGGATCCAGGTCGATGCGCAGCTCGTCGGGGTGGTCGAGGTCGTCAGCTCGCACGGGGTGGGGGTTGAGGTCGATGCACCCGAGGTTAACCACCCACGCGAGCTGGGCGGTGTTCCTGACGACGACCTCGTGGGCGCTGCGCCCGGACGGGAAGCTCAGCTCGACGGTCTCGATCCACTCGGGTCGCGACGTCGGCGCCCGCTTCTGGAAGAAGAACTCGTCCTCGGCCCCGTGCACGTATCGCTTCAGGGCCATGGGCCTGCCCGCCACGCCGCGGAGGACGCCGTCGGCCACGGTCAGGTAATAGCGGACCAGGTCGAGCTTGGTGTGTCCGGTGCTCGGGAAGAAGACCTTCTCCGGGTTGGTGACCGTCACCTCTCGACCGGCGACCTCGAGGATCTGCTTGCTCGCAGGCATGAGGGATACGATATGCGGAGCGCGTCGCGCCGTGCCCTAGTCTCGGTCAGCGGGGGCTAACCCTCCCGGCCGCCGAGCTTGTCGAACGTGCAATCCAGCGGGTCTCGATCGGCGCGCCACCGCACGAACCCGGCGGCATGGCGGAACCGGCCGCCCTGTAGGTGGTCGTAGGTCACCTCGCACACCAGGACGGGATCGAGGGGGACGAAGGAGTGGTCCCTGCCCGCCGACCACCGACTCGGCCCACCCGGGGCCCTTCCAGCACCGAAGCTACGGCCGCCCTCCAACGGACGAAGCCGCTCGAGCAGCTCGCGCCGTTCCTTCGCTCGGAAGGCGGACGTGTGGCCGACGTACTGAAGGACGCCCTGCTCGTCGTACAACCCGAGCAGGAGCGAGCCGACCCCGTCCCCGGACTTCGACGGCCGGAAGCCTCCGACGACGCAGTCGCCGGTCCGTTGGTGCTTCACCTTGACCATGGCGCGCCGACCGGGCGCGTACCGCTGATCTGCCCGTTTGGCCACGATCCCGTCGAGGCCGACGCGCTCCAGCCGCTCGAACCAGCCGGCCGCTTCGTCGGGGTCGTTCGTCTGCGGCGTGAGGAGGACGGCCGTCGTGGCCGTGGGAAGACGCTCGGCGGCCACACCGAGGATCCCGACGAGTCGCGCCCTGCGCTCCGTGAGCGGGCGTGTGCGAAGGTCCTCGCCGTTCTCGGCCGGGAGATCGAACGCTACGAAGGATGCCGGGGTGTCGGCGGCGAGCTTTCGGATCCTGGACTCCGCCGGGTGGAGGCGGAGCTGCAGGGCGTCGAAGTCGAGTCCGTCCGGCCCGGCCAGTACGATCTCGCCGTCGACGACGGTGTCCGGCTCGAAGGCCTCGCGTATCGCGCTCACGAGCTCCGGGAAGAAGCGCTCGAGAGGTCGGCCGTCCCGGCTCTGAAGTCGGACCTCGGGTCCTTCGCGGAAGACGATCGCCCGGAACCCGTCCCACTTGGGTTCGTACACCCAGCCGTCCCCCTGTGGGATCGTACGCTCGAGCTTCGCGAGCATGGGAGCGAGCGGGGGCCCGAACGGGAGGGTCACGATGTCACGCGCCTCGGATTCCGTGTGAAGTAGTACGCCTTTGCGGGGGCATCAGGCAACCCGGACCGCGGTCACCGGCGCCAGCCGCTCGGCGACGGTGAACCAGGTCGCGCCCGCGTCGACCGACCCGAAGACGGCTCCCGATGTGGCGCCGAAGTAGAGGCAGAGCGGTGTCCCGCCGTCGTGCGTGAACGCCTGCCGGAGAACCGTCATGTAGGCGTCGCGCTGGGGGAGGCCGTGGGTGCGCGCCGTCCACGACTTGCCGGCGTCGCGTGTCACATACACGCGGAGGCTCCCCCCGGGCGTGACGCGGTCGAGGTCCGCCACCAGTGGGATCACGTAGCCGCTGTCGGGGTCGGCCGGGTCGATAGCCATCGGGAACCCGAACGTCGAGGGCAGACCCTCGCCGATATCTGTCCAGGTGTCCCCGCCGTCGTCCGATCGGTAGACGCCGGTGTGGAACTGCAGCATCAATCTCTCCGGCCGCGCCGGCGAGCGGTGGACGTTGTGCACGCAGAGGTCCTCGCTGGTGGCGCGCGACTCCTCAGGGATGTACAAGGGCACGAGGCCGGTGTTGCCCTTGCGCCAGCTCTTCCCGCGGTCGTCGGTGTGCCAGATGCCAGCCGCCGAGATCGCGAGCGTGAGCCGGTCGGGGTCTCCCGGCATCGGGCAGATCGAGTGCAGCGCGAGGCCGCCGGCGCCAGGCTGCCAGCGCGGGCGCTCCGGTCGGTCCCACAGGGCTCGGTTCAGCTCCCAGGTCTCGCCGCCGTCCTCGCTGCGGAACAGGGCGGCCGGGGCGACGCCGGCCCAGAGCACCCCGTCCTCCTCGGCGGGTGTGACGACCCAGATCCGCTCGACCGTCGCGCCGGCGTCTTCGGGGAAGGCTGGGCCGGCCGTCTGCTCCCACTTGCCGGTCGGGTCGTTCGCGGTCCAAACGCGCGGCCCGAAGTGTCCGGAGGTCACCGAGGCGAGGTACAGACCGCTTCGGGGGTCGCGGATCGCGTACTCGACCGTCACGCCCTCGAACGCGCGGTGCACGATCTCGAAAGGCCCGCTCCGGTCGCCGCGGAGCACGAACAAGCCCTTCCTTGTTCCGATGAGGAGCTCGGTCACGCGATCACCCTCCCGAGATCGAGGGGAGGACGTACAGCCGGTCGTCGGGCCCGACCGGGACGTCCTCCTTGGTCCGTTCGCCGTTCACGAAGACGCCTACGTGTGGGCGGATTCCCCCGCGCTCGTCGAGCACCCACCCAGCGGTTCGCGGATGCTCTCGCTCGAGTGCGCGCAGGACTTCGGTCAAAGAGGCGCCTTGGAGCCGGACCTCGCTCCTGCCGCCTGCGAGGTCCTTGAGGGGGGCGCGCAGCTTGACGAGCGCCATGGCTCGTCAGTCTAGCCACGGGTGCCGAGATATCAGGAAGATCCGGTCGCCAAGGGGACCGTCGCTGCCGCGAGGACGCTGGACGGGTTAGCGGCCAGAACCCACGAAGGCCGGAGCCTGCTTCACATCTCTCGCGGGGTTACTCACACCTGCTTCGGGACGTTGCCCGTCAGTGTGAACACGAAACGCATCGCCTTGTGCCCGACATCGGCGGTGGGATCGAACATCAAAGGGCAGCCCCCGTCGATCACCGTGATGCCCTGCTGTCGGCCGTATTCGGCAGCCGCGTCGGAGACGCTGCCGGTCCCGAAGGAGCGGTGCATCCACACGTGCTTGATGCCGAGCTCCGCGCACTCCCGCATCGTGGCCTCGGCGGTCTCGGGCCTGGTTCCGATCACGACCGCGTCGACGCCGCCGGGGATCGATTCCAGATCCTGGTAGCACGGATCGCCTTCGACCTCGTCGGCGTTCGGGTTGACCGCGAAGACCTCGTAGCCCCGGTCCCGCAACCGCTGGTACACGATGTTGCTTCCGTGACCCTTCGGGTTCCTGGAGACCCCGGTGACAGCGATCCGCTTCCTGACTAGGAACTCCTTCGCCGCGTTCTTGATGTTCGGCACGACTCCATCCCCCTTTTAGGAGGGCGTCGGCACCAGACTGTCACCTGGGCGGGAGGTGTCGGAGGTCAGCCGACCCGGTTCGATGAGGACCTTCGGCCGGCGGTCCGCTACTCCTGCAACGGGAGGGCGTCGTGTCGGAACACGAGCTCCGACGAGGCCAGGCGCATGCAGGACTCGAGCGTGTTGGCCGGGCTCAGTCCACATGCTCGTCGCCACGACCGCGGCGATCCCGTTCATCGACCCGAAGAAGGAGGTCCCGTCCACCTCCCTGAGGTAGCAGCCGCGCGGCCGGAGGAAAGGGGGGCAGCTCGAATGAAGGCCCTAACCGCGTTGGCCGGTGGGCAGGTAGGGCTCTGGCCTCCCTATACCTCGCTCACGCGAACTCGCGGAGCCTGGTGCCCTTCGGGTCGTAAGGAGGCTCGGGCAGGATCCGAGCGGTCCGCGGCTCGCCGATCACGAACACCATGAGCTCGGGTGCGGACCCGACCACGCCCCGGTCCAGGTAGGCCAGGGCAAGGCTCTTGCCGACGTGGTGTCCGTAGGCCCCCGAGGTCACGAACCCGACCCTACGGCCCTCGATCCAGATCCCGTCGTCCTGCGCGGCGTCCGCATCGGCGGCGTCGACCTCCAGGAGCACGAGCATCCGCGAGGCGCCCTCCTCGCGCTCGCGCAGAGCAGCTTCGCGGCCGATGAAGTCGCCCTTTTCGAACGCGACGAACCGGTCTAGGCCAGACATCCCCGGGGTGGAGTCCTGCCGGAACTCGGCCGACCAGATGCCGTAACCCTTCTCCAGGCGCAAACCGTCCACGGCCCGGTCGCCGACCTGGCGTAGGCGGCTCGCGGTCCCGGCCTCCAGCAGTTCATGCAGCAGCGTCCGGTGCAGGTTGGCCGGCACGACGATCTCGTAGCCCAGCTCGCCAGTCAGCGAGATGCGCCCGACCACGGCCTGCGCCGTGCCGACATCCATCTCGTGCACCGACAGGAACGGGAAGGCCTCGTTCGACACGTCGTCGTGCACGAGCCGCTCCAGGATCTCGCGCGACGCAGGCCCGGAGACCGAGAAGCCCATCCGGTCCTCGGTGATGTTCCGCAGCTCCACGCCGTCTGCCGGCAGGGTCCGTCGGAACCAACGCGTGTGCCAGTCCTGCAGGTAGTAGGAGCCGGTCAGCCAGAAGCGGTCCTCGTCCAGCCTCGTGACCGACAGGTCGCCCATCAGCCGCCCGGCAGGACTCAGCATCGGCGCCAGGCGGATCCGCCCGACCTCCGGGATCCGTGAAGACAGCAAATGGTCGAGCCACGCCTCGGCGACCCGCCCCGTCACCTCGTACCGTGCGTACTGGGCGATCTCATACGCCCCGGCAGCGGTGCGGACCGCCTCGACCTCTTCGGCAACGATCGGCTCGGCGTTCGAGCGCCCGAGCGTGGAGCTCTCCTCGAAGTCGAGCGAGGGCGCGAAGTACATCGGAACCTCCAGGCCCCAGTTCACCGTGAACCGCGCGCCCGCGGCCACGAACTCGTTGTAGCAAGGGGTGGTCTTGAGCGGGCGTCCCGCGGGGAGCTCCTCGTTCGGGTAGGCCATCACGAACCGGCGCGCGTAGAACTGCGCGGTCGTGTCGCGGAGGTACCGGTCGTTCGAGGCGTAGGAGCCGAAGCGCGCGACGTCCATGCCGAACACGTCGTAGCCGGGGTCTCCGTCCGCGATCCAGTTGGCGAGCGCGAGCCCGATGCCCGCACCCTGCGAGAATCCGGCCATGCACCCGCAGGCGGCCCAGTAGTTCGGTAAGCCCGCGACGGGTCCGACGAGCGGGTTGCCGTCTGGGGTGAAGGTGAACGCGCCGTTCACCCACCGCTTGATCCCGATGTCCTGCAGCACCGGGAAGCGTCGGAAGCCGATCGTTAGCTCTGACTTGATGCGATCGATCTCCTCGGGGAACAGCTGCCTTCCGAAGTCCCAGTCGGCGCCCTGAACCTTCCAGTGGCGGGGATTCTGCTCGTAGACGCCCAGGAGCACGCCATTCCCCTCCCGCTGGAGGTACGTGAAGCCCTCGAGGTCGGTGACGGCGGGCATGTCGCCCTCGATCGCGGCGACCTCGGGTATGTCGGCGGTGACCAGGTAGTGATGCACCATCGGTACGAGCGGGTGATCCACGCCGACCATGCGACCGATCTTGCGCGCCCACAGGCCGGCCGCGTTCACGACGTGCTCCGCGGTGATGGGGCCCCTCTCCGTCTCGAGGCGCCACTCGCCACTGGGCAGCTGGTCGAGGGACAGCACGCGGTTGTGCTGGACCACCTCGGCCCTCCGCCTCCTCGCCGCCTCGGCGTAAGCGTGGGTCGCGCCGTTGGGGTCGAGGTTCCCCTCGTGTGGGTCGAACAGTGCGCCGAGCAGGCCGGTCGGGTCGATGATAGGCACCATCCGCGCGGCCTCTTCGGGCGTGAGGAGGTAGGCGTCGGTGTCTTGGGTGCGGTGCCAGGCGAGCTCGGACTTCAGCCACTGCCACCGCTCGGGGGTGCCGGCGAGCTCCATCCCACCCGACATGTGGAGCCCGATGCTCTGCCCGCTCTCCTGCTCGACCTGGGTGTAGAGGCCGATGGTGTACTTCTGCAGCGCAGCGATCCTGGTGTCGGCGTTGATCGCGTGGAAGCCGCCCGCGGCGTGCCAGGTCGAGCCGGCGGTGAGCTCGTCGCGCTCGATCAGCACCACGTCCCTTATCCCGCGGAGGGTGAGGTGATAGAGGACGCTGCAGCCGACGATCCCGCCGCCGATGACGACGACCTGGTACCGGTCCTTCACGCTCCGACCACCTTCCGGCCCTGAACGGAGCGGAGTCTAGCTAGTGGTGTCGGCCGCCGCGTGACCGCCGGTCGCATCCTGTCAGTCCGACGAGGAGCGCCAGCACCGTGCCCCGGGGGGTTCTCTAATGGCGCCGAGGCTCCGAGGCCCTGGGGGAGGGATGGACGAAAGCCGGAGCATCCCCTCGTGACCGAGGTCATGGTGAACGTCTACGTGGAGCGAAAGGGGCGGACCGCGGCGGTCTTGCGGAGAGAGCCTGGAACTGACGGGAGGAGTGAGATCCTCCTTCGGCGGCGGACGCTGGCCGCGTCGTCACTCCGATCGTCGGCGTCTCGATCGATGAGCGCTCTCTTCAATCACCCGGTCTCACGGGGGCGGTCGCAGCCCACGATCATCCTCGGAGATCGACCGTCGTGAATGGTTCCCGGTTGGTCCGCGACTTGCTACCTCGGGCTATCTCGAGTCGGCATCCGGCTGGAGGTTCGTCTCGGCCCAGCGGGCGAGCTCCAGCAGCGCAGGCTCGAGCGCGCGGCCGCGCTCGGTGAGACGGTAGACGGTCGCCAGCGGGGGACCCGCGAGGACCTCCCGCTCCACGATGCCTGCGTCCTGCAGCTCCTGGAGCCGCGACGAGAGCATCCCTTCTGTGATGCCCGGGACGCCCCGGGCGATCTCGGCGAACCGCGATGGGCCCTCACACAACGAGCCGATGATCATGCCGGTCCACCGCTTCCCGAGCAGCCCGAAGACGCGGCTCAGCGCCTCGTCGAAGAAGCTCAGCTCTCGGCTCTTCTTCGTGGCCACGGAACAAACTCTAACGCCTGGGCTGTCGAAGATGTGGTAGCTACGAAAATCGTAGTAACCTGTCCATCGGCTCGAGACGAAGGGAGAACACCGAGGAGCGATGCAGCCGGAATCAACGAGTTGGTCGGGCGGATCCTGTTCGGCGGGGACTTCGTGTACACGCGCGGTCCATGCGATTCCCCGTGCCCGCCGTCGCCGGGTGGCCCACCGGCGTTTAGATGTTGGCTGGAGCCGGAACGAACCGGCCGGACGAAAGGAGTGGGGTCGTGGAACAGACGATGAAGGCGTTCGCGCTGAGAAGCTTCGAGGAGCCGGCGGGCGTGCACGACGTGTCGGTGCCCGATGTCGGTCCGGGAGATGTGCGGGTCCGCGTGCGAGCCGCGTCGATCAACGGCTTCGACGTGTTCGTAGCCACGGGGATGGCGAAGCACATGATGGAGCATCGATTCCCCGTGGTCGTGGGCAAGGACTTCGCCGGGGTCGTCGATGCCGTGGGCGACGGCGTGACGCGGTTCGGGCCGGGCGACGAGGTCGTCGGGATCGTGCCGACGGAGCAGTTCCTGTGGCGCGGCTCCTTCGGCGAGTACGTCGTCGTGCCCGCGGATGGCTTCGTCCAGGCCAAGCCGGCGAACGTCGACTTCGCGGCCGCGGCCGGGCTCGGTCTCGCGGGGCTGGCCGCATTGGTGAGCGTCGACGCGATCGATCCGTCCGACGGCGACGTCGTGCTCGTCGTCGGGGCAACCGGGGGAGTCGGTACCTACGCGGTGCAGCTCGCCTCTGGCCGCGGCGCCACGGTCATCGCCACCGGGTTACCCCAGGACGAGGCCTGGCTCCGCGAGCTCGGGGCGAGCGAGGTCGTCGACTACACGGGTGAAGTCGCCGCGTGGGTCCGCGAGCACCACCCCAACGGGATCGACGCACTGATCGACCTCGTGAACCGCGACGGCGAGGCGCTCGCGAAGGTCGCCGAGCTCGTCAAGGACGGCGGGCGGCTGGCCACGACCATGGGCTCGGCCGACGTCGAGGGTCTTGCGAGCCGTGGCATCACGGCATCCAACGTGTTCGCGCAGTCCGACCCTGCGCACTTCGCCCGGCTACTCCAGGTCGCCGGCGAGGGGGCCATCACCGTTCCCGTGACGCGGACGTTCTCACTGCACGACCTTCACGAAGGTCTCGAGCTGCTCGGCACCGGCCAGGCGCGAGGCAAGTACGTCGTGACCATGGAGGGCTGAGATAGGTGCTCGCATCGGGCCATCCTCTCGCCGTCGCTCAGCCTCGGATGCGGAGCGAGAATAGAGCCGGGCATAACCCGCGCGTGCCTCCAGCAGGCCATTCTCGTCGAGGGCCGGGGTCCGGCGCTGTTTGGGAATCGCATCTCCCCTCGCCTCCTGCCGGGGTTCGGCCGGGAAGGATGCTTTGCTGCTGGTAGAGGAAGCATTGTCTGGCCCCGCCCGGTCGCTCTTTCTCACGCGCGCGCCCTCAAACGTCCCCCTTCGATGTTCCGGGCCGGGTCGTTCGGTGACGAGGAGACTGCCTCGCGTTTGCGGGCCGACCCAGCCGCTGGTGCCCGAGGTTCTTGCTCACGGCCCGCCGCTCACCGTCGCGCTCAGGGTCGCGCCTCCGTCGCGCCGGTCACGGCGGCGGGTCGCCGTCTCGAGACCGGGCTTGGCGTGGTGCCGATCCCCTCAATAGGTGGTCATCTTCGCTGCGATCGTGTCGCTCTTGGTCGGGGCGCTCTGCGAGCGGAGCGTGATCGGACACCGGTACGAGACGCCCTCAGCGGTGGTCGGCGCGATGATGTTCAGGGTCAGGAACACCCGCTCCTTCTCTGAGGCCGGTTGGAACGAGAACTTCGCCGTACCGTTCTTGAACCGGTTGGTGATCTTGACCGAGCCGGCGTCCGGGTTCTTGTGCTTGCCGATCTGGACCTTGTTCACGCGGAACCGGCGGTTTCCCTTGCAGCCTTCCACGATCAGCGTGTCGGCCTTCGTCCCGTCGTTCTCGAGTGCGAGCCAGAAGCGGACTCCCTCCCCGTCCTGCATCCGTACGCCGACGGTCTGGCGTCTGGCCGTTCCGTTGTAGATGTTCCTCCCCCTCCATGGGTGCGGGGGTGGGTCGATCTTGCACCCGTTGCTAAGACCGCAGAGCTTGATCCACGCGTCGGGCCGGTAGGAGGGTCTACCGCTACCGCCGGCGGCCGCGGATCCGGGCAGCGTCGCGAGCACCAAGGCGGCCAACGCGGGGACCAGCATGAGGGGGAACGCTCGTGTTCTCATCGCCTCAGGGGTATCGGCTTGACCGGCCCGCCGACTGAAGCGGCGTGACGGCATGCCGTCCTGGCAGGGGTCGCACTCACGGATGGTTCGGCGTGCGGCGGCGGCGACCGTCGGGACTCGGATACCCTTAGCCGTGCGAACCAAGGTTCCGACCTGGGCCGCTCGACCGCTTGTTCGGCCTCGTGGGGCCTTCACCCTACTCCCTTCTACCTGCGGGCATTTCTTCGAGTACCGTCCAGTTGGGTGCACCGATCCATACGGTGGTCCGAAAAACCGGTACGCCGGAAGACCGGCTGGATGCGGCCACGAGCTCTACCGCCAGTACGCCCTGGCGGGAGGGTAAAGGCCGGGAGCCCCGGTCGGGCAGAGCAGGGAGGCCCTGGCGGGTACTGTGTGCCGCCTATCCGGGGGTGCGTCAGGGCACTGGTGGGTCCATGCTGGGAGTCCCAAGCACCTGCCCGCCCGGCGGCATCTATCAGGATATGCAGGCAGAGGGCGACGTGTGCGGCTCCCGGTCGCGCAGGAAGGCCCGCTGGACTTCGCGACGTTCTTGGCTGACGAGCACCGGGGGCTCCTCAAGCTCCTGGACTTCGCGACGGGGAACCGGGCGGAGGCCGCCATGACCAGGTTCGTGATGACCGGCAGCGGTTGATCGATGGAGGGTCGGCGGACGGCAAAGACACCCGCTGCAAAGGACCGGCGGGCACCCCTCGCCGCCCGGGCGAGACCGTATGCCGAGATTCTCTCGGACGAGGTCGCATACCACGTGACCGGGCGGGGTCCGTTCGCTGGCGACCACCGGCTGCCATGGCCTTCGTGAAACGCCCTTTGGGCGGAACTTCGTCCTCCGAAATGCGAGGGGAGGATCATCCTCGTGGGGTCTTGTGGCCACGCTCACGCCTCCAGCCGAGGTGTACGATGCGACCCACTGCGTCTATTGCGGCCTCGGGGCCCTTGCCGAGGAGTAAGGAAACCGCGATGCCCCTACCGCGCTGGCTTGCCCGGATCAACAAACGGGTCTTCAACCCTAGGGAGATGCGCCGGGGCGTCCGGCCGGTGTTGATTCACGTGGGCAGATCGTCGGGCAAGACCTACCGGACTCCCCTCGACGCCCACCCCCTCCCCGATGGCTACCTGTTCATCCCGATGTACGGGCCGCGCACCGACTGGCTCAAGAACGTGCTTGTCGCAGGGGCGGCACGCCTCTCGATAGGCGGCAAGGAGATCGAGTTGGAGTCCCCGCGGATGGTGAGGAAGAGGGACATCTGGCCACTGCTGCCGACAACCACCAAGACCCCACCGGGAATCTCGGGCGAGTCCGAAGTGCTGCGCCTGGACGTCCGCTGACGGGGCTGATTCCAAGCGCCGCGGGACCGGGTGCCAACTCGGGCCGCACCGTCCGCCATCGACCGTCAATCGCGTGTCGCAGGTTCGATTCCTGCCGGGGGCACCGCCGATCCGGTGGCCCAGGCTTCCTCACCGCGGTGCATGGTGTCGGGTCGATCGCCGTTGGCCTGGCCTATCCTCGGCGTGTGGACCTCCTCGAGGCCGAACGGCGCTTCCGTGAGGCCCGAGTGGCTCGCCTCGCGACGGTCCGCCCCGGAGGCGCCCCGCACGTGGTCCCCGTGGTCTTCGTCCTTGAGGGGCAGACCGTCTGGCTGGTCGTCGACGAGAAGCCGAAGCGCACCCGCGAGCTCCAACGGCTCGTCAATATCCGCTTCGAGCCTCGTGTGAGCCTCCTTGTCGACGGCTACGACGAGGACTGGAGAAGGCTCTGGTGGGTCCGCGTTGACGGTCGCGCGCGGATCGTCGAGGACGGTCCAGAGCTCGAGCGATGCGTCGTGCTGATCGCCGGCCGGTATGCGCAGGAGCGGGAGCGACGCCCGATCGGGCCGGCGATCGTTGTGCAGGTGGAGCGCTGGCGCTACTGGCCGGACAGCTGACGGCGCACCGGTGTCGACGGAGTGCGCGGAAGCGGCGTTCCACTTTGGGCAAGGATCTGTGGGCCCGGGGCTACCGGGGCCCGGGCCAGGCGCCCCGCAAAGTAGACCGCGCGAGCAGCAGGCGAACGGCCAGGCTGAGGGCGGACGTCGCGATCAGGACGACGAGGGTCGCCGCCGGCCGGCCGAGCAAGGCGCCGATCGCGACGATCAGCAGCCGGGCGTCTCGGCCGCCCAGGAGGAACCCGATCCACCGCTCGGGCAGCGGCGGCACGCCGAGGGCCGCGATGCGGTCCTTCGTGGCCATCGAAAGCATGGCCCCGGTCGTCGCCGCGACGGCGAGGGCGGTCACAAGTCCGGGGTCGGTTCCCGCATCGAGGGCCCAGAGCGCGAGCCCGCCCACGAAGGCCGCGTCGGCCAGCCGGTCAAGGACGCCGTCCAGCAGGGCGCCCCCGGGACCGGCCCGCACCTGGAGGCGAGCGATCTCGCCGTCGACCCCGTCGAGGATCGAGGCGAGCTGCGCGAGGATCCCGCCGGCGATGCCCCGGCCGCTCGCCAGGAGCCAGGCCGCGACGACGCCGAGGAGGAACGCGGTCAGCGAGACAACGTCGGGGTGGATCGGCATGTGGGCGAGGGCCATCGACACCCTGGTCGAGACGGGGCGGTTGAGATGCCGGGAGACTGGCCCGTCGGCCTCCTTCGTGAGCGAGCGGCGGAGCCGTGCCGCGGCCCGGCGCAGGTCCTCCGGCGTGTCGACATCCTGCCACCAATGACCCGGAGGGAGCGGCACGGCGGCGAGCGGCTGTTCCCTGGCAAGCTCGGTGACGGCCGCCGCGAGCGACGCCTCGCCTCGGGCCTGGGCTCGGCGCTGGGCGTCGAAGATGGCCGTCGACAGCATGAACGCCCCGCAGTCGATCGACGGGTCGCCCAGCTCCTTCGAGAACGCGATGACCTGCTCGTCGTGCAAGCGCACTCGCATGCCCTCTGCCCACGCGTCGGGGTCGGGCGCGTGGTCGACGAGGACACCGGGGCGGTCAGCGAACAGCAGCGGCTCAAGCGCTCCCTCTCCGAACACGTGGTCGGTGGTCAGCAAGACGAACAGGCCCTTCTCGGCGACGAGGGACTCTGCCGCGGCGAGCGACGCCCCGTTCCCGAGCTCCCAGCTCTCCGCGAAGACGGCCCGGACTCGGCCGGGGGCGAGGCGGTCCACGACCGCGGCCACAGGCCCCGCCTGGTAGCCAACGACCACCACGACCCGCTCGAGGCCGGCCGCGAGGAGCGTGCGGACGGCCCGCTCTACGAGGGCCAGGCCGCCAACGCGGACGAGCGCCTTCGAGCCGCCGCCCGTCACGCCCGCCAGTCGCTCGGAGCGGCCGGCGGCGAGGACCACGCCGACACGAGGGCGGGCGGTCGCGGGCGCCTGTGGCTCTGCGGCGGCCTCAGCGCCGGTCCAGGTCGTGCCCTCCGACATCCCGTACGACAAATGCCCCCCAAAGCCCGGAATCCCGTCGTTAGGATTCCACATCCGGACGGCGGGAGTGGCAACACCGCGAAAGTCGAAGGGTCGGCACGCGACCACAGGCCTCACGGGCTGCAAATCGTTGCACTTCGCCTATCCGGGATGCTGCTTCCAGCGCAGAAGCGACATTGAACGGCTCTTGGCGAACTGGATGTCGCCCCGCGCTCCGCCGCCAAAGGCGGTCATACGCGTTCGAGCTCGGCTCGGGGTCCTGAGTCCTCTGCTACGAGGGCTTCGCGTACCCCGCCATCTCGTCCGAGAAGTCGATGCCGACGTACGGCTCGTTGCCGACGACCCAGGCGTCGTGGCCCGGTGGAAGGTCGTGCGCGTCGCCGGGGCCGACCTCGATCTCGGTCCCGTCGTCCATCACGATGTGGAGCCGCCCGGAGAACCCGACCCCCTTGTGGTGGACCATGCACGAGTCCGTCCCGGCGATCGGCTTCACGTCGTTGGACCAGCGCCAGCCCGGCTCCAGCGTTGCGCGCGAGACCGTGACCGTGCCGACCTTCGCCGTTTGCACCGTCCCGTGCTCGAACGTGCGGGAATCGCCCCCGTCCAGGTTCGCGACTTCAGCCACGGCATCCTCCCCTCATCCGCCAACCGACCCGGTGAAGCCTAGCCCAGGACGCCCGCGGGCGAAAGCGGTACTCGCGCGCCCGGGTGTCTATGGGGCACGACCCGGCTGCGCGCATCCCCGAGATCCGAAGGAAAGATCTGCTCGGCGGCTCATCCACGAGTACGAAGCGGTCGCCGCATGACGAATCTGAGTCCTCGACCCCCACAGCTTCCGGGGGCGAATCGAACGAAAGGGCCGACATCCGGCGCAGGCGTTCGTCCAGGTAGAGGTCACGTACCCACTTGGGGCCTGAGCCCAGCGGGCGAACCTCGCGATGCTGGGCGCGACCGTCTCTTCGTCGGGCGCGAGGACACCGGCTCCGCCCGCGCTTCTGCCCCGCGGTTGTCGCCACGCGTTGTGAGGCCCCCCAGGTCGTCCAGGGGCTCAGAGCTCGGGCGTTGCAGTTCCGCTCCGGGCGGCTCCGGCCAACGCCCTCGCGAGGCCGCGAGACACGAGGGTGAAGGGTGCCAGAAGTGCGATTCGAGCCCCGAGCAGCACCTTGTAGGTGAACCGTACCGGGTTTATCGGAGACTCGAATCTCTGAGCGTCGCACGTTCGTCGGAGCCCTCCTTGCTCCAGCAGGTGGCCTCGAACTCGGCGGGTGGGACGTCACCGATGGGCTCGAGCAGGCGCCGGTGGTTGAACCAGTCGACCCACTCGAGGGTGGCGTACTCGACGTCGTCTATCCCCTTCCAGGGACCTCGGCGGCGGATCAGCTCGGTCTTGTAGAGCCCAATGATCGTCTCGGCCAGGGCGTTGTCGAACGAATCTCCCTTGGATCCGACCGAGTTGACGGCGCCGGCCTCGCCGAGGCGCTCGGTGTAGGGGATCGGGAGGTATTGGCTGCCCCTGTCGCTGTGATGAACGAGACCGTCGAGGTCTCGGCGGGCCCAGATCCCCATCTCAAGGGCATCGAGAGCCAGGTCCGCCCGAAGCGAGCGCGAGGCGCGCCAGCCAACGATTGAACCGGCTGTAGGCATCGATGATGAACGAGGTGTAGACGAACCCCGACCAGGTCCTCACGTAGGTGATGTCCGCGACCCAGAGCTGGTTCGGCCGGGCGGCCGAGAAGTCCCGGTTCACCAGGTCCGCCGGCCGCGTCGCCTTATCCTCGGGGATCGTCGTGCGCCTGGCCTTGCCGCGGCGGACGCCGGAAAGGCCCAGCTCACGCATGAGACGGGAGACGGTGCAGCGGGCCACGACGACCCCTTCGCGCCTCAGCTGGCGCCAGAGCTTGCGGGCGCCGTAGACGCCGAAGTTCGCAGCGTGGACACGGGCGATCTCGACCTTCAGCTCCTGGTCTCGCAGTGCTCTGGCCGAGGGCGGCCTGGTCTTGGCGTCGTAGTAGGTCGACGGGGCGATCGGCAGGTACCTGCAGATCGGCTCGACCCCGAACCGGGCCTTGTTTCGGTCGATGTAGGCGATCGTCTGCTCTGTCGGCGGTCGAGCTCCGCCGCGAAGAAAGCCGAGGCGGACTTGAGGATCTCGTTTGCCCGTCGGAGCTCACGGTTCTCGCGCTCCAGGGCCTTCAGCTGCTCGCGCTCGGTCGTCGTGAGACCGGGCCTTCGTCCTTCGTCACGCTCTGTCTGGCGGACCCAGGACCGGAGCGTCTCGGCCGACATGCCGAACTTCGATGATACCGAGCGGATCGTCGCCCACTGCGACGGGTGTTCGGGCTCGTGCTCGAACACCATCCGCACCGCTCGCTCGCGGATCTCAAGCGGGTACCTCGTTGATCTGGTCATGGCTCCATCCTCTCAAGGTCTGGAGCCTCCAAGATTCCCGGCGCGGTTCACTTTGTGAAAAACACAAGCCTTCTATCGGTAGCTCAGAATCTCCATGACGTCGCCCGTCTCTGCGTCCACAAAGACCAGGGCCTCGCGATTGACACACTCAGGCGACGCTCCGATTCCGGCTTCAGGGTCGTAGCTCACTGGGTAGACACAAATCCCGTCTATCACCACGACCCAGACCGGCAACCCCTGAATCTGCAGGGGTCCAATGGGCTCATCAGTCTGGGGATCTACTGGTCGCCATGATGTGTTTGTGTACAACGCGAGAGTCGGCTGAACGCTGTCAGCACCCTCCATCGACTGGGCTTTGCCCGCAAGGGCGACCGACTGGTCGGCGGACACAGTCGGCTTGAAGTCGGCTGGCGGAGCTTCGAGAACGTGATCGCCAGCAAGGACTACCTTCTCGGACTGCACCACGGGTTGGCGGATGACCCCGACCTCTCCCCCCGCTATTTCACGACGGACTAGGCTTGCACCGAACCAAAGCACTGCCACACTTACCATCAGCGCCAGAGCTACCTTGGCCCTAGGAGTCATGACGCCGCTCGCTCCTTCAGCACGCTGGGTTTCCTGGGTCGAGAGGACACGTCCACACCTCGAAGGCTTTGTTGTCGTTCAATCCATTCACGTGGTAGCGCCAGTAGTCGTCTGGCTCCCATCCGATGGTCAGAACATCGGGTTGGAACTGACCGGGCCCCTCTCATCGGTCCACTCGTTGTGAGACTCGGACCTGGTTTTCCTTCCTCCACCGGCGAGCGAACTCCACCGGCGTGAGGTACCCCAACGACTGGTGCGGACGGTAGGTGTTGTAGTCCTCACGCCAGTCATCGATCAGCACTTGGGCCTCGAGCACCGAGTCCAGCAGCTCGAGATCTAGGAGCTCCTTTCTGAGCTTTCCGTTGTAGGACTCCACGAACGGATTCTGCCACGGCGCGCCCGGCTCGATGTGCGCCGTCTCGGATCCTTTGCGCGAGCACCAGCGCTGGAGAGCCTTAGCGATGAACTCCGGACCGTTGTCGCAGCAGATGTGGGCCGGCGCTCCGCGGCGTGCGAGGATCTCCTCCAGGACTGCGATCGTTCCCTTGGCGGTGATCGAGCGGGCGACCTTGCCGGCCAGGGACTCCCGGGTGAACTCATCGGTCACGTTCAGGATCTTGATCCTCCTTCCTCTGGTTGATGTCGTCGAATCAGAAGTCCATCGCCCAGACCTGGTCGGGACGGACCGGAGCGACGTGTCCCGGAGCTCGCCGTCCCCGCCGGCGCCGCTTCCTTCGGGCCGGAACCTGCAGGCCTTCCTCGCGCCAGATCCGCCGCACACGCTTGCGGTTTACCTTCCAGCCTTCTCGGCAAAGGATCACTTGCTGCTTTTTGTAGCCCAGGCGCTTGTTACGGCGGGAGAGCTCGTGCAGCCGGCTGAGCAGTACAGAAACCCCGATTGCGACGGCGACCAGCGCAAAGTAGCATCGCGCGCCATGCTGTTCTGTCTTCTGTACTTCGTCCTCCGCGCCGTGCTCCGCATCGTGCCCGCCGGCGCGGGCGCAAGGGACAGGGACGTTGAGATCCTC
>DATEBA010000055.1:0-21946 GCA_035288045.1 Actinomycetota bacterium
GCTTCGAACCCGTGAGCGTCGAACGCCACCCGAGCAGGGAGACCCGGTTCAGGGATCCGGGGACGTCCACGCGGCGTGCCCCTGTTACCTCAGATGTCTGGGGACGCGATCTGGGTCCTGCCCGCTTGCGGCCGATCCGAAAGGGGAAGGGGGGCGCGATGCAACGACTGCTCGGCTTAGACCTCGCGATCACGGCGGAAAGCAGAGCCTGCCTCACCGACGGGGACGGCAAGGTGCTGTGCGAGCGTTGGTTCCACCTCACACGATCCGACCTCGAGGCTCTGCACGAAGCCGCAACCGAAGGGATGGAGCGTGGCGAGGTCCTGGTCGTGGTGATGGAGCCGACCGGTGTCTCCTGGGTAGCGCCCGCGTCCTTCTTCCGGTCTCGCGGTGCGCTCGTGCACCTGGTCCCGCCCGAGCAGAGCGGACCTTCGGCGCTACTACGCCAAACACGTGAAGAATGACCGGATCGAAGCCAAGCTCCTCGCCCGCCTGCCGCTTCTTCACCCCGCGGGTCTGCGCGAGGCCGAAGTGCCTTCCGGTGCCCGGGGCACGCTTCGAACGGTGGTCGCGCGGCGGAGACACCTTGCCGGCGAGTGCTCGAGGCACCGTCAGCGGGTCCGCTCGATGCTGCAGCTGGCCATGCCTGAGATGCCAGAGGCGCCGGGCGAGGAGCTCGGCAAGGGAGCACTCGCGGTGCTCTCTCGCTACGGCGATCCCCGCCACATGCTCCGCCTGGGCCGGGCACGCCTCGCCCAGGTGCTGATCAAGGCCACGAGAGGCGCCTGGCGAGAGCGCAAGGCAGAGCAGATCCTCTTTGCCGCCCGAGCTGCCGTGGAGCTGTGGGGGGACCTCGAGGGATGTGACTTCACCGAGGTGGCCGAGGACCCGCCGAGGTCCGCCTCATCCGCTCGATCGAGTCGGAGCTCCGGGAGCTCGACGCAAGAGCGGCCGGGCTCCTCGATGAGATAGACGCAGACGGGCTCCACCTGTCGTTTCCGGACTTCGGAGAGAGAACGGCAACAAGGGTGGCCGGACGACTCGGTGACGTTCGCCGCTTCCCCGGAGCCTCGAAGGTCCGCTCCTACGTCGGCGTGATCCCCGGGACGAACCAGTCCGGGGATCACGAGTCGAGGCCTCGGCTCACAAAGGCCGGCGACCACACCCTGCGCCACGCGTTGTTCATGGCAGCTGAGACGGCACGAAGGCTCGACCCGCAGCTTGCAGCCATCTACCACCGCCAGGTGGTCGAGCGGGGCAACCAGCACACCAAGGCCGTGTGCGCGGTCGCGACCGCTGTCACCACGCGGCTAGTGGCGGCTCTTCGCGAGGAGCGCCCCTACATCATCAGAGACATCGACGGCACTGTCGTCGATCCCGCCGAGGCAAGGCGCATCATCACCGAGCGCTACACGATCCCTGCCGCGCTCCGCGCCGCCCGACGACAGCCGAGAGAGGCTCAGCGCATGAGGGGACGCCCCGGCGACAGAGTCAGGAGCAAGGCGTCGCCGTCTTCTCCACCTGCCGACGAGGCGCCCACTACGGATCGTACTCGGGTCCTCGTGGAGGCTTGACGCACCTTAGGGTGACACTCCCGATAGACTGCCCGCGGTCGAAGGAAGGGGTGCACGAGCGTGGCGAAGCCGACTGAGATATTGGCCGGGGTCCCGCTCTTCGGGGGGCTTTCGAAGCGACAACTCAGGCGCGTCTTCGACCTCGCTGAGGAAGCGATCTACATGGAGGGCCATGCCGTGGTGCGTGAGGGGCAGCCCGGCGACAGCTTCTTCGTTCTGCTCGCCGGTCAGGCGAGGGTCGTCGGCAAGAGCGGCAGACTGATCGCGCGGCTCCTGCCTGGCGATTTCTTCGGGGAGATCTCTCTCCTGGACGGCGGCGCGAGGATCGCGTCGGTGGTCTCCGAGACGCCGCTGACCACACTGATGATCAAGCGCCGGCCGTTCGTCAAGTTGCTAGAGAGTGAGCCCGAGATCGCGATGCAAATGCTGAAGGAGGTCGCCCGCCGCCTCCGTCGCGCGGAGCGCCGCATCAGCGGCTAGCCCTTGTAGCGCTATCGACTTCCGCTGGCCTGACCCGTCGACAGAGACTGTCGGTCTCACCGCGTGGACATGTGCTCCTTTCCCGCGTCACAGAAGGGGAGGAAGTCGCACCAGCGGCATTGAGGGCCCGGCGTGGGGTCGAAGTGCTCGGCCGCGATCGCCCGCAATGCATCGACGACTCGCGCCCTTGTCTCCTCGAGATCGCCCGCGGGTCGCGTCGCCTCTTCGCCGCTCGCTAGGTACAGGTAGGTAAGCGTGAGCTCCTCCGGCATCTTTCCCCACACCTCGGCGCACGCGAGCGCGTACAGATCCAGCTGGAGGCCGGCGAGCGGGTCGTCCTCCGGCCGCCTGCCCGTCTTGTAGTCGACTACCTCCCAGCCTCCACGGGCCCGCTCGTAGATCGCGTCGATCCGCCCGCCGACGAAGAACCCCTCGACCGTTAGGAGGAACTGCCGCTCGGCGAAGAGCGGGGTGAGCCCGCCGAACCGGCTGTCGAGGAACGCCTGCCGAAGCCGCTCGATCTTGCCGGGCTCGCCGACGAGCTCTTCGGCGGTCAGGTCGGGGGTTTCGTCGAGCTCGATCAGAGTGGCCTGGCCTGAGGACTGCCGCTCGATCCAGCGGTGAACCTCGGTGCCGATCCGCGCAGCCGGACCCGAGAAGCGTGGGAGGGGCCGGACGGCGCTCCAGTAGAAGAGCTTCGGGCAACGCGCGTAGTCGATCACCCCGCTGACCGACAGCGTCTGCGGCACTTCTGGCACGGACCGGGTCACGCCTTCGCGCTCCACGAGATGGACGGCGAGCGACCGCCGCTCCTTCGCGAGTTCAAGGTAGGCGGTGCGCTCGCTCTCGTCGAGTGCCTCCACCCAGCTGCCGGGGACCCCTCCCGTGGCCGCTGCCTCGAGCGCCGCTCGCCGCCAACCCTGGGGGAACAGATCGTCGGTCTCGTCGAGGAGCGCCGCCCCGGGCCAGTCGCGCACGAGCCGCTCGCGGTAGCCCAGGAGCGGGTTCTCCTGTCCGGCCTCCGCGGGCTCCGGCTGCAGGACCCCCCGCCCGGTTTCGTCCCCCCAACCCATCAGCTCGTCCAGGAACCTGCTCCGAGGCTTCGGCTTGAACCCCTCGCCGTACCAGTACGCGCCCGTCACGAAGAGCCGCTCGCGCGCACGCGTGAGCGCGACGTAGCACGTCCGCCTCTCCTCGAACTCCTCCTGGCGCTTCAGGTCCTGCTTGAACGTCGAGAGCGTTCCGTCGAACTTCGGCAGGATCGCGGCGTCGCCGCGTAGCTCGAAATCGAGCGACTTCCCGCGCTCCGCCGGGTTCTGCTGGATCGTCGTGTCCGGCAGGAGCCCGTCGGCGAGCCCCGGCACGAAGACGGAGTCGAACTCGAGTCCCTTTGCCTGGTGGATCGTCATCACCTTCACCGAGTCTTCCTCGGATGGCTGGACCGGAGCCCAATCCTGCCGCTCCGTCTGCTCGACCACGTCGACGTAGTCGAGGAACGCCCGGAGAGTGAGGTCGCCTTCGAGAGGGGTGAACGCGTTCACCTCGTCGAGGAACGCGGCGAGGTTCCGCTTCGTCGCGAGCGCGGTATCGCGCTCGAGGTTCGCGTCGAGCTCGGCGAGAAGCCCGATCCTTCGGAGGATCTCGGCGAGGAAGTCGCTCACGGGATGGCCGGCCAGCGCTCGGAGCTCGGCGAGCTCCGAGCGGAACTCCTCGAGGCGCGCGCGGCCCTCGTCGGACAGGTGCTCGACCTCGTCGAGATGCTCGAGCGCCTCGGCGAAGAGGAAGGCCTCCACCTCGTCCTCGTACTCCGTCCGGCGGAACTCGTAGTTGCGGGTGCTCACCCAGGCAGCGACGCGCGCCAGATCCTTGAATCCGACCCGGTATCGCGGCCCGAGGAGGATCCGCGCGAGCGCCACGCTGGCCCACGGGTCGGCGACCGCTCGGGCGTAGGCGAGGATCTCGCCGACCTCGGGGAGCTTGAGAAGCCCTGCAAGGCCGACTATCTCCGCGGGGATCCCTCGCTCGCGGAAGGCCTCCTGAAGCGGGGTGAACAGCCGGCTCTTACGGCAGAGGACGGCGGTTGCCGACCAGGGCTGGCCCGCGTCGTGAAGCGACACGATCCGATCGGCGATCCACGCGGCCTCGGCGACCTCGTCGGTGAACCGCGCGAGCTCGACCTCGCCTTCACCGTTCGCCGACCAGGGGACTAGACGCTTGTCGGGGTCGGGGCGTTGCTGCGCGGGGAGCGGCTCGAGGAGCCGGTCGGCGGCCTCCAGTATGCGCGCGCCCGATCGGAAGTTCGTGTAGAGGGGGAGCTTCGCGGGCCCGCTGCCGTCGGCCTTCCGGAACCGCTCGTGGAACTGAAGGAGGTTGAACAGGCTGGCGCCGCGCCAGGCGTAGATGTTCTGGTCGGGGTCCCCGACGGCCGTTACGGGGAAGCCGTCGCCGAAAACGGCGCCGAGGAGCTCGGCTTGCGCGACGTTCGTGTCCTGGTACTCGTCCAGGAGCACTGTCCGGAAGCGCCCCCCGTAGGCCTCGCCGACCTGGGGGAATCGCTCGACGATGTCGACCGCGAGCGTTATCTGGTCGCCGAAGTCGATCACGCCCAGCTCACGCTTCAGATCGTGAAACGCGCGCACGGCGTTCGCCAGATCGATCCGTTCGAGGGCCGCCGGCAGAGGCTTTCCGCTTCTGGCTTTCGCCAGCACGGCCAGGCGCTTCCGGTTGAACTCGACGATCCGCTCGGGCTCGACCCGGTGGTTCGCGGCCTGGTCGGCGAGCGTGAGGATCGCATCGATCACGGTCGGCTGCCACGTGACATCGATGTGCTCGAAGTCCACGACGTCGAGCACGCGCGCTGCCAGCTCCTCGCGCTGCGCGGTGGTGAGGACCCTCAGGCCGGGCTCGATCCCGGCGAGCAGGCCGTAGCGGTCGAGGACCTGAGCGGCGAAGGAGTGGTAGTTCATGACGACGGGCTCCTCGCCCTCGTCCAGCTCGAGCTCTGCGAGCGCCTGCCGTACCCGCGTCGCGAGGTTCTCTGTGGCCTTGTTCGTGAACGTGAGGCAGAGGACGTTGCCGGGCAGGACCCCCTCGCCCTCGAGACGCCCAAGCGCGGCGAGCGCGAGGTAGGCGATCCGCGCGGCCATGACCGAGGTCTTGCCCGATCCGGCGCCCGCCACGACGACGTACGGCTCCAAAGGCATGGAGATCGCGGCCCACTGCTCGTCCGTCGGCTCGCGACCGCCGAGCGCCTCGACGATCTCCGACGGGAATGTCCTGCTCGCGCTCATCTGTTTGCCTCGTGGAAGATCTCCCGCCCCTCGGGGTGGAGCGGGCAGAGCGGTTTGAAGCTGCAGAACCGACAGTTCGCCTGCGAGCTCGGACGGATCGTCTCGGTCTCGTAGAGCGAGCGAACCTCGGCTATGTCTTTCCCGATACGTTCCTCGATCTCCTCCCGGTACCTCGGCTCGTTGCCGGAGGTGAACCCGAGCGACATCCGGCCCGTCTCGCCGCTTCTCTTGTCCTGGTCCTTCAGGAACACGAGCTCGACCGCGCGCACCGGCCGGTAGGGCGCGAGGGTCTCGGCGTGGTTCACCGCGAGGTAGTAGACGCCCAGCTGGAGGTTCTCCTGGGCCTTTCCCCACTGCTTCTTCCCCGTCTTAAAGTCGGTTATCTGGGAACCGTTGCCGGCGCCCCCGATCCGGTCGATGTAGCCGACGACGGTCGCCCCCCCGTACTCGAATTCGAAGCGCTGCTCGGTCGCAAGGGCCGGCTGCGCGCCGTACTCGGCGAACCACGTCGGGAGCATGACCCGGGTGACGACCCGCTCGAACGTGTCGGACACCGCGCGCGAGGGGAACTCTTTCGGGCGCCAGCGCTCGTGGGCCGTCTGCGTGAGCGCCTCGAGGGAACGTTCGATCGTCCCGGCCTCGCAGTCCTCTATGAGCCGATGGACGAGGTGTCCGACCCAGGCGTAGTACCCGGCCGGGCCCTCGAGCCCGAGCTCGTCGGCCAGGACGAACTGGAGGTGGCAGTTCTCGAAGGTCTGCAGCCGCGAGGCGGAGACGCGGATCGTCTCGTGTAGCGGGTGCCCGGTGTCTGTCCACTCCCGCTGGAACCACCAGCGGCCGGGGTCTGCTCCGAGCGCTAGGAGCCCCTCGAGCGCGGCGAGTCGGCGTGCGGCCTGGGCGGCGTGATCGGCGAGCTGGCGCCGCCAGGTCGCCGCCGCCTCCCTGGTGGAGATCGGCTCGTCGAATGGGCCGACGGGCGCTGGTTCCCAGCTCAGGCCAAGCTCGTCGGCGAACCTGGAGCGTGCGGCCTCGGGGGTTCCCTCGCCGCGGACGTCGCTCGAGGTGAGGAGGACGCGCCGGCGGGCCCGCGAAGCGACGGTGGTGAACAAGCGCCGCTCGTCCTCGAGACGCAGCCGGTTTCGCTCGGACTGCGAGATGCGTCGCTCGAGCGCCTGAAGGTCGAACATCGGCTCGGGGCGGAAGATCGATGGGAAGTCTCCCTCCACGGCGCCGACGACCACGACCGTGTCGAACTCTCGCCCGACCGTGGCGTGGGCGGTGAGGACGCGCACCGCGTCCCGCTCACGATGCCAGGGCGCGTCGTCTTCGAGCGCTCGCAGTCCCTCCAGGAACTCCGCGGTGGGTACGTCGCCGGCCCGCTCGACAGCCCGAGCGAACGCCACAACGGCGTCGAGACCCCTGTGAGTACCGGGATCTGCTTCGGCCTCGCGGACGAGGCGCGACGACACGGCGAGCTCGCGCCAGAGGATGCGGAAGGCAGCGAGGACGGAGCGCCCTGCCACTGGCTCGGCCCTCTCGAGGGTCTCTCGGAGCGCGAGCAGCGCCGCCGCCTCCGCGGGGTCGACCGCGTCCCACCTCGCGAGCGCCTGACCCCCAGATAGCCCGTCCGCCCGCGCCTCGCGCACGAGCGCCCGCGCCGACGCGGGCGAGAGTCTCGCGAGGTCGGAGGTTAGAAGAGGCTCTATCAGAGCGTCGCGTTCATCGGGAATTGCCGACCACCGCAGCGCCTCAACGTAGGGCGCGACGGCCGGCTCGATCGAGACCGGCAGGCCGGCCTCCGGCACCGTCCGAGGGACGCCGGCGTCGTCGAGCGCGCGGAGGAGCCCGGCGACCTGCACACCGTGGCGACGGACGACCACCGCGAGCTCGCTCCACGGGACGCCATCCTCCACGTGAAGCCTGCGGATCTCGCGCGCGACCGCCGCGTGCTCCTCCGATGTGTGCCGGGCGGACCACGCTCCGAGAGTCACGAGTTGGGCCGCCCGGTGGTTGTTTGACAGCTCGGTGTGAGCGGCGCCCGGGAAACGTTCAACGAAGCGCTCCAGCGGCTCGACCGTGGTCCCCTGGAACGAGAAGACGTGCGCACCCGTGTTCCCAGCCACGACGAGGGTCTCGGGCGCGAGCGCGGCGAGGAGCGCCTCGACGCCGTAGGTCGCGTCCTGGTAGTCGTCGACGTGCACGTGGTCGAACGGCGGAGGGCCGTGTTCCGCCGCGCGCACGGCCTGCGAGACCAGCCCCGAGTAGTCGACGGTGTCGAGGCCACCCAGTACGTCGAGGTACGTTCGGTAGAAGCGCGCCAGCTCCCCCCAGCCTGTCAGGCCGGCCGCGTCGGCCTTCGCCGCGATCTCCTCCGGCGCGACGAGCGCCTCCTGCGCGCGGAGCAGTAACTGCCGAACCTCGTCGGTGAATCCGCGGAGCCTGAGCATCGAGCCGTACGCCGGCCACTCCTTCGGGTTCTCGCCCTCCAGGAGCTCTTGGACCTTCGCGAACTGCTCGGCCGCCGAAAGCAGTCGCGGCGGCTCCCTGTAGCCGAGGTCGGCGAACCGGGCCGTCACGACCTGGAGCGCGAGCGCGTGGATGGTCCCGACGCGCAGGCTCGGAAGCGAAGTCGACAGGCGAAGGAGCAGGGCGGCGCGGGCCTCCTCCCGCGCGCGGCGCGAGCCGACCACAAGGAAGACCCTCTCGGGGTCCGCCCCGCCCTCTAGCAGCCGAGCGAACCGCTCCCGAAGCACGGTGGTCTTGCCGGTGCCGGCGGGTCCGGTGAGTAGCAGCGTCCCGCGGGCATGCGCGAGCGCGTGTTCCTGGTCGGCATCGGGCCGCAGGATCATCGGCCGGATGCTACCCCCGACCGCCGACACCCTGGTCGGGAGGTACGCCGACGCGCCTTTCCCGTGCCGTGGCCCAGCGAGACACGGTTCCCGCCGAGAGCCGGCCGGCCACGACCCCGTTCTGCATCACCAGTAGCGAGGTGCCGCCCGCGAGTCGGTCCATCGCGGCGTCGAGTGGCTCCTCCGATCCGATCGTGACGGTGTCGTTGAGCGGCAGCATCGCGTCGCGGACAGGCCGGAGGGGATCGCGCATGCCCACGCGCCGAGCGGCCTCGTAGGTGAGGACGCCTACTACGCGACCGCCCTCGGCGACGGGGAAGGCTGTGCGTTCGTGCCCGCGGAGGTGGCCGTCGAGCGCCTCCGACAGCGAGGCCCCGGCTTCGACGGCCGCCGGCGGCGGACCCATCGCGTCCCGCGCCCGCCCTTCTGCGAGCGACTCACGCAGCGTCTCGTGCTCACGCATCGCGCGGGCGCCCTGCACGAGGAACATCGCGATGAAGATGAGCCAGAGGCCCCGACCGAGGTTGCGATCGGTGGCGGTGACGTAGGCTCCCAGGGCACCGAGCGCGACCCCTACGGCGATGCCGATCCATCCGGCGACCTCGGTTGCCCGCCGGCGGCTGCCGGTCGCCTTCCAGACTCCGGCGCGGAGCGCACGGCCGCCGTCGAGCGGGAGCCCCGGCAGCGCGTTCAGCACCGCGAGGACGAGGTTCACCCACCCGACGTCGAGTAGGAGCTCGGCCAGGGCAACGTTCGAGAATCCGACCTCGCGTCCCGAGGCCCGGAGCAGCAAGCCGAGCAGCAGGCTGCTGGCGGGGCCGGCGGCGGCGACCAGGAACTCCGCGCCCGGTCCCCGGCGCTCCGCGCGCACGTCGGTCGCGCCGCCCCAGAAGAGGAGCGTGATGCCCGCGACCGGGATGCCCATAGCCCTGGCCACGCCCGCGTGTGCGAGCTCGTGGACGAGGACCGAGCCGAGGAAGAGAGCCGCGCCTAGGACCGCGTACCCGGCGACACCGGGGCCGGACAGCCCGGGCGCATGGCTGAAGCGCGAGTAGAAGCTGTACGTGAGCGGGAGCGCGAACCAAAGCCACGATGGGTCGAGGAAGATCGGAACTCCCCCGATGGACGCGACCCTCCAGCCCTTCCCGAATCCGCGGAACACGGCTCCGAGCCTACCGGCTCGGTCGTGTAACGGCGCTTCTCGAGTACTAGTGTGGGGGTGTGGACGAGCGACCCGGGGCCCCGGTCGGCCCGCGAGCGTCCACTCGGGCGATCGCGGTCGTCGTCGCGCTTGCCCTCACGGCCGGTGGGGGGTTCACGCTCTGGCGCGCGTTCTCACGTGGGCCGGAACCGGTACCGCGCGATCTTCCCTCCGGCTACTACCTCCTGCCGCCCGATGAGATCACCGTCGCCGAAGACAACCCGAACGGCGGCGTCAAGCTGGTCGTCGAGACGAACCTCCCGGAGGGCACCCTCGTCGCGCGCGAGGACGTCGTGTTCGGGCTGGACCCGTCGGGAGCGAACTCCTCCGAGGGCTACGGCTGCTGCCAGCCGGTCCGAGACGGCAGGGTCGTGGTCGGCGTCGACAACTCCTCCTGCTACAACCTCGTAGGCGCGGTCGGCGACAGCGCCGGTTTCCGGGTGACGCTCGTCGTCGCGCCCGAGTCGCCCGACTACGCGGTTGGGCCAGCGCCTGCGCCCTTGGACGGGGAGCCGGCCGAATACGACCC
Source organism: Actinomycetota bacterium (assembly GCA_035288045.1). Classification (GTDB taxonomy): domain Bacteria; phylum Actinomycetota; class UBA4738; order UBA4738; family HRBIN12; genus DATEBA01. Next base: position 9,924 of record DATEBA010000055.1, read on the forward strand.
GCACAACCAGCCACCTGAGATCTACGAGTTGCTCGGCGAGCACTTCGAGAACCTTACCGGCGAGCAGGTGACGGAAGAAGGTAAGGACAACGTGCTCCGCGTCACCCGCGAGTACGTCTGGCCGCCAAACAGTTGTGCCGGCACGCAGAAGTCGTTCGTTCCCGAAGAATGTCCGCCGAGCGACGTTCAGATACAGGGCGACGACCTGGACGAGGGCATGGGTGAGGTCATGGGCGCGATCGGACAGAGCCGCCTGTGTGAGCTATGGCAGGATGCCCTTCTGCCAGAGGCGGAAGCCGCGCACCCCTGGCCGGCGTTCCGGGACGAGTGGCTCGACTGGTACCAGGAGAAGGGCGGCATCGTGGAAGAGGGAACCAGCCACGAGTCGGCCCTTTCCTGGCAGGTAGCCGAGCGAGACGGCGACCGGTACGCGGTCGACCTCTGGCTCCGGGACGAGAGGGTCGGACGGCTGGACGTGCGATTCCTGCCCGATTGGCCGGCGAGCCCGCACGCGATCCCGTTCTGGGGCGTCGCCGGCTACGAGCTCTACTAACCTCGTCTTCGCCTGAGATCGGCGAGCACCCGTCGCGCGGCGTTATAGCCCGGCACTCCCGAGACGCCGCCGCCCGGGTGCGCCCCCGAGCCGCAGAGAAACATCCCGCGGACTGGCGTCCGGTAGTCGGCGTAGCCGGGGACGGGTCGCATGAAGAACAGCTGATCGAGCGCCAGCTCCCCGTGGAAGATGTGGCCCTGCGGCAGCCCGTAGATCCGCTCGAGGTCGAGTGGGGAAAGGACTTGCCGCTCGATCACGTGCTCCTTCAGGTCGGGCGCGAACCCCGAGAGCGTCTCGAGGACGGTGTCGCCGAAACGCTCCCGCTCGTCGTCCCAGGTCGTGCCCGCCAGATCGTAGGGAGCGTGGCCGCCGAACAGCGTGAGGATGTGCTTGCCCTCCGGCGCGAGGTCGGGGTCGGCGAGCGTCGGCAGGACCGGCGAGATGAACGGCCGCGTGGAGAAACGCCCGTACTTCGCGTCGTCGTAGGCGCGCTCGAGGTACTCGACCGTGGGTCCGATGTGGGCATAGGTGGGGAACTGCAGCCCGACCTTCTCGCGATCGAAGGCCGTGTAGGTCGGCAGGCCGTCCAGAGCGAGGTTCACTTTGAACGCCGTCGAGTAGGTGCGAAACGACTCCACGTCCTCGACGATCTCGGGGTCAAGGAGATCCCGGCCAATCAGCTTGAGGTAGGTGGTCTTCGGGTCGGCGCCGGAGATCACGACCTTGGCCCGGAAGGAGCGGCCGTCCTCGAGCACGACCCCGCGCGCCCGACCCTCGACGACGAGCACGCGCTCGACCGGCGCCTCGGTCTCGATCGTCGCGCCGTAGCTCCGGGCGGCGCCCGCGAGGGACTGAGTGACGCCCCCCATGCCCCCGCGAACGAAGCCCCAGCCGCCGGCTCCCTCGTGCTCGCCCATCAGGTGGTGCAGCAGCACGTAGGCGGATCCAGGCGTGCTCGGACCGGAGAAGGTGCCGATGCTTCCGTAGTACGCGAGCGTCGCCTTGAGCTGGTCGGACTCGAACCACCGATCGAGGAAGTCGGCGGTGGACTGCGTCATGAGGTCGACTATCCGCATCGCCTCGCGCCCCATCTTCCGCAGGCGCCACAGGACCGGACCGATCTCGCGCATCGCCCCCGGCCGCAGGCCGGCGGGCGGAGTCACCCACATGATGTCGCGGACGAACCGCGCCGCGCGGCCGAGGAAGGCCTCGTATTCGACGTAGGCGTCGGCGTCCTTCTTGGAGAACTGCGCTATCTCGTTGCAGGTCTTGGAGATGTCGTCCCAGAGGATCATCGCGCGCCCGTCCTCGAAGGGAACGAACAGGTTGTCGGTCGGGATCAGCTCGAAGCCGTGATCCTTCATGCGGAGCTCCCGGATGATGCGACCGGCGAACAGGGAGAGCACGTAGGAGGTCGTGGAGACCTTGTAGCCGGGCCAAACCTCTTCGGTCACGCACGCGCCCCCGACGATCGGGCGGCGTTCGAGGATCAGCGTTCGGAGGCCGGCCTTTGCGAGGTAGGCGCCGCAGACCAGTCCGTTGTGTCCGGCTCCCACCACGATCGCGTCGTAGGCGTCAGGGTTCTGCATCTGGGTCCTCCTTCTTGCGGGCTTCGGCCTAGGTAGCACGCCGGGCGCTTCGGATACAAATCGGCTTGCCCGGGCCCTAAACGCCGCCCATGCTCGGAGCGTTCATGGAGCGGATGGAGATGCCGGTGAGCGCCGCGACCCAAGGGCCGCGTCTCCCGCCTGAAGAGGCCGACAGCTTCGAGGCCTTCTTCCGGGCGGAGCACGCTCGCCTGCTGCGGGCGCTGTTCGTCGTCACTGGGAGCGCCGAGGAGGCGGAGGAGCTGATGCAGGAGGCGTTCCTCTCGGTCTGGGAGCGCTGGGACCGGGTCCGGAGCCTGGACAGCCCCACCGGGTACCTGTACCGGACCGGGATGAACGCGTTCCGGAGCCGGCTCCGCCGTGCAGCCCGGGTCGCGCGGCGGATCGTCCGTCCCGCGCCCACGCCCGACGCCTTCGAGGCGGCCGATGATCGGGACGCCGTCGTGCGCGCGCTCGCCGGCCTCACGGAGCGGCAGCGCGCAGCGCTCGTCCTTGTGGAGATGCTCGGGTTCGGATCGGACGAGGCCGGCGAGATCCTGGGCGTGAAAGCGGTGACCGTGCGCGTGCTCGCCTCGCAGGGCCGGGCTGCGATGCGGGAGGTCCTGGGCGATGATTGACCTCAAGAGCGTGCTGCATCGCGTCGGCGAGCGCATCGCGGCGAGGGAAGACGCGTTCGAGCGCCTCTCCGAGCGCCGTGGGCGGAAGCGTCGGAATCAGCGGATATCCGCGGGCGTTGTCGCCGTGCTCGTCGCGGTCGCGGGAGGAGTTGGTGTGTGGGCCGGGTTCCGGAATGGGACCATCGTTCCACCGGCGGGCGAGGACGCGGAAAACGCGCAGGTCGTCGCGCTGTGGCCCGAGCGGACCCTCTCCGAGATCGAGGCCGCAGAGCAACGCGTCGTTTCCGGCGAGGACCCCTGGCGCCTCGAGAGCGAATCTACGGCGGTACGCTTCGCGTCGGAAGTGCTCGGCTGGAGCGATCCAACGGTGTCGATCCAGATCGTGCCAGGCCCCGTCGACGCCGCGGTCGCGGAAGTGACCACACCGCCCGCGCCCTGTCCCGCTCCTCCGGAGGGTGAGCCGATCAGCCTGACGTGTTTGGGCAAGCGGGCAGAGGTGTTCCTCCATGGCTTCACGGGCCCGGGCGGGATCTGGAGCGTGACTTGGGTCGGGGGCGATCGAACCCGCGTCGACCTGGATCCTCCGTTCGCGGTTTCCCCGGGCCAGGTCGTTGAGGCGCACGTGGATGTTCCGGAGGGAGCCCAGGCGATCGGTGGCGGCTCGTTCTTCGGTGATGGGTGCCAGGCGTCCTTCGGTTCCGAGCGAGTGACGGAGACCGGGAAGATCGACCTCATTGTTCCTCCTGGAGACTGCCTGGAGGGCGCCGCGGGCGAAGTCAGCGACGGCTACCTCTACGTGTACGTCGTCGGTTCCGGTCCCGCCTGGGACCCGGATCCCACGGACACCGAGGAGCTGCTCGCAGAGGACCCGCTGGGTGGGCGCTCCGTCGACCCGATGGACCTCACCCTCATCCGGGTGCACCTCGCGAGTGACACGAGTCCCCAGCCGGTCGAGCAGACGGAGATCCCGGACGTCGCGGAAGTGAACTGCAACCCTGCCGCGTCAGTTCCGTATCAATCGAACGTGCGACCCCAGCCCGACGGGGTGCATCTCCGCATCCACAATGGCCTCGATCACCCGATCCGGGTCGACGTCGAGGGACAGGAACCCGACAGCTTCCGGGCGGATTCCGGGGTCACCGAAACCGTTCGCTCGTACCCGCCTGGACCTCTTACCGTCGTCTGCTCTGACGACGGTTTCGTTGTCGCAAGCGACCTTCAGATCGTCGATACCGAGGGACTGTGGACATCGACCGAGCTCCAGTGCGGCGAGGACGACGTGGTCGCCGCCGGCACCGGCGACGGCTTCCTGGTCGTGGGGACGGCCGACCCGGTCGCGCTCGTCCGTGAGATCTACCCGAAGCTCCTAGACGATGACGTCGTCGAGCTTGCAGGCTATCCGTCGGCAACGCCACCTATCGTCCGGGTCGTCCGTGAGGGGCGAGTAGCGGCCGTCGCCCAATTCCGGTCGGACGGACAGGGAGGCTGGCTCCTTTCTGGCGATGAGTCCTGCGGAATCGACCTGACTTGACTCATTCCAGCGTCAGCATCGCCTGGAGATCGCGGGCGCCGCGGACGGCGTAATCCCGGTAGCAGTTGTTCATGAGCACGTGGGTCTCGCGCGTGGAATCCTTCAGATCCTCGATCCGCGGGACCCACTCTTGGAGCTCCTCCTTCTCGTAGAGATAGCGAAACCGCTCCGAGGCCGGAACGTTCTTCTTCGCCCACACCTCACGGTCGCGTCCGTGGAATCTCACCATCGACAAGTCGTCCGCGGTCGCGGCAGCGATCGGAGGGATGCTCGAGTCGAACCCCTGCGGCATGTCGACGCACACGAGCGGCAGGTTTCGCTCTTCCAGGAAGGCGAGGGTCTCCTCGGCGTTCCTCTCCTCGAGCCAGCTCTTGTGGCGGAACTCGACGGCGACGCGGAAGTCCTTCAGGCGGTCGGCGGTCTCCTCGATGTAGGCCTTCGCCTTCTTGGAGATGACGAACCACTGTGGGAACTGGAACAGCACGGCCCCGAGCTTCCCGGCTGAGTGAAGCGGCATGAGGGCGTCGTGGAACCGCCGCCAGACCTCCTCGGCGGCGTCGTCGGGCAGGTTCTCGCGGTAGAGATTGCGCTTGTCCAGGAGCTCCGAGGGAAGGTCGTCGCGGATCTCCTTGTAGAGGGAGTCGGGCTTCGTCGGGTGGTTGGTCAGGAGCGAGTAGGCCTTGATGTTGAACGTGAACTCGGGTGGAGTCCGCTCGATCCAAAGGACCGCGTTTCGCTCCGACGGGGGGAAGTAATACGTGGAGTCGACCTCCACGAGCGGGAACTGTGTCGCGTAGTACTTGAGGCGCGCCTCCGCCGACTTCGCCTCGGGAGGGTAGAAGTTCCCCTCCTTGACCAGCGTCGGATCCGTCCAGCTCGACGTGCCGATCAGGATCCTGCCCATCCTGGGCAGCTTATCCCTGGCCCTCGGCGGGGGGCTCCTGCTTCTTGCCGAGGACCTTGTCCTTGGCCTGCTGGGCCTTGTCCTTCGCGTACTGGAGCGCTCGCTGAGCCCACACGTACTCGGTTGCAAGGATCGCCAGCCCGGCGATGATGAGGAGGAGACCCGGACCGGGGAGCACGAGGAAGGCGACGCCGGCAAGCGCGAGCAGGCTCCCGGCCGCCGTCACAGCGATCCTCTTCCAGCTCTTGGCGATGAACCGGATGACGACGCGGAACGGGAACCAGACCCAGTCGACGAGCTTCATGGGAAGAACCTAGCCCTTGGCCGCGCGCTTGGCGGCCTTCCGCTCGCGGCGCTGGTCGCGCTTCTCGATCGCCTTCTGCTTGGCCTGCTCGGCCTTGGCCTTGATCACGTTCAGCATCCTCTCGGCCCAGACGTACTCGGTTGCCAGGACCGCCAGGCCGCCGATCATCACCAGGACTCCGGGACCGGGGATGCCTGGGAGAGATAGGAATAGCCCGACCAGGATCAAGGCGAAGCCGGCGAGCGTGACCGCGATCCGCTTGCCACTGCGGGCGATGAAACGAGCCACTGCCCTTAGCGGGAACCGAACCCACTTGCGCCCCGTGTCCTTGCCCGCCATCTCACCTCACTCGCCCGGACCGGCCCACGGAGGATACGACGGCGCAAAGGGGAAGGCCCGGCGGAGACCTTTCGGTCTCCGCCGGGCCTGCTCGGGGGCCGAGGGGTGGCCCGCGATCGTTGCCTAGGCGCTTAGTTGTCCTCGCCCTGGTCGCCCTGGTCGTCGTCCGAGCCCGAGTTGTCGTCCTCGTTGTCGCCCTGGTCGTTGGGGTTGCCGGGGCCGCTGTTCTCGCTCGGGCCGGAGTTGTCGTCTTCGGCCTGGTCATCGTCGGCATTGCCGTAGCCGGAGTTGTCGTCAACGGCCGTGTCTTCCTGGACCGAGTCCTCTCCGATAGTGGTGTCGTCGACGGTGCCGACCGATGTGTCGTCTCCGATCGTGGTGTCGTCGGCCGTCTGACCCTGGGTGCCGAAGGCCGAGTCGTCATCGCCACCGTCGTCCGAGTCGTCGTCCTCGGCCTCCTCGTCCTGATCGTCGTCCTCGTCCTTCAGCCGGGCGTCGTCCTCGAGATCGGCCTGGTCCTCGACCTCGGATATCTCCTCGACCGGGTCGTCGGACCTGTCGGCCGCCACGACCCCGACCGCGGGCTCGCCCTTCGGATCGTTCGTGTCGGCAGCCGCCAGGGCTCCGCCGGCCAGGCCGGCGACGAGCAGGATCCCTCCCAGGATCGCCGTCAACTTCGTCTTCTTGTCCATCGCTCCTCCTTCGGTCGGTGGGTTCGCGATGCTTCGAAGCTAGCTGGCTACGGGTTAGCTGATCGCGAGCGGTGGGCAAAGACGCGGATAAGGCTTCCGCTCAGTCGTCGCCGGAGTCGTGATCGGAGTCGTCGCCGGAGTCGTGATCGGAGTCGTCGCCTGAGCCGGATCCGGAGCTGTCCGAGCCGGACCCAGAGTTGTCGTCGTCCGAGCCGTCGCCGAGCCCGGACCCGGAGCTGTCCGAGCCGGACCCCGAGTCGTCCGAGCCCGAACCGGAGTTGTCGTCTCGGTCGTCGTCCGACCCGGAGTTGTCGTCGCGATCGTCGCCGGACCCGGAGTCGCCCGAGTCCTCATCTCCGTTCCCCGACGGGGTCTCGGTCGGCTTCGTGCCGTTGCGGTCCTCATCGCCGGGCTCGGAGTGCGTGGGCTCCGCATCCGGAGTCGGCCCTTGCCGGATAAGCTTGTCATCTTCGGGGAGGCGTACCGGGCGCGCCGGCTCGCTCAGCACCTCGCCGGCCAGCGCGAACGCGCCGAGCGTCAGCAGGCCGACGAACGCGAGACCGGCGACCCCGTATGCAACGCCGAGCAGGATCCGTTTCACGGAGCCAGCCTAGGCCGGCTCGCCCTAAGGGATGGTTAAGGGGAGGTTCAGATCTCGCCTGCGATGAAGCGGACCTCGATGCGCGTCCCGCCGTTGTTACCGTCGCCTAGCCGGACCTCGCCGCCCCACTTCTCTGCAAGCTCCCGAACGATCGCGAGACCGAGCCCCGACCCGCCGGCCGGTGCACCCTTTCCCCTGGAAAAGCGCTCGAGCACGGCAGTGCGCTCTTCCTCTGGGATGCCCAGGCCCCGATCCTCGACGGCGAGGAAGGCGGTGGAGTCGTCGCGTCCGGTCTCGATCAGGATCGGGCCCGGCGCGTAGGCGATCGCGTTGTCGATCAGGTTGTCGAGGATCTGCGCGACGTCGGTTGGATCCGCCTGGGCCGCGGCTCCCTCTCCGGTGGCTGACAGTCGGGCGCCGAGTCGCTCGCCGCGCTCGGTCCACCGAGTGAGCGCCGTCCCTGCTGCTTCCCCCAGATCGACCACCGTGGACTCGCCCGCTTCTAGCCGCCGCGCTATCACGAGCAGCCGATCAACGATCTCCGAGAGGCGGTCGACCTCGCGATCGGCGGCCTGAAGCTGGCGGCGTAGGTCCTCGGAGTTCGCGTCCCCGACCGCCGACTCGAGGCGGAGCTTCATACCGGTGAGCGGCGTGCGGAGCTGGTGGGAGGCATTCGCGACGAACTCGCGCTGGGCGCGGACCGTGCGCTCGAGCCGGTCGGCCATATCGTTGAAGGAGTGGGCGAGCGCTTCGATCTCGCGCGCTCCCTGTGCCTCTTCCGCGCGAACGGAGAGATCGCCTCCCCCCAGGCGGCGAGCGGCCTCTGCCAGCCGCGCGAGGGGTCTGGCGATGGTGTTCGCGAGCCCGAAGGCCAGGACCAAGCCGGCGATGAGCGGCGCGAGCCCGATCGCGACGAGCCCAAACACGATCCGGCCGACGTTGGCGCCCACCTGGGCGGTGCTCCGCGTTATCCGTACCGCCCCGGAAAAGGACGCCTCGTCGATTATCGGGACGGCCGTGGCCATGATGTCCGTCCCGAGCTCGTCGCTGTATCGGACGACGGAGACGGGCCGCTGTTGCGCCAGCGCGGTCACGAGCTCGGGTCGCCCCGGGGTCGCGTATTCCGTTCCGAGGAACGCGTTGCCCTCCGTGTCGGCCACCAGGGTGCCGCCACGATCGACGACGATGATCCTTCCCTCGACCTGGGGCTCGAACCTCGGCATCAACTCATCTCGCAGCTCGTCCTGCCGCCGCGGCAGCATGAACTCGCGACCGATCCGTGCCGCGATCGACTGCGCCTCGACGACCGCCGCCGTCTCGAGCTCGGCGAGTGCCCGCCGGCGGAGCGTGATGACGAGGAAGACCTCGAGGGCGACGATCACCGTCAGCAAGATGTAGCCGAAGGTGAGGACGAGCCTGGTACGTACCTTCGTGGCGTCCTCCTAGGTCGTGCCTGTCTCCTCTGCGGGGATGAACCGGAAGCCGACGCCTCGGACCGTGGAGATGAAGCGTGGGCTGTCGGCGTCATCCCCGAGCTTCTTTCGGAGCCAGGAGATGTGGACGTCGAGGGTCTTGGTAGGTCCGAACCAGTGTGGGTCCCAGACCTCGTCCATGATCTCCTCTCTTTTCACAACGGTCCCGACGTTCGCCATGAGGAGCTGCAGGAGATCGAACTCGCGCGCCGCCAGCTCCACCGGCTCGCCGGCCCGCGTGACCGTTCTGGAAGCGGGGTCTAGGCGCAGGTCGCCGATCTCGATGGGCCCGGTCGGCCGCTCGGCCTTGCCGCGGCGCAGGATCGCCCTGATCCGGGCTACAAGCTCCCGTGCAGAGAAGGGCTTCACGACGTAGTCGTCTGCTCCAAGCTCGAGCCCGAGGACGCGGTCGATCTCCTCGCCACGGGCGGTGAGCATGACGATCGGGACGTCGGAGGTTCGGCGGATCTCCTTGCAGAGGTCGCGCCCGTCGCCGTCGGGAAGCATTACGTCCAGCAGGATGAGGTCGGGGGAACGGGAGCCGAGGACGGCGCGCGCGGCCTCTACGGTGGCCGCTACGTCTGCGGTGAACCCTTCCCGCTGGAGGTGCTCGGCGAGGGGCTCGGAGATGGCCTCTTCGTCCTCCACGAGGAGGATGTGCGGCTTCACGGGCAGATGGTACGACCGGATTTGCACGGGGTGGGGGGGTCGGCTAGAAACGCTAGAGGGATCGACGGATGGCGTGACCGGGGCCGCCACGGAACACGAGGGGGCCCCATGTCCTTGTCCGCGACGACAGCCGTTCGCGGCCTGCCACACGATGCCAGGCCGTCCGAACCGACGGCCGTCCGAGTGCTCTCTATTGTTGCCGTTTCGGCCGACGTTGCCGTACTCGCGACTGGGCTCTTTGCTGATCAATCCCAAGTCGGCGAGGCCGGCTGGGACATGTTGTGGTGGTCCGGGTTAGTGGCCGTGGTCGGACTAGCTCCGATACCCTCCGGTCGTGGCCCTTACCTCGTCATGGACCTCCCTTTGCTCCTGGGCGGCTCGTTCGTGTTTGGGCCCGTTGCTGGCGGCCTAATCGCTGCGGTTGGTTGTTGGGATCTTCGAGAACTGAGGCGCGAGATCTCGTTGACCCGCTCGCTTCTGAACAGGGCGCAAACCTCGCTTAGCGTCATGGCGGCGGCATGGGTATTTCAAGCAGTTGGTGGTCGTTTGGGGTCGTGGCCAAGCGCTGTAGGGGCGGCGGTGCTCGCCGTTCTTGTGGACATTGCTGTCAATTACCTGTTTGTCGGTCTTGCGTTCGCCCTGCCGGAGCGTACGTCGATTCTGCGGGTCATGGAACGGATGAGGCTTGGTTCCATGAGCGCGTTTGCGGCGTCATACTTGGCTTTTGGCTTTCTCGGCCTCTTGTTGGCCGAGATCTACTTGAAGGTGGGTATTGCGGGCCTCCTCGCCTTCGCGTCGCCTATTGTCCTGGCTCACCGGTCTTTCTCGGGGACGCAAAGAGTTGAAGAGGTGTCCCGAGAGATCGCGAAGAAGCAGTCAGCCCTGCAAGAGGTGACCAGGCAAGTTGGGGAGGAGAGGCGAGACGAGCGTCAGCGAATCGCTGCTTCGTTGCATGACGACGTCGTGCAGAGCCTGTACAACGTTTCCCTCTATGCCAACGTGATCCGAGAGAACCTGCGTTCAGGACGACTACTGCAACTCGATGAAGATCTCCCAATGCTCCTGCGTGCGAGCGAAAGCGCATCTGATGGACTTCGCCGGGCGATCAAAGGACTGCGCGAGTCGCCTCTGGGTCGCGATGGACTGGCGAGGACGACCGATCTCCTGGCTCGGGAGCTGGCGGAGGAGTCAGGAATAGACATCGACGTTCGCGTGCGCGTTGTGGAACTGGACCCAGATGTCCAGCTGGCCGTGTATCAGGTCGCGCGGGAGGCACTCGTGAATGCAGTCAAGCATTCCGGGGCCACCCGAATCAGTGTAGATATCGAGCAGGTACCCGGGGTTGTCACGCTCTCGGTTCAAGACGATGGCCTCGGGTGGCGGCCGGAAGGCGCGGAGTCCGGTACGCACGTCGGTATTCAGCTGATGCGGGAGCGTGTGGAATTGAGAGGAGGATCAATAGGAATTGAGTCACGCCCGAACTCAGGGACAAGAGTGAGGGCACGCTTTCCCTTGTCCCAGCAGACGGGCTCGCAAGACGAGTGATCCGGCGCGGCTGCGCCGGATCACTTGTCAGGCGATGAAGATAGTCGTTACCACTTGTAGTGCGCCCCGCCCGCGAGCACGAGGGCGAGCAGCGACCCGATGGTCAGAGCAAGTCGCTTCATCACGCGCATCGCTCTACCTCCTTCCGTCTATCAACGACGGGGGACTCAGTCCCCCTCCGTTCGCCCATCGGTTGCCTATGTCAACCTGGCCCCCATTTGGGGGACCCAGGATGCGACTATCGGCCACCCCGATCGGGGGACACAAGACACCTAAGAGCGCTACTGCAAGCGCAGTACTTCGAAGAACTACCTGAGCGCGATTGACTCTCCGCGCAGAGCCAACCACCATGGGGCTCTCCTACTAATTGGGAGGGCAAGGTTCAAAGTGCCCAGTATCGGGAAGTCGGACTCCCAGCGAAGTCCAGTGATTGCCGAGTTGTTCGCGGCGCTGGTCGTCCTGCCCACTCTTGTGGGCGTCGCCTTCTTGGCCACGCGCAGCGCAGGACAGATTAGGGAGGACGCCGTCTGGCTACTTGTCTGGGGGATCCTGACTGCAGGGGTTGAGCTAATGCCGGTGCCCACTTGGCATGGCGTCCAGGTCAGCATGGGCTTCCCACTTCTGATTGCTGTCGCGCTGATATACCTACCTGCCGAAGCGTCCCTCGTTGCGCTTCTAGGCTCGTTTGACCCTCGAGAGTTCAAGGGAGAGGTGACTCTACTGAGAGCCCTGTTCAACAGGTCTCAGGTTGCTCTTGCCGTCCTTGCCTCCAGTTCCGTATTCCACGCCGTCGCCAAGGTGGAAGAACCCTGGACGAAGGTTCTCCCAGCGGCCCTCCTCGCCACCTTGGTCGACTACTCGATCAATCTGGGACTGGTCGCAGTTGTCGTGAGCTTGGCATACCGCGTCAGGCTACATCGCGCTCTCAGGGAGCTTCTTGGTCGAGGTCAGGAGTTCCTTGTTAGCTATCTAGGGTTGGGGGTGGTTGGGACAGTTCTGGCGAAGTTCTACAAGTTGCCTGGCGTCGGGATTTGGTCCGTCATTACCGTCCTTGCTCCGCTCCTGTTCGCCAGGCAGATGTTCTTCCGGAGCCGGGCGCTCGAGGAGGCGCACAAGGAGCTCCAGGACCGCGAGCAGGTCCTTCGGGCCCTCTCGAATCGGATGGCGGAGGAACGGCAGGACGAGAGGG